>JBBRWD010000028.1:0-66451 GCA_038249465.1 Limisphaerales bacterium | reverse complement strand
TTTCCGCTGCGCGTCAATCCTTCCAGTTGATCACGTTCTTCTTGAGTGAGTGTGACTCTGTATCGAGGTGCCATGCCCCGATCATTCCTCGAAAAACAAGCAGGGTCAATATGCGAATTATATTGTGTTACGTGGTACTAGGAGGCTACCAGCCGAGGAATCTGCCGCAAGTCTTTCGGCGTAGCCATTAAGTCGGACCGAAAGGCCAAAGTTGAAGTATGACGTCACAACTTCTCCGGCTCCGCGAGCAACTGCGCGATGCGCGCCAGCAGACGGCCCGCCGCGCCGCCATCCAGCACCCGATGGTCGAAGCTCAGGGTGAAGAGCGCTTCCCACACCGGCACGAATTGACCCCTGGCTTCGTCCCAAAACGGCTCGCGCCGCGCCGCGCCCATGCCGAGCACGAGCGTCTGTTCCGGCAGCGGAATCGGCGTGGCGAACGTCAGGCCGAAGGTGCCGAAGTTGGTGACAGTAGCGACCGACCCCCCGGTGGCGTCGGGAGGAAGCTTCCGCTGGCGCGCCAGTTCCACGAGGCGGTCGTAGGCCGCGACCAGTTCCGCCAGCGGCTTGTGGCTGGCATCGCGCAAGACCGGCACCAGCACGCCGTCCTCAGCCTCGACGGCGACCCCAACATCGATGGCGGTGGGATGAACGATGTGATGGCCAATCAGACGTCCGGCGGGAGCACTGTTCTCCTGCAAAGCCAGGGCGAGAGCGCGCACGGCATAGAGCGCCGGGCCGGGCTTGGGCGAAAGCGTCTTGCGATGCGCGAGCACGGCATCCATGCGCACCGGCAGCGCAACGACCGCGATGGGTCGCGTCCAGCTCCGGCGCATGGCATCCGCCACGGCCACGCGCATGGAAGAGGCGGGCGTCAGTTTGCTGCGCTCGAGTTGAGAGAGGAAATTCTCGAAGTCCTGGATGGTGACGCGTCCGCCGGCGCCACTGCCGGCAACGCCCGAGAGGTCGGCGGCGTGCAGGCCCAGCTCGGTCATGCGGGCCTTCATGCGCGGCGACATGTAACTCGCGCCAACGGCATTGGCGGGCACCGGCAATCCGCGAATTGTCGGCTCGACGCGCCGTGGAGTGAAGTCTGTAGCGGGCGAAGGCGCAGAGCTTTCGCCAGCATGGTTCGCCGGCTTGGGTTCATCGGGCTTGTCGAGACCAAAGCGGACGGCGTCCTCCGCACTAACTTCAAGGTGCCCCAAGATCGCGCCGACGGGATAGCTTTGGTTGAGTTCAACGAGGAATTTCAGCACGCGGCCCGGGCACGGCGACGCCACGTTCATCGTCGCCTTGTTCGTCTCGACCTCGATGACATCCTGGTCGGCGGCGACCTGATCGCCTTCCTTGACGAGGAGTTGGAGGATGGTGGCCTCGGCGATGGACTCGCCCAGTTGCGGCATGATGATGGGAACCTTGGGCATGGCGGGAATTATGTTCGCAACAGTTTCCGCGCGGCGGCGGCGATGCTGCGCGCGGTGGGCCGGTGGGCGGCCCAGAGGTTCGGGTGATAGGGCACGGGGGTGTCCTTGGCGTTGACCCGCACCGGCGGGGCGTCGAGCAGGTCGAAGCCCTCGCTGGCGACGCGCGCGAGCACCTCGGCGGTGACGCCACCCCACGGCCACGCTTCGCCCACGCACAAAAGCCGGCCGGTGCGCGCCACGGACGCCATCACGGTATCCGTGTCGAGCGGCTTCACCGAGCGGAGATCCACGACTTCGATCTCATAACCGTCGGCGGTGAGTTCTTCCGCGGCGGCGAGCGCTTCGTGAACCATCGCGCTGTAGGCGACGATGGTCGCGTGACGTCCGACGCGGGCAATGCGCGCCTTGCCGATGGGCAGGGCTTCGGTGGGCAGCTTGTCGGCCTTGAGATGGTAATACAGCAGCTTGTGCTCGCAGAAGATCACCGGGTCATCGATGGCCACCGCGGCGAGCAACATGCTGTAGGCATCCTCCACCGTGGCGGGGGTGAGCACCACTGTGCCGGGAAAATGCGCGTAGATGGCTTCGAGGCTCTGGCTGTGAAACGGGCCTCCGCCCGAAGTGCCTCCGGAGGGCAGGCGCACGACGATCGGGCACGGCACCTGCGTGCGCCAGAACATCGTGGCGGCGTGGTTGACGATCTGGTTGAAGCCGACCAGCGAGAAATCGGCGAACTGCATTTCAATGATGGGCCGCAGCCCCTCGATGGCGGCTCCGATCGCGAGGCCGACGATGGCATCCTCGCTGATGGGCGCATCGAGCACGCGTCCGGGAAATTGCTCCGCCAGATTCTTGGTGGCCTTGAACGCGCCGCCAAATTTGCCCACGTCCTGCCCGTAAATGAAGACGCGCGGGTCGTCGGCGAGCGCGCGCGCCTGGGCTTCGCGGATGGCTTCGAGATAGGTGATGCTCATCGGGAGGCTCATTGCGTGGAGGCCGATGCGGCCATGCCCTCGACGAGATGTTTCGCAGCGAGCGCACTCCACTCTTCCTTGAACGGATCGGGCGCGGCTTCGCGCTGCACCCTGGCAACCGCGTGCTCGACGGACTCGGTCACTTCTTGACGCCAGCGTCGCAGCGCCGCGGCGTCCGCCCAGCCGGCACGACACATTTCCTCCTCCGCGGCGAGGAGACAATCGCGACCGACGGCCGAGGATTTCAACTTCGCGTCCACGTAATTGCCATCGTCGTGCTCGCCGTGTCCGCAAAGGCGCAACAGGCGCGCCTCGATCAGTTGCGGGCCATGTCCGCTGCGCGCCCTCTCCACGACGGCGGCGACACGGCACAGGCATTCCGCGAGCCGGGTGCCATCCAGCGAATGACCTTCGACGCCGTAGCCGATGGCTTTGTCCACCAGTTCGCGGCAGGCAAACTGCCGGTCATTCGGCGTCGAGTAAGCATATTGGTTGTTGGCCACCACGAGCACGAGGGGGAGCTTCTCGACCGCCGCCTGGTTGATCGCCTCGTGGAAGGAACCGGTGGAGGTCGCGCCATCGCCGATGCTGGCCATGCCGACGAAATCCTTCTGCCCCTTCATGCGCTTGGCGAAGAGCATGCCGTTGACCACGGAAATCATGGCGCCCAGATGGCTGATCATGGCGAGCAAGCCTTCTCGCGGACGACCGCGATGCACGTTGCCGTCGCGCCCGCGCATCGGCCCAAGCGCCGAGCCGAGATACGTGCGCACGCCATCGAGGAGCGGTTCGCCGAACGCCAGCCGCCCGGCGGTGTCGCGGATAAGCGGCGCAAAAACATCGCCTGGCCGGAGCGCGAGACCGATCGAGACACTCAGCGCCTCCTGGCCTTTGCCAAGGAAGACGCCGCCGTGGATCTTGCCACCGCGATACAGGCCGGCGAATTTTTCCTCCAGCGTCCGGGCCAGGAGCATCCACCGAAACGCCTCGAGGTACTTCTCCCGCGACGCGGGCGCGCTGCTTCCCATTTCGGGGCTGGCCAACGATTGAACCATGCGGGGTTTGTACCTGTTACCCGCCCGCCGGCGCAACAACGGAGAAGGCGGAGACCCCGCCTTCGCCGTCCCGGAGGGATGAAATGTTTATAGCCCGGCACGCACCGAAGACCGCCAAGCTCCAGCGGAGCGTAATGGTGCCACCGTCTCCGCCATCGCGCGGTGCCGGCGTTTTTCCAGGCGACTGAGAATGGCGCTGGGGCTTGCTCCTCAATGGTGGGCATTCAGCTATAAACATGGCGTCCCTCCACGACTGACGCCGGATTCACCCCGCCAAAAACTGATTCAAACTCGGAAAGCGGCGTGCGGCTGCGACAGCCGTTCATCCGCGACCGGACACATACCTTTCGCCCCACCAGACCTTTGAGCTTCGTTGCTGGATGGGCTAAAGTGAATGCCATGCAAAAAACGCTGCTCAGTTTTGTGGACGACATCTACGAGGATCTCGAACTCTGGTATCCCAAACTGCGGCTGGAAGAGGCTGGTTTTGCCACCCGCCTCGCGGCGCCGGAACTCCGCACTTTCACCGGCAAGCATGGCTATCCCGCCAAAGCGGACCTCCTGCTCCGCGACGCGCACAGCAACGATTTCTGCGGGCTGCTGATCCCCGGCGGATTCATGCCCGACAAACTGCGGCGCGATGAAAAGGTTTTGTCGCTCACGCGCGAGTTCTTCCAGCAGGGAAAGCTCGTCGCCTTCATCTGTCACGGCGGCTGGATTCCCATCTCGGCAAAAATCCTCCGCGGCAAACGCGTCACCGGCTCGCGCGGCATCCAGGACGATCTCGAAAACTCCGGTGGGATTTGGGTTGATGCGCCCGTGGTGATTGACGGCAACCTCATCTCCAGCCGCACGCCGCTGGATCTCGCCCCATTCGGCCGGGCGATGGTGGAATTTCTGAACCAGAACGTGGGCTGAACGAAGTTACAGCGACCACGGCGGTGTGCCGTTCGCGCGCCCCCGCGCGACTTTTCACGGTTTCTCCGCCAGCAGCTTCTCCACCATCGCGGCAAGATCGGTGAGCGCATTCAACTCCCGCAGGCGGCCCTTCCGGTCCACCAGCCACATGGCTGGAATGCTGTCGATCTGGAATTCCTTCGCGAAACGATTCTCCGGTCCATCCTCGAAAAACTGCGGCCACGGAATCTTCTCCTTCGCCAGGTAGCGTTCCAGGTCGCCCTTCTTCTCGTCGAGACTCAGGCCCACGATCTCGAAGCCCTGATCATGAAGTATCTCGTAAAGCTCCTTCACCTTCGGCATCTCGGCGAGACACGGCAGGCACCAGGTCGCCCAAAAATCCACCAGCACCACCTTGCCGCGCAGCTTTTCGAGATCGACCTCGCGGCCATCCAGCGCCGTGAACTTCAAGGCCAGCGGCTGACCCACGCGCGCGAGCTTCAGCACAAACCCCGCCGCCAGATCCTTCAACTCCGGGTTCTCGTTCTTCGCCACTTCGACGGCGAGCAAGCGCGCCTGCTCGATCTGTCCCGCCTTGAGATAATCCTGCGCCGCCATCAGCAGCAGCCCCGCCAGTTCGCCGCGCTTCGGATACTCCTGCAGCAACGCGCGCCCGGCCGCTTCCCGCGCCTTGGCCGCTCCCGCAAAATTCCCGGCGGTCTCGGCCGCGCCGGCGACACGTTCCATCTGCTCGAGGCGCACCTGCAGCCGCGCCTCCTCCGGCAGGGCGGTGTTGGTGAGGCGCGCCGCTTCAAGCGCTTCGAGGCGGGCGAGCGAGCTGGTCACGCCGGCCTTGGCCGCGGCGCTGAGCAAATCAAACTCCTGCTCGCGAGCCTCCTCGGCATGCTCATTGGTGGGAAACTTCGTGTAGTATTCGCGCAGCTTCGTCGCCACTCCCGCGGCCGCTTCACCCTGCTTGAGTTGAAACGCCGTCACCTCGGCCCGGCTTGGCGGATTCGTCTCCCACGATGCCGGCATCTCCGGCATCTGCACGCTGCTGATGAGTTCAATCCAGGCCGCCTCGCCGGGACCGGATGCCGCGGGCATCGCGCCGGCGAAGGGAGCAAGGTCCACCACCGGCGCAGTCGATGGCGCAGCGGTTCCGCCTGAAGACTTCGCTGGCGGAGCATCCGGTTCAGTTTTCTTGGCGCCGCAACCGGACCACAGCAAGGCCACCATCACGCAAATCGCAGCGCGCAGCGCGGCCCGGGGAAAACAATTTACAAGCATGTTCATAAAGATGAGGCGCAGGCCCGGCCCGCGCGGCGCAAAGCTCACCAGTTCACCGCGCCGCTGCCGAGAAAAATATCAGTCACGGAACCGCCCAGGTTCACAACAACAGCGCCGCCAGGCTGAAATACACCAGCAGCGTGAAAAGGTCAGTCAGAGCCAGCGTCACCGGGCCAGCCGCGATCTTTGGGTCGAGCTTGAGCGCGTGCAACAGCGCCGGGATGCTCAGGCCGAAGAGACACGCCGCCCCCAGCGCCAGCAGGATGCTGCTCCCAATCGCCACCGCGGCGAGACCCGTCCCGCGCCACAACCAGACGATCAGCCCCACCACTGAACCGCAGGCCGCCCCGAGCAGCAGCGCCGTGACCGCCTCGCGCCGGAAGGCATTCACATACCAGCGCAACGTCGGCCGCATGGTGCGCAACGCCTGAATCGTTACCGTCATCGACTGGATGCTCACACTTTCGCCCAGCCCCAGCACCATCGTCAGGAAGAAAGCCAGCACCAGGCTTTTGGCCAGGGTGATTTCGTAGGCGCTGGCGAGCAGCGCGCACAACGTTCCGCTGCCGATGGTGGCCAGCAGCCAGGGAAAGCGGAGACGAAACGCCTTGACCGGCGACGCATCGCGCACCTGCGACACGCGAAAGCCGAGCGACTCGAAGAGTTCATCCGTCCGCTCGCCCTCGGACATATCGACGACTTCCTCGGCGAACACGCCGACATCGATCACGCCGACCATGCGCCGTTGTTCATCCACCACGGGAAAGGCGAGAAACTTGTGCAGGACGAACAATTCGCACGCCTCCAGCAGCGTCGCGGTCTGCGGGATCGCGATCACGCGGCCGATCATGATTTCCGCCACCGGCTTGTCCAGGGGAGCGGTCAGCAGGCGGCGCGTCGGCACCACGCCCACCAGACGGTCATCCGCATCCAGCACGTAGAAATACACAATCTTCTCTGCCACGCCGTGCTGGCGGATGGCATCCAGCGCCTGCTGCACCGTCAAATCGCGGCGCAGCGTGGTGAAATCCTTGCGGGCGTGGACGAGGACCGGTTCCTGCAAATGTTGCGTCTGATCCATCATGCGTCCGGAGCGTAGCACAAGGTCGTCAACGAGGCAGGCGGGCGGTTTGTAAATTGAGGCTCGGGGTGCGCACCTTCACCTCTCGCGGCGATACGCCTCCGCCAGCAGCGTCACCGGATGCGCGGTGCGCAGATTCATGCTGCGCGCCCTGGCTCCGTTGACCAGTTGCAGCAGGCAGCCCGGATTCGCAGTGGCGACGGTGGTCGCGCCAGTCCGCTCGATATGATCGAGTTTGCGTTCCAACAACTGCCCGGCCATTTCCGGCTGGGTGAGATTATAGATGCCCGCGCTTCCGCAGCACCAGTTGCTCTCGAATAACTCGACGAGCTTTAATCCGGGGATCGCGAGCAGCACGGTGCGTGGCTGCGCGGTGATTTTCTGGCCGTGCGCCAGATGGCAGGATTCGTGGTAAGTGACGGTCTGCTCCGGTTGCCCCGCCGCGTTGGGCGCGGGAAAGCCGGTCTGCACCAGCCATTCGTGGATGTCTTTCACCTTGCGGTCCCAGAGGACGGCGCGGTCGCGATAGCGTTCGTCCGCCGCGAGCAGCGAGGCGTAGTGCTTGAGGTGCGAGCCGCAGCCGCCGGCGTTGGTGATGATGGCGTCAAAGCGTTCGGGCGGCAGCAGGTCAATCATCCGCCGCGCCAGGGTGCGGGCAAGTTCGATCTCGCCGTTGTGCGCGTGCAAGGAGCCGCAGCACGGCTGCTCCGGCGGCGTGGAAACCTCGCAGCCCTGCCGCGCCAGTACTTCGACCGTGTCGCGGTTGACGTCGCTGAAGATCAGATCCTGCGCACAACCTGTCAGCATCGCCACCCGATAGCGGCGCTGGCCTCGTGCCGGCGTCACAGGCACAACGAGATCATCGGTGAAGTCAGGCTGGATGTGCGGCGTGATGGCTTCGAGTTCGCGCAGTCGCTGCGGGAGAAGGTTCAGCACGCCGCTGCGCCGGAGCAGCGTTTGCAGGCCCAGTTGCTGGTAAAGTCGAATGGCGCGCCCAGCCAGTTGCAGCCGGCGATGATCCATGAAGAGCCATTTGACGGTGAAGGCGCGGATCGCGCTTCGCCGCGGATGATTCAGCACGGCGACGCGCTCAACTTCGGCGCGGGCGTGCTCGAAGAGTTCGGCGTAATTCACGCCCGCCGGACAGGCGGTCATACAGGCGAGGCAGCCCAGGCAGAAATACATTTCGTCGCCGAAGATTTCGGTCGGTTCGAGGCGGTCATCGGCAATCGCGCGCATCAGCGCGATGCGACCGCGCGGGCTGTGGCGTTCGAGCTTCGTTGCGTCGTAGGTCGGGCAGGTCGGCAGACAAAGTCCGCAGTGCATGCATTGCTGCACGACGGAGTAGTCCAATCCCTTGAGAAACGACACCTCGGCTTTCATGCGAGCGAGGAGCCTCCCTCGCGCCGACGCATCCGCGCGAGTTGTTTCGCGAGGCGAATCGCCGCCACCATGCTCGACGCGCTTGCCACACCGCGCCCGGCGATGTCGTAAGCCGTGCCGTGATCCGGTGAGGTGCGGATGAACGGCAGGCCAAGCGTCCAGTTGATGCCGTTCTCGAAGCCGATCATCTTCAAGGGCGCGAGTCCCTGGTCGTGATACATCGCCACGACGGCGTCGTAATCGCCGCGATAAGCGTGATGGAACAGGGTGTCCGCGGCGAACGGTCCATGGACATCACAGCCCCGCTGGCGGGCTGATTCGACGGCGGGAGTGACAGTTTCGATTTCCTCGGTGCCCATCTTGCCGCCTTCGCCGGCATGTGGATTGAGTCCGCAGACGCCGACCCGCGCGCGCGGCAGACCCAGATCGCGGCAGGCCTGCGCGGCGTGCTCAACAGCAAGCAGGATATTTTCCCGCGTCACTCGATCAGCGACCTGCCGGATGGGGACATGCGTTGTCGCCAGCGCCACGCGCAACCAACGGCCACGATCATCGGCGCCGAGCAACATCATCACGGTGCGATTGGTGCCCGCGATTTCGGAGAGCAACTCGGTCTGGCCGACGAATGGGATGCCTGCCTTGATGATGGCCTCTTTGTTGACCGGCGCCGTGACCAGCGCATCGGCCTCGCCCCGCAAGCAGCGCAGCGCCCCGGCGCGAACCCACTCCACGGCAGCCCGCGCGGCGGCCGGATTCCCGCATGGCATTGGCGTCGAAACCGGGGGAGTTTCATCGCCGCCTGCGAGGCTGATCACCCGGCCGGATGACTCCGCCTCGCCGAGTTCGAGGCCGGTGCCGAGGCGCTGGTTGAGTTCCGCGAGGAGCGGTCGGTTTCCAAGCAAGACATAGCGCGCGCGGTCGTGCGGGAGTTCGGCCGCGACCGCCTTCAAGGCCACCTCCGGGCCGATGCCCGTGACATCTCCGATGGCGATGACAATGCGTGGGGACATGCGCGTGAAAAGGGCCGGTCAGCCGCGGCGGTCGCGGGGTGCCGGCGACCGATGAGGGCCTAGAAATACCGCACAAACGATTTTTGTTTGAGGCGGTCAATCCACTTCTTCCGCAGGGTGGAGCGCTCTTGCAGGATCAGTTCCTTTTCAACCTCATCGCGCACCTCTTCGAGAGGTTTGGTGTGGGCGACCTGCTTTTCCTCGACCATCATCACGTAATACTCGGCCGGCATCGGGACGGCATCCGGCGCGGTGAGCGCAGCGGCGGCTTTCTCTTCGATTAATTTCTCCTCCTTAACTTGCTCCTCTTTTCCACCGGAAGATTTGCGCGCGATGACAGTTGTATATTTACGCGCGACCACCGGCTTGCTGTCGTCGCCGTATTCGATGATCCAGTAGTCATCGTTGGCCTCGCGAGCGACGCCGATCACTTTGCTCGGCTGGTTGATTGACAGGGAAAACGCGATGCTGCCGAGTCCCTTGTTGAGCTTGGTCTGCTCAATCCACCCCCACAAACCGCCGTCGCGACGCTGCGAGCCATCGGAGTAAATCGACGCCATCTCCGCGAAGGGCGCGCCGTCGCTCAGCTTCTGCCTGATCTCCAGCGCGCGCCCCAGGCCGGCCTCGGATCGCGACGACGACGGGCTGCTGAGCACGATCATGCGCAGTTTGACCTGATCATCGACCTTGTACTTCACCAGGTTGGTCACGTAATAGGTCTCGATTTTCTTGGGCGAAATCTGGATGGCGGAGCGGACATTCTTCTCGGTCATCGCGGCGAGGATGATCTCATCGCGGGCGCGATTGCGGTATTCCTCGGTGCTCATTCCCTGCGCGCGGAGCGACTTGGAGAAGGTGGCACGATCGCCGAACCGCTTGCGGATCTGATCCTTCACCTCCTCGTCGATGTAACTATCCGGCAGATTCAGACCCGACTTCTTGAAATCCTCGAGAATGAGCTGGCGATCGACGAGTTGCTGCATGGCATCGTTGAGCAAAGCCTGCCGCTTCTCGGCCAGCACCTCCGGCTTGTTGAAATAGGTCCGAGTGTAGAGATCCAATTCGCCACTACAGATCTGATAGACCTGCTGCACGGTGATGATGGAATCGTTCACGAGGGCGGCAACGCCGTCGGCGATGGATTGCTGGGCCTGTGCCAGCCCAGACCCCAACGCCAGCATGGCAAGAATGGCGAGACGAATTCTCATCTTGAAAAAAGTTGGCGGATGCTAGGCGCGCGCCCGGGCAGGGTCAAGGAATCCGGCAGTCTCGGCACGGCGAGCCGCCAAGACTGCATCAAGTCCGGCGTTCCAGGCGTAGCGCAGGTTTCCCAACCTGCTGTATCGCGGATTTCCAATCCGCCAGTCGTGGAAGAATTCCAAATCCTGCTTACTTGCGACGGTCTGCCGCATGGAAGTCGGCGACACGGCAGATTGGAAATCTGCGCTACGAAGCGCTGAGGATCTGAGCTTGATGCAGCCATACCGCGCGGGTGAGCGAAAAGGGATCCGGACCCCTCCTCACTGTCGCAACGCCTCTCGCATCTCCGCCGTCAATTCCGCGTGGCTTTCCTCCGCGAGCCAGCGTCGCGCCCCGGTCAGATCGAGAAACCGTCCCTCCAACTGCGCCTCGAAGGCTTCGGCAAGAATTCTGCCCATCGCCGGTCCCGGCATCAGGCCGGCTTCGAGCAAATGCCGGCCGAGCAGAATCGGTTTCGGGGCACGGTCCTGCACACACAACTCGGCGGCCTTGGCCCGGAGAATCCTCACCACCTCCGGTTCGTGCGGCGGCAGCGGGGGACGCCCGTTGGCATCGGCGGTCATCACCCGGCAGAGGCTCTCGATCGTCTCCGGTTCGATCCGTTTCGCCAAGCGCCGCACCGCGCGATCCGTGGCCTCCTGCAAGTGAGCCATGTGACACGCCACCAGCGGAATGACGCGCTCGCTAACCGCCAGCGGCGCGCCGATGCGTTCGAGGAACCGCCCGGCCACCGCCATGCCGGCTTCATCGTGGCCCGTCGAAATGATCCGCCTTCGTCCCTCGCGCTCCGCCTCGCTGGTGCATTCTGGTTTGCCGGTGTCGTGCAACAACACCGCGAGCATCTGCACAATCCTGGAATCGCTGTCCGTCGCCGCCCACGTCGTCTGCCGCGCCAGCGCGTCGCAACAGTGCAGCGTGTGCTCGAAGACGTTCCCCTCCGGGTGCCATTCCGGATCCTGCGGCGTGACGGCCAGCGCGCTCAATTCGGGAAATTCCTCCAGCCAGCCGCTCTGTTCGAGAAACCGCAGCCCGGCCGAGGGCACGACGCTTTTCTCCGCCCACTTGAACCACTCTTCGCGCACGCGCTCGACGGCCAGTTCGCGGCACGACCCGCGGATGCTCCGGCTCAAGGCGAGAGTGGCCGGCGCCCCGCCAAGGTTAAAGCGTCCCGCGAACTGCATGCCGCGCAGCACCCGCAACGGATCTTCCGCAAACGCCCCGCTCGTGTGCCGCAAGAGGCTGGCCGCCAAATCTGCGCGTCCACCGAAGAAGTCGAGCACCGCGCCACTGCGTGGATCGAACATCAACGCATTGATGGTGAAGTCGCGGCGCGCGGCCGCCTCGGACAATTCGATGTCCGGCGCGAACGTGATCTCGAATCCTTTGTGTCCGGCCGCCACCTTCGAGTCGCGGCGCGGGATGGTGAAGTCGTAAGTCTGACCACTGCGCGTGGTCAGTTTGACCACGCCAAAGGAGCGCCCGACGAGATCCGTGCGCCCCCACCGGGCCAGGGACCGCGCCAACTGCTCGTAGTTCACGCCGAAGACCTCGATGTCGAAATCCTTGGGCGCGTGCCCCAGCACCGCGTCGCGCACACAGCCGCCGACGAAAAAGGCCCGCGCCATCTCCGGCGTCTCCGCCAGAATCGACTGCAACTCGGTTGGGACCGGAAAATTCACGGGATTACTGTGGGAACCGTGGGATGGAAGACCAAGATGATTTCGACACTGAAGGCACAGGGTGGGGCGCGTCTGTCCTCAGCGCGCCGTGGAATGCGCCAATTGGCAGAGCGGCGCGCTGAGGGCAGACGCGCCCTACCGTGCCTTCGCGGCATCCGGCGGCGGTTGGTGCGGTGGGCGCCATGCCCGGAGGATCGATGCGCTACCGCGCGAAGCAAGCCCGTTATCAGGAGAGGCGCGAAGTCCAGCAGGCAGGGCTTGCACTTCGGCCAGACACAGCCGCTTAATCTGCGCCGCGCGTAACCTGTGAAATCCGCCACTCAAAAAATCCTCGACCGTCTGCGCCGTTATGAGTCGCGGAACGTGACGTTTCTCGATCCCGATGGCTCGTGGCCCATCGTCTGGGAGAAGGCGCGCGGCTGTCATGTCTGGGACGCCGAGGGCCGGCGTTATCTGGATTTGACCGCGGCATTCGGCGTGGCGGCCGCCGGTCATGCCAATCCTCGCGTCGTCGCCGCCGGCCGCCGCCAGATGGGCCGGTTGTTGCACGCGATGGGCGATGTTCATCCGCACGCGCTCAAGGCGGATCTGGCGCAGGAATTGTCGCGGATCACCTTCGAGCGTTGGAGCCGCGGTGGCCCGCGCCTGACTGGCAAAACCATTTTCTGCAACTCGGGCTTCGAGGCCGTCGAGGCGGCGCTCAAAACCGCCGTGCTGGCGACCGGCAGGCCGGGCATCATCGCATTCGAGGGCGGCTATCACGGCCTGGGCTACGGCGCGCTCAACGCCACGCACCGGAGTTTCTTCCGCCAGCCTTTTCGCGCGCAGCTCGGCGAATTTGGCCAGTTCGCGGCCTTTCCGGAAAACGAGGCGGACCTCCCGGTGCTGGAGAGTCGGTTGCGCCAGTTGTTCCGTCGCAGGAAGACGGGTGCCATCCTGGTTGAACCGATCCAGGCTCGCGGCGGCATCCGCCTGCCCCCGGCTGGTTTCCTGCCGCTGCTGCGCCGGCTGTGCGACGAGCACGGTGCGTTGCTGATTCTGGACGAGATTTACACCGGCTTTGGCCGCACTGGTCGCTGGTTTGCCTGCGAACATGCCGGGGTCACGCCCGATGTCCTCTGCCTCGGCAAGGCCTTGACCGGCGGATTTCCTCTGTCCGCGTGTGTCGGCCGGGCCGAGTGGATGGACGCCGCTTGGCCGGCCTCGACCGGAGAATCCATCCATACCAGCACGTTTCTTGGTCATCCCGTCGGTTGCGCGATGGCTCTGGAGCAGATTCGCGAGATTGGGCGTCTTAAGCTGGTCGAGCGAAGCGCCCGGCTGGGGGCGCGGCTCCTGGCTGAATTGCGCGAAGCGGTGGGCAAGCCGGACCCGACCGCGCGCATTCGAGGTTTGGGCTTGATGGCTGGCGTCGAGTTTCTAAACAAGAACGGCTCGCCAGCATCCGCCGCCACGATTGATCTCATCAAACGAATGCTGCGGCGCGGCTTCGTGCTGCTGCCCGAGGGCGAGCACGGGAATGTGTTGAGCTTTACTCCGCCGCTCACGATCAGCGAGATCGACCTGCGACGGGCGGCGGAAGCCTTGGGCAAGGAACTGGCCTCCCCAGCAGCAAGCGAACACGCCTGACCTGATCCTCTCTTCATCCTCATGAAACTGACCGAAATGCGCCGCTGCCTGGATGAGCGGCAAATCCAACTGACCAAATCTCTCGGGCAGAATTTTCTGCACGACGAGCACCAGCTTCAGCGGATCGTGGATCTGGCCGGGGTGACTGCGACCGACAAAGTCCTGGAAATCGGTCCCGGCTTGGGACCCCTGACTGACGTCCTCCTGCTTCGTGCGAGTGAAGTGCTGGTGGTCGAAAAGGATCGCCGCCTCGTCGAAGTGCTTGAGGAGCGACTGGGGGCCCATCCAAAGCTGAAAATCATTGCTGCCGATGCGCTGGTCTGGCTGCGGCGGGAGCCGCGCGACTGGTCCGACTGGAAAATGGTGGCCAACCTGCCCTTCTCGGTTGCTTCTCCGATCCTGGTCGAACTGGCTTCGTCCATGAACGGCCCCATCAACATCACGACCACACTCCAGCTCGAGGTCGCGCGCCGGTTGATGGCCAAGAACAGCGATGACGATTACGGCATCCTGACGCTCCTGATCCAGGCCAACTACGAGCCGGGCGAGTGGTTCAAGATTCCGCCGGGATGCTTCTTCCCTTCGCCTACCATCGACTCGGCGTGCCTGATTCTTCGTCGCCGGCCAAAACCGCTCTTCGCGCCTTCCTTGCGGAAGAATTATGAGCGTATCGTCAAACGGGCCTTTTCCGAACGCCGCAAGATGATGAAGAAATTGTTGAAGTTCGACTGGCCTGCTCCGCTGGTTGATTCGGCTTGCAACACTTTGGCTCTTGATCCCTTCGTCCGGGCTGAGAAAGTCTCTCTCGGCGAGTTCGTGCAACTGACCGAGATGCTCTCGTCGGCCAAGGGTTAGCCTTAAACCTTTAAGCATTCGCCACTCCAGATGACGGAAGAGATTTTCGATATCGTCAACGAACGCGATGAAATCATCGGCGCAGCTCCTCGGGCGGTGGTGCACCGAGATGGCCTGCGCCATCGGGCGGTCCATGTTCTGGTTTTCAATGCTCTGGGCGAAGTTTTCCTCCAGAAGAGATCGATGACGAAGGACTGTGCTCCGGGCAAATGGGATTCGTCCTCGTCGGGACATCTCCATCAAGGAGAACAATACGATGTCTGCGCAATCCGCGAGTTGCGCGAGGAAATCGGCCTCGTCTTGTCCGCGACTCCTGAACGCCTGTTCAAACTCGGGGCCAGTCCGGCAACCGGCCAGGAGTTCGTCTGGGTTTATCGATGCCAGGACGAGGGGCCTTTTCAGTTGCACCCTGAAGAAATTCAAACGGGCGCTTGGTTCTCCTGCAACCGGGTGGCGAAACTGGTGGCAGAGCGGCCCGACGATTTCGCGCGTTCCTTTTGCCTGGTCTGGGAAAATGTGCGCGACCTGCCCGCAGGACTCCCTTCATCTGATGCCCAACAACCAGCCCAATAACCCTCGGGCAACTTGTTAACAATCCGCCAATGAGTCGAACAAACCGGAGGTTCCAACTTGTCTGGCTGAAAGACGGCTGGGTTCTGATCAAGCAGAACTCGCTGCAAGTTGTTGTCGCACCCTTGACACCACCAGTTGTTTTCTCTATTCACACCCCTTAATAATATTGTGTTGATCACCAAAAGACACTGATCTTAAGACCCCATGAATCTGACCATCGCGAAAGAGAACATCCTGGCCGGACTCCAGGCGGTCCAGAATGTTGTCAGCAACCGCACCACGTTGCCCATCCTTTCGAACGTCCTTTTGCGAGCCGAGGATAACCGCCTCGAACTGATCGCCACCGATCTGGATGTCACCATCTCGTGCTCGGTGGAGGCGGCGGTCAAATCTCCGGGGGCGACAACGCTGCCGGTCAAGAAGCTGTTGGGGATTGCACGCGAACTGGCGGCGGCTGAGCTGGAACTGGAAGTGGATGACAAGAACCAGTGCAGCCTGCGCTCGGGACCGTCGTTCTTCAAAATCAAGGGTCTGGGCCCGGAGGAATTTCCGCCCCTGCCGACTTTCAAGGACTTCAAGCAGTTATCCCTGCCCCAGGAGAAGATCAAGGGAATGCTTAAGAAGACTTCCTTTGCCATCTCCTCCGACGAGTCGCGTTACGTGCTGAATGGCATCTTCCTGAGCCTGAAGGAACACAAGCTAACGATGGTGGCCACCGATGGACGCCGACTCTCGCTGGTGGACGAGGAAGTGGATGTGGCGGAGTCGAGCCAGGGTGAATTCATCGTGCCTGGGAAGGCGGTCAATGAGTTGAACCGCCTGCTGCAGGACAAAGGCGAAGTGGAGATCCGATTTAGTGACAACCAGGCAGCGTTCACCCTCAAGGATGAGAAGGGCGGCCAGATTCTGCTCATCACCAAGCTGATCGAGGGCAACTACCCGAACTATCGCCAGGTCATTCCGAATGAGACGAAGGAACGCGTGCCGCTGCCGCGCGAGGAATTCCTCCATGCGCTCAAGCGCGCCGAAATCATGACCAGCGAGAAGCAGAACTCGGTGCGGCTGAATTTCACCAAGAACAATCTCTCCATCACCGCGAACTCGCCCGATGTCGGCGAAGCGCGCGAAAGCATGGCGATCAATTACAAAGGCAAGGATGTCGCCGTCGCTTTCAACCCGGCCTATCTCATCGAGCCACTGCTCGCGCTGGGCGGCGACGAGGTCTTCATGGAGTTGATCGACGAACTCTCCCCGGGTGTCCTCAAGGCGAGCGTGCCCTTCCTCTACGTGGTCATGCCCATGCGGCTGAATTGATTCGCAGCAGCATCCCCCGCAGAGGGCGAAGGCAACTATTCCCGCAGGGAGCGAAGAGATTCGCTTCGGCGCAGGGCCTCGTTTGCCTCGGCGGATCTGCCCAAACGGCTCAGAACTGTCGCGCGTGCGTAGGAAATCTGCGATGAAGTTGGCGACAAGCTTTCGGCCTTTTCCAAGGCTTCCAAGGAAGGTTCCAGTAAATTTTGCTGGGCGTAACCCAGACCCAGGTTGTACCAGGCTTGCCCAAAGGAAGAATCCAACTTGACCGCTTCTTCCAGCGACTTGACCGCCAGATCGAGGCGCTGGACTTCGTTGAGAGCCAGCCCCAGCCGGTAACGATAACCCGCTTCGCGCGGCGCCAGACGACAGGCGGCCTCAAGCTGCTGCACAGATTCCTCAGAGCGGCCGACTTGGCTGAGCACAACCGCAGTGCTGTCGCGGAAGGGAGCCGAATTGCCATCCCAGCCGATGGCGCGCTGTAACCAAACCAGCGCCTGATCGGGCTGGCCGCGGTCGAAGAGGAAAATTCCCAATTGCATCGCGCCTCCGGCGTGATCGGCGCCATTGTAGAGGAAGGTCAGCAAATCGCGGCCGGCTATCGAGTTGGTATCCACCGTGGCTCGCAAGGCCCAGGCGGCCTGCACCCGGACCAGGCGGATCGGGTCAGCCAGTAAACGCTGAAACTCGGCGGTAACGCGCGCATCCCTGCCCGACAAAGTCTCCAGCGAACGGACGGCCATATGGCGCACCATGGGATCGGAGTCTCGCAAGGATTGGAGCAACGCCGCTGAAACTTCTGGTTGGCCAACCCAGCGCTGCAACAGATTCACCGCAGAGGCGCGCCACAGCGGAATCGTCTCCTCCCGGGTCAGGGCGACGAGCGACGGAACCGTGGCGGCATCGCCCTGACGCGCTTTGGCCACCGTCTGGGCGCGCGCGCGCGTGGGACGTTCCATCTTCTTGCCATACCACTTCTCGGTCCATTGCAGCGACCAATCCGCCGTCTGGTTCGTATGACAGCGATTGCAGGCGTTCGGGACGGCGAATTGTTTGGTCAGCAGCGGATCGGGAATCGTGAACCCGTGGTCATGCCGCCAATGGCGCTGCATGTAAGGCGTCAGCGGCATGTGGCAATCGACGCAGCGGTCGCCCGGCGTGCCGGCTTTGTGGAAGGAGTGTTTTGCCGGATCGATCTTCGGAGCCGGCGGAGTCGGGGCGCTGTGACATTGAAGACAAAGGGCATCGCCCTGAAGAATGGTCTTGCCGGAGTGAGGGTCGTGACAGTGGACGCAACGAACTCCGGAAGCCCACATCCGGCTGCTCAACAGGGAGGCATACTCGTAATCCTCCTCGCGGACCTGGCCATCCGGGTAATAAAGATCCGATTCATCCACGATGGTCAGCGCGTAGTGATTGGCGAAGAGAGCCCCGGGAATCAAGTCGCCGGTCAACTCCGCGCGCCGCGCATGACAAGGCGCGCACGTCTCGAACATCTGGTTGGTCGTCAGCCGCCGCGCGGTGGGATCCTTGGCGCCTTTCTGAGGATGCTCCTTCTGCCAGACAACGTGATCCGCCATCGGACCATGACAAGCTTCGCAGCCCACCCCGGCCTCGACCATGGTGGTGGCATAGCCATCGGTGGCCGCGTCGTAATTGCGGCGCAGGCGGGTGTTGTGGCAGGACGCACACATGAAGTTCCAGTTCATGCCGCGCCCGGTCCAGTGGCCCCATTCGCCCGGCTGGCGATCTTCCCCGCCATAGACATTGAACCATTCTTTGCGAGCCGGATCCCACGCCAGCTCGGTGGATTGGAAGAGGCCGTTGGACGAGGCGATCAGATATTGCACCAACGGATCGACGCCGATGGCCCGCTGGGGCGTGAAGGCCTGGACCGCGCCGTCCGGCCCCTTGGTCACGATCTCGAAGCGGCCGTCGCGCATCCGGGAGGAGGATGTTTCCGAACCGTGCTTGAACTGCTGGGGAGGATCAAAGGCGGCGCGATCCAGGGCGGCCTCGACCGGCCGTTCGGCCAGCCCGTGGTGCGAATGTTCCCAGGACGCGAACGCTTTGGCGTGGCAATCCCGGCAGGACTTCGAGCCAGCATACCGCCCGAAAACCTGGGCATCGCTCTCTTTCACATAAGCGGCAGGTTTCTCGGTCGGAGGAGGGACAGGCGACGATGCCGGTGTGGAGGAGAGAAAATGCCAGATCAGCGCGCCCGCCAGAACGGTCGAAACCGCCAGGCCAAGCAAAACGTAGGGCCCAGCGCCATGGGCGACGGACGGTTTGGGCTTGGAAGAACGAGCCATAAACGACGGCCCCGAGAATACCCCGGCCAGTGGTCACGGCGGCAAGCGAAACCCTCGCGCGCAGCAGGAGAGCGCGAGTGATGGCGGGCAAAGCCGGGATGACGGGGAGCCAACAAAGACAGCACCTTGGCCCTCAGGTTTTGTGCTCGGCGCGCTGGCGGAGGCGATCCGGCTGGCGCGCCCGGCTCAACGCTGTGTCGTAGCTGATGAGGCACTTGCAGTAGAGGTCGTAGAGGCAGTTATCCATCAGCACCATGCCCTCCTTGCCGCCGGTCTGGATGGTGTTTTCGAGCTGATGGATCTGGCTTTCCCGAATGAGACTGCGGATGGCGCCGTTGGCGATCATCAGCTCGTAGGCCAGCACGCGTCGGGTGCGGTCGGCCACGGGCAGCAGATCCTGCGCGATGATGCCCTGAAGAGTATTGGAAAGCTGGAGCACAATCTGCCGCTGCGCATTGCCCTCGAAGACCCCGACGATCCGCTCCAAGGCCAGCGACACGTTCGGGGAGTGCATCGTGGCGAGCACGAGGTGACCGGTTTCTGCGGCTGTGAGTGCCGTGGCGATGGCTTCGTGATCGCGCATCTCACCCACCACGATGACATCCGGATCCTGCCGCAGGACATGAATGAGCGCGCGGTTGAAGGACTTCACATCGGTCAACACCTCCTGCTGCACGATGATGGCGCGTTTGTTCTGATGCACGAACTCGATGGGATCCTCGATGGTCACCACCTTGCAGCGGCGCTCGGTGTTGATGAGATCGACGAGGTAATTGAGCGTCGTGGTCTTGCCGGCCCCGGTCGGGCCGGTGATCAGCACCAGACCGTTGGGCTTGCGCGTCAGGTCATCGAGGCGCGGCGGCAGGCCCAGTTCCTCGCGCGACGGGACGCGCTCGCCGCAGAAGCGCAGGCTGGCTTCGGCGCAGCCGTTGCGCAGGTTGAAGGTGGCGCGCACGCGGCCGGCGATCGGATGCATCATCGAAATGCACAGCTCCCATTCCTGCGCGAATTGCTCGCGCTGCCGGTCGCTCATCAGACAATGCGTCATGAACGTGACCTGTTCGGGCGCGAGCGCATCGGCGTCGGCCAGGATGATCTCCCCGTTGACGCGGAACGCCGGGGGCACGCCGGCGATGAGATGCAGATCCGAAGCGCCGAGGTCGGCGGCTTGCGCGAGGTATCGATCAATCAGTCCGGTGCTCATTTGCGAAAGAGATTGCGGAATCCGTCGGCCAGCCGGGCGAGCGGGCCGGTGCGGTCGAGTTCAGTCAGGGCATTTTCCACGGGCGTCCAGTGTGGACGAATCTCCAGCGCCCGGCCCAGCGAGTTGCGGGCGGCGCCGACCATGCCGAGCTGCTGCTGGCAAAGGCCGATCTGGAGCCAAAGCACGCCCTGGCAGGAATCCCATTCGAGGGCGCTCTGGACGAGTTTGAGCGCGAGCGCAAATTGCTGATAGAAGCACCGCACCCGCGCCGCCAGCCAGGCGGTGAACCAGTCGCGCGGCGCGAGCAGGAGCGCCTTCTCGAAGCAATAATCCGCCCGGCGCTCCTCGCGCGCCAGCAGCACGTCGCCGCGCGCGAGCCAGATATAGGGAGTGTCGCCACGCTCCTCGATGGAGGCGTCGGAAAATGCCATCGCGCCTTCAAGATCCCCGCAGCGGCCGAGCGCGACGGCCTTGGCGGCGAGCAGTTCGGGTTCGCGTGGAAAATGTTCGAGCGCCTTGTCGGCCCACAGCTTGGCCTCGCGGTATTCGCCCAGGTCGATCAGCACGCGCACCTGGCCGGTCCAGGCGGCGGCCAGCTGGGGATTGAATTCGAGCACCTTCGAGAAATGGCGCAGCGCCTGTTCAAAATCGGCGCGCTCGTAAGCTCCGCTGGCCTCGGCAAAATAATACTTCTCGTCCTTGACGACTTCCGGGCGCGAGTCGTCGTGCGACTCGTGCTCAAATTCCAGGCTGGCAAAGCGGCTCATGGCACGGGCTGGCGGATTCCAAACCACCGTTGGCACGGGCGGCCGATGATCTGGTCACGCGCAATCATGGAGGTTCTCAATATGCCACCGGCAACAACGTCGGCGGGCAAGATGCGTCCGGTTATAGCGAAACGCGGCCAGACAAAGAAGTGGTTTTCCGGCACCACCGTTTCGCCTTTCGTGGGCATCTCCGGCAAAGCGGGATGCAACTCGCCGTTGACGCGGAAGCCCTCACGCGTGAACTCGACGCGGTCGCCCGCCACGGCGAGGACGCGCTCGATGCCGTAGCCCGCCCGACGGTACACGCCGGAACCCAGGCTCCCTTCCTCCATTTCGAACACGACCATCTGCCCACGCCCGACCGATCGCGGTGCGGCCTCGCGCCGGACGAGGACCACGCCGTGTCCGGTATCGAGCGGGAGGAAGCGGGCCAGCATTCCCTCCCGCAGCGGCAGGTAAACGAAAGCGCCGACGATCAGGAGGGAGAGGACGCTGAACGCAACGCGGCTTCTCAAGCCCTCCGGCTGGAGCCAGCGTTGCAGCACCAGGCCGAGGCAGGTGGCGTGGGCGGAGATCATCAGGCCGAAGGCGAGGTTGGCCGCGAGATGCCCGAAGGTGATGAAGAAGAGGAGCAGCAAGACAAAGTAGCCGGCCACCACCGCGTTGCTGGTTCGCTTGAAATGATAAAACCGCAGGACATAGCCGGGAACCAGGCAGGAAAGAAGAAACTGCCGCGACGAGAGATCGCTCAGCGGAGGAATCCGGCGGAGAAACGAAATCTGCCGCAGATGATTCCACGGATACCACATACGGCTGAACCACCGCGCCCGGGGCGGGTAATAAGCGGAGCGCGAGGATTCGACCGGATGCTGGTTCATCAAAATGCTGGCGGAGGGACGGTGATGACGCCACCGAGGGTAACCATGATTTGCCAGGGCTCCATGATGGCGGCTACAGCGAGCCAGCAAAGACCGACAAAAAGCATAACGCCGGCGAAAAAGACGCCGGGACGCTCGGGATTCGATCCGGCATCGCGCGAGCGACGGTGTAACATCAACCAGGTCCAGCCAAGGGGCAGCAGCAACAGCAGGCAGCCATGTTGCGTCATGAAAATCGTCACCGTGGGCACCAGTGGAAGGACGGAATGCTCCATCAGCCGCAGGCAGGCGGCCGAGGACAGCACCGCAAAGACGATCACCGTGATCTGGAGCAGGGCGAGGCGGATGGCGTTTTCCCTGGTGCCCATACAACAAATGTTCCTGGTTGTTCAATGACGCTGCTCGATGCGGTGCTGCACGGCTTCCTCCGGCTCGTAGAACTCGCTGGTTTCGTGCTGGGATTGAATTTCACCGACGATCTGCTGGAAGAGCTTCACCGCATCGAGACACGAGCGGCCTTTGTAGCCTTGAATGTGCAGCTCGACGTGGCCGGCGGGGGAGATGGTGATGTCGAATTCGCGTTGCGGCATGGTGGGGAAATTTTGAGTTTTGAATTTTCAGTTGCTGGCCCGGTCGATGGCCTCCGCGCAAGCACGCTTAATTCTCCCAGTGGCGCACTTTCAGGTGAATGGAATGGCTGGCGTCGGTTTCCTCCTCGACCACGTTGAAGTGGCGCGAGCGCAACTCCTCCAGCAGCCGCTGATACACATACTGCTGCACCACCCGGCCGCTGAGTTCCTCGCCGATGGCGCGCAGGTCTTCATCGGTGTGGCCAGTGCCGGTGACGCAGAGGGAGGCCTTGCCGCGGGCATCGCGCGAGAAGGTGATGGTGACGCCGCTGCGGGTGACGGTGATGCGCTGGTCGCGGCCAAGCTGGCCGGTGACGAGTTCGCTGTTCTCGATGGACAACTCGACGGATTGCTTCGCATCAACCACGACGGTGGCCGCTTTGGCGGACAGTTTCTCCGCGACCACCGAGAAGCCCAACGAAGTCGCGGCAGCAGTGACGGCGGCACTGAAGGCGGGCCAGGCCGCCACGACCACGGGCGCAAGAATACAGACGGCACTCATAATTCGTTCCTCGGATTGACTGACCAAGGATTGGACCGGCGCAGTGGGGAATCCTCACTCGAAATCGTCGGCGGGATCGTGAATCACCGCGTGGCGGCGCCTCGCCAGAGCGCCGCACACCTTATGTTCGGCAAACCGGCGCGCACCCGAGCCGCCGCCACGGGAAATCAAGCGCCGCGGAACTGTGGATGGTTCTGCAACTTCTCCCAAGTGTCGTCCGAGAGCGGCGCCTGGCGATAGGCCGGTTCGTGCAGCGGTTCGGCGCTGGTCGATTTGCGGGCGCGCCGCAGCCAGCGGGCATCCAGCGGCTCCTCGATCAACGCCAGCGTGTTTGCGGCGATGGTCGTTTCGTCCTTCTCCCCGGTGGCGTGGCCTGCGCCGACGTAAAAGCCCGCCAGCAACAGTGAAACCCGCAGCAGTGTGCTCCGGGAATATGTGGGCAACGCGCACGGCCGCGCGGGATCCAGGCGGCGATACAGATGAATGAACAGTGGCAGCGTCCACATGGCGGGATTTTTAGCCGGGGAGAAGGCATCGAACAGAATCGCCTGCGGAGCCGGCAGCGTGAGCGCCGCCGGGGACGCGAGCAGCGTCGGGAAGTCGCCAAGGTGCAGTTCCCATTCGACGGACTGCGACGCGTGTTGGAAACGGACGCGTCCGGCCCGGATCAGTTCGGCGGCAGCCTCAGAGTAGCCAGAGAAGTAGCCGAGCGCCCCGGTGTGGCGCAGCGCGAAATCGAGCGGTTCCAGCGTGTGATCGAAGCTGACCACGCGAAGGCGAGCGGGGATTTCCCGCGTGGAGTGCAGCACGGTGAGCACATTGGCCGCAGCCCCGAGGCCAACATCCCAAATCACGAATTCGCCCTGATGCGCCCGCAGCCGCGCCGGCAGGCGGAGTTGCCGGACATAGAGCGCCTCAGCCTCGGCGACGGGGCCGACCACGGGATGGAAGGTTTCGGAGTGCAGCACCGAGTGGACGCTGTGGACGCCGTTCTTCAACTGCACGAGGCGGTAGCGGGCTGTTTCGGACACGGGCGGAGCGAGATGCGAGTAGTGTGAGCGGGGCGCGCGCCCGGCAGGATCGAATCAGGCGGTGCCCGCTTCAAGGGCCGCGCGCTTGCGGTCGCGTTTCTCCCAGTAATAGGCGATCCAGACGGTGATCTCGAAAAGGATTTGCAGCGGGATGGCCATCATGACCTGGGTGAGAACCTCGGGTGTGGTGAGCACGGCTCCGAGGACGAGGTTGATGACGATCATGTAGGGGCGCGCCTTGGAGAGCGTCGCGTAGCCCAGCACGCCGATGCGCACCAGCACCAGCAACACCACCGGCATCTGGAAGCCCAGCCCCATGCCGAGCATGAATTTGCAGACGAAGCTGATGTATTCCTCGGCGCGCCACTGGTTGGCGGCAAATCCCAGCCAGTTGGAGTATTTCACCGAAGCGGCCAGCGCGAAGGGCATCAGGACGAAGTAGCAGAAAGAAACGCCTGCGGCGAAGAGCAGGACGCTCCAACCCATGCCGCGATAGACGTAGTGCTTCTCCTTCAACTTGAGCGCCGGAAAGACAAACTGGGCGATGAAGAAGAGAATGAACGGCGCCGCCAGAACCATGCCCCCGTAGAAGGCGACCTGGAGCGCAACGATGAAACCTCCAGCGGGCGCGAGGTTGATGAGATCGATATTCATCTGCTGCCCGGTTTCCGCGTCGGCTTTCGGGTCGAGCGCGAGGGCCAGCAGCGTGTTGGTGCCGATGGTGACGGGGGCGACCTGAAACGAGAGATATCTTTTGCCGCCGAAGCCGAAGGCTTCCTGTTGCGCCGGAGTCAGCGGGAAAACCCCGAGGCGATTGGTGCCAAACCGCACGGTGGCGACCTGGTTGGTGCCGGGGTAATCAATCTTGGCCTCGCGCAGAGGTTTGGTGAGGATGCCCACCACGCGGTCCCCGGCAATCAGGCAGACCAGCATGCCCAGCATCAGGGCGGCGCCGGTCTTGATGAGAACCCAGCGGAGATCTTCAAGATGATCGAGGAACGATTTGACCGGACCGCCCTCCTCGGATTCTGGTTCCGGCTCCGGGGATACAATCTCGCCCTCGTCGGGACGTGATTGGTCCTTTTCCTCCGTGTCGGTCACCATGAGAATTTTGAGCGGACCGGCAACCTAGGAAACCTTCGGCTCGGTGCCTTCGGCAGGCGAGACCTGCTTCGGCGGGGGGGCTTCCACGCGGCGCTGCGGGGTGGGATTATCCTGCATGGCCTGGTTCAACTCCTGCTGGACGTCGTTGGTGGCTTTCTTGAACTCCTTGATGCCCTGGCCAAGACCCTTGGCCAGTTCGGGGAGCTTTTTGGCACCGAAAAGAATCAACACCACCGCGAGGATGAGAACAATTTCCCAGCCACCGAGCATCGCTGCAAACATCGTATTCATAGTTCAATTAATCACAGGTTCCGGCTTGCGCCAGCTTTGACCGAGGCGGACGGGACACACGCCAATCCGCGCTTTGCCTTTACGAGCGCCCGTCTTGGACGTCGTTGCGGGTCGCTTTCTTGAATTCTTTTACGCCCTGGCCCAGGCCGCGGGCGAGTTCGGGCAGCTTGCGCGCGCGAAACAGCAGGATGATCACTGCGAGGATCAGCAGGATTTCCCAGCCGCCCATGATGCCCGCCAGCATTGGATTCACCATTTCAGTTGTCACCGGATAAAAGCTAAGCGGCGGGTTGGGGGCTGTAAAGCACCAAACCCGCCGCGCGGAATCGTCGCGTCGCCGATCGCGTTATTTGCCGCCCGGAGGCGTCAACAAGATGAAATCGGCCCGGCGATTCTTCGCCCAGGCGGCCTCATGGGTTGCGGAGTCGGCCGGCTTGTCCTCGCCGTAGCTGATGGTCGGGACCATTTCGGGATTCATTCCCATCTTGACCAACTCTTCGCGCACGGAGAGGGCCCGGCGCTCGCCGAGGGAGCGATTGTATTCCTCGGTGCCGCGATTGTCCGTGTTGCCCTCGACGCGCACGGCGCAGGTCGGCATCGTCTTCATGGCGTCAAAGACGGCGCGAATCTTCGGCAGCTCGCTTGGCTTGATGCTCGACTTGTCGAAGTCGAAATAGACGGTTTCGGCGGCGAAGCGCGAGGCGTCGGGTATATAGTTGTCGAAGTTTTTCCCGCTTGGCGGATTTCCCTGCAGGCTTGGATCCAGGGGAGTTGTATTGACGCCGGGCGTCATGTTGGGGGCGGTATCGAGGCCCGGGCCGGAGCCGAGCTTTGCGCTGCTGGGCCCGCCATCGTCAGGACGGCCGGTCTGGCCGGGGATGTTGGTGAGGCGGGAGGGTTTCTTGCGGCAGCCAATGGCGCCCGAGGTGGTCAGCACCGCGATGACCAGAAGTGTGATTAAGGTGTTGCTCTTCATGTGATCTTGTTTGTTGCAGAGAGCCTATCTTGCCCAACTCGGCTGCGAATCGCTCCCCAAAATCCGGCCGACATCCTTGATTTGTTTTGAAGGCACGTCAAGCAAACACAAGTGCCTGCCGTTGCCCGGTCCGCGGCTCATGATGAGCGCGCGCGAATTGGGCGCCCAGCTTGGGTCTTCGCCCTGCGCCAGCACGATGGCGTCGCCGCCCGTCGCCGGCACGATGCAGATCTGGAAGGAACGCGACATCGAGGTGAACGCAATCCATTTGCCGTCCGGCGACCAGTCCGGCTCGGTGGGGCTGGGGACACCGGTCGTGCGAAGGCGCTTCGGCGCCCCGCCCGAGGCCGAAACCGTGTAGAGTTGCGGCGGACCGCCGATCTGGGAAACGAAACAAATGGTCTGCCCATCCGGGGACCAGCACGGGGATGACTCGGCCTCGCGCGAAAAAGAGAGCTGCTTGAGTCCGCTGCCGTCGAGGTTGGCCACGTAAAGGTCGGGGCTGCCGTTCTTGCTCAGAATCATCGCCACCCGTTTGCCGTTCGGCGAAACCGCCGGGCTGATATTCGCGCCGGGGAATTTCGCCACGGCCACCCGGGTGCCGGTGTTGAGTTGCTGCGCGAAGATGTAGGGATTGCCGAGCTTGTAAGTGGTGTAAAGCAGCGTGCCTTTCCCGGCCCAACACGGCGCGGCCACCAGCGAGTTGTCCCGGGTCACGGCTTGCGCTCCGAAGCCATCGTAGTCGGACACGTAAATCTCCGCCTTGCCGCTGCCGGACATCGCTTTGAAGGCCATCTTGGTCTGCGCAATGGGCGTCTCGCCGGGCATGATGGCCCGGGCAATGTCGTCGGCGAGTGCGTGGATGAGCGACCGCTGAGCACCGCCCGTGTAAGCCCGGCCGTGAAGCTGGTGGTTGTTGATCTTCTCGATGACGCGCCCTTCGACGCGCCCGGCGTTGCTGCCGGAGACGAGATACTTTGCCTCGGCGGCGGGCACGTTCTTGTATCCCATGAACATCAAATCCTGCTTCAGCACGGCGTCGGCTTCGCCGGTGAAACCGCTGATGTTGACCAGAATCGCGTTGCGGAAACCGAGCGAGTCGAAGGGTCTCTCAATGGTGATGCTTTCGCCATCGGCTGCGTAAGCGCCTGCGGACATGAGGGTCACCGCGCCGAGCGCGAGGAGGAGAGGGTGCAAAGAGTGGGGTGTTTTCATCCGAGGGAGCGTTTGAATTTGGGAACGAAATTGATGATGAAAGTCCGTTGCTGGTCGAGCGAACCCTCCGGAAACGGCTTGATGGTTCTCACCTTGTCGATCGCGCTCTGCACGGAGCGGTCGAGCGCGCTGTTGCCCGATTTCTTCTCAATGCGTGCGTCGATGACGCGTCCGCTGCGGTGGATGACAACGCGGACCTCGACGTGCATTTCCTCGTCGCTGAGCATGTCCGACATGATCCAGGCATCGTCGTAAACCTGATGGACCCAGTCCGCATAATTCGCGTAGGCCTCGCCGCCAGGGCCGTAGGCTTTGACGACGGTGCCCTTCTCGAAGCCCTGCGCAAGTTCTCCCACCGCGCTGCCAATCTGCCTGGCGATTTTCTGGTTCTGAGATTTCCATTCGCGATCTGAACGTTCGCGCGCCTCGGCGGCGGCCTTTTCCTGCGCCTTGCGCTTGTCGGCATCGTTGCGTTTGGTCGGCTTGAGGTCGGCGAGGATGGTGTCGGCGCGGGATTTCGTTTCAGGCTTGGGCGCACGCTTGGTCTCCACGAGCGGCAGCGTGGGTTTTTTCACCGTTGTCTGCGGCGGCTGTGGGGCAGGCTCGGGCTGCGGCGGCACCGGTTGCGGCGTCACTTTGGTCGGCTCGGGCTGCGGTTTGGGCGTGGCGTCGGGCGCGCCTTTCTGGAGTTCGTCGGAGGGTTTGACGGTGGGATCACCTCCACCGCCGGAGAGCGCGGCATCGATCATCTTGGTCGGCACCACGCGCATTTTGGGGTATTGAGTCGGAGTGGTGTCCCTTTTCGAGACGAAGAATGCCGAGCCGAACACGACGAGGCAGACCAACAGCAGATGGCTGCCCGTCGAGGCGGCAAAACATTTTCTTTCGAGCTGGCTCATGATGTCAGCGGGTCTTCGTCGGTTCCGTGCGCAACGATACTTGTTCGATGCCTGCCCGCTCCAAACTGTTCAACAATGCCGCCACATGTTTGTAGGGACCGCTCTCGTCCGCCCGGATGAACACCAGCAGACGGGGATTCTGCCGCGCCTGCCCGGCCAGCGTCCGCACCAGGGTTTCGAGGTCCGTCCAACGCCCGCTCATCATGTAGAGGCCGCGCGAGCTGACATCGACCGTCCGGATATCCAAGGGGTCGAGTTTCTTGGCGTCCGGCGAACCACCCGTCGGCAGCTTGAGGTTGATGCCTTGTTCGAGCATCGGCGCGGTGATGACGAAAATGATGAGCAGCACGAACGCCAGATCGAGCAGCGGAGTGATGTTGATGTCACTCAACGTCACCATCGCATTTCGTTGGGAGAAACGGCGCATGAGCCTGGGCGGTTACGGACGCGGAAATACTGAATACTGAATACGGAATACTAAGTGATTCGGCCTCACTCTCAATCCTTCTCTTCGAGGTATTCCGTCTCCATCCGGGAGACGAGTTCCTGGGCAAAATTATCCAGCTCGACTGTGAGCACGCGCAGATTGTGGACGAGCCAGTTGTAGCCAAACATCGACGGAATGGCCACCAGCAGCCCCGCCACAGTGGTGACCAATGCCGCCGCCACGCCGGGCGCCATGGTGGGTAGATCAGCCTTGCCGAGGTTGGCTACCGCATTGAAGGTGGTCATCACGCCCCAGACCGTGCCCAGCAGCCCCAGGAACGGCGCGCCGCTGACCGCGATGGCCAGCAGGATGAGGCCCGATTCGAGCCGGAGCGATTGCTGCGCCACGGTGCGTTCGAGGGAGCGTTTGACGTGCTCCATGGACTTGAGCGAAACGAAACGTCTTGCCCTCTCGCCACCGGGGACACTGCCCGCCCGCAACCGCGAATCGAGTTCGCGGCAGCCCTCTTGATACACCATGAACAGCGGGCAATCGGGCACCTGGAGCTGGCGATCATAAACGTCGAGCACCAGCTTTTGCCCGCGAAATTCGGAATCGAAAAACTTGTTGAGTTTCTTGGCCCGGCGCATCTGGAGCGCCTTGGCCGCCATCACCGACCACGCGAAGATCGAGAAGATCATCAGGATGACGATGATGGCGCGGCCTTCCAGAGAGGCTCGGCCCCAGATCTGGACCAGCTCCGCTTCGGCAAAAAGGTAAAATGGAACGTGCATTGTTCGCTGCTCCCGGTCGTCCTGACCGGATGTGCTCTCATGTAACGTCCACAGCGGGAATGGTCAAAGTATTTTGCCTTTTTCAGCCCGTGCCGCCGCCCCGGTTTTGCCGGGCTGTGAAGAACTATGTCTTGCCATTCGGACCGGTCTTTGCCGGGAGCCTCCACGTCGTGACCGCCGTGCATCAGCACCATGGCTCTTGGCGGCGTGAGACGGGTTTGCCACCCGGCATTCGATGGCCGGAGAAAGATTGAGCCGAGCAAAGTCCTTCCCTTTTGGCACCGTCGCACTAGCTTTTCCTCATGCCGTCATTCGACATCGTCAGCCAGGTCAACTCGATGGAAATCGAGAACGCCGTCAACGCCTCCAAAAAGGAACTGGCCAACCGCTTCGACTACAAAGGGAGCAAGGCCGAAATCGTGCTCGAGAAGAGCGACATCAAGCTCTCCGCCGAGGATCATTTCAAGATGAAGGGGCTCGTCGAGATCGTCATCGGCAAGCTCGCCCGACGCACCATCAGTCTCAAGAGCGTCGATCAGGGTGAGCCTGAGTTCTCGCCGCTCGGCCACGCGCGGCAGGTCATCAAGATTAAGCAGGGCATTGAGACCGAGGTGGCCAAGCAGGTCACGGGTTTCATCCGCAACGGCAAGTTCAAGGTCACCACCCAAATCCAGGATCAGCAAATCCGCGTCACAGCCAAGAGCCGGGATGAGTTGCAGGCGGTCATCGCCGGGGTGCAGGCGCAGGATTTTCCGGTGGCGCTGCAGTTTCAGAATTTCCGCGACTAGCCGGCGCGTCCGCCGCCCCCCAGTAGGCCGGCAGGTCAGGCTTCGTATCCACGAGGATGGCCTGAATCGCGCGACGAGTCTCGGGCGTGAGCTTCGCAAACGCGGGATCCTTTTCCTGGCCCTGCAAAACTTCCCAGAGCCGTCGATACACGAGCGCCTTCGTCGGGGCTGGCAGTTGATGGAAGGCGTCGGAATAGATGAGGAAACTGCACGGGTGTTTGAAGAGCCTCGTCTGCAAGTCGAGCTGCCGCAGCGAGCGTCCTTGGCGATCCTTCGGCCCCATTTTCTCAAAGTGTGCGACGAAGTTGGTGCCCGGTTGCACCGGCCCGGCGAGCGGCGCTTCGTCCACGAACAGGAGATACTTCAGAAACGAGTTGATGATCGTCTTCAGGTAGTTGATGTGCCCGTACGATTGCAGCGCCATCGTTGATTCGTAGTTCAGGCGCGTGAGGAAATTGTGCATGTGAGTCTGGTGCTCGAGCACCAGCAGCGCCGCAATGTCGCTGGTTCCGGCGGCCGGATAACGATTCGTCGCGAAGAGACCGCTGAGATTGGTGAGCGTGCCCACATGGGCCGGCTCCTTCTCGTGCTGCGCGAAGGCTTCCTTGCCGGACAGATTACCGCGATGGACCTCGCGATCGCCGCGGCCGGTCACGTACCAGCCGCCCCAACGTTCGGCGATCGGCGTGCGATGATTCACCAGCGAGGTGCCGTCGTTCAAGTCCGGCGCACCGCCGTCAGCCACCGCGAACGAACGCACCAGATGTCCGGGCACGCCCATGCTCTTGGCCGAGGCATGGCATTCCAGGCAGGCATCGGTGCGGACCAGTTTCGGTTTCTCCGACGGCTTCTGTTCGAGCTGGTAGAAGATGGCGCCGAGCTTCGGATCGACCGCGCTGATTTCCAGCAGCGGCGCGCCCGGGATGAAGCCGACATAGGCGTCGTCGTTGAAGAAAATCGCCCGCGGCGTGCGTGGCGAAATGCGTTCGCGCTGCAGCGACGTCTTCGAGAACACCAGCATCTGCGAGGAGGACGAAATGCCGAGCGCCTTCAGGACCGCAGGCAGATAACCCTGATCCGGATCGTACGCGAGCGTGGCCTCGCCTTTCTCGATTTGTCCGCGGAGCCGTGCCACCGGGCCGTTTTCGGCCGTCTTGCTGTAATTGATCGCCTCTTCGTCAAACGGCGTGAGATGCGTCGCTCCTTGAAAATCACTGCCCGTCTCAGTGCCCGCCCAACCCACCATGCTCATCAGCGCGACCGCCACAGCGGCGGTGCGCAGCGCGTTGCCATGAAAGGAACCCAGGGCCATGACTTGTTACTTAGCGCGTGAACTTTGAACAATCAATCGATTCGATCAGGATTGATTTCACGAGGCCTGGTCCAGGTCTGAAATTCCTCAACGCAGGCGATGGTTCCTTGTCGGCAGGTCCAGCGGTAATTATGGGGGCGTGCAGCCGATCCCATCACGGCATCCACTTGCCAATGGTGGCGAAGGCCACGGTTTGCTTGAGCCGATCTCGTCGTTTCATGGGTTCACTCCTTCTTGAAACAGAGTGAAGCAGAGTCGGCAACGCTTGGGCTGCGGATTCCCAGCAGACCTTCCTCCGCGTCAGTACTGACTGGCAGTGCTGGTGCGCGAGGCAATCTCCTTCCATTGCGGGTGACGGCAGAGAAATCCGTAACCAAAGCTGATCGCATGAGGGCACTGAAAGGGATGGTCCACCAGGCAATCGGCGAACTCAGCGACACCGAGAGGCCTGGCCCGGCAGATCTCCGGTGCCGGAAGGGCTTGCGTCGTCCGGGGCCTGGAGTAACCGCTCGACTTGCCAGAACTTCTCATCCCAGACCACGAGTTCAGGGCGACAGAAGGTGGGGGAGCCGCAGGCAAACGGTCAATCTCCGCGATCGCTTGTGAGCCTGCACTGGAATAGGTGTCCATGGGCGAAAACTACGGATTTCGCCCAACCCTAACAATGGGGTGTTCACCCCATAGCGAAGTCCCGAGCGGGCAAGGAGACTCAGATGGACGATGTCATGGAACTGGGCTCCGAAATTCATTCGATCGCGTTTCCCGGCTGCTATCGGCCGCGCGAATGCCGTCTTGCCGGGCTTGCCTCGGATCTCCATTCCGCTGTGCAGCGGAGGTTTCAGCATGGTCCGAGCCTGCCGTGGACAAGGAAACACGGCCGTGGCTAAGGCAGCCAATTGAAAGCACCAATTCCCATAACTGCGGTGTCCTGGCAATGGCGGGACTGGCTGGCGCCCAAGTCGCGCTCCCTTGCCACCGGGAGCGAACTGCCCTTGCGAGCGGAGTTGTTCAGTCTGGAACAACTGGCGCGACACGCCAAAGCTCTGGCGCAGCGTCACCAGCTCGCCTCCCAGCGAGGCTCGCACAGCCTGTTGGCCCGACTGGACCAGAACGAGCGCATTCTTCGAGACTACAATCGCGCGACCTACGCCACCGACCAAACCCGGCGTGTCACCCATGCGGCCGAGTGGTTGCTCGACAACTTCTATCTGATCGAAGAGCAGATCCAAATGGCGCGACGGCATCTGCCCCAGGGCTACAGCCGGGAGTTGCCCCGTCTGCGCCATGGGCCTTCGGCGGGAATGCCACGCGTTTACGACATCGTGCTCGAATTGATTTCGCATGTGGATGCGGAGGTGGATGCCCAGTCGCTGCGGGCCTTTGTCGCGGCCTATCAGACGGAGTCCTCCTTGAAAATGGGCGAGCTGTGGGCCGTGCCGATCATGCTGCGGCTGGCGTTGATTGAGAATCTGCGGCGGGTCACCGCCCGCCTGATGATCGCCAGGCATGATCGTGACCTTGCCGACCTGTGGGTGGACCGGCTGCAGGAGATGGCGGAGAAACATCCGTCGCACCTGGTTGTGGTGGTGGCGGCCATGGCGGAGGCCGAGCTGCCGACCTCCAGTTCTTTTGTGGCGGAATTCTGCCAGCGCTTATCCCGCCAAAACCCGGTGGTGCATCTGGCGCGGAGCTGGCTCGAACAGCGCCTCGCCGAGCACGGGCTGGCCATCGAGCAACTGGTTCATCTCGAAAGCCAGAACCAGGCGGCGGACCAGATTTCCGTCAGCCATACCATCGGCAGCCTGCGTTTTTTGGGTGCGACGGACTGGCGGGAATTTGTCGAGGGCCTGAGCGCAGTGGATCAGCTCTTGTGCACCGACCCGGCGGCGGTTTACGGCGCGATGGATTTTGCCACGCGGGACCGCTATCGCCATTCGGTGGAGGCCCTCGCCCGCCACAGCCGGCTCTCTGAATCGGAGGTCGTCCGCCGGGCCATCCACCTGGCCGAGGTCAGCGCGCGTGAAAAGGGGCGCAACGATCGCAAGGCCCATGTCGGCTACTATCTGATCGACAAGGGACAGGCCGTGCTCGAGCGCGAGACAGCCGTGCGCTGGCCGTGGCCAACCCTGGCCGAACGAGTCATTCGCCGTTTTCCCATGACCGTGTATGTGGGCGGCATTCTTTTGCTCTCGGTCCTCGGGACCTTCGGTTTGCTCTATCGCGCCGTGGCGCTCGATGTTCAGGGGTGGCAGCTCCTCTTCTTTGGCTTTGTCTTCCTCCTGTGCGCCAGCCAGTTGGCGGTGGCGTTGGTCAATTGGTTGTCCACGCTGCTGGTGAAGCCCCGCCCGCTCCCACGCCTGGACTACTCCAAGGGCCTCGCGCCCGAATGCCGCACCATGGTGGCCGTGCCCACCCTGCTGACCGGCGCCGACGGCGTCGATCATCTCCTCGAAACGATTGAGATTCATTACCTGGCGAACCGGGATCCGAACCTTTACTTCTCCTTGTTGACGGACTTCCGGGACGCTTCAGAAGAAACCCTGCCGGAGGACGAAGCGCTGCTTCAGCGGGTGCGAGCCGGGATCGAGAGGCTGAACACGAAGTATGAATCCGACCGGCCCAGCATCTTTTTCCTGTTCCACCGGCCGCGCCGATGGAATGCAGCCGACAACCTCTGGATGGGTTATGAGCGCAAGCGGGGCAAGCTGACAGAGTTCAATGCCCTGCTGCGCGGCGGGTCGAGGGACTGCTTCGCCGCGAAGATCGGCGATCCGTCGATTCTACCGGCCATCAAATTCGTCATCACGCTCGACACCGACACCCAACTGCCGCGCGAGTCAGCCCGTCAACTGGTGGGCACGATGGCCCATCCGCTCAACCGGCCCCGGTTTGATCCGCTGAAAGGGATTGTCACCGAAGGTTACAGCATCCTGCAGCCGCGCGTGGGCGTGAGTTTGCCCAGCGCCGGCCGCTCGTGGTTCGTCAAACTGTTCGCCGGCGACGTCGGCATTGATCCCTACACGCGTGCTGTGTCGGACGTGTATCAGGACATGTTCCAGGAGGGATCCTTCATCGGGAAGGGGATTTACGATGTGGACGCGTTTCAGCAAGCCGTGGCGGGCCGTTTTCCGGAGAACGCGGTGCTGAGCCACGATTTGATCGAATCGTGCCATGCCCGCTCGGCGCTCGTCAGCGATGTGGAGTTCTACGAGGAATACCCCGCCCGCTACAACACCGACATCAACCGGCGGCACCGTTGGATTCGCGGCGATTGGCAGATTGCCCAGTGGCTGCTGCCGCGGGTTCCTGGACCGGATGCCCGGCGCATCGCCAACCCGCTCTCCGGCCTGTCGCAGTGGAAGATCCTGGACAACCTGCGACGCAGTCTGGTCCCGGCGGCGCTGATGCTGTTGCTGCTCGGCAACTGGATGCTGCTGCCGGAACTGGGTGGCCTTGGCCCGTTGCTTGTTCTGGCGATCATCGCGCTGCCCGGAGTGCTGTCATCGGCCGTCGCGGTGCTGCGCAAACCCGAGGATCTCCCGCTGGGTTTGCACCTGCGGAGCACGGTTGGGTCGTGGGCACGGCAACTCGGCCAGGCGTTGCTCACCATCGTGGTCCTGCCGTACGATGCCTTTATCAGCCTGGATGCAATTGGGCGGACGCTGCTGCGATTGTTTTTGACTCACAAACGCCTTCTGGAATGGCAGACCGCCGGCGATTCCGAACGCGCCGCCGGCGCGGATCTGGCGTCCTTTTACAAGACCATGTGGATCGTGCCGTTCGTCGCGCTGGGAAGCGGGTGTTTCCTGGTCATGATGCAACCCCAACAGTTGCCGCTGGCGGCGCCGATCCTGGCCCTATGGTTCCTGGCACCCTGGATTGCGTGGCGAATCAGTCAACCCATCGAGCCCCCGGCGCCCGTGTTGGACGGTCATCAACTAGCTTTCCTCCGAAAAGCGGCGCGCAAGACCTGGCGGTATTTTGAAACCTTTGCCACGGCCGGGGAGAACTGGCTGCCGCCGGATAATTTCCAGGAAGAGCCCGTGCCGGTCATTGCCTCGCGCACCTCGCCCACGAACATGGGCCTGGCTTTACTGGCCAACCTGGCGGCGTGCGACTTTGGCTATCTCCCGGTCGGCCCGCTGATGCAGCGCACGCGAAATACCTTTGCCACGATGCAACGCCTCGAACGGCATCGCGGACATTTCTACAACTGGTATGAGACCCGCACGCTGAGCCCTTTGCTGCCGCTCTATGTTTCCAGCGTGGACAGCGGCAATCTCGCCGGTCATCTGCTGACGCTCGGCGCGGGGCTGGGCGAATTCGCCGGGCGGAAGATTCTCGTGCCGGCGGTCTTCGCCGGCCTGCGCGATACCCTGGCTGTTCTGCGTGAACTTGCCGCCAAGAACCTGGAATTAAGCCGCCTCGACGCCGAACTGGAGAACGCCCCCGCCACGCTGGGCGCGGGGTTTGCCCTGTTGCAAGGGGTGACGGACCAGGCCGCGCGATTCGCTGCCGGGCTGGGGAGCGAAGCTGGGGATGGGTTGAAATGGTGGAGTCAAGCTTTGGAGCGGAGTTGCCGGGAGCATGTGGCGGACTTGCTCCTCCTCGCGCCGTGGCTGGCGCTGGCGTCCCCGGTCCGCAGCAGCCGACGTGAGAAGGCTCTTACCTCCAAATCCGCAATCGAAGTGAGCCTCCTCACGTCGGCTGCGACAAGCCTTGAGGAAAAATTCACCCAACTCGACCAGATCCCCACTTTGTGCGAAGTGTCGGAGTTGGACCACGCGCTCTGTCCTTTGCTCGAAAAGGCGCTGCAAGCCTGTTCCGGCGAGCCGGCCGCGTCCCAACAGGACGAAAGAACCCGCCTCACGGAATGGCTGCGCTGCCTGCGCGAGGCCAGCGACCATGCCCGCCAGCGCATTCTCGCGTTGGAAACCCTGGCGCGGCAAAGCAGCGAACTGGCGGCCATGGATTTCACCTTTCTGTTTGATCCGGCGCGGGATTTGTTCTCCATCGGATACAACGTCACCGAACGTCGGCTCGACGCCAGCTATTATGATTTGCTGGCCTCCGAGGCACGGCTGTGCAGTTATGTCGCCATCGCCCAGGGACAGGTTCCGCAGGACCACTGGTTTTCACTGGGCCGCCTGCTGGTCGCCTCGCGGGACGCCCCGGTGCTGGCCTCGTGGAGCGGGTCGATGTTCGAATACCTGATGCCACTGCTGGTCATGCCCACCTACGAGAATACCCTGCTCGATCAATCGTATCACGGGGCGGTCGCACAGCAGATCGCCTATGGCCAGTTGCACGGCATGCCCTGGGGCGTTTCCGAATCTCAATACAATCGCACGGATGTTCATTTGAACTATCAATACCGCGCCTTTGGCGTGCCGGGGCTGGGCTTGAAGCGGGGCTTGGCCGAGGATGTGGTGATCACTCCCCATGCGACGCTCATGGCATTGATGGTCGCGCCCCGGGAAGCATGTCAGAATCTGGAACGCCTCGCGGCGGGGGGACTGGCCGGCGCTTACGGCTTCTACGAGGCGGCCGACTACACGCGTTCGCGACTGCCGCCCGGCCAATCCAGTGTGACCATCCGATCGTTCATGGCGCATCATCAAGGCATGGCTCTGCTGGCCGTGGCATATCGATTATTGGACCGTCCCATGCAGCGCCGCTTCATGTCGTGTCCGCTGCTCCGAGCGGCCGACTTGTTATTGCAGGAGCGCGTGCCTCTTACCGCCGCCAAGGTGCTTTCCGACGATTTGGAACTGGGTGAATCGCGCAAATTGAATGGCGAGGGTGAAGGCGGCATGCGCGTCATCACCAATCCGAGTTTGCACGCGCCGGAGGTCCACCTCCTGTCCAACGGCCGTTATCATGTGGTGGTCAGCAGCGCGGGCGGCGGCTACAGCCGCTGGCGTGATCTGGCGGTCACTCGCTGGCACGAGGACGCCACGCGCGATTGCTGGGGCACGTTTGTTTACCTGCGCGATGTGGAGACCGGGGAGTTCTGGTCCGCCGCGTATCAGCCCACGTTGCGGGCCACCAAGGGCTACGAGGCCATCTTTACGCAAGCCCGCGCTGAGTTTCGCCAGCGCCATGCCGGACTCGAAATCCACACGGAAATCAGCGTCTCCCCGGAGGACGACATCGAGTTGCGGCGCGTGACGCTCACCAATCATTCGCACGCGAAGCGGAGCATTGAACTCACCAGTTACGCCGAGGTCGTCCTCGCACCAGCGGCGGCGGATGCGGCGCACCCCGCCTTCAGCAACCTCTTCGTGCAAACGGAATTTCTCCGCCCGCAGCCCGCCTTGCTCTGCACCCGTCGGCCCCGATCCGAAGGCGAGAAGCCGCCGTGGCTCGTGAACCTGATGGTGGGTCAGGGCGGCGAACAGGGCGATGTGTCGTGCGAAACGGACCGCGCCCGCTTCATGGGACGCGGGAGGACGCTGGTCCGGCCGGCCGCCCTGGTGGAGGCTGGGCCGCTGTCCAACACGGCCGGTTCCGTGTTGGATCCCATCATCGCATTGCGCCGCACGATCACCCTGGCACCCCACGAAACGGCGCGCGTGGATTTCATCCTGGGAGTGACCGAGACCCGGGAAGCGGCGCTGGCGCTGGTGGAAAAATATCACAATCCCCGCATGGCCGACCGCGCCTTTGACCTCGCCTGGACCCATAGCCAGGTCACCCTGCGCCACCTCGACGCTTCGGAGGGCGAGGCCCAGCTTTATGCGCGGATGGCGGGTGCTCTGATCTATGCCGATTCCGCCCGGCGCGCCACGCCCGGCGTGCTGCTCAGCAATCGGCGCGGCCAAAGCGGCCTCTGGAGCTACGGCATCTCCGGGGACGCGCCGATCGTCCTCCTAAGAATCAGTGACGCCGCCAAAATCGAGATCGTGCATCAAGTCATCCGGGCACACTCCTACTGGCGCATGAAAGGCCTGGCGGTCGAGGTGATTATCCTGAACGAAGACGTTTCCGTGTATCGCCAGCCATTGCACGACCAGATCATCAGCCTGATTGCGTCCGGGATCGAAGCGCAGATGATGGACAAGCCGGGCGGGATCTTTGTCCGACGCCTGGAGCAGGTTTCCATTGAAGATCGCATCCTCCTGCAATCGGTGGCGCGCCTCATCCTGACGGATGATCTCGGAACGCTGGGCGACCAACTGGAACGCCCCGGAAGTCCCGAGCCGCTGATTCCATCGTTGACGCCCACCCGTTCGCATTTCCGCGACTCGCATGAATTCGCCCCGCTTGCCCCGAGGGAGTTGCTCTTCCAAAACGGCCTCGGCGGATTCACCCCCGACGGACGCGAATATGTCATCACGCTGGCGCCGGACCAGATGACGCCGCTCCCCTGGGTGAATGTGCTGGCTAATCCGTATTTCGGAACGGTCGTTTCAGAGAGCGGCGGGGCTTATACCTGGGTTGAGAACAGCCACGAGTTTCGCCTGACGCCCTGGAATAACGATCCGATCACCGACGCCACCGGGGAAGCCTTCTACATCCGGGATGAGCAGACCGGTCAGTTCTGGTCGCCGACCCCGCTGCCGGCGCGCGGTGCGACGCCCTATGTCATTCGTCACGGCTTTGGCTACTCCGTTTTCGAGCATACCGAGAACGGCATCCGCTCCGAGCTGACCGTGTATGTGGCCTTGGACGCGCCGGTGAAGTTCGCCGTTTTGAAACTGCGCAATCTCGGCAGCCGGCCACGCAGGTTGTCGGTCACGGGCTATTGGGAATGGGTGCTGGGAGACTTGCGGCATAAGAGCCTGATGCACCTGCAAACCGAGATGGACCCCAGGACGGGTGCGCTGGTGGCCCGCAACCCATACCACAGCGAGTTTGCCGAGCGAATTGCGTTCATCGATGTCAACGAGGTGACCCGCACCTTCACGGGCGATCGGAGGGAGTTTCTCGGCCGCAACGGAAGCTTGTCGCATCCCGCGGCGCTCAAGCGCGCGCGGCTTTCCGGCAAGGTCGGCGCCGGCTTCGACTCCTGTGGCGCCGTGCAGGTGAGCTGCGATGTGCCGGCCGGGCAGGAGCGCGAGATCACTTTTCGCCTGGGTGTAGGTCGGAGCCTGGTGGAAGTCCAGGCCTTGATTCAGCGTTTTCGCCGCGCGGATGCCAGTCACGCGGCCCTCGAAGGGGTCTGGGAATACTGGAATCAAACCCTTGGTGCAGTGCAGGTCGAAACGCCCGATCCTTCCGTGAATGTGCTCGCCAACGGCTGGCTGCTTTATCAGACCTTGAGTTGCCGGGTGTGGGGTCGAACCGGGTTCTATCAATCCGGCGGGGCCTACGGATTCCGTGACCAACTGCAGGACGTGATGGCGCTGGTGCATGCCGAGCCGGCGCTCATGCGGGAGCATCTGCTGCGCGCCGCCGCGCATCAATTTCGCGAGGGCGATGTGCAGCATTGGTGGCATCCGCCGGCAGGGCGCGGCGTGCGCACGCATTTCTCCGACGATTACCTTTGGTTGCCTTACGCCACCTGCCGGTACGTTACCTGCGTCGGGGACACCGGCGTGCTCGATGAGACTATTCCCTTTCTCGAAGCCCGGCCGGTCAAGCCGGAAGAGGACGCCTACTATGATTTGCCGATCCGATCGGAGGAGTCGGCGACGCTCTACCAGCATTGTGTGCGTGCTATCGAGCACGGACTCAACTTTGGCGCGCACGGTCTTCCTTTGATCGGCTGCGGCGACTGGAATGATGGCATGAACTTGGTGGGCAATGAGGGGCGGGGCGAAAGTGTCTGGCTGGCCTTCTTCCTTTTCGACGTATTGACGCAATTTGCGGAACTGGCCCGCGGCCGCAATGACCTGACCTTCGCCGAACACTGCCTCGCTCAAGCCGGCCAGCTACAGCAAAACATCGAGAAGCACGCCTGGGACGGCCAATGGTATCTCCGCGCCTGGTTCGACAACGGCGAACCGCTCGGTTCCCTGAACAATCCGGAGTGCCAGATTGATTCCGTGCCGCAAACCTGGGCCATCCTCAGCCGCGCAGGCGACCCGCAGCGTTCGGGTCAGGCCATGCAGGCGGTGGAAGAGCGCCTGATTCGTCGTGAGGCTGGGTTGATTCAAGTGCTGGATCCGCCGTTCAATTCTTCCCACCTCAACCCGGGCTACATCAAAGGCTACATCCCAGGCGTTCGCGAAAATGGCGGACAATACACGCATGCCGCGATCTGGACGGCGATGGCCTTTGCCCAACTGGGAGAAGACGAAAAGGCATGGGAGCTGTTCGCGCTCCTGAATCCCATCCATCATGGCGCCACGCCCGCACAGATTGCCACCTACAAGGTCGAACCTTACGTCGTCGCCGCGGATGTTTACGCAGTCGCACCCCACCAAGGCCGGGGCGGTTGGACCTGGTACACGGGATCCGCTGGCTGGATGTATCGGTTGCTGATCGAAACGCTGCTGGGCTTGAACCTGGAGGGAGATCAACTGCGCCTGGCGCCGCTTCTGCCGAAAGCCTGGACCAGCTTCAAGATTCGCTACCGCTACCGGCAAACGCACTATCACCTCACCATCACCCGGCACACGGAGGGATCGCCCGGCAGCGACCAGCTATTCCTCGATGGACAGGAGCTGACGGGGAGAACATTTCCCTTGCTGGACGACCGCCGCGACCATGTGGTGGAGATGAAGCTCCATTGAGCGGCCTCCATTGCTGCGGTGGCCCCAGATGGTGTCCGCGAAAATCACTCCGCAGCCTTCGCAGCGCACCTCCACACGGTTCACAGCCGAGGCATCTCAGTCCCTTACCGGAGCGGGTCGGAGCACAGACGAAGTCCTCCGCGAACGGCGCCAGACCCCGCAACGGGCCTGGAATCAGGCCAGGAAGGAAAACCGTTCTTTAGTGCGACCGGCCCCGCGCTGCCGTGGTGGCCCTCTGTGTGGAGTGTGCGCCCGCCCATCAAGATCGGCACCGACGGCCGCTTGCCCATCGGGACAGCGGGCGGCGCAGCGTGCTGGACGACACCCGGACTGGGCGCGTCTGTCCCCAGCGCGCCGCGAAACCTCCCGGCCAACCTGACGGCGCGCTGGGACAGACGCGCCCTACCCGTGAGGGTTGGGACCAAGCGCCTTCTGGTGGCCCATCCCAAGGTCAGGTCAGTAACGGTGTCCTGTTTTGCTAACTGCCAAACATTCCTGCTTTGAAAACGACGCGACAGAGAGGAAGGTTGCGCCTTCAACCTTTATGAAACGACTTTTTGCCATTGCCTGTCTTCTCACTGTGCTTCTCGTGACGACATCGCTGTCGGCCCAAACGCAGACCAACCTGGTTCCTTTCGCGTGGGACTGGTCCCGTGCCCATGAGTCCGTCATTGATCTGTCGCGTTTCCTCGACGCTCCTGCTGGCAAGGGCGGGTACGTGCGCGTGCAGGACAGCCACTTCATCAAACCCGACGGCTCGCGCCTGCGGTTGTGGGGCGTGAACATCGCCTCGACCAGTTGCTTTCCGCCCAAGGACCAGGCGCCGCGCATCGCGGAAGATCTCGCCCGTCTCGGCTTCAACATCGCGCGGTTTCACCACCTCGACGCCGACTGGGGACAATGCCTCTTCATCAGCAAGACCAACCACACGCGCGCCTTTGACACGAACTACCTCGACCGGCTCGACTTCTTCATCGCGGAACTGAAGAAGCGCGGCATTTACACCAGCCTCACCATGAATGTGCATCGCCAGTTCAAGGAAGGGGATGGCGTGCGCGACTGGAAGATTCTCGGCATCGGCAAGGGCGCGACCTACTTCAACCCGCGGCTGATCGAGTTACAGCACGAGTTCACGCGGAACCTCCTCACGCATCGCAATCCCTACACCGGCCTCGCATATCGCCACGAACCGGCCCTCGTCACCCTCGAAATGGTGAACGAGAACTCACTGCTGGAAGCGTGGACGCAATGGCGTTTGGTGGGGCGCGACGACAAGGCGGGCGATACCTGGTCGCCCATCCCGGCGAGCTACGATCGCGAACTGACCGAGCAGTTCAACGCCTGGCTCGGCACGAACCGTCCGCCGGAACGGGTCGCGGCGATTCGCCAGGAGGCCAAGGCTGGAGCCGGCGCGCTCATCCCGCGCCTCGCGCCGAACGAGTTCACCAACGCCAGCGCGCTGCGTTTCCACACTGAGGCGGGATTCCTGATGAACGTCGAGTCGAACTACTTCGCGGGCATGAAGCGGCTTATCCGGGACGAACTTGGTTGCCGCTCGCTGCTCTTTGGCTCCGCCGATCATAACGACGGCTTTGCCGGCTTCGCTCACGTCCGCAACATGCTGCAGTTCGACGTGATTGACGGTCACGGCTACTGGCAGCACCCAGAAATCGGCAAGGTCACGAAAATCAAGAACGACCCGATGGTCAACGATCCGCTCGACGCGACTTTCACGCAGTTCGCGCGCACGCCGGTCGTCGGCAAACCATTCACCGTCTCGGAAGTGAACCATCCGTTCCCCCACAAGTTCGCGGCCGAAGGCTACCTCACGCTCGCCGCCTATGCTCTCTTCCATGACTGGGACGGCATAGTGTGGTTCGACTGGGAACGCGGGCGCATGGGCGACGCGAAGCAGGGCTTGCCCCGGAACGGCTGGTTCGACGTCAGCCAGGATCCGGTCAAGCTGGCGCAACTCACCGCGGCCGGACTGATGTGGCACCGCCACGACGTCGCGGCGGCGAAGGAAACGTTGGTGCGGGGTTACACTTCCGATGAAACCGTTGAGTCCATGCGGTGGGTCTCGTGGAAGCACCGCCCGTTCTTCAAGCCGGACTTTGAGTTGACGACGCCTTTGGAACACGCCACGCGATGGCGAATCGAAGACGTAGCGGCGTCTCGGCAGAGCGCCCCCAACCTGCCTTCGGGAGAACTGCGACGCGCTACCGAGGCGCCGCTACGCGCCAAATACCCGAATCCCTACGCTGGCAAACCTCCGGCCGAGATTGCCACCGACACCGGCGAACTGCGCTGGCGTCATGCTGACCAGAAACGCGGCGTCATCACCGTCGCCACGCCGCGCAGCCAGTCGCTCATCGGCTTTGTGCGCGGCAGCGGCGAATCTACGCCGCACCTGGCTGTCGATCTCACCAACGAGTTCGCGGTCATCACCCTCACCGCGCTCGACGACCAGCCCATCGCCCAGGCGAAACGCCTGCTGCTGGTGGCCACGACCGGCGCGGCGCAAAACACCGGCCAGCAATTCGCCGAGGATGGCAAGACGCTGGCCGAGTGGGGCCGTGGCCCGGTGTTGATTGAGCCAGTCGCCGGGACCGTGACGCTGCGCGGAGTGATGAAAGCCCAATCCGTCCGTGTGACTCCGCTGAGTTCGGAAGGTCGTTTGCTGGGTGATCCCATCAGCGCCAACAATTCTTCGGCTGGCTGGAGTTTCGCGCTGGGCGAACCCGCGACGACTTGGTGGTTGTTGCAGATCGAGCGGTGACCTCGCTGCCGAGGAACCGATCATCCAGGCCGAAGTGCCTGCCAATGGGCAACAGGTTGTTGGTATCATCTGCCCACGTTGAAGGCCGTCGGTCATGGCCGGCCGGGCGGCGTCAGCGGCAAGGTGTGGTCCCGCGCGAGCGCCACGGCCCGGCCATTGAAATGCACCGCGGGTTGATTCATGCCCCGGATGTGCAGCTTGGTTGCCTGGTTCTCGAGGGTCACGCCGGGACGCCAGGCCTGCTCCACCAGCACTTCATTGGTCTTGGGAACGATGAGCACGCGCAACATCCCGACTTTGCCGTCCGCTTCGACCACGATGCCGCCAGGCGCTTCGAGTTTCCACGTCGTCGCGTCTGGCAGCGGTGTATAGCCGACAAACGCGCCGCTTACCGGCTCATACTCGACACACGCCATCCGGCCTGATTCGACGGTCAGCATCGCGCCACCCTTCCCAGCGTGGCCGGTGCGGCTGAACTGAGACAGCGTGGTGTCGCGCTCGACGTCTTTCGGCAGATACGGCCAGGCGTCGTTCACTCGGCGATACGGGAAGCACTGGTCGGTCGGCGTTTGCTTGTCCCAATCACCGGTGTAGCCGGGCTTGAACCCGGCCTCGATCGTATCCGCGCCGGAAACCAGTTTCGCGTGCACCGTTTTCTCCGCGGCTTCCCATCGGGACTCGACCTTCGCATTGGCGATGTGCTGCTGAAACGCGGCGAAGTCCTTGAACCCGGTGGCGTCGGCTATTTCCAGCGCGAAGCCGCCCCAGGCATCGTCCAGGTCGGCACGGTTCCGGTTGAGCGGCGCGTCGGAGCGGTAGTTGTAAAGGTTCAAAACGAGCGAGGTCTTGAGCTTTCCCCCGCCCTGCATCTCTGTGAGTTCGCCCTCATCCGAAAGCACCACCTCGGCATCGCGTCCGAGGTCGGTCGCACCCGGCAGCGGAATGATGCCGATGAAGGTGACGCCGTCCTGGATGGTGAAGCGCTGGCCGAACGTGGCGCGAACGGGCCACTCGGTCACGCGGCGCCCATCCAGATGGATCTCCCAGGTTGGCTTCGGCTGCAAATCGAGCAGCGCAATCGAGGTCTGGACACTCGTGATGTTCGTGGGCAGCGCGCGGTCGCCGGAATACTGGAGCTTCGGATAGGGCGAGGTGAACGCGAGCAGCTTGTTGCGATGCTGCACCGAGGCGATAAAGCCGCCTTGCTGGCCGACACCGCCGTTGGGGTTCCGCTGCTTCGTGCCGTGCCAGATGCTGTCGAGGAACTCGGTGCGGTTGACGCCGAAGCGCGCCAGCAACGTGCCCACCTGCTCCGCGCGGTCGGCGGGCCGGTCATCGCGCCGCCACTGGGCCATGAGCGGCACCGTCTGGTTGCCAATGGCCACGTCAATCGTGGCCAGGCCGTAGTGTTTCCCGAGGTAGCTGCGCTTCCACAGCGGGGTTGCGCCGAAGTTGCCCCACTGTTTGTAGCTGGCCGTCATCTCGAACGGCAGAGGCTTGTCATCCACCACGTTCGCCAGCCATTCGTCCGCCCACGGGCCGTTGAGCGTTTGCTGCGCGATGACACCCGGGTCGGCGTCGTGGCCCAGCATCGGCATGCCGCCGGGAATGTCCTTGCGCCCCGCGTCGGTCAGCGCGCCCTTCTTGGAAAGCGTGTGAACGATGTGCTTGGTGCCATCTTGAATCGCCAGCAGGTAGGCGATGCCTGTGCGTCCGGACGACGAGATGAAGCGTTTCAGCGACGGATGATAGAGCGCCGCGAGTTCGCCCACTGACTTGGCCAGGATGTTCCGGCCCATCATGCGGTCGAACGCCGTCGGCCCGAAGTCCGCGAAGACCTTTTGGTCCTTGAGGGAAATGGAGAAGTAGTAGTGGTCGATGGATTCCTGCGTGCTGCCATCAAACCAGCACCAGGTGCGCAGCGGGAACGTCTCCAAGCCATGACACCCCTCATTCAGCATCGCTTCCGAGCCGAGGATGTAACCGCCGAGGAGCGTGCCGTTGGCCGCCCAGTGGTTGAAGTTCATCGTCCCCATGTTGCGGCAATAGGTGCGATAGACGCTGGCATTGCCCCGCCAGTCGCCGGTGCGCTTGATGTAGTCCTGGTTCTGCTGGCCACCCACGTAGCCCTGGACCAAGTCCTTGATGTCACGGTCGGGCATCAGCCAGGCCCACCAATAGAGCTTCCACTGCTCGCGCACCGGGGCGGGCCAGGTGTCGCTGAAGAGCGCGTAATCCTGCGTCATCTCGGCAGCCTGAAAGCCGTCCCAGGTGCGCGGCGACTTGGCGAGCATGGCGTCAATCCATTTGCCGTAAGCCTCCGGCGTGGCCGGATAATCCTGGATGTGGCCAATGGCTTTGAGTTCCTGCACGCGCTGCCACTGCCATTCCGGCATCCAGGCGGGACGTTGAAAGGCGTGCTTCGTCGCGAACGCGCGTATCTGCTCCGCCGACGGCACCACCGCGGTGGGTTGGCCACGCTTTGTGGAAGGAAGTCGCACCGACAGGTCGCCGACGAGGACCGCTGCCGGCGCGGCCTTCAACGTCACCACCAACGCGGGCGTGCGGATGATGATGCCGCGTCCGCCGGTGGCCGTGCCCCATTCGTAGCCGCCGAACCAATAACTCAAGTCGTAGGTTTCCCACTTGCGCAGCACGACGCCGTTGCCTTCCAGCACGCGCAACCGCTCGGCCAGGGTCGCGCCAAACGCGGTGTCCGTGAGCAGCGTGGTGAGGTCGAGCCGGCCTTCCGGCGCGTGGGCGGAAACTTCGACCGGGCCGAACCGTTGCGGAAAGCGGTCTTCGCTTTCGTCCTGCGCGCCGAACTGCTTCCAGTAAGCGAGTCCGTTGACCGAGGCGTTGAACGTCGGGCCGCGCTCGCGGTCCGCAATCCACGGTTGGTGCAAGGCCCACGCCACGGCATGCCAGCGGGGTTTCTTCTCTTCCCACGAAGTGCCCAGGAACGACATGCCGGGCGGCTCCGCGTAGCCTTCGGCCCACAGCTCGGTCGCGCGATGCGGGAGAACCAACTCGACCTTCTCGATGGCGAACCCCTTGCGCAGTTCCTCGGCGATGCGTTGCGCGCTGCCGGGAAAACGCACCAGCACCGAGCGATGCAGTGCATCGAACACGATGGCACCCGGCTGCGCACCGCCGTCGCGCTTCGCGAGCGCCCAGACCGCGTTCGACCCCGTGCCGCCCGGATTGTGCTTCGTCTCGACGACCAGGCCATCCTCGGCGAGCACGATGGGTGTATCCCAGAACGCGCGGAAGCCCGAGATGCCGGCGAGTTGAGGTTGGTCGAAGGTGAGCGTCGCGGCAGCGGCTTCCAAGACAAGAGCCGTGAGGACGAGCGGCAGGGCGCAGGTGAGTTTGTTCAGGTTCATGGGTGTGGTTGCTGTTGATTCCAGAGGATCATTTGGAGGACTGTGGCGATGCCCGGCTGATCTGGCCGACCGCCAGGTCCGGACGCAGATGTTCAAAGACAAACCGCGGCGGAATGACGGCGGTAACCTCGCCCGTGCGGTCAACGATGGAACTGCCGCCCGGTTGGAAATAGCCGGTGGAAGCGTCCCAGCCGGATTGGTTGCACGCAATCTGCGCCAGATTCAAATCGAGGCAGAGGCGGATGGCGTCCGGCGATAGCGCGGCAGACGCCTGGCGGGCGAACTTCTTGCGCACGGACGTGCTGGCCAGTTGTTCCTGATTCCAACCGAAACGCTCACTGCCCGCGCCGGCGGTGAGGATGATGACGGCGTCGCATCCCTTCGCGGCCAATTCCTCGAAGATGCCGCGAATGCCAGCATCCGAGCAGATCAACAATGCGAAGCGAAAGCCGTCCACCTCGAACCCCGTCCGTTCGCGTACTGCGGGGACGACCGGACAGGAGGCACGTTCCGGCTCAAGAATGCGGTGCTTGCGCTGCAACACCCGCCGGCCATCGGGGTGAAAGACCGCCGCTGTGTTGTGCAACATTTCGCCGAGGCGCTCGTAGAAGCCGGTGACAATGACCGTGCCATGCTTCTTGGCCAGCCTGGCGACCGCATCCAGGTCGGCCGAATTCGCGATCAGTGCCGCGCGGGCACCGGCGCCTTTCAAGTCGTAGCCAGTCAGGCCGCACTCGGAGAACACCACCAGCTTCGCGCCGCGCCGCGCCGCCTCGGCCACGAGCGGTTCCATGTTCGCCACATTGTGTTGCACGTCGCCGACGCTGACCAGCGGTTGCGCCACGGCCACGCGGAGCACCGGCGCAGGAGAAACCGCCGCCGGCAGGGTCATCGCCAGGCAGAAGCAGAGCAGCACACCGATTCGAGATTTCATCCAGGCAGGCTAGCCGCCCTCCGCCAGAACCTGAAGTAGGAAATTCCTTACTCGAAGCCGCCGCCGGTTTGCTTCATGATGCCCGCATGCCTCGACCCAATAGAACGCCCGGGCGGGCACAGTTCGCCCGGATGGTCGGAACCTAGTAACACCCCTCTTCAACACCTCTGCCCACTTCGGATTCGATTCGCGCTCTCCTGCGTCGGCGCGGGGACGCTCGTGGTTTCAGGGCGCGCCATGTCGCCTCTGGCCGAGCAATTTCCGCCCGCCAAGCTCGGCTCGCCCAGGTGCTGCCGGCGAACGTGAAGACCCACCTTGTCAGTCGGGGCGAACACGCCCTGGCGAATGCCTTCCCGCCGTTGCCGGCCACGCTGTATCTCGAATACGCCCGAGTTGGAAACCGGTCGCGATTCCAGACGCACTATTTCGAGCGTCGCGAAGTCCAGCTACAGAGCAAGATGCTCATCGGGCCGGCTTTCAAGATATTGCAGCACCTAGGCAGCGTCGCGAATGTCACCCGCGAACCGCTCAGAGCGTGTTTTGAAATTTCCGCCTCGCGTAGCAGCCGACGTGAGGAGGCTCAATATTGCTCAGGAACTAAAGCTCCCAAGTTCAGCATGAGCCTCCTCACGTCGGCTGCCAAGATTTTCCAAATTCGCTCTCACAAGAATGACAATCATCCCTCGTTACTCCATCTCCACCCGCAAACCGTCCAGGTGAACGAGGGAGTCCTTGGACCGGGGGGCGTGTGTGCCGAGCACTTCGATGTGGATGGTGTGATGGCCCGAGGAGGGAAACTCCTTCTGAAATACGCCCACGCCCCAGATGTCGTCGGCAGAATAGGTATCCACGGTCTCCGGCGCGCCGCCATCGATGCTCACGGCGGCCTTGCCGCAATCCGCGCCGAGTTTGGTGAACCAGATGACGCGGCGCCCCTCGAAAGACAGCCCCGCCACAGCGCCCCTCTCTTTGGCTGCGGTGATGCTCCCATTGTGGGCGACGAGTGTCGGCGCGGTTTGCCGGCGCCATTGGGGGCTGAACGTGATGCCACCCTCGGGACCGTCATCGATGATACGCGCGGGTTTGGCGGCGGGACCGCGGGCCGCGGACTTGGCGGAAACATTGCCTGCTCCATCCACCGTGCGCACCTCGTAGGTGGCGGCCAGGTCGGCTCCGCCGGAGTGATCGAAGTAGAAAGTGCCTTTGGCCGTCTTGTCGATGACGACGCCATGGCGCAGGATTTCGTAATACGAAACCCAGTTGTTGTCGGAACCAGCGCGCCAACTGAGTTCGATCCCGGGATAGCCAATATTCTCCCCGCGCTTTTTGGCGACACGGCCCGGTGGCTTGGGCGCGGTGGTGTCCCGCTTGCTGCCGGGATGCAGCGGGAGGTTCAAATAGATCAACTCGCCGGGCGGCATCTTCTGGAGAACGATCCCGTTTGCCATCAGGTCGGCGCCGGCGCGTGTTTCGCTGGCGCTGGATTCGTGGAAGCTGACGACATAGCTCTGCTTCGCCAGCAGTCCTTTGGGTTTGATCGTGACCAGGCCGGGCGCGGTCCGCTTGGGAATCACAATTCCACGGAGACCGTCGCGGCTCAGGCGTTGGAAATACATGGCCGGATCATCGCCGGTGACACGGGGCCGATAGACATGCACCCAGCGGCCCACGACGCCCTGGCTCTGAAGATAGTGGTAGATGTCGTTGAGTTCGCGCAGGCCTTCGAGTTTCTCCGGATTCCAGGTGTCGCCTGAGGTGTCGAAGTTGCAGCAGAGCGTGCCGCGCCAGGTGGCTTTTTCGAATTGGTCGGGATTGGAAATATCGGGCTGGTTGTTGCTCTTGTCCGGCGGCAGCAGGAGGGCGGTCCAGTAGTTGCCGATGGGGCCGACCAGGCCGTCGCTGAACTGGATCGAGGAAGCGTAGCGCGCGTAATCGTAGCCGGCACACATGCCGCCGCCGTTGACAGCGTGGAAAGCGCTGCGGGAATGCTGGTCGAGGAAACCGCGGATGATTTGCCGCAGTCCCTGATCCTGGCCGAGCAGAACGGTGTCGTCGCCGTGGCGCGGCCAAATGGGGTCACTGTCGTTGCGCCACTCGAAGTCGCCCCAGTTCCGGACAAACGCGTCGAGCTGGCCTCGGATGAAGGCCACCACTTCGGGTTTGGACATGTCGAGCGTGCTGCCGCCCACGACCCAGTCGGGATGTTCGCGCGCGACTTTCGATTGCAGGTCCACGGTGTAGAGAAAGGCGTAGATGAGCAGGCCCATCTGGTGTTTGCCGAGGTAGTTGTTCATGGCGCGGAAGTCGGGGCCATTCCAGTCGCCCGCGCGGTCCCACCAGCCCCAGTCGCGGTGATAGACGTCCACTCCGGTGAAGCGCATGAAATCAGCCGCACGGAAGATTTTACGGAAGGTGCTGTCGAAATCGGGATTCCCGCCCGTCCAAGGCGTGTCCGGCTGCCCCCAGCCCGTGCCTTTGTTCCACCCATGCAGCGCGCGGATGGCGGGGAACCAGCCTTCGCGCGTGTAGTCCCAAAGGTACCGGTACTGCCAGTCGAGACACTCGTTGCCGGCCTGGTCGAGGTCGTCGCGGAAAAGGCCCACAAACGCTTTCGGGGTCGTGACCGATTCCCCCGGCGCGAGCGTCTGGTTATGACCAGCCACGCGAAGTTGCGCGGTAATGCTGCCATCCGCGCTGCGCGTGTAGGACGACGCCCAATGGCCGAAGTAGTCCCAGCCGATGAACAGGCCGGCCTTCGTGTCGCGGCTGAAGAGCGCGGTCCAGGGCGCGTAGCTGCTGGAGCCCAGGCGAACTCCTCCGGGGCCCATGCCAGCCTCGCGGTTGCCGGTATTGCAGACCGCGCCGGTGATCTGCACGCGGCCCGCCTTCGGCGCGGTCCAGACGCGCACGGCGTCCTGATGCAAGTCAGGATGCTGTTCCTCCCGGCCAATCCACGGCGTGCCCGTCGCGTTCTCCTGAGCTTTGCGCCACTGATTGCGGTTCGTGTCGTGGACGAGGTCCACGAACCGGCCTTCTTCGAGAAACTGGTAGCGCCAGCCGTGGCGGCCTTGTTCGGGACTGAACTCTTTCGAGGCGGTGTGCGTTTCGCCATCCTCGTAGGTCAGCGTCGAATCGAACGCGGTGGTGTCCCAACCAATGGTCTTACCAGAATTCACCCGGAAGACGATGTGATCGCCTTTCGCAACGGTGACGGTGGTCGCGCAGGTCGCACGGACCAAAGCGTTGGCGGAGTATTGCCAGCCTTGCGCGGGCCATACCTGCCGATCGTCCAGCAGGATCGCCGCGTTGACGCCGTCGCCCGGGAAACTGGCCACCATGCCGGGAAAAGGATCGTAGGAATCGAACACGCGCGGTTGGCCCGCGCCGAGAGCTTCGGTCTTGAGCACCCAGGAGCCTGGATGGTTGTAGCCGCCGGTCATCCAGTGGAAGTCGAGGGAATCGGGATCGCCCGCGCGGGCGGTGAAGTTGAGGAAACCCGGCTCGCCGATGACCAGCGGCCGCCGGCCTGCGTTGCTGAAGTTCACCCATTCGCGAAGCAGGCTCGATCCGGGATGAACGAGATACGACTTGGTGACGCGGAGCGAATCGCGCTGGAGCGTGAGATCGAGCTGCAATTCGCCCTGCTTTAACTTGGAGGTCCTGGCCTCGACCAGTTTCCACGGCCCGGTCGCACCGCTCCACCGCTGGCCGTCCAGCGTCACGAAAAACTCATCGGAAACCGCGCCGGCCGGGAGCAACTCGCATTGGGCGGCTTTGTGCCGGTAGCTCCTGGCCAACAGCCGACCTTCCTCCAACGCGATGGTCTTCTCCATGGTCGCGGTGCCCAGCACCCATTGGGCACGATCGCTCTTGATGTAGGCGTCCTCGCTGCTGACAGTGCGGGCCGAAGCTGCGGAGATGACCGTAAGCGCCACGACTGCCCAACCCGCGGCGGAGGCCCAGCGGGCGGGCGGAAAGGACGCGGCGTGGGCGCGCGGGTGTTTTCCTTCGGACGCTCGCGTCCGGCGAGGTTCGGTTGGGATCAATGGCATGTTGTCTCGCTTTCTTTTAGTCGAATTGAACACGAAGCGGAAATGACGAACCTAGCAGCTTCAAAATCAGATTCCATCCACAGTGAACAAGGCCAATCCCCAGAGCACGCCATTTTCGTTTGCGCCGGTCACTTTGCCGGCAATGGCACCGCCGCCTTGAAGAATTTCGCATCCAGCGCCGCTGCCCAGAGACGCGCGGCCTTCCTGGCGCCGGCTTCGCTGAGGTGGACTCTATCGACCGTATCCTCCTTGGCCAGCGTGTCATAGTCCGCGCCGGGGAAACAATGGGGGTGTTCCTGGATCATGCGTTCCTGCACGCGGCGGATCTGGCCGAAGCCGTCGGGGGGCGATTGGCGGTTCACCACCACGGCCAAGCTGGGAAAGCCGGCGTCTTTGCGGGCCTGCTCGATCCACGCCTTGTAGTTCGTGAGGATCTTGTTCTCGTCCTTCTCGGGCCAATCGTTCTGGCCCTGGTCGGCGAGAATCGCCCGCAAGCCTGTGACCGCGCAATACTTCGTCAGCGCGTGCTCCAGTTGGATGTACGGCATGCGGATCGACGCAATCACGAACGGATGTTGGAACGGTTCGCCGCGCGCGGACTTGGCCCAATGTTCCAGGCTGGTGCCGCCAAAGGCCGCGTTCAGCAGCAGCACCGGCACGTTCTGCGCCTTGGCGACATGCTCCGCAAAGGCGGCCCAGAAGTAAGTGCCTCGTCCGGCCGGGGCGGGCTGGACGTTGGCCTCAAAATGCCTTCCGACCGTCTCCGGCAGAAAGCGCGCGTCGCCGGTGAACTTGTACCGGCGCTGCGCTTCCGTATCGCCCGCCGGCAACGCAATGGTGCTGACGCGGTCGTCTTCGGCTCCGGGAAGGTTGATCTCGCCACCGTGCGCGACCGAATGACCCACCACTACAAAAACTTCGCCGACGCCAAAGCGCTCGACCGTGGCGGTGGCGGCATTCCCCTCGCCACGAGCGCGAACCTCCAGCGAATACCAGCCCGCCGCGACCGTCAGCCTGCCCCGGTAGCTGAAATCCGGCTGCACCGTTCCCAGCGCGGTCCAATCGCTGGCCTGGCCCGTGCCCGCGTCCACGACCCGCGCCTCGACCGCTGCCTCCGGCCACGCGCCACTTCCGGTCACGGGAATCACCGCGTTCCCGGCCTGGTTGCGCTGGAAGACCAGCCGATTCGCGGGAGAGGCAACTGACAGTGTTGTTTTGGCCGCCGCGCCACTAGTCGGGCGCAAACGAATCAGCGCGATGGCGGGCGCCTTCAACGTCAGGTGCAACGAAGCGCTTTCGCCCGCCACCGGCTTAGTCCGCGCGTTTGCGAAATCGCTTCCGGCATCGACGGTGCGGATTTCCGCCGTTACGCCGCCGGTCCAGGAGAAACCTTTCCAGTTCAGCACGAACTCCGAGCGTGGATCGGCGAAGTTGCTCACCAGAAAGGACGCCTCGCGACCATCGGCACTCAGGCCGGCGGCGAAGGCCAGTTTTCCGGCCACGGCACCGCGGGTTGCCACACGCCGCGGCGTTTCCACCAGACCCTGAAACGCGCGCAAAGCCTGGTAGGCCTTTAGCGGCACCCCTTGCTCGGTGAAGATGCCGAATCCGCCCAGTTCACCGTGGTAGAAATTGCAGACATCAATGGGCGCGTCTTGCAGTTCCAGCAGCGAAGTGGCGACAAATGCGGCTCCCGGCGCGCCGGCCATTTCATCGTAACAGCGCTGGCGTGTGGCGGCAGTTCCAGCGCGGTCGAGCGGTGCCCAGGAGTTGCCGGGAAGATAATTCCACTCATTGAGATGGTTCTCGGTATCGGTGAAGCCCCTGGAATCCAGCAGCCGCCGGATGGCCCGGGAGCGCGCGGCAAGTTCGGCAGGGTCGGCCGTGTAGCAGTGCCAGGAGAAGAAATTCAGCGGCACGCCGTCTTTGCGGCACATGGCGAGAAAGTTCGCGGCGAAGTCTGTTGGACGGAATTCACCTTTGACAAAATGTCCGCTGGAACCGAGCGCCGGGCCGCCGACTTTCAGGTCGGGGAACTGTTTCTTGATGGCCGTCGCGGCAGTGCGGTAGAGCCGCAGGTAGTCATCATCGGTTCCGCTCCACATCGTGGGGCGGTTCTCGGGCTCGTTCCAGATTTCCCAATAGCGGATGCTGTGATGGAATCCGCCGGCCCAGCCTTCGTTGTAATGGCGGATGATGCCGAGGCAGACCGCCGCCCACTTCTCCATGTCAGCAGGCGGATGGACATATCGCTTCACGCTGGTGTGCTCAATGCTCTCGCCCAGGCGGTAAATGGGTTCCGCGCCGGTCAGGCGCACCGCGTTGATGTATTCGTCGGTGAGCCGGAAATCGTAACTCTCCGGCAGCGCTGGATCAGCATTTGGGTTGGGAAAAACCGCATGGTGATCGACGACATACGGGTTGGGCCAGCCGCAGTCGTGCAGGCGCGTGAACGGGATCCCCAGCGCTTTTTGTTCCTTGATCAACTCGAAGATTCCCCCGGGGGCCAGCGGCCCTTTGTTGATGCCATGAAGCGGACGGATGGTTCCGGTGTGGACGGAGAAGTCGGCGCTGAGCACAGCCTCGCCCGCTTGAAGCGGAACGGCGGCACAGAGGATGGCGATCAGCCACAGAGGGCGCACCAGGTTCCTGGCCGAAAGGGAGCAGGGAGTGAGGTGATTCATGCGCACGGATTCCCGGTCAAAACGGCCGCTCATTGGGGCGGTGCCTGCAGCCCATATTCCGGGTGGCTCTTGCTAAAGACGCGGAGCATCGGCCACTGGCGGTGCATCTTCACGTCGCGCTCCTGTCCGGGGGCGATCTTCAGTTTCACGTTCCATTCGGGGGCGTCGGCGAAAGGCCAGGTGAGGAAGACCAGCACAAGGTCGCCGCCGTCATCCCACTTGAAACAGAGCGGCTGTTTTTTCTCCGCCTTTTCGAGGATGTCCCGGCGCTCGTTGCCCACCGGGTTCACCCACGACTTGCCGGCGTCGAGGCTGTATTCCGCGACGCTGCGGGGCATGGTGAGGAAGCTTTCGTATTGCTTGAGGCGATACTCGGCCAGCTTGGTGTAGGCAAGGTTGTAGCGGGGCTCGCGCGGGTAAAGCGGCCCCTTGGGCACGACGCCCCCACCGCCATCGCTCGGCGATCCCAGCACCAGCGGCGCCTTGGCCGGGCCGTCCGCGTCGGGTTCCCAGATGTACGGCCCCATCCCATAATCATCGGGATGCCTGCTGCGGTCGGTACCTTCGGGGCCGTTGTCGTGCCACCAGTGAAACCCGTCGCCAAACAGATGGCCGATGTAGGTCGCAGTCATCACCCACCAGGGGGCTTGCTGCACGCGGCCGTAGTAGCCCAGCCACCCGCCGTCCATGCGGAGGTATTGGCGGTAGGGCAGATCGTTGTCCGTGCCGAACCACGCGAAGCCGAGAATGGTGGAGTCCGCCGGGGTGATGAGCTTGGCGTTGATGGTGTCGAAGAGATTGCAATAGATCTGGTAGATGGCCGTGCGGCGACGGTCGGGAAAGATGTTCGATTTGAGATACCAATCAATCGTGTAGGCCCGGCACACCTCGCGCATCGAGCGCTTGGTGCCGTCCGAATCGGTGAAGGTGCGGAAGGCCGGGCCGGTGCGCTTCTCCGGATTCTCCGTCTGCTCGATGAACTGTCGGCGCAGCGGATAAGCCTCGCCCTCATCGTAGAACGAGTTGTTCCATTTGATCGCCCGGTAGTAATCGCCGTTCTTGCGCGCGGGCTGCAGGCGGTTCATCTCGGTGAAAAAGTAGTAGTAGTTCCTGAGCACCTTTTCGTCGGGCAGATCAATGCTCCAGTAAGTTGGAGTGTTATGCCAGCCGGGCTGCTTTTCCCAATCGGTGAAATAGAACGCGAGGGGCGGAACCTGGGAGGCGTATCTGGTGAGATCCGCCTTGCTCAGCGCAGCGAAACCCTGTTCGCCCATCGCATCCAGCGGGTCCCCCACGGTCAGCAGCATGTTCTCGTGTCCGCCCGGACCGACTCCACTCGCCGTATGGCTTGCGCCTCGGCTGAGGATGTCTTGCCAGGTCTGGTCCACGTTATAGCGATAGGAGGGCGAGGCTTTGCCGAGGATCGGCGCAAACGGCGGAATGGCCTTGTGCTGCTGGTCGCGCCAGTCTTCCGTATCGAGCGCAAAGGTGGGCGGAATGAACAGCTCGCCCTCCACACCCAGCGGTCCGGGTTTGATCACCCATTCCATGGCCGTCTCCGCGTCCTTCAAGTCCCACATGTCTTTTCCCTCCCGCCAGCGTTTGCACTGGACCTGGTAAATGCCGCCGCGCTCCGGCAGCGGATAACCCTTCTCGAGCGAAGGCCCGATGTTCTCCATGTCCACGTAGTAGGCACGGCGCGGACGCGAGTCCTTGTAGTCGGCCTTTTTGATCTTATCCCGAACGAGATAGCGCCCGTTTTCCTGATAAATCTCGATGTCCATGAAGCCCGGGAAGGCCTTGGAATAGATAACCTTTGCCTCCACGTTCCACGCTGGAATCCGGGTCACGGTGGGCGGCGGCGGCGCCCCGCCGGCTTTGACCGTGACTTCGCCAAAGGTGGACACGCCAGCCGCGTTATAGGCGCGCACATGGTAGGTGTAGATCGTTCCGGGAGTCACCGTGGTGTCCACGTAGTGGGTGGTCTTGAGCTCGGCAATTTCCGCAAACTGGGCCTTGGGGCCGCTGACCTTCCGCTCCAGCTTGAAGCCGGTTTCGTTGGTGGCGCGGTCTGTCCACGACAGGACAATTTGTTGTCCCGAGGGAGAGGATGCCAGCATCCCCCGTGGTTCGGCGGGCGGGGTCAACGCGGGAGCGGCGCCGGTGGAAAGGCAGCACAGGCCGGCAGAGAACATGATCGCTTTTGTCATTCGCTTATGTCTGGTTTTCAGATTTCAATGCTTTGGTCTTGAACAGACCTCTGAGGACCACTTTTATTCGGTTTAAACCCGGAAAGATCTCGGCATGCCCACTGCACCATGAAGTTCATTCTCATTCTGCCCTTGGCTCTCTGCATTCTTGGCGACCGTGTAGCCGCCGCCCCTCACGCCAACGTCCTTCTCGTGATGATGGACGACCTGGGCTATGGCGATCTGAGCTGCCACGGTAGCCCGTTCATCAAGACGCCGCACCTCGACGCGCTGCACGCCTCGGGTGTCCGTCTCACTGATTTTCACGTGGCGCCCATGTGTTCGCCCACGCGAGGGCAGTTGCTCACCGGCCAAGATGCCCTGCGCAACGGCGCCAGCATCATCGCCAGCTCGCGCATGATGGTGCGGCCGGACGTGCTGATGATGCCGGCGATGTTCGCGTCCGCCGGCCACGCCACCGCGCTGTTCGGCAAGTGGCATCTGGGCGAAAACCATCCGCATCGCCCGCAGGACCGCGGATTTCAGGAGACGCTCTGGTTTCCCATGCAGGAAATCAGTTCGCTGCCGGACCATTGGGGCAACGATTACTTCGATCCCGTGCTGCGCCGCCGTGATGGCCGCACGGAGAAGTTCACCGGCTATTGCACGGACATCTTTTTCCGCGAAGCGATGGGATGGATGCGCCGCCAGCATGAGGCCAGGAAACCGTTCTTCTGCTATCTGCCGCTCAATGCCTGTCACGGTCCGCAGTGGGCGCCAAAGGGATTGCGCGAGTCGATCGCGCGGCAGTTTCCGAAACTCAGCCCCGGCCAGATCGGCTATCTCGCCATGCTGGCGAATGCGGATGAGAACTTCGGCAGGCTCGAAACTTTCCTCAAGGAAGCCGACCTGCGCGAGAACACCGTGGTGATCTTTCTCAGCGACAACGGCGGCTACGCGCTTATCGGCCACTACAACGCCGGGATGCGCGATGGCAAGTCGCGCCTGGCCGAGGGCGGGCATCGCGTGCCGTGTTTCATCCGCTGGCCCGCGGGCGGCATCAGCGGCGGGCGCGATCTACCGGGACTGACCCAGGTGCAGGATCTCCTCCCCACCCTGATCGACCTCTGTGGCGTGCAGTCGGCGACCAGCGCTAGGTTCGACGGTGCCAGCCTGGCCAAACCTCTGCGGGGCGACGGCCCGGTGCCCGACCGGACGGTCATTGTGCAATACGGCCTCCCGGAGCCGTTCCGCATGACCTGTGTGATGCAAGGCCGCTGGCGGCTCTTGAGCGACATCAAAGGGCCGGCCCAGGGCGGCCCCGAACTCTACGATCTCGCAAGCGACCCCATGCAACGAACCAACCTCATCGCTGCGAAGTCCGACCTGGCGAGGGAACTGCGCGCGAGCTACGACGCCTGGTGGAACACGACCGAGCCCCTGACCCGCCAGCGGGCCTTCATTTCCCTCGGCCATCCCGACGGCGGCGTCGCCGTGTTGAACAGCTCCGAGTGGCGCGATGGCGCCATGCACGGCATGGAAGGGCTGCGCCAGGGCGTGAAACGGCGAGGCGTCTGGGATGTCGAAGTCGCGCGCGATGGCACCTATGAATTCGCCCTGCGTCGCTGGCCGGAGGAAAGCGGTTTGGCGTTGCGCGCTGTCGCGCCCGCGTGGATCCCGCGCGACACATCCACGCCCGACCACGCCGGCTTCCCCGCCGGGGTCGCGCTGCCCATCGTCGGCGCACAGCTTCGCATTGGCGAACAGCGCGTGAGTGCCACGGTCGCTGACGCGGATCGAGCCGCGGTGTTTCGGCTGCCCCTTAAAGCCGGCCGCACCGAGGTCGAAGCAACCTTTCAGGATGCGAACGGCCGGCATTTGTGCGCGGCGTTCTTTCTAAGCGTGCGCCGGATCGACTGAACTCCAACCCCTCAGCAACACATGAAACCAATCCTGATGCGTTCGCCATGGATCGCGATCCTTGCCCTGCAAGCCGTGTGGTCTCTCGCCTCCGCCGCCGACCCGGTTCGAACGGTGACAGCCCGGTTGGCTGAAGGTCCGACCTGGACCATGCACCGCATCAGCGATGACTACCTCATCGCCAACTCCGCCGGCCTGGCCGACGTCAACCAGGACGGCTTTCCCGACCTGTCCGTCATCGACGAAGGCGTGGGCACACTGACCCTGCTCTTCCATCCGGGCCCCGGCAAAGATCCACGTCAGCCGTGGAAACGAATCGTGCTCGGGGTCACAGGCAATCCGGAATACGCCTGCCTGGGCGACCTGGACGGCGACGGCAGTTTCGATTACGTCGTGGCCGATGGCGACGATCTGGAGAAGGGCCTCAAGACAGGCGTCCGCATCGTCTGGGGGCCGGCGGCGCGTGAAACCGCCCAACCGGACAAGTGGCAGGCCGCTGGCCACATCCCCGGCACCGAAGGCGCTCAATACCTTTACGTGGAATGCCGGGATGTGAACGGCGATGCCGCGGCGGACATCCTGGCGGGCGGCCGGCGCCACTCGGTCACCAAACAATACGCCGGCATCCGCTGGCTGGAAGCCCCGGCCGACAAGGCCCGCCGCCGCGACCTGGCGGCGTGGCGGCAGCACTTCATCGCGCCCGACGTCTTCAGCGGGCACGCGTTTGTCAGCGCCGATATTGACCAGGATGGCGACGAGGATCTGGTGGATGCCAACGCGGACTGGGACACTTCGAAATGGGACGAGGAGATCTACTGGCTGGAGAATCCGGGCGCGGGCCGTCCGGAGCAGCGCCAACCCTGGAAACAACATCGCGTCTGGCGCGGCACGGAGTTCTACGCCAAACCGCAACTCGGCGTCGGCGACTTCGACGGCGACGGGTTGGCCGACCTGGTGACCCAGACGCAGAACTCGATTCATCTGTTCCGCAAACGGATCAAGGCGGCCCCGGGGCCGGAAGCCTGGGAGCGGACCGTCATCCACAAACCCGAGCCGATGCAATGGATCGGGCGTCCGTGCAAGTTCGCCGATCTCAACGGCGATGGCCGCCTGGATGTGGTGGCCGCGCTGATCCACAACGACGGCCATCTGCCCAAGGACAAGTTCAGCGTCTTTTGGCTCGAACAAACCGGTCCGCGCTCCGCTCCTGACTGGATCACCCGCCCGATCAAACCCAGCGACGGCTACAACTCCCGCCGCCAGTGGGTGGGCGAGAAATGGGATCATCTCATCCCTCTGGACGTGGACCGGGATGGCGACCTCGACCTGCTCGGCAACGTCGAGGAACACTACCGCCCCGTGAACGGCCGGGACCAGAGCTTCTTCAGCGTGGTCTGGTTCGAGAATGCAATGAAATGAAGACAATCCACACGCTCCTTTGGACAAGCCTTTTGGCATGCCTCCACCCGCACCCCCTCTCGGCGGGCCTCGACATCACAGCTTCGCCCGTCCCGCTGGTGCCGCCCCGGGACCATCCCTCGGTCCTGGTGCATCACGCCACGGACGACAAGGGGGGCAACACCAGCCTGCGCTTCGTCGCGAACCGCAAGGTGGACGAGAACAAGTATCCGACGAACGGCGTGACGGCCTTTGCCCGAGCCGCGCGCGAGCAACCGCAGCGCGACCGGGACTTGGGCCAGACGTTTCTCACCGGGGATCAGCGCGTCCGGCTCGACGCCCTGTTCCTGCGGGTGGGCCATGCGGACCTCGCCATGCTGACGAACACGCCCGGCGCGCGGGTCGCCGTGCAATGGTTCGAGGTCACCGGCGAGCCGCGCCTCAACGACCACGGCACGCCAGGCTTTGCCGGGAAGTTTGATCGCCTGACGTCGCCGGAACTGGACGATTACCTCGAAGGAGAAACCTACACGCCGTTGCGGGTGCTGGAGGCGCGGTTGCCGGAGAAGTTGGCCAAAGGCGACCACCTGAAACTGGACTTCACCGGCGAGGATGAGTTTCCGCTGGAGCCGCACCGCACCTACGCCTTTCTCCTGATGTTCCTGACGCGCGCTCCTCTGCGCGGCATGACGCTGGCCAACGAATACTACGGCACCTACACGCCCGACCCGACCAACAAGCTCCGCGGCCACGGCATCCGCCGCGAGGGCTTGCCGCAGTTTCCCGACGACTGGAAGGCGCGCCTGGCGCAGCCGCCCGGCACGCTGGGATTTCCGGATGTCTGCACGTTCCGCGACCTGCACTACGCGGTGACAGTAAGGCCGGCGGGCGCTCGCTCCGAACGCAAGACCGCCGCCGCTTTTAAGCAGGCGCCGGTGGACTTCAACCACCCACCGCGCGATTACGTCACGCACCGGCTGCACGGCTGGGAAGTGCTGGTGGAAAAGCAACTCGCCGACGAAGTGCCGGAACTGGCGTCGAACGCCCTGGCGCGCGTGGAGAAGAAGCTGGGGGAAATTGCCGGGCTGCTCCCGAAAGCGTCGCTGTCGGACCTGCGCCAGCTCAGGGTCTTCCTCATGCACGGGCCGCGCGCAAAGGCTGGCGGACGCAGCAACGGGCTGGAGTATTTCCGCGCGGACGCGCCGAGGCATCACGACTGGCTGGATGCGCGGATGGCGTCGAGCATCATCATCTTCAACGCGGCCAACTACGCCAAGCTCACCGAGCACTGGGCGCTGAAGTCGCTGATGCATGAGTTCGGCCACGCGCAGCACTTGGAGCACTGGCCCGAGGAGCGCGCGGACATCTACGACACCTGGCAGGCCGCGATGAAGGCCGGGCTTTATCAGATCGTGCGGGAGGAGGATAAAGCCACGCACCACCCCAACTACGCTGCGCAGAACCACCTCGAATACTTCGCCGAACTGACCACCACCTCTTTCTGCGGCAACACCTACTTCCCCCGCGACCGCGCCGCACTCAAGACTTACGACCCGGCGGGTTACGCGCTCCTCGAAAAACTCTGGGGCATCAGCGATGAGGAGCCGAAGCCCTGACCCCCACTGGAGCAACCCGCGCCGCTGGCAATCCTGACCCTTGGCGACATCCCAATTCCAAGCCCACCGTGGTCGGAAAACCGGTTCAACCCGGTGATTCGATCCGCGCAAGTGGGCCAATGCCGCCAAAGGGGCCGGCATGAAATACGTCGTGTTCACCACCAAGAACCATGATGGCTTCGCGATGTTCGATACCAAGCTGAGCGATTACCGCATCACTGCGCCGCGAACCACTCCCGGCCAATCCGAAGGCGCGCTGGGGACAGGCGCGCCCTACCCAGTCCGGGTTGGCACCAAGCGTCTTCTGATAGCCCATCCCGAGGACTTGTCAGTATGAGGTCAGCAACGGACTGTTACGCCTGCACGAATCTCTCGCCCAGCTTGCCGGCGCTGTCTGTGCGCAATTGCCGTCCTGTGCTGTCCACCTGCGGAACCTCACAAGTTACCCAATAATCGTGCAGCACTTTCAGTTGCAGGTGCAATTCCTCGGGTGAACTGGGCTTCACGTGATAGGAACTGGCTCCGAGCATGTAGGCTTTTTTGATGTCGTCCAGATCGCGGGAAGAAGTCAACACGACGGTTGGAATAATGGCCCACTCGGGATTTCTCTTGAGGTGTTCTAGTACGGCAAACCCATCCGCTCCGGGCATTTTCAGATCCGTCGTGATGAAGGTGGGATAGGCGTACACACTGCGATCAGAGTATTTTCCCTCTCCCATCATGTAGGCAATTGCCTCGTCGCCGCCGTTGATCGTATGAATGGGGCCACTTACACCGATGTCCCTGAATGTTCTTTCAATCAGGATCAGGTCATTGGGGTCGTCATCCACGATCAGGATTGTCGCGTGGTATTTTTTCATGACTTCATTTGGTCTCGGGCGTCCGCATCGTCGCGACCGGCTGGCGCTTCGCCAGCCAGATGGAATTGCCCCAACGCTGAGCGGGCCAGCACCGAGCCCCGAGGGTTGCTTTGGACCCTCAGGAATTCCCTGACAGTTCCAATGTCAGCGCTCATTCCGACCTCGCGGGTGGTTTGGGGATTGAAAAGTAGAATGTCGCGCCGCCGTCCACCACGCCTTCCGCCCACGTTCGGCCACCGTGGCGATGAATGATCCGCTGGACGTTCGCCAGGCCGATGCCCGTGCCCTCGAACTCGTCCTTGCTGTGCAGGCGTTGAAACACGCCGAACAGTTTGCCGGCATAACGCGGATCGAAACCCGCGCCGTTGTCGCGAATGAAGATCACGGATTCGCCATCGCCATTGGGAACGCAACCGATTTCGATCCTGGCCTCGGCGCGCGCGCCCGTGAACTTCACCGCATTGGAGACCAGATTGGCCATCACCTGGCGCAACAGGGCGCGATCGGCCCGCACCGCCGGCAGCGGGTGGATTTCCCAGGCGATGTTTCGCTCGGTTGTCTCCGCCTGAAAATCCCCCAACGTCTCCTGGAGCAACTGATCGAGGTCCACCTCCGTCTCTTGCATTTCTGAACGTCCGATGCGCGAGAACGCCAGCAGGGCGTCAATCAAATTGCCCATCCGGAGCACCGCCTTGGAAATCGTCATCAGATGACCGTGGGTTGTTTCGGAAAGCGACGGGCCGGCGTCCTTTCGCAACAGGTCCACAAAGCCCAGCACGTGCCGCAGTGGTGCGCGCAAATCATGCGAGACGGAATAAGTGAACGCCTCCAGTTCCTGATTGGCGGCTTCCAGTTGCGCGGTGCGTTCGGCGACTCGTTGTTCCAGTTCCCCATTGAGACGGCGTATTTCATCTTGCGCGTTTTTGCGCTCCGTGATGTCGCGGATGTTGCACTGAATCACTTTCTTGTCACCGGCTGGATACACGTTGCTGACAAACTCCACGTCAACGTGTCGCCCATCCTTGGTTTCCAGCGGCAGGTCTTCATAGCGGACATACCCGCCCCGTTGCAGTCGCGCCAGCATGTCCTTATTCGACTCGATGTCCTTGAACGGACTCAGTTCGCCGACGGTTCGGCCCACCATTTCTGTGTGAGTAAAACCCAGCAGTTTAGTCAGGAAAGGGTTCACATCGATGATCCGCCCCGTGTCGGCTTCCAGGATCAGGATGCCATCCTTCGCCGCTTCAAACAGCCGGCGATAACGAAGTTCGGAGGCGTGGAGCGCCTGCTCCGTTGGCGCCGTGCTGCGAGTGACGTCAGCCTCGTTCTTGCGCAGAAGTGTTCTGACCGTTTCCAGCAAGGCTTCATTGGGAAATGGCCTCTGGAGCGCGGCGTCAGGTCTTAACCACGGCTTGCGGTCAAATTCATCCGTGGGCAAACATCCGGTGGTCATGATGACCGGGATTGCAATGCCCGCAGCACGCAGCTTCTCGATCAATTCAAGGCCTGTCATTCGGGGCATCTTGTTATCCGTGATGATGAGATCGTAGCGACTGGCCTGAAGCGCCTCCCAGCCAGCCACGCCATCGTTGACCGCTGCAACGTCGTAGCCGGAGCGGGCCAGCACCTCCACGCTGAGTCGCCGGACGCTCTTCTCGTCATCCACCAGGAGAATCCGACGTGGTGAAGGCGTTGGGTCTCGAGCCGGGCCAGCGGCTGACTGTTCGACAAAACTGCTTTCACTGCTCTTCATATCGGGACGAAAATACACTTGGAGAACATGCGGGTGCGATGGGGTGAAACCCTATCAAGTATCTCTTGGAGCCAGCCTGGACCCCCTGTTGGGGCCAGGGCGGAAAAGGAGAAACCACGGAATCTCTAATCCGGTCGAGTCTCCGGTCAACCAGCGATCCGCTTCGCGTTCAAAGACCAGACCCTGCGCGTCACGTCGGCGGGCAACACGTTTCGCCACGGTCAGACGGGACAGAACTTGCGCGCTGCCTACCGCCACGCGGCGAAGAGCTTTTGCCCCATCGACGGCAAGCTGCCGGACCGCGCCCTTTTCGCCATGCCGCAGTACAACACGTGGATCGAGTTGATGTATGACCAGAACCAGCGGGACGTGCTCAAATACGCGCGCGCCATCGTGGACAACGGCCTGCCGCCCGGCGTGCTGATGATTGACGACAACTGGCAGGAAGACTACGGCAAGTGGACCTTCCACCCCGGCAGTTTTCCGGATCCCAAGGCGATGATGAACGAGCTGCACGCCCTCGGCTATAAGGTCATGGTCTGGGTCTGCCCGTTTGTCAGCCCGGACTGCGACGTTTACCGCGCGCTGGCCAGGAAAATGGCCTTCTTCATGAATCAACCCGGCGATCCCGCAATGGTCAAATGGTGGAACGGCAAGAGCGCCATGCTCCATCTCTCGAACCCGGCCGCCAAGACATGGTTCACCGGCGAACTCACGCGTCTGCAAACCAACTACGGCGTGGACGGCTTCAAGCTCGATGCCGGCGACACCGAGTTCTACAAAACGCAGTATCTCGCCCACCAGAAACTCGACCCCAACGAGCACGCCCGGCAGTTCGGCGAGATGGTCTCGCCTTTCCGCTGAACGAGTATCGCGCCACGTAGAAGCTCGCGGGCCGGCCGCTCGTGCAACGCCTCCGCGACAAGAGCCACCATTGGGCTGACCTCGAACAACTCATCCCCGACATGATCGCGGCTGGTCTGCTGGGCTATACCTTCGTCTGCCCGGACATGATAGGCGGCGGTGAATTCACCTCCTTCCTCAATCAGGCGACCATTGACCAGGAACCGATGGTGCGCTCCACGCAGGTCCACGCCCTCGCGCCGATGAGGCAATTCTCCGTCGCGCCCTGGCGCGTGCTGGACGCCGTCCATCTGGCCGCCGTCAAGCAGGCCGTGGCGTTGCGGATGCGGTTCACGCCGCGCATCCTCGAACTCGCCCAAGCCAGCGCCGCCACCGGCGAACCGATCCTGCGCCCGCTGGCCTACGCATTCCCCGACGGCGGCTACGAGAACGTCAAAGACCAATTCTTGATGGGCGACGACCTGCTGGTGGCTCCGATGGAGGCCAAGGGCACCGCCCGCACCGTGCAGATTCCGTCCGGCCAATGGAAGGCCGACGACGGCACCCTGATCACCGGTCCCATCCAACAAACCTTCGCTGTCCCCCTCGGTCGTCTGCTCTACTTCGAGCGACAGTACTGACAAGACCTTGGGATGGGCTACCCGAAGACGCTTGGTCCCAACCCGCACGGGTAGGGCGCGTCTGTCCCCAGCGCGCCGTCGGGTTGGCCGGGAGTGGTTCGCGGCGCGCTGGGACAGACGCGCCCTACCCAGCCCGGGTGTCGTCCATCCCACTGCCTGGGCA
>JBBRWD010000027.1:0-69522 GCA_038249465.1 Limisphaerales bacterium | reverse complement strand
TGGTCAACGACAACTATTCTTCGCCACGGCGACAATTAAACCTCACCACTGCGCCGGCTTACCTTTGATGGTATTTCACTGTTTCATGCACTGGCTCCGACCCTCTGGGCCAGCCGTCCTCGGCGGAGCGCAGTCTTTGGCGCCGTCAGGCGCCAAAGACGCAGCGGAGCCGAGGGCGGCTGCGCCGGGTTAGCCGCTGCCTTTGGGCTTCGGCCCCAACTCGCGCTGGCTCTCGCCGTCGAACTCCAGGTTGACGGCGTGATGCACCAAGCGATCCACCGCCGCCATCGTCGTCAGCGGATCCTTGAAGATCTGGTCCCATTTCGAGAAGGCCGGGTTGCTGCTCACCAGCACGCTGCGCCGTTCGTCGCGCTCCGCCAAGAAGGTGAGGAGCACTTCCATCTCCTCCCGCGATTGTTGCACGTAGCCCAGGGCGTCCAGGATGATGGCCTCAAAGCGGCCCAGCTTCTTGAGTGCTGCCTCCAGGCGCAGGCCCTGCTTGGCGGCCAGAAGCTGCTGCACCAGCTTGAAGGTCGGCGTGAAATACACCGCATCGCCGCGTCGCCAGACCAGTTCCCGTCCCAGCGCGCACAGGAAGTGCGTCTTGCCCCGGCCCGGCAGTCCGAAGACCAGCAGGTTCTCCGCCCGTTCCACCAGGCTGCCTTCCAGCAGCGTGGGCAGTTGGCGTCGCACCTTGGCCGGCAGTTGCCCCTCCGCCAGGTTGCCCGGCGTCTGGCCCGAGGGCAGCTTGGATTCCCGCAGCATCCGTGGCGGTTTGCGCTCCCGCCGGCCGGCCGCCCCGGCCTCGCATCAGTGCAGCAGCAGTTTGCGGCCGCCCCAGTGCTGCGCCTCGGCACGCTCCAGCATCTCCGCGCAGCGCGCGGCCCTGGGGGTCAGGCAAAACTCCCGCAGCAGCCTCTCCAGCGGCTCAGCCGGCATGGGCCCCCTCAGCTTGCCAACAGCGTGGCGCAAGCTGCCAAACCCGGCGTCAGCCCCGCCAGTTCGATCCCCTTGCGCGCCTGTGGCATCAACTGTTCCCTCACCTGGAGGGCGCGCCACTTCCCGGAGGGTGTCCGTTGCGCTTGCCGCAGCGGCTCGACCTTCTCCACGGTTTTTTCCGCCGCCAGTTTTGAGCACCTGCAGATACTCGATGACGCCGGGCCGTTCGCCGTGGCCAGCCACCAACCGGTCGTGGGCGGCCCGGAACACCGCGCTCGGAGAGGGCGCCTCCCGATGCCGGCAGTGGCGGAAGGCGCCGGGCTTGCGCGGCAACGCCGTGATGAGGTGACGAAAATCCACCCGCGTGCGCCGCGCCCCGCGCAGGCGCGGCCACTCCAGGAGAAACTCCCGCCCCAGATACACCTTGCGCACGGCCTCATGGAGTTCCACCCGCACCGTGTGCCCCCGCAAACGCGAGGGCCCCGAACAGCTGTGCCCCCGCACCCGGATCAGACTCGGCGAACTGACCGCCGGCGCGTATTCCCGGTATTCGGCCAGCCGGCCGGCCGGCCGCGCACGCCTGGTGGCCAGCTCCTTCGCCAGTCGCGGCTGCCGTGGCACGTTGGCCGCTTGCACCACGCCTCCGACAAACCGGTCGTCTTCCGCCAGCGAGGCAAAATCCCGGCTGCCCCGCAACCGCAGGTGCTGCCAGAGCCGCCGCTTCAAGTGCCGGTTGCCCGAGACGCCACATCGCCCGGCGCGTGCGGACAAGCCACATGGATCGTCAACGGCGTTACGTCGCAGTGCGTGCAGAGCTCCAGATCATCGGAGTGACAGCCGCGGGGTCGTCCCGGCATCCCCTCCAACTCGTGCGTGGCCGCGCTGGCATTATCGGTGCCCAAGTGCGGCGGACACTTGCCCAGTTGCGCCAAGGCCGCCTGGAGGCCCGTGACCCAACTCAAAAAGGACTCCGAGTTGCACCGGGTGGCCCACTGCCAGTCCGAATACGGCCGCACGCCATGGCAGAAGAGATGGTCGAGGGCTTCGCCCGCAATCGTGACCTGCAACTCCTGGGCGCAGGTCCAGTCCAGTTGCAGCAGCTCGCCGGGCGGGCGCTCTTGCGCAAAGAACACTTCTCGTTCCGGGCCGTGCGTCGCCCGCCACGGCCGCACCCGCCGCTGAAAGGTGGGCCGATGCTGTGGCCCCAGCCCGCAGCCCGGACGCGCCTGAAAATGTTCCAGGAGCGTTTTGGCCTCCAACTCCGGCGCGTCCCGCAGCATCGCCGCGGCCTCCTCCCAGAGCTTCGCCAGCGGATCGGGACGTGTCCGCCACGGGTCCGCCACGGGTGCGGCGCTGGCAGCGGGTCGGGGCCTTGACCCGCCCGGATGTATTTGCGCGCCGTCTGGCGATCGACCTCCGCCTTCAGCGCACGGGTCGTTGTCTGGCCTGTCTTTTCGGATTCACTCATGAGCCGTTTGGATGGTTGATTGGTGATCATCTCGTCGCGGCTTGGCACTCAGCGGACCCCTCGATCCGCCGGCCCAACCGCTCCGCGATGCTGCCGGCTCACTGGCAAATTTTAATCGTCGTCACCGGGGGAGTTTAATCGTCGTCCTCCAGTAGTAAGGTTGAGCGGTGGGCGGCGGAGCCGAAGGCACGTTAGACACGCCTTGGTTTCACCCGTGGTGAAGCCCCGCTGTCCACTCCATTCGCTTTTTTGGGCGCGGACTTTTTCGGCGCGCGCGCCCGCTCCCCGGCCCCCCTACCCCCCTGGGGGGCCGGGGAGCGGGCCGCCTCTGGCTTCGCCAGAGGCCGGTGCAGCCAGTGCCGCAGAACATTCCAAGTCTTCTGAGAGATACATTGGATTTTGCGCAGCTGACACGCCGGCGGCCGGGGGTCACGATGTTCCCCGGCCGCGCCGACTGCCCGAAAAACCGCCAGTTGACAGGGGCAAAAAGCCATTGTTCACTTCAACCAGCTTATATGTTGTGAAGAGGCTGGCATGAACTCACCCATCTCTCCTGTCGTAAAAACCGCGTCATCGTCGCCTGCTGGCGCGTCGTTGACCCGCACCTTCGTGATGAAGAGCATCCTCGGGCTGCACGCCCGGCCTTCATCGTTGATTGTCAAAACCCTCCAGAGTCACGAATGCCAGGTCACCGTGGCCTGTGGCGATGCCACGGTGGAGGCTGGCAGCATCTTTGGCCTGCTCAGTCTCGCCGCCGGCTACGATTCCCGCATGACCTTCGTGGCCGCCGGCCGCGATGCGACCAAGGCGCTGGACGCCATCCAGCATCTTTTCGAGACCAATTTCGAAGAGGCCTACTGAGGCAATTACCCTTTCGCGCCGGGGCGGACTCACAAAGTCCGCCCCGCTTGCATTTCAGCTTCGCAGCTTGAAGTGAGTCACCGGAACATCGCGCAGGCGTTGCGCAGCCTGTTCAGCGGTCAGATCACGCTGCGGTTCGGCCAGCATCTCGTAGCCCACCATGAACTTCTTCACCGTCGCCGAGCGCAGCAGCGGCGGGTAGAAATGTGCGTGTAACTGCCAGTAGTCGTAATCGCCGTCGTCCGTCGGCGCGCCATGCCAGCCCATCGAATACGGGAAGCTGGTCTCGAACAGGTTGTCGTAGCGCGTCAGGCTGATTTTGAGAATCGCCGCCAGACTTGTGCGTTCCTCGGCTGAAAGGTCCGGCAGGCGCAGCACATGCCGGCGCGGCAGGAGCATCAGTTCGAACGGCCAGACCGCCCAATATGGCACCACCATCACCCAGTGCGCATTGGCGTCGATGACGCGCGCGCCCTTCGCCAATTCCTGTTCAGCGTAATCGAGCAGCAGCGGTCGGCCGTGCTGTTGATCGTAGGCGCCCTGCTGGCGGTCCTCCTGCTGGACGAAGCGCGGCAGGAAATTTCCCGCCCACACCTGACCGTGCGGATGGGGATTCGAGCAGCCCATCACCGCGCCCTTATTCTCGAAAATCTGCACCCAGCGATATTTCGGGCCGAGTTCCGCAATCTGGTCGGCCCAGACCTTGACCACGCGAAGGATGTCGTCATCAGCCATCTCCGGCAGCGTGAGATCATGGCGCGGCGAGAAGCAAATCACCCGGCTCTCCCCTCGAACCGGTTCACAGTTAAACAACTCGTCGGGTGTTGCGCCCGTCAGCGGCGTGTCCGGCAGGAGCGCAGCGAAGTCGTTCTGAAAGACAAACGTCCCGTCGTAGGGCGGATTGACCGCATCGCCGGCCCTTTTGTTTCCGGGACAGAGATAGCAATGCGGTTCATGGGGCGGACGTTGATCGCCCGCTGTGCTCTCGCGCTGGCCCTGCCACGGACGTTGCGTGCGATGCGGTGAAACGAGCATCCATTCACCGGTCAACGCGTTGTAGCGGCGGTGCGGATGTTGTTCGGGATTGAAGGACATTGCTATGCCTTCACCACCGTCGCCCCTGCTGCGGGACGTGAGACGAACAGCGTCGGCTGGATCTGGGTCCGCTTCGGATATTCTTCCGCTATCTTCGCGCCGATGCTCTGCAGCTTGTCCGTCTCGACCAGCGCCACCGCGCAACCGCCGAAGCCGCCGCCGGTCATGCGGCAGCCGATGACGCCGCCCGCCGCGCCGATGTCCTGCGCGATATCCACCACCACGTCGAGTTCCGGGCAGCTCACGTCGTAGTCATCCTTGAGCGAGAAATGGCTGGCATACATGAGCTGACCCACGGTCGGCCAGTTGCCCACGCGACAGCCTTCCGCCGCCATCGTCGTGCGCTCAATCTCGCTGATGACGTGCTTGGCGCGACGATAAACCACCGGATCGAGCTTGGCCTTGGCATTCTCAAGCTGCTCCGGCGTGGCATCGCGCAAAGCCGGCACGCCGAGGATCCGGGCGGCTTCCTCGCATTGCTGACGGCGCTTGGCGTAGCCGCCACCGGTGAGTTCGTGTTTTACGTTGGTGTTCACGATCAAGACCGCGAGCGACGGATCCGCGAGAGGCACGAGTTGGGTCGCGTGTGAGCGGCAGTCGAGCAACAGAAGCTGCCCCTCCTTGCCCAGCGCCGAGATGAACTGATCCATGATGCCGCACGGCATGCCGGCGTAGTCGTGCTCCGCCTTCTGGCACAGCAGCGCCTTCTTGATCGGATCCATTTTCTGCCCGGTGATCGCTTCAATGAGAGTCGCGGTGGAGACTTCCAGCGCCGCGCTGCTCGACAAGCCGCCCCCGAGCGGGACGGTGGACGTCATGAGGACATCGAGCGGACCGGTTTCGAGGCCCGCGACCTGGCAGCCCGCGAAGACGCCGCGGATGTAATTGGTCCAGTGCTTCGGCGGACCGTTTGGCACCGGCTTGGTGAGCGGAAACGTCGCGGACTCGTTGGAGCGCGCGCAATGCCAGTTCACCTCCGGAGTTCCCGTCTTGGCCGGGGCGCAATCGGCGGCGATGACGGTGTAACGCTCGATGGCCATCGGGAAAACGAAGCCGTCGTTGTAGTCGGTGTGCTCGCCGATGATGTTGACGCGCCCGGGGGCGGCGGCGATCCACTTTGGCGCGCGGCCGTAGTGTTTCTGGAATTTCTGCGCTGTCTCGTCGGCGAGTTCCTGGAGAGGAATGTTGGGTTCGATCATGGTCGTGCGAATAAAGGTTCGAGTCGCTACCTGATGGTTACTTCGCCTCTTTGACCTCAGCGAGACCAGCGTCGATGTATTGCCCGCCGCTGGTCTGATGGCAGCGGATGGCGATCACGTTCGCACCAGTCTTCAGTGCTGCGCGGGCGGCCGGGTTGATGGCCACTTCCTCGTAATCGCTGACAAAGCCGCTGAGGGACGCCGCCGCGACGCCATTGATGTAAATCTCGGCATCCTCATCGTGATGGACCCAGAGCTGGACGTTGCCCAGTTGTCCCTCGGGAAGCGTGAACTCCCGGCGCAGCCAGATGTCCGGCGTGTTCCATTCCGTGCGCACTTGCGAGCCCGGCGTGCCGCGCGTGCCAAAGCCGCTCTTGCCTTCCTTCCATGCCGCGGCATCGAAATTGGGCTTGAACCAGCCTGCGGCCGGCTTTGCCGTGGTGTAACGCCACACGATGTTGTTGTCCTCCTGGGCCGTTGGCACGACCACTTTGATGATCGGAGCCTTCGGCATTGGGGCGAAGTTCGCCGCCTTGGTCTTGTCGCGGTTCGCATATTTCTGCCACGCCGCCTTGTCGTAGAGCATCTGCGCGAAGACGCCGCCGATGACCGGACGCGCGGTGAAGCCGACTTTGCGCGCCGTCTTCGTCTGGTACCAATCAGTGAGGGGCGAGCGGTCCGGAGTTTCATTCATGAACACGAAGATCGGATCGGTCAGCGCCTCGAAATCGGCACGGTTCTGCGTCAACGTGGCGGTCCAGGTGATCCAGTCGAGCTTGGTATAGTCCTGGCGATTGTCGAGCGGCAGGCCGTACTTGTTCTGGATCTTCTTGTAGTAATCCATCTCCTTTCGCAGCACGGAATCGGGGAAGAGATTCAGGCCGAGAATGCGGTCCCAGATGAGATTGTATTTCTGGCTCCAGGTGCCCGGCTTGTCGTAGGCGAGGCGGAACTTCTCACCGTCATCGGCTTCCTTGACCCACTTGGCGGCGAACTCGCGCGCCAGCTTGAAATACTCGTCGGCCTTGGCCTTGTCGCCGCGCATCTCGCACATTTTGGCGAAGGCGCCCAGGCCGCAGATGGCCTTGGCGCTGAGGTTGACGTTGTGCGCCAGGTGACCAGCGAAGTCGTCAGTGCAGAGCTGGTTCTCCGGATCAAAGCCCTTGTCCTTGAGATAGGCGGCCCACTGCTCGAGTTGCGGCCAATACTTCGACGCAAAACCGGCATTGCCTTCCATCTGAGCGACGGCAGCCATGAGGATGAGCAGGTTGCCAGACTCCTCGACGGGCATCTGGTTGTTCACGCCGCGCTCGCCGTCGCCATAAACCTGACCGTTGGCCTGCGGATAGGTGCCGAGGTCGTGCGGCGCGAAGGGGAACTTCCAGCGCTCGCTCGCCGCGTAGTTCATGAAAGGCACGAGGAACGATTTGGCCACCGACGGGCCGAAGATCAGGAACTGCGGCGCCATCGGGTAGAACACGTCCGAGGTGCCGATGCACCCGTTGGAATGGTTTTCCTTGCAGAAGGAAATCGGCTGGCCGTTTTCGTCGGCGACAAACTTGCCCGCGGCGAAGCACTGACGATAGGCGAGCGCGCAGAGCTTGGCGTATTTCTCGCCGCCGGCTTTGGTGAGATCGGCCATCAGTTCGTTGTCGAAGGCGACACAGCGCTTGACCAGCGACTCGTAATCCTTCGCGGACGCCTTCAGCAGGTCGGCGGCTTCCCAGCCATTACGACGCCAGTAGGGGCGAAGGTTCTTCTTCATGTATTGGATCGAAAAGATGTCGTCGTAGGCCAGCATCAGCCAGCGCGAGACCGGCTTGGAAGAAACCTTGCCAACTTTGATGGTCATCGCGGCGGCGAGCTGGTCAGCCGTGGCGGGAGCTTCCAACGAGGCGCCTTCCACCGAGCGAAGCCCGTTCGCGACAAAGCTGCGCTGGAGCGCACCAGGTCCCGCAAACGCCCGCGTCTCGACCGTCGTCGCCGGAGCCGCCACGTAGAGATAACCCCAGTCAATCCGCAGGTCGTCGCCCTTCTTGGCGAGGATCGGCTGTTCCTTCGAGCCCACCTTCAGCGCGGCCAGGTTGCCGATTTCTTCGCTGGACCAAACGACTTGCTGACGCGGTTCGTTCACCACGAGTTCCCCCGACGCATCGAAGTAAACCGTCACGTCATGCGATTTCCCATCCGTCGCCTTGAAGTCATACGCCACGTAGGTCACCGGGCGGGAGAGGATGTCGATGTCCTCCGGAAGCGCCGGCGTGAGGAACGTCAGCGTCAAGGCGATTCCGGCCCCCTCGAAGGTGTAGATGCTCTGCGTCGGCGTCACGACGAGGTTCTTTTGCTCCAGAGCCGGGACCGCCGCCGGGCTGGCGCCCATGACGCGGAAGGTCTTGCCATCGATGCGCACGAGGCTCGTCATCCGTTGCTGGCGCCCGGTCCAATGAGTGGTTTCGGCGTCGGTCAAATTGTCCCCCTGCGACCAGATGCTGAAATACGGATCGCACGCGACGAGCGGAGTGGCGGGCGGAACGAGTTTCGTGCCCTGCGAGACGCGCGGCGCCGGCGGTGTATAGACCGTCTTGTTCGCGGCGGTGATGGCGGCTTCGTCCATCTTCACCATCGCGCGGTCGTAGGTCATCAGGCCGTTGACCTCGACTTCCACGTCCGTGGTCTGGGTATAAACGGCGGCGCACAGACCCTGATCGCCGGTCATCGGACGGAGCTTCTTGATCAGGGCGATGTAGGCGTCGGTGAGTTCCTCGGAGGTCTTGTAACTGCGATAGCCCCAATTCTTCTCGTCCTGCCAGGTGTGGCCCTTGACCGGAAGCCCAAGGCCGCCGAATTCGCCGAGCACCACGGCGCGCTTGTCTTCGAGCTTGGGCACGCCCGGGCCGGGGTAAACATGAATGTCCATCACGTCGCCACAGTTCCGATCGCTCCAGCCACTGGTGTTGTTCACGAGCCGTGTCGGGTCCCACTGCTTAATCAGATCGACGATGCGGCAGGTGTCCCACTGGCCCCAGCCTTCGTTGTAGGGCACCCACATGACGATGCTTGGGGAATTGTAGAATCCGTCCACGAGCCTCTTGAGTTCCATCTCGAAGTTCTTTCCGGATTCCTCCGTGCGCGTGATGTCCGGGTCGCGGCTGCCGATGTATTTGTCGCCGCTCGGCATGTCCTGCCAGACGAGCAACCCGAGTTTGTCGGCCCAATAATACCAGCGGGCCGGCTCCACCTTGACGTGCTTGCGGGCCATGTTGAACCCGAGCTTCTTGGTCATCTCAATGTCGTAGCGCAAGGCCTCATCGGTCGGCGCGGTGTAAAGACCGTCGGGCCAGAAGCCCTGGTCGAGCGGACCGAACTGGAACACGGGCTTGTTGTTTAACATGAGGCGCTGGATGCCTTTCTCGTCCTTGCCGAGGGCGATCTTGCGCATGCCGAAGTAGGAGGTCGCTTCGTCCACCTTCCTGCCGTTTTCGAGCAGGCTGATGCGCAGGATGTAGAGATGTGGAGAGTCCGGCGACCAGAGCTTGGCGTTGGGCACGGAGAGCTTGATGCTCGGCGCAATCTGCGGCGGGATCGAGCGCGTCGAAATCATCGTCTCGACGCTTCCTTCCTGCACGACCTTCCGGCCGTCGAGCACTTCGACCTTGAACGCCGGCTTGCCGCCGGTGGTGAGGGCGTTCGCCTGCACGGTCACCGAGGAGTCATCCACGTTCGGTGTGATGCGGAACGTGCGGATGTGCGACGGCGCCACCGGCTCCAGCCACACCGTCTGCCAGATGCCGCTGGTGGGCACGTACCATATTCCATTCGGATTGCGCACCTGCTTGCCGCGAGGCTGATAGCCCGCGTCGGTCGGGTCGAACACCGCCACCACGATCTCCTGCTCGCCGCGGGGCTTGAGCGCGTCGGTGATGTCGAAGCTGAAGGCATCGTAGCCGCCGGTGTGCGCGCCGATTTGCTTGCCGTTCACCGTGACGGTCGCTTCCCAATCCACCGCGCCGAAGTTCAGCATGACACGCTGGCCCTTCCACGAGCCGGGCACCTTGAACGTGCGGTGATACCAGAGACGCTGCTTCTCGGTGAGCGGCTTCATCACGCCAGACAGCGCGGATTCGACGCAGAACGGCACGAGGATTTGCCCATCCCACTTCGCTGGCTGCGCGGCATCCTTGTCAACGATGGCGTAGTTCCAGAGGCCGTTCAGATTCTCCCATTTCTCGCGCACCATCTGCGGGCGCGGGTATTCCGGGTGTACCTTGGACGGTTTCACGTCCTTGGCCCAGCGCGTCATGAGCGGTCCCTTGGCGGGCGCCCATTTCTCAGCGGCCTGGGTGGAATTGAGAAATCCGAGCGACAGCAACGCAGTCACGGCAACCGTCGCGAAACGGGCCGTCGAGGCAGCAAGGTTGAGTTTCATGGAGGCGCAGTTTAGAGACTGACCCGTCTCTGGCAATGAGGGAACCGGTCAATTGTTGTAGAGATCGGGGCTGGAGGGACGTGACGCAAATGGAGGGGCTTCACTCAAATGCCCTGCGCCTCACCGCAATTCGTGCGCTCCGCTACACCTATCAGGGCGCACTGGCACGGTAAAACCGCTGCGAAGATGCCGCAGCCCTCGGGTCAACTGCTTCGAATATCCCGTGACTTGTCATTGTCGTGGACTCAATCAGTTCCCAGTCAATGAGGTTCGTGGACGCCCACAGGTGATCACTCGCATTCGGGTGACCCGCGAAGCTCACAACAAAGGCTCCGTCTGGTCTCCAGCCCCCGCCGGCCAGTTGCGGTGCGGGAGGCAGAGCAATGCTCACCACCACCTCAGCCGGGGCAGATGAAGCGAGGCCGTCCGTCGCGGCAAACGCGAAGGAAGAATACGGGCTGAGGAAATCGCCGGCTGTCGGCGCAAAAATGATCCGTCCCGCGGGATCGTTTACGAACGGATTCCCGCCGGTGATTTCTGCGCCCCGCCTCCCGGCGTCGTACTGATACAAGGTTCCGGTGGCCGGCAACGCGGTCACCCAGAAGTTCAGGGCGTCGGCATTCGTATCGAAGCCGCGCAGTTCGATGACCAAATCACGATTGGGGAAGCCGGCGACCGATTGATTGATCGCCTGAGGCGCGACATTGCCCAACGCGAGACTGTGATACCCACCCGCCGCGACAGCGACGACGTTGCTCAAGCCCGCAGGCACCTGGTTTTGAGAGGACGATGATTACAGCGTCCCGTCATCTCTCAGCCCAATGACATGGCTGAAGCCAAGGGCGAGGGACAGGGTGTTGCTCATGCCGGTGGGATAGGGTCCATCACCCCACCAAGCCGATTTTCCGGGAGCCGGCCGCGAAGCTGCGGCAGAAGCGATCCGAAGCGCAGACCCAACGACACCAAGTGCCAGGTTGTTCGACCCTTTCCGGCGGAAGCTGCGCGCATCCTCCGCACTCAGCCTCGGTTGCAGGCAGGGCAGCGAGCACCACGCTCCAGCGCGTCGTCACAAACGGACGCGCGCTGGAGGGCCAGTCACCACCGGAGTTGGGCTTCGATGGCATGCGCTGGTCGGTCTTGCCTGCGTTCTCGCGAACGCCTCCACGCGCGCTATTCCACTTTCCACTCGAGGATGCCGCCGGAGAAATCCGGTTGAAGCTGCGTGTCCAAACGCAGGCTGGTCGTCTCGATGGCTGGGAATGGAAGTTTGTTCCAGTCATTCCGCTTCACCCCGACAGCCTCCGCTCCGGGCACCGGCTTCCAGTCATTTCCCGATTTGTAGAGCAGACGCGCCGAGGCCGGCACACGGCACTGACCGGCACCGGTGTCGTCGTACCAATACACGGAAATGCCGGCGACCTTCATCGTCTTGTCGAAATTGTATTGAGCCCACTCGGCCGAACCACGATGCGGCCACCAAGTCATGCGGGGAATGTCGTGGTCATTGGAGTTCGTTGGCTCGAAACCGTCGCCAAGCGCCTCCACCGTGTCGCTGTCGTTGCAGTGCGAGGCGCTGACCTTGTTGCGCGAGGCGCGCGGCTTTGCCGACTCCGGCCATTCCGCCGCATCCGGACCATCGCCAACCACTGGGAAAGCGGAGATGCGCAACCGCGCCGCGCCCATCGGAATGAGCGTCACCGTTTCCTCCGGTTCGCTGGATTTCACCGGCTGGACGATGACCTCGTTGATGCAGCCGCGCGGATCGAGCGTCCAGTTCGGGATCTTCTTCGCGGTGGCGGTGAGGCGAACCGGTGCGGCTTCGTTTTTGAACGGCTGGTCATCCGCCGGCCACGCGGCCTGCACGACTTTGAAGTCCTGCGCCGGTGCGCCCTTCAGCATGAGGCCGTAGTTCCAAGGCGAAGCCGGGAAGATGTCCCAGGCCGGCCACGCTTCAGTGCCGCCAAAACGGCGGTAGTCTTCCTTGATTTGCAGCGAATAGGTGAGCGGGCCGCGGTTCACCGAAACCGTGCCGCGATTGTCGGCCCACTTCGTCGTCGTGATTTGCATCGGCAGGGAGAGCACGACGGTGTCGCCGTTCTGCCAGTCGCGCTCGACCTTCGCCAATTTGCCGGCCGAGATCGGCGTGGAGATTTTTGTTCCATTGACGGTCAGACCAGCCTTCTCACACCATGCGGGAATGCGCAGGTAGAGGGGGAACTTCGCCGCCTTGGGCAGCGCGACCTGGAAGGTGATTTGCTCCTCAAACGGATAGCGCGTGCTCTCGGTGATGGTCGCCTCCACGCCGTCCGCGACCTTGGCCTTGACCACGCACGGCGCATACACGTAGGCGGCCAGACCATTGCCCGGCGCGGCGAACCACAAATGCTGCACGAAATACGGCCAGGCATGACCCGCGTTGTGCTGGCAGCACCGGTGGCTGTGCGGATTCAGGTGGAACATGTCCCCTCCATTCTGGATGCCGGGGGCCTTGTTGGCGTGATCGCTTTGCGGCTGATTGGGCGAGGTGAGATAGCGCAGCGCTTTGAGATCCGACGTCATGGTGGCCGGGTAACTATTGAAGGCGGCGTTTTCGCAGCGCTCGGCCCAGATGGGATCGCCGGTGACCGAGATGAGCACTCCGTCCGAAAGCATCTCTTCGGCGACGCCGCAGGCTTCGATGGCCTGACGCGGGCCGTTGTAGCCACGGCGGGCATTTTCATCCGCGCCGAACATGCCGCCGGGCACCTGGCCGTAGAGTTCGCGAATCTTGAGCCAGACTCGTTCGCTCGCGTCGCGCAACTCGGGTTGCTGTCCCAGCATCCAGAAAGTCGTTGGCGCGCGGAACGCCTGGGCGATGTTCACGTTGTGCCAGTTGACGATCTCGCCGCCGGGCGTGTTGGTGACAACGTCCCATCGGGCGGTCTTGCGCCACGTCTTGCGGGCGAGGTCCAGCAGCGAGGGATCTCCGTTGATGTTGTAGAGCCAGAAAATGCTGAAAATCTGATCGCCCCCGCGCATCGAGGGCCAGTAACCCACGAGGAACTTCTCGTCGGGCAGTGCGGCGAGATAGCGGAAATACTGTTCCATCAGCTTGAGCACGCGCGGGTCACTGGTGCGCTCGTAGTAGGTCTGGAGGCAAAAGAGCATGATCATGTTCGGCCACAGATCATCGCGGCCCGTCAGATCAGTGGCCTCGCCGGTGCGGCCCTTGCCGGGACCGAACCAGCCGTCTTCCTGCTGGCTGTGGAGCGCGGCCTGAATCCAAATATCAGCCTCCTTCTTCATCCGCTCGTTTTCCAGCAAGTAGGCGCAGCCGATAAAGCCCTTGAGCCAATACGGTGGTTCTTCCCAGCCATGATCGCCCTCGCCCGCTTTGCTCAGCCACGCGTTGTTCTCTTTCTTGAGGAAACGGCTGATCTCGGTGAGCCGGCCGTGAAAACCCTCGGCCTGCAACTCGAGTTGCTTCCTCAGCCATCCCCCGGGCCGCACGGCCCCAATCGGCAAACGCACCACCGGACTCGGCATCAGCGGAGGGCGATTGGCGATGTAGTGGTCGAACTTGCCGCTCGCGGGCCGGTCCACCAACGTCACCGTGGTTTCGGCCGCCGAGGTTGCGTTGGCTGCGGCGAAAACGCCCAGAAAGATCGCCGCCATGCCGGAAGGGAATGCGCTGTGGGAGAGGATTTCGCGGGGTGTCATGCTGGGCAGTCTAGTGATTCCACCCGTTCTCGCAATGAGGGAACGGGTCAAATTTTGTAGAGATCGGGCCGCGGTGGATTTCCACGGACGTTACTCATCACTGATTTGAATTCCGTCCGGGATTGACGCGTCTGCCTCACTCCGGAATCCAATGAAACCCTCACGAAAATCCTCCGGTCAGACGCGCCCGCAAGTGGCGCTCCTGGTGGAGACTTCGCTCGGGTCCGGACGCGACATCCTTCGCGGCCTGGCGCGCGGCGTGCGCGAATTCGGCCCCTGGGCGCTCTACCACGAGCCGCGCAGTCTGGAGGAATCGGTCCCGCACTGGCTGCGCCTCTGGAAAGGCGACGGCATCATTGCCCGCATCCAGAACGAAGCCATCGCCGAAGCAGTCCGAGCCACCGGACTGCCAACGGTCGATGTGCTGGGCGTGGTCGCTGGAACCGGCTTTCCGCTTGTCCACGTCGATGATGAGGCAATCGCCCGTGCCGCCTCGGAACATTTGCTGGAGCGCGGCTTCCGCAACTTTGCCTATTTCGGCATCGGCGGCGAAAACTGGTCCGAACGCCGCCGGGATGCGCTGGCCGCCACCTTGCGCGCCTCGGACCTTTCGCTCGAAGTCTATGAACTGCCCCGCCACGCGCTCGCCGAGGCTTCCTGGGAAAGTGTGGAGAACGATCTGGCGGAGTGGATCCGGCGCCTGCCCAAACCCGCCGGGGTGATGGTGTGCAGCGACCAGCGGGGGCCGCAGTTTCTCGAAGCCTGCCGCCGTGCCGGCGTGTCCGTGCCGGACGAGGTCGCGGTCATCGGCGTGGATGACGACGAACCGCTCTGCGAGGTCTGCAATCCGCCGCTTTCGAGCGTCAATCCCGCGCACCATCGCGTCGGATACGAGGCAGCAAGATTGCTGGCGTGCCTCATGGCTGGCAAGGCGGCCCCCCGCGAACCGGTGTTCACCCAACCGGCGGGCGTCACCACGCGCCTTTCCACCGAAGTGCTGGCCATCGAGGATCGCCCGCTGGCGGCGGCCTTGCGACTTATCCGCGAGCATTGCTGTGACGGTCTGGACGTGGCGACCATCGCGCGGCACACCGGCCTTTCGCGCAGCGTGCTGCAAAGGCGGTTCCGCGCGACGCTCAAGCGTTCGGTCCATCAGGAGATTTTGCAGGCGCGACTCAAGCGCGCGATGGACCTGCTGGCGGCCAGCAATCTGCCGCTGGCGGACGTGGCCGAGCGGACCGGTTTCAAGCATCAGGAATATCTGGGCGCAGTCTTCAAGGCGCGCACCGGCCAGACACCGGCGGAGTATCGGAAGGAACGGCGGGGATGAGGAAGGTGGCGTTCATGGCGCCGCCAGGTACTTCTGCCGTTCCTCGTTCGTCAGTTGCCGGGAAACGCGCCCGCCGGCCAGTCCGAGAAGATCGCGCGCTGAACCACACACGGCGGTCGCGAATATCCGGGCCGGCGCGAACACGCTGCCCACGAGCGCCCGCCGGCCGTCCGGGCTGAAATGCAGCGTGCGGATTTCGCCTTCCTCTCCAGTCAATTCTCCCAGCCGGAGACCCGTCGCCGTTTCCCAAAGCCCGGCGGTTTGGGCGTCGAAGCTCGCCGCGAGCAGGCATTGCCCGTCAGGGCTGAAGGTAAACAGTACCGGGTGCTCAGGCTTGGGCAACATTTCGATTTGCGCCGCCCTCTTCCCGGTGTCCGCTTCCCAGACCACCAGGAGTTGATTCCGGTCCCGGGCCATAATCCATTTCCCGTCCGGACTGAATTGCGCGTCGTTGAGTTCGGCGTCATGGGTGAGAACGGCCTGGCACAATCCGGTCGCCGCGCGCCATCGTCGGACCGCGCCATCCTCGCTGGCCGTGACCAGCCATTCTCCGTCGGGGCTGAAGGCAACGCTGCGCACCACCCGGGTGTGTCCATTCAACTCCACCTGTTTCTTCCCTGTTTTCGCATCAAACACTCCCGGCCCCAGGCGCCGACACACGGCCAGGCGGCTCCCATCCGGGTGAAAGCACGCGTCCCGCACCTGGTCGCCGAAAGCGATCGTGTCGGAATACTCAAGCTCCGCAATCTGCGCTCCCGTGGCGGCATCCCACAGAATCGCATCGATGCCCATCGCCAGGGTGAGGACACGGGAATCATCAGAACTCAGCAGGGCAGCGGTTACTCCGGGATGCGGCAGTTGGATCACGCTTCTCCCGCTGCTGGCATCCCAAAGACGCGCTGTGTCGTCACCTCCCGCCGTGACAATGCGCCGGCCATCCTTGCTGAAGCACGCTTGCCGCACGCTCCCAGTGTGTCCGCGCAATTCCCGCAGAACCTCACCCGTCGCGGCCCCGCAGAGTTGCGGAGTCTCGTTGCCCCATGTGAGTGCCTGCGTCCCATCCGGACTGAACACCGCGCCAGCGGCTGAGGTGCCCTGACCGCGCAAAGTCACCACCGGATCGACCGACACCGCGAGCGACTGCCGCAAGGCGCTCACGGCTGCGGCGCTCTCATGGAGGCGCACGGCCTCGGCGGCCAGCAGAATGGCCAGTTCCAGATCGGACGCCTGCTGGTTCAGCGCCACCGAGGCCAACCGGCGGGACTTCGCTTCGTTGGCCTGGAGCACCACACCGGCCTGCGCCTTCTGGACCAACGGTTCCACCATTCTCTTGGCCTGGATGGCAACGAACGCGGTCAACACCGCCGAGGCAGTCAGAACCAGGAGCGCCACCACCGAGGAGCGCGCCAGCCGCATCGTCCGCTGGTGCTGCCTCACGTCCTCGCCGATCAACTCATCCAGCGTAATCCCCCGCAACGTCGCCGCCAGGCGCGCCACCGCGTCCGCAAACATCGGGCGGCGCAGCGACAAATCCGTATTGGTCCTGGCCCAGCGGAAATCCACATGGAGAGGTTCCTTGGGAAACGCATTCTCCAATCTTCGTGGCAGCGCGGTGGTCTTTGCCCAATCAAAATCTGACCGGGCACTTTCCCAGACAAGTTCGCCATCCGTCAAAACAACCAGCAGGCTCCTGGCTGAACGGTGGCGCAACCACCAATCCACCTCCTGCTCCACCCATTTCGATTGGGCAGCCAGCGGCGACGCCAGCAGGAGAAAGTACTCCGACTCGGCCAGGGCCCGCTCGATGGATCCCCACAACTCGGGGGTGACCGCCAGCCCCGTTTCGTCGCGGAACACGCGCATCGCGCGCAGCCGATACCACGGCCGGGCCAGGCGCTGAAGCCCCGTCTGCAACGCGGGCGCCAGCCGGCCATCCGCCGCATGGCTGTAGGAGATGAAGGCATGGTAGCGAAACTTGTGCCCCGGGGTCTGGCTGGTGCTGATCGGTTTCATCGTGAGGGTGGATGCTTGACGAACGATTGCGTCACGATGGTCATTTGAAGCCATCATATACCACATCAGTTTGCATTTGCACCATCCCTGTCCCTGCGAATCCAGTTTCCTACGGATAGGGACGAACAAAGCGCCCTGGTCCGCAGCCGAATTACTCTTCGCTGCGAACTGAACGGCCTCCTGGCACTGCTTCGGGGACAACCCGGTATTCCGGATCGGGTGCCGGGAATTTCGCGCGGGCACCCTCCCAAACCACCGGAGGTGCGGCATTCCGCCTCCGGCGGTTGAACGCAGCGATCCTCTAAACGGAGGCAGCAAGGTCGGATGGCATCCAGAAAAGCATTCCAGTTTGCAGCCAAACCGCCACCGTCAAACCACACCGCCAAAAACCATCGCCACCATCATCCCAACGCCACCATGACAGGCGAGCGACCACAACATAAACATTACACACCATTACACACCACTTTAAGATAAATGTTCATGTCTATAAATTAGCTTGTTTAGATGCTGAAAGCCGTTAATTTCAACCTTAATCAAAGTGAATTCAGTATGGACGACGGTTATTTTGGCGATCTCATCTATATTGCCGCCTTTTGCCTCGGTGGCCTGGCGTTTGCCGTCGGTCCTTTCGTGATTGTCCATCTCCTGGCTGCGCGCAAGACCCGGAATTACGCCAACAAAACTGCGCAACTCATTGAATGCGGCATGGATCCAATCGGGGACGCTTGGATTCGGTACAGCGCGGTGTACTATCTCTACGCGCTGATTTTCGTCGCGTTCGCTGCGGATGTGCTGTTTTTGATTCCTGTCGCCCTGGTTTACAAAGAAACCCCCGGGATTCTTCCTCTGCTTGAGACGCTGCTGTTTGTCGCGATCCTTTCGCTGGTGATTGTTTACGCCTGGAAGAAAGGTTTTTTTGAATGGAACCGCAAAACCAACCCCAAATAGTCGCATCCGAAATTCCGCCCGAGTGCTCCTCGATCGTCCATTTCGCCAAACTGGATGACCTGCTCGCCTTGGGGCGCGCCAACTCGCTCTGGCCACTCACGTTCGGTCTGGCGTGTTGCGCCATTGAGATGATGGCGGCGGGCGCGTCGCGATTTGACATCTCGCGCTTCGGCGCTGAGGTCTTCCGGCCTTCACCGCGGCAGGCGGATGTCATGATTGTGGCTGGCACGGTCAACAAGAAGATGGCCCAGGCGGTCAAAACCCTTTATGACCAGATGCCCGAGCCGAAGTGGGTCATCGCCATGGGCAATTGCGCCATCTCCGGCGGGCCGTTCGTCTTTCCAGGGCAATACGCCGTGGTCGAGGGAGTGGACAAGCTGTTCCCGGTTGATGTCTTCGTGCCCGGGTGCCCGCCGCGCCCAGAAGCGTTGATTGAGGGTATTCTCACCCTTGAGGAAAAGATTACGGGCAAACGCCGCTGGCCGAGGGTGAAACCGGAATGAGCCCCTCGCTCGACGAACTTCAGGCGGCGTTTCTCCAACTGACCGCATCGGCACCACCGCTGAACAACAGCACCGTGGCGGAACCCGCTGAGAATGGCCAAGCTGCTGCGCCATCGCCGCCGCTGGTTCAAATCACTGATGCCAGGGCCAAGGGATATCACCTCGACGCCACCGTTGCCACGAACCAGGTCGTGGCCGCAGCGGAGATCATGGACAAGCACGGATTCAGCATTGATGCCGTGACGGGGGTGGATTGGATGGCGGCAGGCCAGATGGAGATCGTTTACGACTTTTTCCATCCTGCCAGTCCGCTGCATGTCGTGGTGAGAACAAGGGTGCCCCGCGACCAGGCAGAATTGCCGACGATTCAAGGCGTTTTCCCCGGCGCGAACTGGCACGAACGCGAAACGCACGAATTTTTTGGGATCAAATTCCTTGGCCACCCCGACCTTTCGCCGCTGCTGCTGCCCGAAGACGCGACTTATCACCCGTTGAGAAAGGATTTTCCCGGTGCAGTTTGAAAAAGTCGTCAACGTCGGCGGCACGACCGAAAGCGGGCGGGAGACGTTCGTCCTGAACCTCGGTCCACAACATCCGGCTACTCACGGCGTGTTGCGCATCAAACTCACGATGGACGGCGAATATGTCATGCACGCCGAGCCCGTGTGCGGTTACATCCATCGGATGCACGAGAAGATGGGCGAGAACCGCACCTACGCCCAGTTCCTGCCGAACACCAGCCGCATCGATTACCTCTCGGCGATGCACTACACGCACGCCTTCGTGGGGGCGGTCGAACGCGCCGCAGGCATTGAAGTGCCACCTCGTGCGGAATACATCCGGGTGATCACCTCCGAGTTGAATCGCGTTTCGAGCCACCTCGTCTGGTTCGGTGCATTCCTGCTCGATCTGGGCGGCTTCACTCCCCTGCTCTACGCGTTCGATGATCGCGAGAAGATTCTGGACCTGCTTGAAGCCATCACCGGCGCGCGGCTGACCTACTGTTACTACCGATTTGGCGGCCTTTGCAACGACGTGGACGACGACTTCCTGAGAGGAACGCGCGATTTCGTGCAATACATGCGGCCGCGGCTTGGCATGTATCGAAAGCTCGTCACCGACAACATCATTCTCCGCAAGCGCCTGGAAGACATCGGCCCCATCAGCGCGGAAATGTGTCGCAAATACGGCGCGACTGGCCCGGTCATCCGCGGCTCGGGCATTCCGTGCGACGTGCGTCGGGTCGAGCCGTATTCGGTCTATCCAGAGCTTGAATTTGACATCCCGCATTACCCGGGCGGCGACTGCATGGCGCGCTATGATGTGCGCATGGAGGAGATGGAGCAAAGCCTGCGCATCATCGAACAAGCGGTGGCGAAGCTGCCTGAAGGACCGCACATCGCGCCGAAAGTCCCGAGGGTCATCAAGCTGCCGCCGGGGGATTTCTACTATGCCGTCGAAGCTGCCCGCGGGCGGTTCGCCGTGCGCATCGTCAGCGACGGCAAGGACATTCCCTATCGCGTGAGACTCCGGACGCCTTCCTTTGCCAATCTTACCCTGTTTGGCGAAGCCTCCCAGGGCATGCTCCTGCCGGACGCGCTGGCTCTGATGGGAACTCTCGACTTGGTGATTCCGGATATTGATCGCTAGCCTTCTCGAACGCTCATGTCCATCCCCGAACCATTTCGTCTTCTCGCTTACCTGGTGGGCTTCCTGTCCTTCGTGGGTCTGAACGCCGCTTACCTTGTGTGGGTGGAGCGCAAGGGAGCGGCGCGTTTTCAGAGGCGGCCCGGCCCGACCGAAGTGGGTTATGCGGGCCTGCTGCAGCCGATCGCGGACGCGATTAAATTGATGACCAAGCAGGTGCTCGTGCCGCTGGAAGCCGACCGCACCCTGTTCCGCCTCGCGCCGGTGTTTGTCCTGACGCCGGCGCTGATGTGCCTGGCGACGATGCCCTTCAGCGCCGCGATTGGGGCGATCGATTTTAATCTGGGCCTGATCATGGTTTTCGCCTTCGGCGCGATCAACGTGCTGGCCATCATGTTGGGCGGATGGGCGTCGCGTAACAAATACGCCATCATCTCCGCAGCGCGCGTGGTTTCGCAAAACGTCGCCTACGAAATCCCGATGCTGCTGGTCGTCATCACCCTGTTGATGGTGACTGGCACGATGAGTCTCCGGGAGATCGTGGACCAGCAGGCCGGCGGATTCTGGAACTGGAATGTGTTCAACGGCATCTGGGACTTTCGAGGAGGCGGATGGGGCCACATCGGCAGCAATCCGCTTGCGCCGGTGACGTTCGTGATCTTCTTCATCTGCATGCTGGCGGAAACCAACCGGGCGCCGTTCGACATGGCGGAAGCCGAGAGCGAACTGGTCGCGGGCGCGTTCACGGAGTACGCGGGCATGGGCTTCGGCGTGTTCTTCATGGCCGAGTACGCCAACATCCTCGTGGGTTGCAGCCTGGCCACCATCCTGTTCTTTGGCGGATGGCATAGTCCCATCGGCATTCTGCCCGGCCTGCTGTGGTTTCTCGTCAAACTCTACCTCCTCATCTTCACGGTGGTCTGGATACGCTGGACCTTTCCGCGCACGCAGTTCTACAAGTTGCTCAATCTATCCTGGAAGATTCTCATTCCCGTCTCGCTTATCACCCTTGTCCTGACCAGCGTGATGCTCAAACTGTTCTGATTATGAAAAACCTCTTCAAAGAAGTCTGGACGGGTTTCGGCAGCCTGCTGACAGGCATGCGAATCACGCTCGAACAGTTCTTCAAGCCGCAGGTCACCGTCCACTATCCGCATGAGTCGTTGAAGATGGCGAAGCGGTACCGCGGACACGTTGTGCTGGTGCGCGACACCACGACCGGCAAATCACTGTGCATCGCCTGCAAGTCCTGCGAAAAAGCCTGCCCGAGCGACTGCATCGTGTTGGACGGCATCAAGCGCGAGGGCGAAAAGAAGAAGTCGGTGACCGACTTCAAGCTGGATTTCACCAAGTGCAGCCTTTGCGGTTCGTGCGTCGAGGCTTGTCCGATAGATGCGCTGGAGTTCTCCAAGAACTACAATCTTGCCAGCACCACCAAGGAGTCGTTTTACCAGATCGACCTCTACAAACCGACGTTGGAGGCCAAAGCCGAATGAAGGGTTTTCCGGGGATGGAATACGCGGTCGGTTTTGTCTTCGGCGTCGCGGTGCTGACCACGGTGGCGGGTGCGCTGCTGGCGGCGCTGACCACCCGCGTCATCCGCAGCGTCTGCGGACTGGCCCTCTGTTGCTTCGGCCTGGCGGGGCTTTACTACTTCCTGCGCGCGCCGTTCCTCTCGCTGATGGAGATCCTGATTTACGTCGGCGCGATCTGCGTGACCATTGTCTTCGCGGTGATGCTGGCCGAAACCGACGAAGCGCCAGCGCGCGAAACACGGCTGGCGGCGATCGGTTGGGGCGCACTCGCACTCTTCATCAGTGGCGCGGTGTTCTGGGGCGTCGCCCGGCTCGGCATCAAGCACGCCTGGGTGTTACCTGAAGGCAAGGCCACGACCGGTTCGGTCAAGGAGATCGGCGTGGCCCTGCTCACGACCTACGGCTTCGCCTTCGAGATTATTTCGCTGGTGCTGCTGGTTGCCATTCTTGGCGCGCTCGTCATCGCCCGATACGGAAGGACCAAACCATGAGTTTCGACTACGAAAGACCGGACATCTACCTCGCGGTCGCAGCGTTTGTGCTGGCCACGGGCATCTATGGATTGGTCCGTCGCCGGACGCTCATCGGCATGTTGATTGCCGGCGAACTGATCTTTTCCGCCGCATCCTTGAACTTCGTCACGATGAACCGGTTCTTCGTCACCGACAAGGCGGTCGGGCAGATTTGTGTGCTGTTCATCATGGCGCTGGCGGCGGCGGAGATCTCCATTGCCTTGAGCATCGTCATCGCCGTTTATCGAAATTACCGTTCCATCGGCTCGAAGGATGTCTCGGAGATGAACGGGTAGAACCATGGATATCGTCCAAGACAACCGTCTGCTCCTCGCCATCCTTGCCCCGCTCGTCGGCGCCGGCTGCATCATGGCGACCGGCAAGCGCCCGAACATTCGGGAGGCCTGTTCGCTGATCGCTGCCGTGACGTTGTTCGCCATCATCGCCTCGATGGTTCCTCTGGTGCGCTCGGGGAAGACGCTGCACTTCACCGTTTTCGAGCTGCTGCCCAACTTAAGCGTGTCGCTGCGGGCCGATTCGCTCTCCATGATCTTCGCTGTGGCGGCTTCGTTTCTGTGGATTCTTACGGTGTTCTACTCGGCGGGTTACATGCGCAGCCTGCACGAGCACGCGCAGACACGCTTCAGCACCTGCTTCGCGCTGGCGTTGTTCGGCGCCATCGGCTGTGCGTTCTCGGATAACCTGCTCACGCTTTACCTCTTCTACGAAATCGTCAGCGTCACGACCTATCCGCTGGTGGCCCACCATCAGGATGACGAAGGCTACGAGGGCGGGACCAAGTATCTCGTCTATCTCACCACCACCGCCAAGGGTTTGATCCTGCCGGCAATGGTCCTGCTCTACGTGATGTCGGGCACGCTCGACTTCGCGCACGATGTTCGCACCGGCATCATTCCCAAGGACGTCCATAACGGCGTCGTGATTGCCCTCTACGTTTGCTGCATCCTCGGCTTCGCCAAGAACGGCATCATGCCGCTGCATCACTGGCTGCCGGGCGCCATGGTCGCGCCCACGCCCGTGAGCGCGCTGCTGCACGCCGTCGCGGTCGTCAAGGTCGGCGTGTTCTCCACGGTGCGCGTGATGCTTTACGTCTTCGGCGTGGACCGCATGCATGATCTGAACCTCGGCCTGCCCACCGCCTACTTCGTCTCGTTCACCATCCTCGCCGCCTCGATCATTGCGCTGAGCAAGGACAACCTCAAGTTACGGCTCGCTTACTCGACGGTCAGCCAGCTTTCCTATGTCATCCTCGGCGTGGCGTTGCTCACGCCCCGGGGCATCGAGGGCGGTCTGGTTCACATTGCCAACCACGCGTTCTCCAAGATCACCCTCTTCTTCTGTGCCGGCGCGATCTACGTGGCGACGCACAAGAAGAACATCTCCGAAATGAGCGGCCTGGGGCGCGCGATGCCCTTCACGTTTGGCGCCTTCGCCATCGCGGCCCTGAGCATGATCGGCGCGCCGCCGGTCGCGGGCTTCGTTTCCAAATGGTATCTGCTGCTGGGCGCACTGGACGCCGGTTCGATGCTCATCCTCGGCGTGCTCGTCGCCAGCACGCTGCTGAACACAGCCTATTTCGCCCCGGTGGTTTACCAGGCGTTCTTCGGCAAGCAGTCCGAAGCCGACGTCCATCACAAGTACACCGAGGCGCATCCGGCGATCGTTGTTCCGTTGTGCATCACGGCGGCGATCTCGGTGCTGCTCGGCATCTATCCTGATTTCTTCATGAACTTCGCGAAAGCCCTGTTCCCATGAAACTCGCCCAACTCATCGAGGACCTGCGCAACCGGTTGAAGACCGTGGTGCGCGTCTGCCTGGTGCTCCTGGCGCTCCTCGTCATCCTGGATGCCATCCCCGCCATCGTGGACAAGCATCACGCCCACACGGCGCCGGAGCACTGGCCCGCGTTTTGGGCCGCGTTCGGTCTGTTGGGCTGTGGAATCCTCGTGCTGATCTCCAAGCTCTTCGGCCACTACTTCGTCTCTCGAAGCGAGGACTACTACGATGAGTGATCTCTGGATTCATCCCTCGCTGATTCTGATCGCCGGCGCGCTGTTGCTGCCGCTGGTGCCGCGGCAATTCAAGAAGGCCTTTCTGATGGCCGTCCCGCTGTTGGGCTTCGGCCTCGTGGTTTCGATGACCTTCGCGCCGAAGGGCAGCTTCGGCGGGATCAAGTTCCTTGAATGGACCCTCGTCTTCGGCCGCGTGGACGCGTTGAGCCTCGTGTTCGCGCACATCATGAGCCTGATGTGCTGCATCGGCACGCTCTATGGACTGCAGGTCGAGGAGGATGCGCAGCACATCGCCGCGTGGACTTACGTGGCCGGATCGCTCGGCGCTATTTTTGCGGGCGACCTGCTCACGCTCTTCCTGTTCTGGGAAGTGATGGCGTTCTCGTCGGTGTTCCTCATCTGGTTCCGCCGCACCCCGCAGTCCACCGCCGCCGGCTACCGCTATCTGCTGGTGCATGTCGCGGGCGGCATCTCGCTGCTCGCGGGCATCGTGCTGCACTTCAAGGCCACCGGCAGCTTTGCTTTCAACGCGTTTGCTGTCGAGAACACCACCACCGCGGGCTACCTCATCCTGATCGGCTTCATGCTCAACGCCGCGGTGCCCCCGCTGCACGCGTGGCTGCCCGACGCTTATCCCGCCGGCACGTTCAACGGCTCCGTCTTTCTCAGCGCCTTCACCACCAAGACCGCCGTGTATGCTCTCTGCCGAGGGTTCCCGGGCATGGACCTGCTCGTCGTGCTCGGCGTCATCATGTCGCTCTATGGCGTCGTGTATGCCATCATCGAAAACGACGCGCGCCGCCTGTTCGCCTATCACATCGTCAGCCAGGTTGGTTACATGGTCGCCGGCGTCGGTCTCGCTGACCCTCACACCTGGCAAGGCCAGCTCGCCCTTAACGGCGTCTGCGCGCACGCGTTCGCCCACATCCTTTACAAAGGCCAGCTCTTCATGGGCTCCGGCGCCGTGCTGCACATGGTTGGCGAGACGCGCATGAGCCAGCTCGGCGGGCTCTACAAGAAGATGCCCTGGACCTTCCTGTTCACGCTCATCGGCGGACTTTCGATCTCGGCCTTCCCGCTGTTCAGCGGATTTGTCAGCAAGTCCATGATCGTCCAGGCCGGCTTCGACAGCCATGTCTATTGGGCAGCGTTCCTGCTGAACCTCGCCGCCATCGGCACCTTCTACTGCAACGGATTGAAGGTTCCTTACTTCATCTGGTTTGGAAAAAACAACTGCCAGCCCAAGACCTGGGAGCGCGCCAGTGATCCACCTTGGAACATGATGGCCGCGATGGGACTCACGGCGTTCCTCTGCATCTTCATCGGCTGCTTCACCCCCTATCTCTACAGCCAGCTCCCGAACCAGGGCCCGGAGGTCGCCTACCATCCTTACACCGCCTACCACATCTCCGAGAGCCTCCAGATTCTTCTCTTCACCGGCCTCGGCTTCTTCGCGCTGGTCAAGCTGAAGCTGATTGCGCCGCACGCGGGGACCAACCTCGACCTCGACTGGTTCTACCGCAAAGGCGGGCGTGCCTTCCTGTGGCTGGCGAAGCATCCCATCCAATTCCTGGACAACTGCGTGGGCGAGATCTATCGCGTCCTCGGCCTGATCCCGCTGATGTTCAGCGCGCGCGTCTCCGGCCTGTTCGATAACAACGTGATTGACGGCCTGGTGGATGGCGTCGCCACCAGCGTCCGTGCCGTGGGCAACCGGCTGCGCTCGGCCCAGCGCGGCGCATTGCAGGAGAGCTTGATGCTTGCCTTTGGCGCCGGCGTGGTTCTGGTGCTCATCTTGATCTTCATTTTCTAGGGCTGCGCATGAATCTTCCTTCCAACCCCGAAACGATTCCGTTTCTCAGCGTGCTCATCTTCGGTCCGCTCGTCGCGGCCGTGGTCGCGGCGTTGCTGCGAAGCGACCGGGCGCTGCGCTGGTGGACGCTCATCTTCACCCTCGCCGCTGCGGCCTTCTCGCTGCCCCTTTATTGGAAATTCAACGCGAGCACCCCGACGTTCCAGTTCTTCGAGCATGCGCCGTGGATTCCGTGGTTGAACGTCAACTACCGGGTGGGGATCGACGGCATCAGCCTGCTGCTGGTGTTGCTGACAACGCTCATCATGCCGCTCTGCGTGCTCTGCTCGTGGCGCTACATCCAGACCCGCGTCAAGGAATTCATGATCTGCCTGCTCATCATGGAAGGCGCCATGATCGGCGTGTTCTGCGCGCTGGACTTCGTTCTGTTCTTCGTCTTCTGGGAGGCGATGCTGATCCCGATGGCTCTCCTCATCGGCATCTGGGGCGGGCCGCGCAAGATTTACGCCGCGCTCAAGTTCTTCATCTACACCATGGCCGGCTCGGTGATGCTGCTGGTCGCGATCATCGCCTTGTTCCGTCAGACTGGCACGTTCTACATTCCGGAACTGATGGGGCGCAACTTCAGCCCGGACTTCCAAATCTGGATCTTCCTCGCCTTCGCGCTCTCCTTCGCGATCAAGGTTCCGATGTTCCCGTTTCACACCTGGCTGCCCGCTGCGCACGTCGAGGCTCCCACCGCCGGCAGCGTGATCCTCGCCAGCGTGCTGCTGAAGATGGGCACGTATGGTTTTCTGCGCTTCTGCCTCCCCATCACGCCCTACGCCACGCACTACTTCATGCCCCTGATGCTGGTCATGTCCGTGGTGGCGATCGTTTACGGCGGTTTCACCGCGCTGGCGCAAAGCGATCTCAAGAAACTCGTCGCCTACTCCAGCGTCGGCCACATGGGTTTTGCCACCCTGGGCATCTTTGTGCTGAACCGGGAGGGCATCGAAGGATCGGTGCTGGTCATGATCAACCACGGCGTCACCACCGGCGCGCTGTTCATTGCCGTCGGCATCATCTACGAGCGCCTGCACACGCGCGACCTCGACAAGGCCGCCGGTCTCGGCAAGTTCATGCCCGTCTTCGCCGGTTTCCTCGGCGTGTTCTGCCTGTCGTCCCTTGCCTTCCCGGGCACCAACAGTTTCATCGGCGAATTCCTCGTCATGGCGGGCGGTTTCGGCTGGGCCAAAGCGCTGGCGCAATCCTGGTCCACCATTCTGATGGTTTGCCTCATTCCCGGCGTGATCCTCGCGGCCGCTTACAATTTGCGCATGCTGCAACGTGTTGCCTATGGCGGCACCAAGAATCCCGACCAATCAATGCTGAAGGATCTGGGGCTGCGGGAAATTCTGACCCTCACACCGCTGCTGGTTTTTGTCGTGTGGATCGGCCTCAATCCGCAACCGTTCACCCGCGTGTTGCACGCCACAGTGGAGAATCTCCTGAAGCAGGTAGCAATCCCCGCGTCCACCGCGGTGCAGGTTTCCCTTCCGGGCGTTCTGCCAAAATCCACCTCGGCTGAGATTGTCTCCGCCACAACCACCGCGGGGTTACCGGATCGCGTCGTGACGCCACGCAAGAACTGAACTCTATGGCTTTTCTTCCCGAGTTGATTTTGGCCGGCGGCGCCCTGGTGCTGTTCATCCTGACCTTGAGCGACGGCTTCGCCCGGCACGCGCGGCTGGCCGCAATCCTCACCGCGCTGGCCCTGATCGTCACCTGCGCGCTGGCCACCTCCCAGGAGTCGGTCCTCTTCAATGGGGCGTATCGGGTGGACGCGTTTTCGCAATGGCTGAAGCTGGTTTTCGCCATCGGTTATCTTCTGATCGTGGTCCTCAGCGGTGACCTGCCCGACATCCGGGCCGACGTGAAGCCGGAGTATTTTCTCTTCCTCACCTTGAGCGTCACCGGCCTGACGCTGCTGGTCAGCAGCATCGAGTTGATCACCCTGGTGATCTCCCTGGAACTCTCCTCCTTCCCGCTTTTCGTGATGGTGGCCATGCGGCGGGAGCGCGAGGGACACCGGGTGCAGATGGAATCCGCCATCAAATACATCGTTTTCGGCATGACCGCCACCGGCATCATGCTCTTCGGCATGAGCTACCTGTTCGGCCTGACCGGGACAATGTCTCTGCCCGAGATGATGGTCCGGTTGAAACCCGTGATGCAAACGCCCCTCGCCATCACCGGTCTGGCCATGATGCTCGGCGGCTTGTTCTACAAGCTCGCCGTGTTCCCCTTCCACTTCTGGACGCCGGACGTCTATCAAGGCGCCTCCAACGAAACCACCAGCATGGTTGCCTCGCTGCCGAAATTGGGCGCCGCCGCCGTGCTCGTGCGCTTTGTCTCGCTCGCCACGCCGGAGCATCAAACCATCGCGCTGCTGCTCACCTGCCTGGCGGGGGCCTCGATGTTCTACGGCAACCTGATCGCTCTGATGCAAACGGACCTCAAGCGGCTGCTCGGCTTCTCCGGAATTGCCCACGCGGGTTACGCCTTGATTGGTTTCGTCACGCTCGATGCCGCGGGTTACACGGCGGCGCTTTACTACCTCATCAGCTACCTGTTCATGGTTCTGGCCTGCTTCGTTGTCATCTGCCGGGTTTCACCCGACGGGGTCAACGTCTCCATGGACGATCTGGCCGGCCTCCACCGCCGCTCTCCCCTGCTCGCCATCACCCTGGTGGTCGGCGTTTTTGCGCTTGCCGGGATTCCTCCCTTTCCCGGCTTCATCGGCAAGCTGGCCCTGCTCAAGGCCGCGCTCGACAAGGGGTATCTCGCCCTCGTGATCATTGCCGTCATCAACAGCGCCATCGCCGTCTATTACTACCTTTGCATCGTGCGCGATTCCTGCTTCCGCGATGCGGGCGACAAAGCCGCCATCGCGACGGACTGGTCCACTCGCGTCCTGTGCGTGGCGCTGATCGGCGGCATTCTGATTCTCGGCCTCGCGCCTGGCCGCGTGCTGGACCGCGTCTCGGCATCCCTGACCAGCATTACCGGACCCCGCCCCGCGACGGCGGCGGCATTCCCTGTTGATGGATCCATTCACTCCGCTGCCGCGAATACCGTTGTCCGGGCGCTTCCGCCAGCGGCCCGCCAGCGTTAGCAGCCAGCCTTAGCTGTTGCATCCATCGGTCGCAGAGTGGAAGGTTCCAGTGACGTAATCACCCAATCGAACCGCTGCCCGACATGAGCCAATCCGACCAGCAGCCCATCGATGCCACCCACGCGTGGCGCGACATTCCCCGCGCGGACAGTTGCCATCGCTCCGTGGAAGAGCGCATTGCCGACTTTCTGGAAATTTACACCACCCTCGACGAGGAAACCGCGCGCGAACAGGCCGTCCGCTGCGTGCAATGCCCGCACCCGACCTGCGTTGAGGGCTGCCCGCTGGGCAACCGCATTCCCGACTGGATGGCGCTGACCGCCGAGGGCCACTTCCTCGAAGCCGCCGAGTTGCTGCAATCGTCCGGCTGCTTGAGCGACTTCTTTTCGCGCATTTGCACCGATCCCTGCGAACCCACCTGCATCGTCGGGGCGCCGGGGGAATCCGTGGCCATCAATGCGGTCGAACGCTTCCTGCATCACTATGCGGCGACTCAGGGACACCACCGGGTGGTCAGGCCAGCGCCGAACGGCTTTCGTGTGGCGGTGCTTGACTCCGGCCCCTGCGGCCTCGCCTGCGCCCACGATCTGGCCAGCGACGGTTGCGCCGTGACCGTCCTGGATCATCACCTGCTGCCGGGCGGCCTGCTCGTGAATGGCATCCCCGCTTTCAAGGTGGAGCGGACCGTCGTGCAGCAGCAGATGCAGTATCTGGGGAAGCTCGGCGTTCAATTCCGCCTTGGCCTCAAGTCCGGCCGCGACTTCACTCTTCACGGATTGCTGAGCGATTATGACGCGGTCTTCGTCGGTGACTGCGCCGAGGAAGCCGTTCCGCTCACCCTCCCCGGGGCCAACCTGCAAGGCGTCTATCAAGGGCTGACTTACCTCATTCAGAAAAACATTCCATCCGCACTCGACCTAACGCCCATTGACGTCCAAGGCCGCCGGGTGGTGGTGCTGGGCGCGGGCGATACCGCGATGGATTGCTTGCGCACCGCCATCCGCTGCGGCGCGCGTGAACCCCTCTGCCTTTATCGCCGTGATGCAGCCAGTGTGCCGGCGGATCCCCACGAGTATCGCAATGCCGTCGAAGAAGGCGCCCGCTTTGAGTTCATGGCCCTCCCGATCGAGTTGATTGGCGATCCCGCCCATCACGTCACGCACGTTCGATGCCTGCGCACGCGAGTGGAGGCCGCGGGCAATGGCGGACTGCCGGACACGGCGACCATTCCTGAATCGCAATTCGACGTGCTGGCGGACGTGGTGTTCGTGGCCTTCGGCTACTCGGCGACTCCCTTCCCTCGCGAAGGCGATTTTTCTGAGATTGCAGCGGATGAATCCGGCCGGATTCGCGTGGATGCCTCGCTGATGACCAGCGTTCCGGGAGTTTTTGCCGGCGGCACCCTCGTCCGTGGGCGCATTCCGGTGGTGGAAACCGTTCGTGATGCCCGGCAGGCGGCCCGCTCCATCCGCCAGTTCCTCGCTGCCAGACGGCCATCTGGCAAACCAGCGTGACGCGCTCCTGCTTTGCGCTTCCGCCCATCCCAGCACGATCGGCTCGGCCGCCGCTGCCAGGCGATGACTCACGCTATATGCCCAAGCCGCCACAACGGCCCCTGCGTGTGGGAAATCCGTGATTCAAGGTTGGGATAGCTGCACCATGCCCGGCACGCCAAACCTGACGCAGCCTTGCTGTGGGCCGCGATGGATCGCCTTTTTCCTTCCCTGCCTCGCGGCCTTTTTGCTTAATCGCGCCGCATGATCATCACGCGTTCTCCGTTGCGCATCAGCCTCGGCGGCGGCGGCACCGACCTGCCCAGTTACTACGAGAAATTTGGCGGCTTCCTCGTCGCCGCGGCCATCGACAAGTACGTTTACATCACGCTGCACGACACGTTCGTGCCGGACCTGATCGTGAAGTATTCCAAGCTTGAGCGCGTGGCCGAGGCGGCGCAGCTCGAACACCCCATCATCCGTGAAGCCTTCGCCGCGCTGGGCATGAATGGCCATTCGCTCGAACTCACCTCGATGGCCGACATCCCGGCGGGCACCGGCCTCGGCAGCTCGGGCAGCTTCACCACCGCGCTGCTCAAGGCGCTGCATGCGCAGCAGAAAAACCTGGTGCATCCGGCGGAACTCGCCGAGCAAGCCTGCGACATCGAGATCAACCGCCTCCACGAACCCATCGGCAAGCAGGATCAATACATCGCGGCGTTTGGCGGGTTGACCTGCTTCAAGTTCCATCCCGGCGGCAAGGTCGAGGCGTGGCCGCTGAAGATTTCCGAGGAGACGCGCTTCAACCTCGAAGACAACCTGCTGCTGTTCTTCACCGGCTATTCGCGCTCCGCCTCGGCCATTCTCAAAGAGCAGGACCAGAAGAGCAAAGCCGCCGACCAGTCGATGATCGACAACCTGCACTTCGTGAAAGACCTCGGCCTGCAAAGTCAGGCGGCGATGGAACGTGGCGACCTGCCGGAGTTCGCGCGGCTGATGGACGTGCATTGGCAGCGCAAGAAACAGCGCAGCGGCAGCATGAGCAATCCGAAGATCAACGAGTGGTACGACCTGGCGATGGCCAGCGGCGCGCTCGGCGGCAAACTCATCGGCGCAGGCGGCGGCGGCTTCCTCATGTTCTATGCCGAGGACAAGGCCAAGCTGAGCCACGCGATGCGCCAGGCCGGCCTGGTGGAAGTGCGCTTCCGCTTCGACTTCGAGGGGACGAAGCGGGTGATTTCGTGAGCCTCCGCGACGCAAAATGAAGGCGGTCCGCGCAATCCTTATCGGGCGATCCTCAGTCAGGAGACGAACGGGTTGGTGCTTTATCTCGAATGCGCGAATCCATAAATCGGGTCCACCGGGCCGCATAGTCAACGGACTCATTATCCAAACGGGTGAATTCGGAGCGGTGGCAGATCGTGCTTGGCCGTAGTGGCAAGCCGGACTATCTCTCCACTCACAATTCCAGCAACTCCCGCAACGCAGTCTTGACCGCACTGAGTTGTTCGGAACTGAGAGTGCCGAGCCGGCGGGTGAGCTTGCCGGGATCAAAACTCGCGAGTCCCTGGACATTGACCGCTGAAATCTTGGGCAGCCAGCGCGGCTTGCCCAACAGAACTTCGCCGCGCAGGCCGCGGATCTGCGACGTCAGCGGGGCGACAATGCCCAGCGCGCGCGCATCAGTGGGCTGGGGATACGCGAGAACCAGAACGGGGCGGCTTTTCTCCACCATGCCCAAGTCCGCAAACCACACTTCGCCGCCTTGAGGTTCAGTAGGCACCGAACGCCTCCGTCCACACGCCCGCCTGTTCCTCGGCCGAAAGCAGCGGCTTCGACCGGAGCCCGACCTCGAAAGGCAGACCCTTCCGCAGTTCAATCTGCGCCAGGAGCATGTTGACCGCTTCGGCCGGGGTGAGACCCAGCTTCTGGAGAATCTTTTCGGCGCGTTGCAGGCGCCGGGCCGGCACACGCGTCCGAACTACCGTGGTTGGCTCGCTCATGTAGCCAACTTTGCCCGGCATGACCGCCGGAGTCAACGGCCGGACGGAAAACCGATGCACCCGGCCGGCTTGGAGGAAGTGCTCTTCCGCTTCGACTTCGAGGGGACCAAGCGGGTGATTTAGGAGGCGGGATTAAACTTCGCTCAAAGCAGCACCGGCGACCCGCCGGCAGGGGATGAAGCCGGGAGGGCGGGCCGGCTTTGGGGAACTTCTCCGACCGCCTACCTGCGACCGAGCAAAATCCCCACGAGCAATCCCACCCCGAGGGCGAGGCCGGCCGAATGGTAGGGATGTGCGCGGATGATGCGGTCGGTGGCGCGCGCCGTGGCGAGCGTGGTCTCCTTGAGGCGAAGGCTGGTCTTCTTGGCGGACTCGATGGTGGCGGTGAGGCGCGCGCGCGCGGCCACGGCCTGTTCGCCACCATGTCCGGCGGTGGCCTGGAGCAAATCTTCCGCGTCGCGCACCAGGGCGTTCAGATCCTCGACCACTTTCTCGGTCGGGCTGATGCCGAGGGCTTCGTGCATGGTAGGAAAATACGTTTCCATAGCTGTCTCTTCGACGGACCTATTGAACGTACCGACGTGAGGCGGAGCAATGAAAATCATCAGGAGATGCAGGGCGTGCCGGCCTCACCCGCTTTAAATCACACCCGCAGGACTATCGCCCTGGTTCGTAAATCAGCCTGCGCACCGGCGGTGGCGTTTCACTTTGCGGTTTTCGCCGATGCGGCGCGAGGCTGTTCCTCGAAGAATTCCCAGATGACATCAGTGGCATTGAGCGGGCTGGGGCTTTCGCCCTGGAACCGCGCGCGGAAGCGTTGGCGGCCGCCCGGCCATTGATGACCGTGGTCCTGAATGAAGCACGCACGCAGCAGGGCTCCATTGGCTTGCGGTCGAAATTCGATCACGCGCACGCCATTGGTCTCGGTCACGGGCACGGATTCGGTCGCACTGCCAATGGCCCGCGCCCATTTTTTCAGCGAGTCCTCGACGGGAGGCGTGCAGCGCTCGACTCGCTGAGTTTATTGTGCCGGTACGAACACGAGACTCACTGGCGAAACCACCTCGATTTTTTGTCCGCCCGGCGTCAACCGTCCCGTCTGCGGGTCGATGCGAAAGAGGACGACGGAATCCGATCCCTGGTTACAGGCGAGCAGCCAGCGCCCGGTCGGATCGATGGCGAAGAAACGGGGTGTTTTGCCCTGGGTGGATTCGTGCTGCACGGCCGTTATGAGGCCGGTGGATTCGTCGATGGCGAAGACCGCAATGCTGTCGTGACCACGATTGGAGCCGTAAAGAAATTTGCCGGACGGATGCACGGCGATCTCCGCGCAGGAACTGTTGTTCGTAAATCCAGCGGGCAACGTCGAGCGCCGCTGCAATTCACTCAACTCTCCGGTTTTGGCGTCCCAAGCGTAAGCCGCGATCGTCGAGTCGAGTTCGTTGATGACGTAGGCGAAGCGTCCGCCGGGATGAAACGCAAGGTGCCGCGGACCCGCGCCGGGTTTGGTCGCGGTGTACGGCGGCGTCGCGGGAGTCAGCGTGCCGCGACGCGGATCGAATTGATAGGCGAGCACCTTGTCGAGGCCGAGGTCACAGGCGAGCACGAAGCGGTTGGCGGAGTCGGGTTCGATCCAATGAGCATGCGGCTCCTTCTGCCGCTGCGGATTCACACTGGAGCCGGTGTGTTGCATGAAACTCGTGGCCGGGCTGAGCCGGCCGTCGTTGTCGAGCGGCAGGCAGGCGATGCTGCCGCTGCCGTAATTGGCGACGAGCACGTTCCGGCCGGTTTTGTCCACCGAGAGGTGGCATGGTCCTGAGCCCTCGGAAGATTGCTGGTTGAGTTGGGTGAGTCGGCCGGATTTCGGATCGATGGCGAGCGCGGTGACCGTCCCGCTCCTGCCACCCTTGAACACCTCCCCGGCGGCGTAGATTTTCTGCCGGTCGGGATGGATGGCGAGAAAGGACGGATTGGTCAATGCGGCGGCCAATTCCGGCGCGGAAAGCCTGCCGGTTGCGGAGTCGAAGCGTGCGCGCTGAATACCTTTGTTCTTCGGACCGGTATAGGCGCCGATGAACACATGGAATGGCGCATTGGCATCCGCGGCTTGCAAGTTGGAGCCGGGCAGAATGTGCGCGCCGAGCGTGACGATGGCCAGGGCGAGGCGGGAGGCGGTTTTCATGAGGCCAAGGAAACACCACCCGACCCGCGCGGCGCAAGCTTGCTGGTCAAGGAGAGAAGCGTCAGATCCAAAAACAAAAAGCGCTCCCGGCGAAACCGGGAGCGCCTGTCGGACGAACGAAAGAGAGGATCAGGCCACGGTGACATCCTTGTCGATGAACACGTCCTGAATCACGTTCAGGAGCTGGACGCCTTCCGCCATCGGGCGCTGGAAAGCCTTGCGGCCGGAGATGAGGCCCATGCCGCCGGCGCGCTTGTTGATGACGGCCGTCTTGACGGCATCGGCGAAGTCGTTCTTGCCGGACTCGCCGCCGGAGTTGATGAGACCCTGACGTCCCATGTAACAGTTGATGACCTGGTAACGGGTCAGGTCGATCGGGTGGTCCGTGCTGAGCTGGCTGTAAACCAGGTCGTGAGTCTTGCCGTACTTCGGAATCGCTTTGTATCCACCGTTGCAGTTGGGCTGCTTCTGCTTGATGATGTCCGCCTGGATGGTCACGCCGAGATGATTGGCCTGGCCGGTGAGGTCGGCGGAGGTGTGGTAATCCTTGTCCTTCTTGAATTCGTTGTTACGGAGATAGCACCAGAGCACGGTGGCCATGCCGAGTTCGTGCGCCCGCTCAAAAGCCTGGCTGGTCTCCACGATCTGGCGGGTGGATTCATTCGAGCCGAAGTAAATGGTCGCGCCCACGCAGCAGGCGCCCATGTTCCAAGCTTGTTCGACCTGTGCGAAATACACCTGGTCGAAGCGGTTGGGGCAGGTCATCAGCTCGTTATGATTGAGCTTCACCATGAACGGAATCTTGTGCGCGTATTTGCGGGAGACCGCACCGAGCACGCCAAGCGTCGAGGCCACCGCGTTGCAACCGCCTTCGACGGCGAGCTTGACGATGTTCTCGGGATCAAAATAGGCGGGGTTCGGGGCGAAGCTGGCGCCGGCCGAGTGTTCGATGCCCTGGTCCACCGGGAGGATGGACAGGTAACCGGTGCCCGCGAGCCGGCCGGTGTTGAACATGCGGCTCAGGCTGCACAGCACCTGCGGATTGCGGTCGGTCTGGACAAAGACGCGATCCACAAAGTCCGGCCCGGGCAGGTGGAGCTTTTCCTTGGAGACGGTGGTGCATTGGTGTTCGAGGAGGCTCTTGGCGCTGTCGCCGAGCAGTTCAACAATTTTGGGATTCATGTTTGGTTTCGGTGCTGCAGGTTCAATGTTTCATTCAATCCCGCCGCCGGTTTGCGCGGTGGACGGGCGGCGCCGGTTCGGCCCGGTTTTCATTAGACTCGCGCATCCAGGCCGGAGGACGCCGCGCGGGATTTGATGGATCTTCGCCCGGGTTGGCAAGTCTCTTTCGGTTAATTGTCCGTGCAAGTCGCGAGCGAAGTGCCCGGACAAATGCAGCCGTGCGCCCCTCCCTCTCATCGTCAGCTTCAGCATAATCCTCTTCTCCCTCAGGGTTGGGCGGGCAGGATGGCGATGCGAAGTGCAAGAGGAAGAACCTGGCAGACGGTTGCGCCAGACGGGCGTGAGGCGACGGCAGTCGAAACCGGTGCAATTAGCAGGAAAGGTGCGCCCGCAGACGGGGGCGTTTGCCGATAAAGCCATTGACACTCATGCAGTGCGAAACTAGGTTCGCGCGCAGATAATTTGCTATGTCAGACAACACTCCAAATGCGCCGGTGCCGCCGAAACCCGGCGAGGCTGCCAAAGTGCAGCCCAAGAAGGAAACGGTGCGCATCAGCCTGCCGCCAAAACCCTCGGCCACCGCGACGATCAAGCTTCCGACTTTTCCAGCGGCTGGCACGCCCCCAGCCGCGCCGGTGGTGACGGCCACTCCAGCGGCTCCGTCTCCGGCGCGACCCGCCGCACCCGCACCGCCCGCGCCTCCCTCGGCTGGCGCAAGACCGCTGACCTCGACGGCCACGCCGGCCAAAGCAGCGGCTGCTCCCGGGACTTCGATTGCCAAGCCCTCCGCGCCAATGCCGGCAGCCAGGGCGCCCAAGCCCGCCTCGGCGAGCGCTCCGGCCAGCAAGCTCGATTTCATTCTCGCGATTGCGGCGGCCGTGGTGGGCATTGCGGCGGTGGTCTGGGTGTTGTTCACCGCCGTCGGCCCCTTCGCTCTGATCTAATCCCCTCAAACCAATTTTTTGAAATGTCCGCAGCCAATATACTTACTCTGACCGAAGCCAATTTTGACGCTGAAGTGATCAAGTCCTTCACGCCCGTGCTGGTGGATTTCTGGGCCGAATGGTGCGGCCCCTGCAAGATGGTTGCTCCGATTCTTGACGAACTGGCCTCGGAATACGACGGCAAGGTGAAGATCGGCAAGGTCAACATCGATGACTTCCAGGCTCTCGCCACTAAGTACGGCATTCGCGCGATTCCCACGCTGCTCATCTTCAAGGATGGCCAGGTGGTGGATCAAATTGTCGGCCTGCGCAGCAAGCGCGATTTCAAGGAAAAACTCGACCAGGCTTCGGCCTGATTGAGCCGGCGCCCCGCGCGCTATGGCCGTCATCCTCCTTCCCGGTCAGCTTGCCCAGCGCGCGGATTTTTATCACCAACTCGGCCGCCTTGTCGGGTCGGGTGTTCCCATTGTTCAGGCGCTGGAAATCCAGCAGCGCAATCCTCCCTCCCCGGCCTTTCGCGGGCCGATCTCGCGCCTCATCTCGCGCCTGAATCAGGGCGATTCCTTCAATGCTTCCCTCCGCAGCCTGGGTCGCTGGCTGCCGGATTTCGATGCCGCGTTGATGGAAGCCGGCGAAACGAGCGGGCGCCTGCCGGAGACCTGCCGGTTGCTGGGCGACAGCTACGATCAGCGTGCCCGCACGGCGCGCAGCCTGATCGGCTACCTGGCCTACCCGTTGATCCTCCTCCATCTCGCGGTCCTGATTTTTCCCACGAGTTTTCTGACCGGGCTGGTTCTGCGCGGCGAGGTGTTCGCCTTCCTCCTGCAAAAAGCCGCGGTGCTGCTGCCGCTGTATGGCCTGGTGGCGCTTGGGCTGTTCCTTGGGCAGGGCCGACGCGGCGAATCATGGCGGGCGATCCTTGAGGCGGTGCTCCGACCAGTGCCGTTTCTGGGCAAGGCGCGGCAATGCCTGGCGCTCTCGCGTCTGTCCGTGGCACTCGAAGCGTTGCTCAATGCCGGCGTCCCGGTGGTGCGCGCGTGGCAACTGGCCGGAGAGGCAAGCGGATCTTCCTCGCTGCGCCGCGCGGTGAACAAATTTGTGCCGCGCATCGAATCCGGCCGCACGCCCGCGGAGGAAATCAACGATTGCCGGCAATTCCCGGAATTGTTTGCCAGCCAGTATCACACCGGCGAAATCAGCGGGCAGTTGGATGACGTGCTGCGCCGGTTGCACCTGCATTATGCCGACGAGGGCGCGCGGTTGCTCCGGCTCGCGGTCATGCTCGCCGGCGGACTGGTGTATGGCCTGGTGGTGTTGCTGATCGCATGGCAGGTGCTTTCCTTCTGGATGGACTACTTCGGACAGGTCAACGAAGTGATGCAGTAAGCGCGCTGGCGCGGGTTTTCTGCTGACAGTTTCAAGCGCTCCCGCCTACCGTCGCGCCATGACGATTGCCGAAATCCTCGCCAATGAGGAGTTGCGCCGAAACGAATTTCCCGTCGTGCGCGAAAAAGTTTTTCTGGCCCACGCGGGCGTGTGCTCACTGCCGCGCCGCGCGGCCGAGGCCATCACCGATTACACCCGGCTGGCTTCCGAGCATGATCAGGAGGAGGTCTATGCGCTGGAAAAGATCACCCAGGCCCGTCATGCGGCGGCGCGCTTGCTCAACGCCTGTCCGGAGGAGATCGCGCTGGTCGGGCCGACCTCGCTCGCGCTCAGCTTCATCGCGTCAGGCCTGCGCTGGCGCAAGGGCGACAACATTCTCATCTACCAGGATGACTATCCCTCGAACGTGTATCCGTGGATGGCGCTGGCCGCGAGTGGCGTGCAAGTCCGTCTGCTGAACATCCGGGAGTTGGGACGCATCCGGATGATCGACGTACTGGGACAGGTGGACGAAAACACCCGCCTCGTGGCGCTGGCCTCCTGTCATTTCGTGGCGGGCTGGCGCCTCGAACTGGCGGCCATCGGGACCGCGCTGCGCAAGCGCGGCATACTCTTCTGCGTGGATGGCATCCAGACGCTGGGAGCATTTCCGACGACCGTCGAGCACGTCGATTTTCTTGCGGCCGACGCGCACAAATGGCTGCTCGGTCCGTGCGCGGCGGGCGTGCTTTATGTGCGCAAGGAACTGCAGGATCGGCTGCACCCGACCGTGTTCGGCTGGCACAACGTGCGGTGCCCGGATTTTGTTGCGCAGGAGGAGATCGCCTTCCGCCCGGATGCACGGCGCTACGAGGCCGGCAGCGCGAATCTGCTCGGGCTGGCGGGGATGCACGCCGCGATGGAATTGCTGCTGGAATTGGGCGTCGAGAACATCGCGGCTGAATTGCTGCGCAAGCGCGCGTGGCTGGTGCCCGCGTTGCAGGCCAAAGGCTGCGAGGTGTTGCAAGCGGCGGCGCCGGCGGCCAATGCGAGCGGCATCATCACCTTCCTCAAACTGGGCGGAGACATGCCCGCGTTGCATCGCACGCTGGCCGAGGCGGGCATCATCACGTCGCTGCGTTCTGACCGCGCGGGGCGCCGCTACATCCGGCTTTCGCCGCATTTCTACAACACGGACGCGGAACTGGCGCGCGTGGTGGAGATGGTGTGACGGTCGAAGTCGGCCGCGTCTCTCACATCTTGTGCCTCGCCAATTGGGTGATGATGTAAGCGGCGTGGGCGAAGGCGAGCACCAGCAGGCCGATGCCCGAACCGCGTTCGATGCGCAGGAGAGTAAGTTCGCTGAAACGCCCGTGCCCGCGGGAGACAATCCAGCTCAGGCCGATGAACCAGAGTCCGACGCCCAGCGCCACGCCGGAGATGCACGCAAGTTTGCTGGGCCAGTTGTCATCGACCCATTCGCGCGCGACGAAGTGGACCGCGAGGATGATCCAGAACAGCAGCACCCCGGGATTGGCCATGACCCGCACGAAGCCCGTCCAGAAGGCCGAATGCGGATGCAGCCGGCCTTCGATGCGTTCATCCAGACGCTCCACCGCACGGCCCAGGTGCATGGGGGCGGTGACCGATTTTGCGAGCATGAACTTGAGGCCGAGGAACAGCAGGAAGACAAAGCTGAACAACTCCATCGAGGCCTTGATGACGCGGTTGCCGAAGAACGACGCGAAGCCGGTGAAGGCAATCGTGCAATAGAGAATCTCCATGACCGTCGCGCCCACGCCGATGAGCGCCGCCCACTTGAAGCCGCGCCGCGCCCCCTCGTTCATGATGGTGAGGTTGATGGGACCGACGGGAATCGACAGCAGCAGCCCGCTGATCAATCCGGTCAACCCCGAAATCACCATGGGATGAAGTTCGACCATGGCGCTCAGGAATTCCGGTCGGGCGACACCGGTTCGTCGTCATCGTCATCATCATCCGCATCGTCGGCAATGTCGCGACGCACCCGGCGCGGAATGTAGGGGCGGATGAAGCCGTAGAGCAGATAGCTGGTGAAGACCAGCGGCAGCAGCCAGTACAGAATTTTCTCCTGCAAGATCAGCACGCTGCCGATGAGCAGCACCGCCATGAGCGTGCGGGTGAACGTGCCCGTGGCCCGGAAGTCGAGCTTCTTGAAAGTCGGGTAGCGCACCTCGCTCACCATCATCCACGAAAGAAAAACCATAAGAACCGGCAGGATGTAGCGCCACTTGCTCTGGCCGAGTCTTTCCTCCCACCAGCCCATTTCGTTCAGCCAGATCATGAAGAGCGTGAGCGACGACACCAGACCGGCCGCCGCGGGAATCGGGAAACCGAGAAATTCCTTGCCACCGCCCGAGCCGGCCTGGTTCGCGAGACAATTGAAGCGCGCCAGCCGGAAGGCGCCGCAGATGAGGTAAATCGAGGCGATGAACCAGCCCACGCCGGGGGTTTTCACGAACACTTCCGCCAGCACGATGCGATGCACCAGAAAAGCGGGCGCCACACCGAACGAGATGATGTCCGCCAGCGAGTCGAACTCGCGTCCGAACGGGCTTTCCGAGCCACCCATGCGCGCCAACCGGCCATCCAGCAGATCAAACACGCAGGCCGCAAGGATGAAGAGCAGCGCAATCTTGATGTCCTTAAAGTGACTCGCCGCCAGGTCGGCCTGGACGATTTTCGTCAGCGCCACGAAGCCGCAGAAGAGATTGCCCGCCGTCATCAGGTTCGGCAGGAAATAGATCTTCACCCGCGCGTCCGTGATCGACGCCTCGACGGGCTTGGGAATCTTCGAGTCCATGCGTTGCTATTCGTACGTAGCCATCACCGTCTCGCCGCCCTTGACCTTGTCACCGAGCTTGACGTGGATCTTCGTATTCATCGGCAGATACACGTCACAGCGCGAGCCAAACTGGATGAGGCTGATGCGATCGCTGCGCACAATGGTTTCGCCCAACTCGCACCACGGCACGATGCGACGCGCGATCAATCCCGCGATGAGGCGCAAGCCCAGCTTCCGCTGCGGCGCCTCCGGCGGCTCGATGGCGAGCAGCACGTTCTCGTTGTACTTGGAGCAATCCGACCGCGTCGCGCTGAGGAACTGGCCCTCGCGGTGTTTCAGATGGGTCACGCGCCCGCTGATGGGCGCCCGTTGCACATGCACGTTGAACACCGAGAGAAAGATCGAGACGCGCTTGCAACGTCCGCCCATGACCTCGGTCTCGTCGGTTTCATCGATGACATCCACCGTGCCGTGCGCGGGCGACACAATGACGTCGGGCTGGGAGGGCGCAAGCGGGTTCGGGTCGCGGAAGAAATAGAGCGTGAAGACCGCGAAGAAAATCCACACCCCGATGAGCGTGGTGGCCACGGTGGCAATAATGCCGCCCACGAGAGTGGCAATGACGCCCGCGGCAATCAGCGCCAGAAGACCGATCAACGTCCAGAGAATGATGCGACCCGCGGCGCTCAGCGCCTTGCCCGAATGTTTCATGGGCGGGAAGTTAGCCGAGCGCCCCGGCCATTGAAAAGGCAGATGTTCGGGGCGCGAAGTGCGTGATGGACATTTCCGCGGCTCCTGCGGTATTGCATCCGCCCGCATGTCGAGCAAACCGTCGCCTCTTGCCACGCGAATCCTCTGGAGCATGCTGGCCGGCGTGGCACTCGGCTGCCTGGCGCTCTGGCTCGGGGTGCGCCAGCCGGTTCTGCTCGAATACTCCCGCCGCCTTTCCACCGGGGTTCTCGACCCCATCGGCCGCATCTTTCTGCACCTGTTGTTCTTTGTGGTGGTGCCGCTCGTTTTTTCATCGCTGGCGCTGGGCGTGGTGCAGTTGGGCCGGCTTGATCGCCTCGGGCCGCTGGCGGGCCGGACCTTTCTGCTCTTCGCACTGAACATGGCCATCGGCGTCGCCATCGGACTGGTGTTGATGAATGTGTTTCGGCCGGGCGACACGCTGTCTGGCGAGGTCAAATCGCGGCTGCTCGGTGAATTTGCCGGCGCGGCGCAGAAGGCAGTCGAGTCGCAACAAACGCAGCCGGCCCTCTCGTTCGCGACGTTGGTGGACATGTTTCTTCCGCGCAACCTGCTGCGCGCGGTGGTGGATTTTCAGGTGCTGCCGCTGATTCTATTTGCGTTGCTCGTCGGCGCGGCGGGCACGCAGCTCGCCGAGGAATCGCGTCTGCGCCTGCAAGGCGGCCTCGAGATTCTCTCTGAGTTGATGACGCGCCTGGTCCACTACGCGCTGCTGCTCGCGCCGGTGGCGGTGCCGGCGATGCTCTTCAGCGTCATCGTCAAGAATGGCACCGGCATCGTGAAATCACTCGCCGTCTTTGTGATCCTCTGCCTCGGAGCGATGGCGCTGCACTTGTTCGGCACGATGTCCCTTTGGATCAAACTGCTGGCCCGACGTTCGCCGCGGGAGTTTTTTCGCTCGACCCGGGTGGCGCTGGTCATGGCGTTTTCCACCAGCTCCAGCAACGCCACGCTCCCCGCCAGCCTGCAGGTCTGCCGGGAGAATCTCGGCGTCAGCCCGGGGGTGGCCGGATTCGTCATTCCGCTGGGCGCGACCATGAACATGAGCGGCACGGCACTTTATGAAGGTTGCGTGGTGCTGTTCATCGCCCAGGTTTACGGTGTGCCGCTCGGTTGGGGCGCGCAGATCACGCTGCTCTTGTTGTCGGTGCTCAGCGCGGTGGCGGTGGCCGGCATTCCGGGCGCCTCGCTGCCGCTCATCGCCGGGCTCCTCGCGAGTTTTGGCGTGCCCCCCGAGGGACTGGCCATCGTGATTGGCGTGGACCGCGTGCTCGACATGGCGCGCACCACCCTCAATGTGGCCGCCGATTTGGTGACTGCGGTGATTGTGGAACGGCAGATGCAACAAACTGAATCCGCTTTGTCGGAGCATGGCTAATTCGGCTTTAGGGCACTTCGGGATGGACAAAGTGTCCGAAAACAGGCTCCGATCCAAGGTAACGATGTGCTCGCGTCTTCGCACGGTTTCCAATTCGTGGTCGGATGGCCGAACACTGCATGATGACATCTGAACCCAACCACTCCGCCGTGACCGGCTTGACCAGCCGCGAACGCTTTCGTCGTGCCTGCCTCTGCGAACCGGTGGACCGTCCGCCGGTCTGGATCATGCGCCAGGCGGGACGCGCGCTGCCCGAGTATCGCGCCCTCAAGGAAAAGCACACCTTCCTCCAGATGGTGCAGACGCCGGAACTCGCCACCGAGGTCACGCTCCAGCCCATCCGCCGCTTTGGTTTCGATGCCGCGATTTTATTCAGCGACATCCTGATCGCCACCGAGGCGATGGGCCAGCGCTACCATTTCCGCGAGCAGGGCGGCATCGAAATGGATTTCCTGGTGCGCGAATCCGCCGATGTTGATCGGCTGGAAACGGGCGCGGTGCGCGAACGCCTCGATTACGTGGCCCGCGCGCTACAGTTGTTGAAGCACGAACTCGCGGGTCGCACCGCGTTGATTGGCTTCGCGGGTTCTCCGTGGACGCTGGCCAACTTCATGATGGACGGCGGCGGAGTGCGCGAACACACCGCGGCGCGGACGCTGTTTTACTCCAATCCTGGTCTCTACGCGCGGCTGGCCGAGAAGCTCACGCGCGTCGTCACCGAGCTTCTGCAAATGCAAATCGAAGCGGGGGCGGAGGCGGTGCAAATCTTCGACAGTCTCGGCGGCGTACTCGCGGGCGATGCCTACGAGGAAGCCTCGGCGCGCTGGATACGCGAAATCGTTGCGGGCCTGCGCAGCCAGGTGCCGGTCATCGTCTTCGGGCGCGGCGTGCATGATCACTGGGAAATGCTGGCCGGTCTTGGCTCACAAGGCTTGAGCGTGGACTGGACGGTGCGGCTCGCCGAAGTGCGCCGGCGCGTCCGCGAGGGCATCGCGCTGCAAGGGAATCTCGACCCGCAGGTGCTGACCGCGACGCCGGAGGTTGTCTCCGAGGAAACGAGGCGTATCTTGGAGCAAATGCGCGGACGCAATGGACACATCTTTAATCTCGGTCACGGCCTGACGCCGACGGCCCGGCTGGAATGCATCGAAGCCCTCGTGGCCGCGGTGCATAATTTCTCATGAGCACGCTCAAGGTGGATCTCGCCCTCATCCAGAAGTACAACGTGCCCGGACCGCGTTACACATCGTATCCCCCGGCAACGCATTTCAAGGACGACGGGGCACTGGCGCAGATACCGGAGAAAATTCGCGAGAACAACCAGTCCGCCCGCGATCTCTCGCTCTATTTTCACCTGCCGTTCTGCTACTCGCTCTGCTGGTTCTGCGGCTGCACGACCGTCATCACGGCCGACCAGAGCGCGAGCGCGAAATACCTCGGCTATCTCGACAAGGAATTGTCGCTGGTCGCCCCGCGGCTGCACCCGCAGCGCCGCGTCAGCCAGCTTCACTTCGGCGGCGGCTCCCCCACGTTTCTTCAGCCGGATGAGATTCGCCGTCTGGGCGCGATGATTCATTCGCGCTTCCAATTCGCGCCGGACATCGAGGCAGGCGTGGAGATCGATCCACGGCGGCTCGTCCGCGACCACGTGAAGGCGCTGGTCGAGGTGGGCTTCAACCGCGCCTCGCTCGGGGTGCAGGACCACAATCCCGAGGTGCAGAAGGCGGTGCATCGCATTCAGCCGTTCGAGATGACGCAGCACTCCGTCGAATGGATTCGCGAGGCCGGATTCCCGTCGCTCAACGTGGATCTCATCTACGGTCTTCCCTTCCAGACGCCGGAATCATTCGAGAAGACCATCGACGAAATTCTCACGCTGCAGCCGGATCGTTTCGCCGTGTTCAACTACGCGCACGTTCCATGGCTGAAACCCGCGCAGAAGATTGTCGAGAGCAAGGTGCTGCCCAGCCCGGAGATGAAGCTGCAATTGCTCAAGCTCACCATCGAGAAGCTGAGTGCGGCTGGGTTCGTGTACATCGGCATGGATCACTTTGCGAAGGCCACTGACGAACTCGCAATCGCGCAGCGCCAGAAAACGCTCCAGAGAAACTTCCAAGGCTACAGCACCCGTGCCCACGCGGACATTTACTCGTTCGGGATGTCGTCAATTTCGCAGACGGACGCCGCTTACTGGCAGAATCTCAAGGATCTGCCGGAATATTATGCGGCGCTCGACGCCGGCAAAGATCCATGGTCGCGCGCTTACCTGCTGACGGACGATGACCGCATCCGCCGCCAGACCATCATGCGCCTGATGTGCGATCTCGGGCTGGATTACGCGGCGATGTCAGCCAGGCTCGGCATCGACTTTGGAAAATATTTTGCCCGCGAACTCGATTCGCTCGCCGACATGGAAGGCGATGGCCTCATCAAACGAACGCCGGCGGGCATCGAAGTCACCGACCTCGGTCGCCTGCTCATTCGCAACATCGCCATGCGCTTCGACGCCTATCTCTCGGCCGAGAAGGAACGGCGCTATTCCCGAACAATATGACGAGCACGGTGGCGATTATCGGCGGCGGCGTCACTGGACTGACCGCGGCTTTCCGGCTTCAGCAGCGTGGTGTACCCGTCACGCTCTACGAAGGCAGCGGGCGTGTGGGTGGCGTGATTCGCAGTGTCCGGCGAGATGGCTACCTGGCGGAATTTGGCCCAAACACGATTCTCGAAACGTCGCCCAAGATCATTTCGCTGGTCCATGATCTGGGGCTGGACTCACGGCGGATGTATTCGGACGCGGCCGCCGACAAACGGTATCTCGTGCGCGATCGGAAGCTCATTGAGGTGCCGGCCTCACCGCCGAAATTCTTCACGTCGCCGCTGTTCTCGCTCAACGCCAAGCTGCGCCTGTTGATCGAGCCTCTCCGTCGGCGCGGCGATGCCCACAAGGAGGAGAGCGTCGCGGAATTTGTCCGCCGCCGCCTCGGTCAGGAGTTCCTCGATTTCGCCATCAACCCGCTCGTTGCTGGGATCTACGCCGGCGATCCGGAGCGGCTGTCCGTGCTGCACGCGTTTCCAAAGTTGCGCGAAATCGAGCAGAAATACGGCTCGTTGATCCTGGGCCAGATTCGCGGTGCCAAGGAGCGCAAGAACCGCGAGGAGATTTCCAAACAGGAAGCGAAGAAAGTTTCCTTTGATGAAGGCCTGCAGGTTCTGACTGACACGCTGCACGCCAAGTTGGGCAATGCCGTCCGCCTCAACACGGCGGTGACGCGCATTGAGCGGACTTCTGATGGGTGGCAGGTTTCGGCGCGATCGGGGGATGGTGAATCGAGCGAGAAACACAGCGCGGTTCTTTACGCCGGCACGGCGTATCAACTCGCAGAACTGGACGTGCGTGGAGCGCAATCGCTCAATTTGAAACCGCTCGCGGAAGTTCGTTACCCAGCCGTGGCGAGTCTCGTCCTCGGATTTCGGCGCGATCAGGTGCGGCATCCGCTCGATGGCTTTGGCGTGCTCATCGCGCAGATTGAGAAATTCCATCTGCTCGGCGCTCTCTTCTCTTCATCGCTCTTTCCGAACCGCGCCCCGGACGGGCATGTCACGTTGACGTGCTATGTGGGCGGCGTGCGCCAGCCCGAACTCGCCAAGCTCTCGACGGATGCACTGACCGATCTGGCTGTGAAGGATCTTGGCGTGCTGCTGGGTTTGACCGGGCGGCCGACGTTCCAGCATCACGAACTGTATCGCCGCGCCATCCCGCAATACGAAGTCGGCTACGGCCGCTTCAAGGAAGTGATGAACGACGCTGAAGCGAAGGCGCCGGGATTCTTCCTCGCCGGACATTTTCGCGACGGCATCTCTCTGGGAGACTCGATTCTCTCCGGGCACAACGTCGTCGAGCGCGTCGCGGGATTCCTCGGCAAATCAGGATCCGGCACGGCCGCACCAACCCAACCCAACGCAGTCATCGCATGAACAAAGGCGTCCTGCTCGTCAATCTCGGTTCTCCGGACTCGCCGTCGGTTCCGGATGTGCGCCGTTACCTGCGCGAGTTTCTCATGGACGGCCGCGTGCTGGATGCCGCATGGCCCATTCGCTTTGCCGTGGTTCATTTCGCCATTCTGCCCAAGCGACCGAAGGAATCCGCCGAGGCGTATCACAAAATCTGGACGCCGGAGGGTTCGCCGTTGGTGGTGACGACTCAGCATGTCACGGCGGCGCTGCGCGAGCGCGTCAAGGAACTGCCGATCGAGCTCGCCATGCGCTACCAGAATCCGTCCATTCCCGATGCGGTCCGCAAGTTGATCGCGCAAGGAGTGACGGAACTGTTCCTCATCCCGCTTTTCCCGCACTACGCGATGTCGAGCTTCGAGACGGCGGTGGTCCGCGTGCAGGAAGTGGCCCGGAAGCTCGCGCCGCAAATGCGCGTTGACGTGATGCCGCCGTATTACGCGGATGATGATTACCTCGATTCGCTCGTGGCCAGCGCGGCGGATTACCTGCGCCAGCCCTACGATCATCTGCTCTTCAGTTTCCACGGGATACCCGAGCGGCATCTGCGCATCTCCGATCCCACCTGCCAGCGGTGTCTGCAATCGGCCAACTGCTGCGAAGGCACCAGCCCGGCGCATGACACCTGCTACCGCGCGCACTGCTTCAAGACCGTGGAGGGCTTTGTCAAAAAGGCGGGCGTGACCAAATACTCGGTGTCGTTTCAATCACGCCTCGGACGCGATCCCTGGCTGAAGCCTTACACGGACCATGTGCTGGAGGAGTTGCCGAAACAGGGCGTGAAAAACCTCCTCGTCATCTGCCCGGCGTTCGTCTCTGACTGCCTCGAAACCATCGAAGAGATCGGCATGCGCGGTCGTGAATCATTTGTTGGCGCCGGCGGTGAGAAGTTCGCCCAGATCCCTTGCCTCAATGAGCACCCTCGCTGGATCGCGGCGTTGGAACAGCGCATCAAGAATTTCGCTGCAGGCAAGGTCGCAGACTCACCAACGCGAGTGGCGTGACGGGCGCCGAATCGCACACTCAGGGCACGCGTTCTTGGACTGCGCCGGCAAAGCGTCAGCGACGACGGCGCTTTTGATCGCAGGTCCACTGAAAAGCGGTGTCGCCGCTGGCGCTCTGCCACCGCACTCCAGGATGGGCCGTTCAAACGCCGGGCGTGCATGGATGCGCGAAGCTCTGGCTTGATCTTCCTGTCGAGGTGCGGCTGAACTGTGCCGCATGAACTCCATCTCTGGTCTCAAGCCCATCCACCGTCCGGTGCGCTGGCAACGATTCCATTACTTGCCGCAGGCGCGAGACTTTCTCCTCGTTTTGGGCCTCGCCTCGCTTCTCGCCGGCTGCCGGACCGCGCCACGGCCCGGCACGCTCGCCCCGCGGACCGGCGACGAAATCGTCATCGCCGGTCAGTTTGTTCACACGGGAACGCCGGTCGTGCTGTGGATGGATCCCGGCGGCTACGATGGCTATCGCGTCGAGCGGCGCTTTGCGAAATTTGAAGAATCCGATTGGGACTATTCCCACGCCACCAACAAATTTCTTTCTTCCCCCAATCGATACGGCCTGCGCAAACACGCGAGCCTCACCCCGGAGGAGATTGAGCAGGTACGCGGCGGCGGCTGGGATTTGCCGCTGCTCCAGAAGGTGGTGGATCAGTTCGTCATTCACTACGACGTGTGCGGCACCAGCCGGCAGTGTTTCAAGGTGCTGCACGATGGACGCGGCTTGAGCGTCCACTTCCTCCTCGATCTCGATGGCACGATTTACCAGACGCTCGATGTCAAGGAGCGCGCCTGGCACGCCACCACTTCGAACACCCGCGCCGTGGGCATCGAGATCGCCAACATGGGCGCCTATTCGACGAAGACGCCGCTGGAGAAAACCGCGCTCGGCGAATGGTATGTCAGGGATTCAAATGGTGTGGTCCAGATCGTCGTTCCGAAGCGCTTTGGCGATCCTGGGATTCGCACCAAGGGATTCGTCGGGCGCCCGTCGCGCCCGGAGCCCGTGCGAGGGGTGGTTCAGGGAACCGATTTGCAGCAGTATGATTTCACGCCTGAGCAATATGCGGCCCTGGAAAAACTGACCGCCGCGCTCTGCGGGATGCTGCCGCGGATTCAATGCGACTATCCTCGCGACAAGGATGGCAGTTTGATTCTGCAGAAATTGCCGGACGACGACCTGGCCGGTTATCAGGGAGTGCTCGGTCATTTCCATCTTCAGACTAACAAGACGGACCCAGGTCCTGCCTTTCAATGGGAGCGCATCATCGCGGGCGCGCGCCAGATTTTGAAGGACGACACCTCCTGCCCGGCTCTTGAACAGTTTGGCAACAAACGGATGCGCGAGGTTTTCGACGGAGGTTTTTACCACCGCGATGGAAGGCTCTAAATCAAACCCGTAAACAGCGGCTTTGCGCCATGGTTTGATCCTGCTGCGGTTGTTTTGTGACATGACGGCCGAGTTGCTCGATACCGCAGAAACTGTCTCAGGAGAGATCCCGGGGAATCCCCGGCTGACTTCAGGAGATTTTGCGGAGGAAGAGCCGGGACGAGCCCCGGATGCCCCGGGATGGCCGTTGGTGATAGTTGTCTTCCGTTAATGGGAATACATCCCAATACCTGAAATTGAAAATTCAACTATGAACCTATCAAAACTGCGCAGAGTCACCTGCGCAACCGGCTGCTTATCCTTGTTAGCGGCTCCACTTCACCTCGCGATGGCTGCGAACATCACCGTCAATGATACGATGAGCGGTTCGGGTTCCTGGCAGGGTGTTGGCGAAATCCACGAGGTGGAACCGGGCTGCGTTGGCTCCCACGCCTGGGATCTCGAAGCCTTCACCCTGCAAGCCAACCGCCTGAGCCTGATCGGCGGCTATAATTTCAAGAATGGCTATGAAGGAACCACGACCGGCCACATATTCTTCGATGTCGATGGCGACGCCAAATATGGATCGACGGCCACTGGGCTGAGTCCCTCTGGAAATGGCAACCTCAGCATGGCCAATCCATTCGGCTACGACTACGCTGCCGTGCTGAACTTTGCCAATAACACCTACGACCTCTACAGCCTGACGGCCATCTCGCCCTTGCTGACCGGACACTACGCGCAGAACTCGGGGTCGAATCCGTGGCAGTACGACTTGCAGAACGACGTGAACCAGAACCGTGTCCTTGGAGGCAGCCTCACCTACCTCAGCGATCTGAGTTCCGCGGACGTGAACAGCCAATACGAAGTGGATGCCTCGCTTTCCGGCCCCTTCCACAACGTCGTCAGCCTTGATTTGCCGGCTCTCTTTGCGGACAAGGACATTCTGACCCATTACACGATGAGCTGCGGAAACGACGACATCATCGGCTCGGCACATGTCCCGGGCACCCCGCCCAATGAGCCAAGTTCCGTGCCCGACGCGGGGGCAAGCGGGTTGCTGCTCGGCCTCGGTCTCGGAGCCATCAGCCTGCTCCGGCGGACTGCGAAGGCATGACGCAGGGCACCCTCCTGCCATCTGCCGCCCCATGCCGGTGTGAGGCGGGACGGTCAGGACCAAGTTGATCAAAGGATTAAACAGGCGCGCGGAGCGATACTCCGCGCGCTTTTCATTGCTGGAGAAGCGCGGGAACCTGTCAGTGGTCGAAGCCTCGATCCCCGCAGAGCCAGAGATCCACGGCGAGGAATTCATCAAGGCGCGGGAAGTTATCAGCGGTCAGCGGATTCTCGGCAAAGTCACTGCCGGCCAGGCGCTGCTTCCAGTCGGAGGCAAAGTCCGTGATGGCGCGCACCGCGAGATGCCGATGCGGCGACGGATACTTTTCAAGATTGTTGGCCGCGAGAGTGAAGAGCGCGGCGGCCGGGCGCAGGCGATTCTTTTGCAAATGCACGAAAGCGCCGGCGAGTTGTATCAAACCCTTGTAGAAATCTCCGTCCGGTCCGCGCCGATCCTCCAGCCAGAGATCTTCGAGGACGTCATGCGCCTCGAAAAATTGCCCGCGCTTGAAGCAGACGAAAAAGCCGGCATACCGCGGGTCAAGTCCCCGTGCGTCGAGACCGGCCAGGAGAAGTCGCACTTTGGCGGATTTGCCAGACACGTGCAGAACGTAGCTCTGCGCGGGCGATGGGGGCAAGCGGGGGAATCGAAAGGACCAATTGTCGAGGGGTCGGACGGCCCGCCGTGCTTCAAATTGACAACCTCCGGCGGCTTCCCGCACTCTTGGCGCATGGCAAAACCCGCACTTGGCCGTGGCTTGGGCGCGCTGCTGGGCGGCGCAAAGCCGGCCGCCGGAGCGCCGCCCGCAGCGTTTCCCGGCACCGCCGCGCCCGCCGCTTCGTTGGATGCGCGGGAGCGCGTCCAGCGCGTTCCGCTCGCACGGGTGCATCCGTGCGCCTTCCAGCCGCGCAAGGATTTTGATGCCGCCTCGTTGCAGGAACTCGCCGACTCCATCCGCGAGCAGGGCATCGTGCAGCCGCTCATTGTCCGGCCCAAGGGCGAGCAATTTGAAATCATCGCCGGCGAACGCCGCTGGCGTGCGTCGCAATTGCTGGGCTTGAGCGAGGTGCCGGTCATCGTGCGCCAGGCCGACGATCGCGCGGTGCTGGAACTCGCCCTCATCGAAAACCTCCAGCGCGAAAACCTGAACGCCATCGAGGAGGCGCAGGGCTACGCGCGGCTCATCGAGGAATTCAAGCTGCGCCAGGAGGATGCCGCAACGAAGGTCGGCAAGAGCCGGGTGACGGTGGCCAACGCGCTGCGCCTGCTCAAGCTTGCCCCGGAGATCCAGAGTTACGTGCGCGACAACCGCCTGTCCGTCGGCCACGCCAAGGTGCTCCTTGCCCTGGGCTTGCCCGAGCAGCAGAAACTCGCGGCGGAACGCATTCTCAAAGACGGCCTGAGCGTGCGCCAGACCGAGGAATTGGTGACAAATTTGCAGCGGCCCGCGGCGACGTCCGGCATCCATTCCAGCAAGGCCGGCGGGGCGATGGTGGTGCGCGATGCCCACGTGACCGCACTCGAAGGCCGGTTGCGCGATCGCTTCAGCGCCAAGGTCCAGCTTCGCTACCGCCAGGGGCGTGGCGCGGTGGAGATCCGCTTCTTCAGCGATGACGAACTGGACCGCATCCTGGACATTGTGGGAGTGAAAATGGATTGACGCTGCCGCGCCGCCCTGTTTTGAAATGGCCCTTCCAACCGCGGCGGAGTCGGGCCTGGCGCGGTTTCCGGCTGAATAAGTTGCCGGCGAAACGGCGTCCGAATTGGGCAAATACAATTATCTATGAGTGATCTGAAACAATTGCGGGAACAAGTTGCCGGCAAACTGCTGGCGTCCGTGGACCAGGCCAGCAAGCTGCGCACCTTCGTGGGGCTGGACGGATTCGTGGATGAAATCATCCACGTGGTGGACAAGCGACACAACGCCGAGTCCTTCGACCGGCTGCGCACCATCTCGAAGTTCGCCGAGCGCATGGCGACGGCGGCCGGGCAGAGCACCAACCTCGAAGTGGTCACCCAGCTCACCAAGCTCGGCGGCAACGGCCCCATCATGGCCAATGCGCTCGCCAGCTTCGGCCTCAAGGTCACCTATCTCGGCTGCCTCGGGTATCCGAACCTGCATCCGGTGTTCGCCGATTTCGCCAAAAAGGCGGAGGTGTTCACCGTCGCCGCGCCGGGCCAGACCGATGCTCTCGAATTTGAGGACGGCAAGATCATGGTCGGAAAGCATTTCTCGCTGAAGGACGTGAATTGGAAAAACATCCAGGACCGCTTCGGCAAGGAGAAGTTCGCCACCAAGCTCAACGAGGCGGATTTCATCGGCTTCGTCAACTGGACCATGCTGCCGTACATGAGCGACCTGTGGGATGCGGTGCTCAAGGAAATCATGCCGCACTCCAAGGCTCCGCGACGCGTCATGTTCTTCGACCTCGCCGATCCGGAAAAGCGCACCAAGGCGGACATCCAGCGCGCGCTCAAGCTCATTGTCGATTTCGAGAAATACTTCGAGGTCGTCCTCGGCCTCAACGAAAAGGAAGCCTACGAGATCGGCGCCGTGCTCGGACTGAACATCAGCAATCGCACGCGCGATGGACTCGTCGCTCTCTGCAAGGAAATCGCCCAGCACGTCAAGGTCAGCACGCTGATGGTGCATCCGGTGCAATACGCGCTGGCAGTGACCGGCGGAGTGGTGTCGATCGTGGACGGTCCGTTTGAGCCGAATCCGAAGATCACCACCGGCGCCGGCGACCACATGAACTCCGGCTTTTGCCTCGGCAAGATGCTCGGCTTCGACAACACCGCGAGCCTTCTCACCGGGGTGAGCACGAGCGGTTTCTACGTGCGCAATGCCGCCAGCCCCAGCATCCCGGACCTGGCGAAGTTCCTGCAGAACTGGCCCAAGTGACGGTCCAAAACGCATTCATCAAGGCGAAGCCGTCAGGTTCTATACCGCGCGGCTTCGCCTTTTGTTTTTCCAGAACCGTCGCCGCATGATTCTGCCCATCGTCCCATACGGCCAGTCGGTGTTGCGCAAAAAGGGCGCGCGCATCGAGTCCATCACCCCGGAAATCCGCGAGTTCATCGACGACATGTTCCAGACGATGTACGACGCCGCGGGCATTGGCCTGGCCGCCCAGCAGGCGGGGCGCGCGCTGCAACTCACGGTCATCGACGTGCGCGAAGTGAAAGATCGCCCGTCAACGCTGGAGATTGGCGGCCAGACAGCCAGCGTGGAGGATTTCATGCCGCTGGTCCTGATCAATCCGGAGATCCAGCCGCTGGGCGAGCCGGTCGCCGGGCCAGAGGGATGCCTCAGTTTTCCCGAGATCTATGCGGACATCACCCGGCCGGAGTTCGTGGAGGTGAAGGCTCTCAACGCCAAAGGGGAGCCGATGGCGTTCAAGGCGGGTGGACTGCTGGCGCGCGCGGTGCAACACGAGGTGGACCACCTCAACGGCATCCTTTTCATTGATCGCATGACCACCGCCAAGAAGAAGGAGTTGCAGCCCGAACTCGATCTCTTGATGGCCGAAAGCAAGGCGAAGCAGGGGAAGAAAGCCTAGGAATGGAGAAGAACATCGTCGAAGGCGTGTATTGATTTCTGATGCTCTGCGGCACATCGGTGCAGTTCATGCGGTGTCGTTGGCATCTCGATCCCAATCCGCAGCGAACAACCACGCGGGATTTCGCAAAGGACTTGTCACTGGGGTAGTTTTGACTTCCAAGACGAGAACGACCCGGTTCAGTTTTGGGCGCGATCCCCAATGCAGCAAGTTGGAGAAGCATGGCTGGTATTCTGGGAACAGCGGGATGCAGACTCATCCGGTTGGGGAGAAGGCACCGAATGCCTGGGGTTTATACGACATGCACGGAAACGTGTATGAATGGTGTTGGGACTGGAAAGAGACATATCATGGAGGGAGCGTGACCGACCCGCAGGGGCCGAGTGGGGGCTCATACCGGGTGTTCCGCGGCGGCAGTTGGTCCGACCTCGCGGGCAACTGCCGATCGGCGTTCCGCCACTACCACTACCCGACGAACAGGTACTCCGGTATCGGTTTCCGAGTCGTCCTGGCCCAAGGTCAGCCGTAAGCCGATGCGGAGCGAAAAGGGCGCGCGATGCCCGGCGCGGGTGGTTTTCTCGTCGTTAGAAAAGGAAGGATATGGTTGCTGGTCGTGTCAGGTCACTAAGCGTCGGGATTCTCGATCGGTCCGAATTGGTGAATCAACCAGTGCATCCCGAATTTGTTGAAATCCCCCTCGCACCGTCAACTTATGGATGTACGGGACCTGTCATTCAACATTTGCCGCCGGTTCATTTTCTGGCAGATTGGCGATGCGATGAACACACCGACGCTGGGTGACAAGCTGGGACTCCCGCCGCGCGCCTCGCCGCTCCTGCGGAAGGCCGCCACCTTGGGCCTTCCCGATGCCGCTGCGCTCGAAGCGCTGGCCGTGGCGCGTGGGTGCTGGCATTACCGGCATCCTCAACTCGCGGAGGTTCCGAGCGTCTCCGAGTCTCTTCTGTCGAACGAAGAACTGGCGATTGCATTGCTCTCTGCCAGCCAGCCCTACTCGCCTCACACCATCCGCGTCGGCGCGGCCATGCTGGGAGCGCAGGACAACGATCCGGCCACGCTCGCCAGCCTGGCGCGCTCTGAGGGCTGTGAAGCGGCTGTTCGCTACATTGCGCAATCGGCCCTCAAATTCGAACCGGACAATCCTTCCTGGCACGATTTGCTGGAACGCATTCCATGCGGCCAGGAACCCGGAGACGGCATCTTCCCCCATCCGACGCGGTTTGTTTCCATGACTGGAATTACGCGAGCCGGCGTGGGGCGCGTGGTGGTCTGGATACGACCGCGGACAGACCTCGCGACAGCGCATGGATAATCCCTCAACGATCGTTCAAGCTGTTGACCGGCGGCTCGACCACGAAGTCAGTCTGGTCGTTTACGGCCGCGGCGCAATCTGCCTCGGCTTCGATGCCCCGCCGCCCGAAACAGCCAAGACTCAAGACGTGGATGCCATCATCTCGCTGGCGCAGGCCGGAGAGTTGGAGCACGACCCCGGTTTCTGGAATGCAGTCGAGGGCGCAAACGCCGAACTCGCGGCTCTTGGCCTCTATATCACGCACCTGTTCAGCGAGGAGGAGATTTTTTTGCGGGGCGACTGGCTGAAGCATGTTGTGCCGGTTGGTCGTCCTTCGTTGAAATGGCTCCGCCTTTTTCGTCCCGCCGCTATCGATCTGGTGCTCACCAAAATGATGCGCGGGAACGACGCGCAGGATATGGCGGACGTCACGTTTCTGATCCGCCATGACAACATCACGCCAGCGCAACTGGAAGAGGCGTTCACGCAGATGAAGCCCATCGAACTGGTCGAACTGCGCGACGCCTTTGCCAAGGCGAAACCGACCGTGCTCCAATTCGCGCAGATGAATCTCAAGCAATGAACACCCCACTCCTCCCCGTCCTCCGCCTCGGCCGCACCTACTCCAGCCCCGATCAATTCGAGGTCAAGGACCATCGCAAAGAAGAAGGCGTTGCCGCCCGAACTCGATCTCTTGATGGTCGAACCCAAGGCAGTGCTGGCAAAAATGAAATTGAGCGCGGAAGCAGAATCACTTCGGTCAATTGCCTGCCGGTGTGGCTGGACAATTTGCTCTCCCCCCGGTTGTCACCGTGCCCGCTCTAAATCTCCAGAGCGCCCGGAGGAAGATGACGTTCAATATGAGGATGCTCCCCCCGCCCTGCTGCTTACTTCGCTTTCTTGCGCGCAGTTTTCTTCTCCAGAACGGCGAGCGCCTTCTTCGCGTTGGAAACCCGCAACACAAGAAGGCCGCGTTTCTCGTCCGGCGGCGTGGCGCAATAACAGTACTCGATGTTGACCTTCGCGCGGGCCAGGCGGCGGCAGATCTCCGCGAGCGAGCCGGGCGCGTTATCGCCCTGCAGCAGCAGCACCTCGCTCTCGACCACGAGCGTGCCTCGTTCCTCGCAAAGAAAGAGCGCCTTGCGCGGGTCGCTCACGACCATGCGGATGACCGAGTGATCGACCGTGTCGCTGGTCGAAATGGCGTAGATGTTGATGCCGGCCTTGGCAAGCGATTCGCAGACTTTGGCGAGCGTGCCGGGACGATTGTCGAGGAACAGTGCAAGTTGGGTGGTGATTTTCATCGTGATGTGTTGGTGACTGATGCCGACAGACGTTATGGCGCTGCCATGGCATCGTCGATGCGAAAAACCACGGAACCCGGCGCGGGTATAAACCCGCTTTAAGCCCGTGCCGGAGCGCGGTAGGTTCCGGCGTATGCCGAATTCCGCCGATGCACTGCGGCGCTGGCTGGGGATGTTCTGCCTGGCGGCCGCCTCTGGTTTGTTGATCTGGGGACAGACCGTCTTTACGCCCTACCTCAAAGGCTTGCCCTTCATGCTCTACTGGGCGATCTGCCTGCTGTTCACCCTCGGAGCCATCATCATCGCCCTGATTGACATCCGGGTCTTGCGCCGCCGCACCCGCCAGGAACGGCGCGATCTGCTTGAAAAAGCGCTGGCCGAGTTAGAGGCGGAACCCCGCCAATCATCCCCCCGACCGCCGGAAGCCACGCAGTCTCCGCGCCCCAGCAAGACAGGATAGCGGCCGCTGGGAGATTTCCCGCACCACGGTCGCAACCCGGAGAGGCGCGACCTGGCTTTACTTTTGTCGTATTCCGCCGTGGTCATCCGCGTGGAGGAAGACTAGCTTGGCTTGCATTCTCATGTCTTTGGAACATCCGTCATCTTCAATCCCAGATTCCGCTGCGGAGTTCAATCCGCACGGACGGGTGGCGCTGCTGGGATTGGCGCGCCTCTCCATCGAGCAGGCGGTGCGACATGGAGGGTCGCTTTCACAGGAGCCGGTGGGTCTGTCGCCCAAGTGCCGTGAGCCGCGCGCCTGCTTCGTCACCCTCACCAAAGACGGCGTGTTGCGCGGGTGCATCGGCACGTTGACCGCGGAAGGACCGCTTTGGCAGACGGTGATGATAAACGCCCGCGGCGCGGCTCAGCGCGACACGCGTTTCCCTCCAGTGATGCCAGACGAGCTGGCTGATCTCAGGATTGAAATCAGCGTTCTTTCCGAGCCGCGCCCGCTCCAGTTTTCGTCGCCCCGGGAATTGCTCGATCAACTGCATCCACAGCGCGATGGCGTGGTGCTGCACACTGGCAGTCACCGGGCCACGTTTCTTCCGCAGGTATGGGAGTCCATGGCCGGCAAGACGGACTTCCTGGAACGCCTCTGTCTCAAAGCGGGCCTCGCGCGAGATGCCTGGCGCGAACCGGAGATCGCAGTGGAGGTTTACACCGTGGAAGCTTTCGCCGAAGGCGATTGAAATGGGTGTGCATGTTTGGCGTTGTCGCGGGCAGGAAGGTTGGTAACACTCCACCCTTTCTTGGAATCATGAAAACCATTACTCTCTGCCTCACCATCCTTTTGAGCGTCGCCAGTCTTGGCGCCGCCGCTCCGGCCAAAGATTGGGTCGTCTTTGAAGGCAAAGACGGCCCGGGCCTGGGCAAGCACATCGTGTTCATTTCCGGCGACGAGGAATACCGCTCGGAAGAGGGCTTGCCCATGCTGGCGAAGATTCTGGCCGTGAGGCACGGGTTCAAATGCACCGTGCTCTTCGCGATCAATCCCACCAACGGCACCATTGATCCGATCGTGCTCGACAACATTCCCGGCCTCGAAGCGCTCGACACGGCCGACCTGTGCGTCGTCAAGCTGCGCTTCCGCGAGCTGCCCGACGAGCAGATGAAGCACTTCGTGGATTATGTGAACTCCGGCAAGCCCATCATCGGGCTGCGCACCGCCACGCATTCCTTCAACTACACAAAAAACAAGCAGAGCCCCTACGCGAAATATTCGTTCAACGCCAGGGACTGGCCCGGTGGGTTTGGCCAGCAGGTGCTCGGGGAAACCTGGGTCAATCACCACGGCAATCACGGCTCTGAAAGCACCCGGGGCGTGATCAATTCGGCGTTCAAAGATCATCCCATCCTCCGCGGCGTCGCCGATATCTGGGGACCGACGGATGTCTATACCGTGAGCCACCTGCCCAAGGACGCGCAGACACTCGTCTTCGGCCAGGTGCTCAGCGGCATGAAACCCACCGATCCTCCGCTCGCCGGCCCGAAGAATGATCCGATGATGCCGCTGGTCTGGGTGCGTGACTATACCGGGGCATCAGGGAAGGCCTCGAAGATCGTCACGACGACGATGGGCGCCGCGGTCGATCTCGAAAGCGAAGGACTGCGTCGCCTGCTGGTCAATGCTGCTTACTGGACCGCCGGACTGGCTGACAAGATTCCAGCTCTCGCCAACGTGGACTACGTCGGCGAATACAAGCCGCTCTGGTTCGGCTTCGGCAAATTCAAGGCCGGCGTGAAACCGGCGGACCTTCAGATCAAGAACTGAGACCCGATGTTTCAGGCTTTCGTATGAGCCAGCACAAATCATCCCGGCCAAAACCCGGTGCAGGCATTTCCATTCGCACGCGGATTTCCTTCGTCATCGTGGCGCTGCTGGCTGTGGCGGTGGCGGCCATGATGTTGCTCCGGCCAGGCCCGCCACCGTCGCCTGCGGCACCACCGCAGGCAACTTCGGCGCCGCCCGCAGTTGAGGCGGCACCAACCACCACCGTGTCTGAAACCAATCGCCCTGCCGATGGCGCTGGGAAATCCAAGCTCTCCGTTCTGGTGGGCCGCTGGCAGCGTACCGACGGCGGCTATGCCATCGACATCCAGAGCGTGGCCGCCAATGGCGAGATGCAAGCCGGGTATTTCAACCCGCGCCCGATTCAGGTGGGTCGCGCGGAAGCTTTCGAGAAGGAAGGCAAGGCGCAGATGTATCTCGAACTGCGCGACGTGAATTACCCGGGCAGCTACTACTCGCTCGCCTTCCATCCCGCCACTGGCATGCTCGCCGGCATCTATTTTCAGGCCACTCTGCGCGAAACCTACGAAGTCGAGTTTGTCCGCTTGCGCTGACAGCGCCTCCTACCGCGCGCGCCCGCACCGTCCTTGATGTTCACAGCATGAATCGCGAACCCGCCCATCCGGAAAACTGGGAAAAGCAACTGCTCTGGGAATTCTTCGGCCACCGCACCACTGGCTCCTTCGTCGAAGTCGGCGCGTTCGATCCCTACTGGGGCTCGCAAACCTGGCTGCTCGAACAAAAAGGCTGGCGCGGCATTCTCGTCGAACCCATTCCCCGGCTCTGCGAAGCGCTGCGCGCCAAGCGCCCGAGCGCGCGCGTGTTTCAGGTGGCTTGCGGCGCGCCCGGACATCCGCCGACCCTGGAGTTTCACGAGGCCGAATTTGCCCCGCACTCCACGCTCAAGCCGGAGCGCATGGACGCCACCACGCGCTACATCGCCAAGCACGCTGTGCGCGTGCTGACGCTTGATGAAATCCTCGCCGAGGCGGGCAATCCCAGGGTGGATTTCGTTTCCGTGGATGTCGAGGGCCTGCAATACGAAGTGGTGCGCGGCTTCGACCTGGCGCGTCACCGGCCGGAGCTCGTCGTCGTGGAAGATCACCTGCGCAGTTGGGCCACGCACCGCCACATGACGCGCGCGGGCTACCGCCTGGTGCGCCGGACCGATGGCAACAATTGGTACGTGCCTGCCGACCATTCGTACCGCCCGGGCGCGATGGAGGCATGCAACCTCTGGCGCAAAGTCTGGCCCGGCACCCTGACGCGCCGGCTCAGATTCTGGCTCGAACATCTGCGCGCTCGGCGGTAATCGGCCGCGAATCGCTTTACCGTCAAGGGCGCAGGCAGACTTTGATCCCCGAGCGCCTGATCCCCTTGGGCGACGGACGCGGGGACTTCCACTATTTCCCGAATCAACCTCCCCATTACTATCGCGGGGACAGCATCGAGGTGCGCTCGTCCGGAGCGGCGCGGCCGCATGGCGTGAATAAAATTCTCTCAATTTCGTTTTATTCTTTGAATTTGTTGTTTGATTCCACTATCAAAATGCGCCGAACATGAACTTGAAATTGAAACCCTCGCTACTACTGGTGCCCGCCTTGAGCGCGGCCATCCTCTTTACCAACCCCATCCCGGCCGCGGCGGCGGATCTCGAACCGCTGCCGCTCAAGATGCCCGCGCCCACCACCAAGGGCACGCCCGAGGAACTCCCCTCCGGTCCGAACATCGAGCCGCCTCTGGAAGCCGGCAAGCTGCCCAAGCCATTCCTGGCGCCCAAAGGCGTCGTCAATGTCGCCCAGGGCAAAAAGGTGACCGCCAGCCTGCCCTCGACCATCTCGGGAAATCTCGAACAGATCACCGACGGCAAGAAGGAGGCGTTTGACGATTACGTGGTCGAGATGAAGAAGGGGCCTCAGTGGGTGCAGATCGATCTGGGCCAGGAATATGCCATTGCCGCCGTGGCCGTCTGGCATGACCACCGTTATGTGCAGGCCTTCCGCGATGTCATCATCCAAGTCTCCAACGATCCGGATTTCACCAAGGATGTGGTGACCCTTTACCATAACGACTACGACAACTCCTCCGGCCTCGGCGAAGGCAAGGACAAGGAATATTTTGAGCAGCAGTTCGGCCGCGTGATCGACGGCAAGAACACCAAGGCGCGCTATGTTCGCTCCTACACCAAGGGCAGCACGCTGAGCGCCTTCAACTGCCACACGGAAATCGAGGCTTACGCGCCGCCGAAATAACTTTGGTCGCAGTGGGTTGTTGGGTCCTTGTGGTGACGGCTGTCTGGCAAAAGTCGGGCAGCCGTTTGCTTGTCTGTGAGCCACGCCGGAGCCTCAATGACCTGGAGTCCATCGGATCGCCCCGCAGTTTTTCCTTTCCACCGCGCCGCCGCCTTTCGACAATCCGCCCCAACACATGAAAATCGCGCTCGTCGGAATCCCGGACATCAAGACCGGCAAACATAATCTCAAGGAACCGCGTCTGGAGGAGGCCAACCGCCTCATCGAAGCCGACAAACTCGTTTACGCACAGGCGGACGTGGTCGATCAATCCGGCCTGGTGGATACCGATGCGATCCTCGTGTCTCAAGACGGTCGCCTCGATCTGATCCTGATGGACCTTGAATTCGTCGAGACGCGACTGGGGCGCAATCCTTCCGAAGCCGAGCGGGCGGTGCTGGAGAAGATCAAGACAACGCTCGAAAGCGACCAGTTTGCCTCCAGTCTGACGCTCACCGAGGACGAGAGGAAAGCCATTGCGGCGCACGCGCTTGTCACCAGCAAGCCCATCACCGTTGCCTCCGCCGAAGATCTCGCCAATCCCGAGATGCTCCTGCTGCGCTGTGTGCGTGACGCGGGCTTCATGTTTTTCCTCACGGTCGGCGGCAAGGAGAACCGATCGTGGATCATCCGCAAGGGGCTGACCGCGTGGGAGTCTGCCGGTTCCATCCACACCGACATCCAGAAGGGTTTCATCCGCGCCGAAGTCATCGGCTGGGATGATTTTGCGGCGAACGGCGGCGAAACCGGAGCCAAGCGCGCTGGCAAGCAGCGCCTGGAACAGAAGGCTTACATCATGCAGGACTGCGACGTGGTGAATTTCCGCTGCAACAAGTGATCTGCCTGGCGCGGGTCACCTCGCGCCATGATTTGGAATGGAAAGGCCGCCCGTTTCCGGGCGGCCTGATTGTTTTACCGAAGGCGGCTGGACAGAAAGCCCGCCCTGCCCTGCCGCTCAATACTCGCGCTTCTTTTTGCGGCCGGGTTCGGGGACCGGATACCTGCCATTCGCATCCGCCACCAGCGGCGCTTGAGAACTGGCCGTGATCTTGTCGAGGCCGGGAGCCATTTCGTGATCGCTGTTGAGGAGATCGTCCCAGGTGATTTCCTGGCCGGTGTGCGCGGCCATGCGGCCCATCGAGGTGGCGAGGCTGGCTTCGACGCCGCGTTTCACTTCATTGTAGGGCTTGTCGTTGCGGATGGCGTTGATCAGATCGTTCCATTCGTTCTGATAAGGATCGCGGTCATCCGGGGCGAGTTTCGCCTCCCAGATCATGTTCGCGCGCGTTGGATTCTGGCCCTTGTAAGTGCTGGAGGGCAACCCGCAGTCACCGCTCTTGGAGACGATGGCCATGCCTTTGCTGCCGTGGGCGTAGCTGGAGTAAATGTCGTTGCAACCGTTCATGCAGCGCCCGTCGAAATCGAGCTTGCTGCCGTCGGGGAAGGTGTATTCCACCGCGTAGGTGTCGAAATTCTGGTCCACGCTGTCGCCACGATAATGGCGACCGCCCAGCGCCTGCGCCTTGATGGGCCACGCGTTCTTCAGCCAGCATTGATGATCGATGATGTGGATGTAGAAATCGCTGTAGTTGCCGCCGCTGGCCCAGATGAAACTGTGGAAGCGCTGAATCTGGTACATCAGGTCCGTGATGCCGTCGGGTTTCGGCGGCGAGGCAAAGTAGCCGATCGGACCATGCATCCGGTAGCCGCGCTGGAGAATCAAATCGCCAATCTCGCCGTCCTGAACGCGCTGGACCAGTTCCTGGAGAGCCCGGCTATGGCGGGACATCAAGCCCACCCCGACTTTGAGGTTCTTCTTGGTCGCCTCCTCGCCGAGCTCAAACATCCGCCGGCTGGTGGGGCCATCGACGGTGACGGGTTTCTCCATGAACACATTGAGGTTCTTGCCAATGGCATACTGGAAATGCACCCAGCGAAACGCCGGCGGCGTGGCAAAGATCGCGACATCGCCCGGCTTCAGGCAATCCATCGCCTTCTGGTAGGCATCGAGTCCGACAAACCGGCGCTCTTCCGGCACATCCAATCGATCCGCATGGGGGCCTTTCAATCCCTGATAGCTGCTCTTGAGGCGATCAGGAAAAACATCGGCCATGGCGACGAGCTTGATCGGGCCGCTCTTGGTGGCGAGCGCGTTGGCGGCCGCGCCCGTGCCGCGTCCGCCGCAGCCAATGAGAGCGACCTGGATCAGGTCGCTGCCCGCAGCGTGGACATAAGGAATCGCCGCGCCTGCCAGGGCGGAAACGGCGGCGATTTGACCGGTGGTCTTGATGAATTCACGACGGGTCGTGACCGATGACGGAGGGGTGTTCATATTTTAGTTAACGCTGTTCATGGGGTCGTTCTGTGTGATGGTTGGAGACGAGTGGAAGGCAAGTTATTCAATCAACGGCAGGCAAATTGCACCGTCCCGGCTGCTGTTGAAAGGGTGGCACCGAGAAATGAACGCCCGATTTTCCGCCGAGCCACCGCTCACGTTGAGGCTAGTGCGCCGGCAATTGTTTCGCGACATCCGTCGTTGGTTTGGGTGGAGGGTGAAAGAATAGCGCCAGAGCCACCGCCGCCCCGACCGAGATGAAACAGGGCAACAGAAACAGCCCCCGGAAATCGATCACGTCATTGTTCGCGTAAACGGACTGCTTGAGCCACGGGCAGACGAAATTGGCGGCGAGATTGCCGAAGCCAAAGATCATCATGTTGAACAAACCCTGGGCACTGGCGCGGGTGTCCTTCGGGAAATAGCTGTCCACGAAAATATAGACCGTGGCGAAGAAGAACGCGTAGCAGACCCCGTGAACCAATTGGACGAGGATGATCAACGCCTGGTTCTGCGGAAAGAAGGCGTAAACCGCGAATCGGGCGGTGTGCCCGAGGATGCCGACTATCATGGTCGTCCGCCAACCCAGGCGCTTGAGCGTCGCGCCCAGGATGAACATGGTCAGAATTTCCATCACCTGGCCAATGCTCATCACCGGCATGATCCAGTTGCCCGGGACGCCCGGCCCGCCGGCCGCTTGGGCCGTGGCGAGGAAAGCGCCCGTCCAGTTGAAGTAGCAGTAGAGCAGGAAGGAATCCACCAAGGTGATGATCCACAACACCAGCACAAACGGATGCTTGAGGAGCTTCATGGCCTCGAGCCAGGCCAGATTTTCCGACGTGCCCTCGCCAGCCTTCTTGGGTGGCGTATGCGGCAGCGTCAGGCTGTAGGCCGCCAGCACGAACGACATGATGCCGGCGACAATGAAGGTCCAGCGGGTCGCGTCCTGGAGCGCCTGCCCGGTCAAACCCGAGCCGAGCACCGCCCCCAACCAGCCCACCACGCCTTGGGTGGGCGTCGCGTTGACCTTGGCCCAATCCACCAGAATGAAGGTGAAGGGCCACGCGGCGAGGATCCATCCGATGGTGCCGCCCATGCGCACCAGACCGAATTCCTTCTGCGTGTCCTTGAGGTTGGCGAACGCGATGGAGTTGCAGATCGACAGCGTGGGCACGTAGAACAGGCAATGAACCAGCATCAACAGGAAGAACGGCCAGAACATCCGCGTGAAGCCGCATCCGAGAATGGCAACGCCCGCGATGAGATGACTGAAGGCGAGGAACTTCTCGGCGGCAAAATTGCGGTCGGCGAATTGATTGCTGAAGAACATCCCCACGATGGCCGCGATGGGAAACGCATTGAGAATCCACGATTGCTGCAACGGCGTGAAATTGAGGCTCGGGAGATAGCCATAGATCAGCGGCAGCCAGGCGCCCCAGATGACAAACTCCAGGACCATCATCAACAAGAGTTGCAGTCGGATTCGTGAATTCATGCGCAGTGCGGATTTGTTGTCAGGGTTTTGCTGGGACGACGCTAAACAACCCTCCCCGCAGTGGCAAGCTTGATGGTGGAACGATGAAAGAACACAAGGCCAACCGGCCCCGGGGGAAGCCCGGGGAACTAGTCCAGTTGGTTCTCGAATGTCAAAGCGCTGTCGTCCCGGAGAAGGACGGCGATCAACCCGACGCACTGAGCCGAGAGCGCTGCCGGCTCGCGCGTTCCCGCCGTTTGACTTTCCTCGGGCTGACGTTACCGTTGGCCCCGACGGCGCGCTTAAACACAAACTTAATTCGCATTATGAAGACTCTGCTTGTGGCGATCGTCGGCCTTGGTGTCCTTGCAGCCGGTTGGATCACTTTCACCGCCCATGCCGCGGAACCTCCCAAGGTTGGCGACGCTGCCCCGCCCATCACCGGTCAGGATCAGGACGGTAAAGAGTGGAAACTGGCCGATGCCGCCGGCAAATCCATCGTGCTGCTGTATTTCTATCCCAAGGATGACACGCCGGGCTGCACCAAGCAGGCCTGCGGGCTTCGCGATCGCATGGCGGAACTCAAGAAGGACGGGGTCGAAGTCGTCGGCGTCAGTTTTGATTCCTCCGAGAGCCACCAGAAATTCATCGCCAAACACAATCTCAACTTCCGTCTGCTCGCCGATCCCGATGGCAAGATCGCGGATGCCTACGGCGTGCGCCGCGCGGCCGGCCTCAAGTTTGCCAAGCGGGTCAGCTTCCTCGTCGGCACCGACGGCAAGATAGTCCACGTCACCGACAACGGATCGGCCGACGTGCATCTGGTGGAGATGAAGGACGCCGTGGCGAAGCTCTCCAAGCACTGAGGCCGCCATGTCGTCTGCTGGAATTCCGAAGGCCGCTCTCCCGGGCGGTCTTCATTTTTGGAGACGGGTGGCGGCCAACTGCGCCGCCGTGCTGACAGTGTTCCTTGCCCGACCGGGCCAGGCCGAACACCTCGTCGTGGGTTGCATTGGCGACTACGGGAGCGGCAGTGTCTATCAGGGAAACGTCGCCCGGCTCGTGAAAACCTGGAAGCCCGGCCTGGTAATCACCGTCGGCGACAATAATTATCCCGACGGTGCAGCCTCCACCATCGACGAGAACATCGGCCAGTTTTACCACGATTTCATCAGCCCCTACCGGGGACTTCACGGACGCGGCGCAACGCAAAACCGGTTCTTCCCGAGCCTCGGCAATCACGACTATCACACCAAAGGAGCGAAGCCCTTTTTCAACTACTTCGAGCTGCCCGGCAACGAGCGCTACTACACGTTCACCAACGGCCCCGTGCAGTTCTTCTGCATCAATTCCGACCCGGAGGAACCGGATGGCAACACGGCGAATTCGCGGCAGGCGGCGTGGCTCCAACGCGCCCTCAGCGCTTCCACCTCGCCGTGGCGGCTGGTCTATTTCCATCATGCGCCGTATTCGTCGGGCTTGCTGCATGGCAGCTACACCGAGGAAGCAGACCAGATGCGCTGGCCGTTCCGGCAGTGGGGCGCGAGCGTGGTGCTGAGCGGCCACGACCACGTCTATGAACGCCTGCGCGTCGATGGCCTCACCTATTTCATCAACGGTCTCGGCGGCATGAGCTGGGACAAGTTTCACTGGCCGCCGCATCCCGCCAGCGTGAAGCGTTTCACCGGCGACTTCGGAGCGATGCGCCTTGACGCCACCGAGACGAACCTGACCTTCCGCTTCATCACCTGGCGCAACGAGATCGCGGACATGCATGTGATCTGCAAGCCCAGTGCGGCCGAAACCTTCCGGCGCCCGGGCATCTCTTGCGAGATTGTGACCAAATGAAACCGCCCAATGGGCCGCCCGCAAAAAACGATTTGACAGACTTAGCCAATTGGCGAAATAACTTCGGCAATGGCCAGCAAACCGTCAGTCGCGCAATTCAAGGCCCAGGCCCAGATGTTCAAGGCCCTGGCACACCCGGGACGGTTGCTCATGGTGGACGAGTTATCGCGGGGCGAGCGGTGCGTTTGCGAACTGGCCGCGCTGGTCGGGTCGGAGATGCCGACCGTGTCGCGGCACCTGGCCCAACTCAAGCACGCCGGCATCGTGGATGACGAGAAGCGCGGCGCGCAGGTGTTTTACCGGCTGGTCACGCCGTGCGTGATGAATTTTTTCAAGTGTGTTCAGGCCGTGCAAAAGAACGGCAATGGAGGGAAGTAATCACATGAGTTCACACCTTCAACCTCATGACACAGCGACTGGCCCCGTGAAGGAACCCATGAGGCAGGGCCCTCCTGTTGGCCTTGTAGCCGTGCTTGCCGGCAAACCGGGTTGGCGCAAGCATTTGCTTTGGGGCTGCGCGGGTCTGGTGTGCTGGTGGTTGATCTATCGCAGCCTTGCGCCATTTGCGATGTGGTTCACCTATTCGTTGTGCGGACTGGCGAAAGAATCGCACTTGGGCACGGCGGTGGAATTTTTCGTGTTTGAATCGCCGAAGGTTCTGCTGCTGCTCACGCTGATTGTGTTCGGGGTCGGCATCGTGCGGTCATTCTTCACGCCGGAACGGACGCGGCGGATTCTGTCGGGGCGTCGCGAATCCGTGGGCAACGTGCTGGCCGCACTCCTCGGTATCGTCACGCCATTCTGTTCCTGTTCGGCAGTGCCTTTGTTCATCGGGTTCGTGACCACCGGTGTGCCGTTGGGAGTCACGTTTTCATTTCTTGTCTCCGCGCCGATGGTGAACGAGGTCGCGCTGGTGCTGCTGTTTGGTTTGTTCGGCTGGAAAGTGGCGGGCTTGTATTTGGTCACCGGCCTGATCATTGCCATCTTTTCCGGCTGGGTCATCGGACGGCTGCGGATGGAAAAACATGTCGAGGATTGGGTTTATGCGACCAAAACCGGCGAGGCGGGATTGGAAGAAAAACTGGATTGGCCCGCGCGGATTCGTGCCGGATGGGAGGCGGTGAAGAATATTGTCGGGCGCGTGTGGTTTTACGTGTTGATCGGCATCGCGGTGGGCGCGGGCATCCACGGTTACGTGCCGGAGAATTTCATGGCTTCCATCATGGGCAAAAGCGCGTGGTGGTCAGTGCCGCTGGCCGTGCTGCTCGGCGTGCCGATGTATTCCAATGCGGCGGGCATCATCCCCGTCGTGCAAGCCTTGCTCGGTAAGGGCGCGGCGCTCGGCACGGTGCTGGCGTTCATGATGTCGGTCATCGCGCTGTCGCTGCCCGAAGCGATCATCCTGCGGAAAGTTCTCAAACCCCGCCTCATCGCGACATTCTTTGGCGTGGTGGCGCTGGGAATCATGCTGGTCGGCCATCTATTCAACTGGATCATGTAAGGATCCCGCACCAGAAACTTTTATGAAACTGCAAATCCTCGGCACGGGCTGCGCCAAGTGCAACGCATTGACGATGGCCACGGAGAAAGCCGCGCAGACGCTCGGCCTCCAATACGAACTCGAAAAGATCACGGACCTGAACCGCATCATGGCGTTCGGCGTGATGATGACGCCCGCGCTCGTCGTGGACGGCAAGGTGAAGGTGAGCGGCAAAGTGCCGTCGGTGGATGAACTCAAAAAATTGCTGGCCTGAGACACCGGCAAATACCGTGAAGGAGAAAGGCCGAACCTATGACAAACAAGACCATTGGCTTTATCGGTGGCGGGCGGATCACCCGCATCTTTCTCGAAGGTTGGAAGCGGGCGAACACTCTGCCGGCCAACATCGTGGTGAGCGATTGCAGCGCGGACACGTTGACGAAATTGAAGGCTGGCTTTCCGTCCGTCGATACCTCGGCTCAGAGCGCTGCGGCAGCCTCGCAGGACATCGTGTTCCTGGCGGTGCATCCGCCGGTGATGGTGGAAGTGGTGGCGGGAATAAAAGGCAGCCTCAAGCCTGGCGCGCTCGTGGTGTCGCTCGCACCCAAGATCACCATCGCAAAACTGACTGAACTGCTGGGCAGCTTTGCCCGCCTGGCGCGGGTGATTCCCAACGCGCCGTCCGTCGTGAACTTCGGCTTCAATCCGGTCGCGTTTGCGCCCGCGCTCACCCCGGCGGACAAGGCGGAGCTCACCGCGTTGCTTTCCCCGTTGGGCGAGTGCCCGGAGGTCGCTGAAGGAAAGCTCGAAGCCTACGCGGTC
>JBBRWD010000026.1:0-72383 GCA_038249465.1 Limisphaerales bacterium | reverse complement strand
GGCCTGCCGGGCTATCTGCGGTATGTGGGCTACGGGGTGATGAGCTACAACCTGCACGTCATCGGGCGGGAACTGCTGGCGCGGAAACGGGCGGGAGCCGAGACGCCGCGCCGGGCGGCGTGAAGCCGCCCGCCGCGCAACCCCAAGCCAAGTCCGACAGAAGTGGTGTCGCCGGCGCCGGAGTATTTTGACAGTTTGCCGGTGCTCGGCGCAAAAACCAGCCGTTCACAAGGCCTCCACCATGCCCGATATCCCATGCCGTTGCCAAAAACAGGAGTTTTCGGCCAGAGACTAGTTAACGCCGACACGATGGTCAGGAAACGTTCGCCGGGTATTCCTGACTAAATGAGGCTCATTTAATCATGTCCGCTGTCGCTCGGCCCATGTGCGCCTGTGCTCAGGTTCATCTTCAAATGAAAATAGGCCGGCGAAGAAGCGGAGGGCCACGTCCCGCTTATCGCGAAAGTTGGATTCTTGAACCACCGTCACTTCCTCAGCCTGCCCAGATTGCGCGTCCCGGCGAGTTCGGCGCAGCAACCGCACGTTCGCGAATCTATCCACTGAGGTTGCCGTCTTTTCGTCATGCGACAGCGAGATGGGGTATTGATTGGCCAATCGGAGAGCCGTCAAACCATCAAGGAGGCTCTTCGCCTCGTCCTTCTTGCCTCTTCCTTTTCCGGTTCTTGGTGCCGGCTCAGGAATGGTGGCAGGCCGATACTTGTCGGCGAATTGCTGGGCCTCCTGGCCAAATTCGGCATTGCAGTAATCACGCCAATTTACGCGGATGAGAATGACCTCGTCGCCATCGGACGTAATCCGCCGTTGTGCGAGTGGCGGCGGCGATATGGGCAGCTTCGCCGCGCATGTTGCGCCATCCCATTCATGGGCCAAGGCGAGGGAGACACCTGGCATCCTGAAGAACATCGGGTGAATTTCACCCTTCACGAGGGCGATGCCTCGTTCCACTTGCGCTTTGCGCTTACGCAAAACCTGGGCAAACGGAAGATTTCCGACTAGCTCCTCAGCCAGTGCGACTAAAAAAGTATACCAAACCCCGAGCGCCGCGGATGCATCCTCTTCCGCGAGGTCCTTGAAACCGACAAACGGCTGGTAAAACTGCGCACCGTGATGGCCTTTCGCGGGCTTATCTTTGGCCGACCTTTTCGATTCCCAAAAGATGCAGCGCGAGCAATCCCCGGAGCTTTCGGCTCTCACGGGCGTATTCGTAAATCGTGCCCGCGCTCAGAGTGTCCATGCCAACCGTGGTGGCCCAGGCGAAGTGGTAATCATCCTCGTTCATTGGACTCGACCACGGCGCCAGCCTGGCCTCCAATTTGGCGTAGAAAGCGTTCTCTTGTGCTGGCCGCGCAGCGATTTCAAGCCTGTCGAGCGCCACTCGTATGGCGCTCTCTTACGCAAGCTCGCGTTTTTCTACAAGTGTGAGGGCCTCACTTTGCGGCACCTTTTTGCCGGTTCGTTGTTCCTTTTTGAGAATTTCCAGTTCCTTGTCGCGGGTGGGCTGGTGCTGTTCTGTCAGTTTGCGACGGAAAGGGTCGATGTCGTCCTGCTTGATGTTCGCCACCAGCGTCGAGGCGAGGTGTTCAAGTGCTGCTTCAATTTCCCTATTGCACTCGCGGAGCTTTTCGAGCCGGTCAACGAGCGGCGCCGACCGAGCGAAGTCTGCCTTTTCTTTCGCCGTAAGGGGCGATTTCCCCTGTGCCACCATAATCCCGGCAGCCTTTGCCTTGGCCGCAAAGGCCCTAAGCTCAGCGGTAGTGGAGCTATCCAGTGGAACGTCGGCCTTCGCGTGTGCTTCGCCATCCTCAATCAGTGATTGCGCTTTGTCGGCACTCGGCGCGAATTGCCACCAGTTCGCATCAACCTAAAAACCGCAGTTCAACCACGGATGGACACCGATGGACACGGATGCCAGGCACTTGCAGAAACCAGTGGATCACCCGGAGGGTGAGGCAGACATGCCGCCGGAAATCCGTGTTTATCCGTGTGCATCCGTGGTTTATGACTTCTTCGCCCGATTCCAATTGCTCCGTTTAGGATCAATGGCCTGCGTGGCGGCTTCGGTGACGCTGGCTTTCGAGGCGGGCATTTTTTTCATAAGGGTAGTTGTTTTCCGGCGGGGGCGGCAAAGCCGGATGGCCAAATGTTAGAACCGCGTTTACGCTCTGCCGCAGAGACCAGACCGGCTCAATATTCATAGTGAACCTTGCGACATAGACGTCAACCACTACAACGCGCTCCATTTTCCATCAGGCTTGAAGAAGGCACTCCTGTTTGACTGAAAATAAAAATTTCCCGACTTCGTTCGGGAACATCTCAAAAGTTTCCGCGTGCCCACCAGTTACCTCGACATGGCCCCCAGTGGCAGCGGCATAGCCCCCCCCTCCTCCCCCCTTCGACTTTCCGTCCGTCCAACTCTTCTTAAGGGATGGTGGACGGACGGACGAACGCAGCAGGGTCCATCCGGCGAAAAACCCCTTCGTGGCGGCATGGAGCAGACCGGAAGTGAGAGAGAATCTCTCCCTTTTCTCTCTGTCCATCATTGTTCACCCTCCAAGGCTCGGCAGCCTGTTCAACGCCTCCAGCTTCACGCGGTCCTCGATGTGGGTGTAGAGCCGTGAGACTTCGGCGCTCTCGTGGCCGACCAGGTCGCGGGCCACGGCATCGCTCACACCCGCGTTCTTGAGCAGGCTCACGGCGGTATGCCTCAAGGAATGGAACGATGTTTCGGAAGCTTCACGCCGCACGCTGCGGCCACCTGCTTTCTTCCCCTGGGCCTTCTTCTTGTCGGCGTGGTGGCTGCGCGCTTTGACAAGCCCAGCCTCCGCAAGGATTTCGCCGAACTGGCGCGAAAGCGTTCCCACGCGCCCTTCTCGCTCGGCAATCGCGCAGGCGCGAGGGTGGAGCGGTTGCTTCGGGTCGTCGCCAGCCTTCATTTCCAGAATGTGGTCCCGCAAGAACTTGGACAGTGGCAATACCAATGGGCGGCCTGTCTTGCCAGTCACGCAGCGCAGCTCGTTTTTATCCAGGTCCACGTTCTGCCAGGTCAAACCCGCGATGTCGCCCAGCCGGGCGCCGGTGTAGAATCCGAACAGGACGAGCGAACGCCATTCGTCATCGCACTTGGCGAGGATGTTCTTCACTTCACCGAGGGTGAAGGCGCGCCGGCTGGAATCCGTGCGAGACTTGAGTCTCTTGACGTGTTTGGCCTCGTTGCGCGTGATGGCGCCATCGGCCTCCGCAGCCGCGAAGATGATGCGAACGATTTTCAGCATCAGGTTGGCGGTGCTGGCCGCCACTCGCGCCGCCTGTTCATCGCGGAAGCGGGCGAGGTCATCCTGCCGCACCAGGGCGATGTCCTGGTCAGCCTTGCCTCCAAGGGATTCAAGGAGGAGACGCGCCGTCTGTTCGTAGCGCGACAACGAGCCAGGCGAAACTTCACCCTTGGTGCGGGCGAGCCAACGCTCCACGAAACCCCGCACTGTCTTGGTGCCGAGACCACGGCCTGTCGTCGTCCGCAGGACGAAATCAAAAGCCTTGTGGCTCGCACGATTCGCGGAGGCGTCCTTGATGGTTTCCAGGAAGGCTTTGATTTGCGCCTCGGTCCTCCGCCCCATGCCAGCTTCCTCCAGTTCATCGGCAACACGCCGCGCAAGCTTCTTGTCACTGGTTCCGGTAGTCTTCTTGAATTGACGATACGATAGTCCTACCACGGCGTTGAAGCACGCCGTCAGGTGGGGGCTGCGCGGGTCCTGCCAGATACTTGACATAGATAGTTTGAGTCTTGAAGAGCGGAGGCAGTCAGAATGTTATTCGGAATAACGTCAAGGTTTTTAGATAACGCCAATGTTGCAAGTCGTTTATTTACAGCATATGCGTCATCGGCGTTATTGGATTTTCGAACCGGGGGTTCGAATCCCCCCCTCTCCGCCAGTTTAATCAAGCAATTCATTCACAGTCCCTTTTAACGATTACAGGATTCCAATTGGTGGCACAGTCAGAACCAAACTAAGAACAGAAACGCCGATGTCGCCGAGGTATTCGCACTGGTATTCTCCTGCCCCTGCTTTCTCCGTGGTCCGACCTGCGAGGTGAGACGACACTCGATGCAGATGCTGCAATTGCGGCCAGAAAGCATCGCCCGTAATCCTCAATCTTGGAATTGGGGCAGTGTTGAATTCAACTATCCTCTCTATCCTCCGGCGGCTCATGTGATGTTCATTTGGCCGGTGGCGGCCATCTCCTCTTACGGAACTTGCGCAGCCGTGGCGTCCGTCCAGCTCCCCTCACGCGCTCTCTGCTTCGTCGCCGACATCCGCGTTAATCCCGGGTCGAGTCACATGCGCGCCGAGGTTGAGCGCCGTGGCCTTGTCGATGGACACCACCATCGCCTTGCCGACGAAGCCGCGCCCAAGGAAATGCCGCACGATGTCCTGCGCCACCGTCTCCAGCCGGTCGTCGCGCGTCAGCATGTGATATTGCCGGCTGAGTCCCCGTTCAAGTTACGCTTCCTGCTCGGGGTCGAGTTCCGCCGCCTCAATGAGGTTGTAGATGTCCTCGTTCAGGTCCGGGTTTACGAGCTGCAACTCCGGCGTCCGGTCCTCGTAAAAGAGCGGCACGGTCGCGCCGTCCTCGACGGATTGCTAGAAGTCGTGGATGGAAACGTAATCGCCGAACACGTCCTTCGTCCGTTCCTCGCCCGCGATGAGCGGCGTGCCGGTGAAGGCGAGGAACAGCGCCTTGGGCAACGCCGCAGAGACGGGTTGCAAACCCGTCCCACGGTGCAGGGGTGCAATGCGCGAACTTGTTCCGGGAAATCTCTCCCCACTCGTTCCTCGCGGGGCAAGGGAACCCCACGGCGGCGGCAGGGTCGGATGCACCCCGGCAGCCTGCGGAGCAAGAAACGGCGTGCCAGTTGCGGGGGCATCCGCTATGGCTGGGGGAATGTCCGGGCTGCGAAACATCGAGAATCTTGCGTTGATTGGGTTCATGGGCACGGGGAAGTCGTCCGTGGGACGCCTCGCGGCGGCGCAGCTCCATTTCCGATTTGTGGATACGGACGAGCAGATTGAGCGAGGCGCCGGCAAGAGCATCAGCCGCATCTTTGCCGAGGAAGGTGAGCCGGCCTTTCGCGCCCTCGAAGCGCAGGCGGTGGAGGATCTCGGACGACTGACTCGCTGCGTCATCTCGACCGGTGGCGGCCTCGGCGCCAACCGGGCGCACCTCGCCAGCCTCAAGCAGCACGCGCTCACGGTCTGTCTTTGGGCGCGTCCCGAGGCCATCTGGCGCCGCGTGCGTTACGCGTCGCATCGTCCGCTGATGCAAGGCCCCGATGCGGAAGCGAAAATTCTACGGCTTCTGGAAGAACGGTCGCCGGTGTATCGCGAGGCAGACGTGCTCATCAACACGGAGTTGCGCTCGCTGCGCGATGTCACCCGCCAGGTGTTGCACCAGTTTCGTGTCGCTTGTCCCGTCTCGCGGAAATCGTGAAACGAGCCCTCCAGCAGCGCGCCGCGGAGTTGGGCTTCGATGCCTGCCGTGTGACCACCGCAGCACCGCCGGAGTCGGCCGGCCATTTCACTGACTGGCTGGCGGCGGGCCGGCATGGCGAGATGAAATGGATCGAGCGCAATGCGTCTCGGCGCGTCGATCCCCAGCAGGTGCTGCCTGGTGCGCGGAGCATTGTGACGCTCGCGGTCAGTTATCACATTGGGCTGGAAGCCACGGCAAAGGATGGACAACCAAAGGGCGTCGTGGCGCGTTACGCTCGTTTCCAAGATTACCATGATGTCCTCGGCGAACACCTTAAGACTCTGGCGGCCTTCCTCGACGAGCTGGGCGGTCCAGGAACGCGTTCACTGTGGTATGTCGATACCGGGCCGGTTCTCGAGCGGGATAGCGCGCAGCGAGCCGGGCTGGGTTTCATTGGCAAGCACACCAACCTCATCAGCCGGAAGATGGGCAACTGGATCTTCCTCGCCGAAATTTTCACCACGCTGGAGTTGCTGCCCGATGAGCCGGAAAGAAATCGCTGCGGAACCTGCACGCGGTGTATCGAAGCCTGCCCCACGCGAGCCATCACCGCGCCGTTCGAACTCGATGCGCGGCGGTGCATTTCCTATCTCACCATCGAACTCAAGGGCGCCATCCCGGAGGAATTGCGCCCCGCCATCGGCAACCGGATTTTCGGCTGCGACGATTGCCTGGCCGTGTGTCCTTGGAATCGCTTCGCCCAGACCGGCCGGATGATGCGCCCGTTTCGCCGTGCTGAACTCGACACTCCGGATTTGCTCGATTGGCTTGAACTGGATGAGGCGGGTTTCAAGGAGAAGTTTGCCGGCACGCCGATCGAGCGCAGCAAGCGTCGGGGTCTTGTGCGCAATGTCTGCGTCGCCCTTGGCAATGTCGGCGACGCGACAGCCATCCCCGCGCTGGAACGCGCCGCCAATGATCCGGAGCCGCTGATCGCCGAACACGCCCGGTGGGCGCTCACGCAAATTCGCGGACGGAGGTCGTTGCCGCCGCCGGTGCGTGCTTGATGGTCCGGCACCCGGCATGCGGCTGCCGAGGGAGTAATTTGCTCACACGCCGGACGACCTGCGCGCGATGGGCTCCCAGAAGACGCTTGGTCCCAACCCGCACGGGCAGGGCGCGTCTGTCCCCAGCGCGCCGTCAGGTTGGCCGGGAGTGGTTCGCGGCGCGCTGGGACAGACACGCCCTACCCAGCCCGGGTGTCGTCCATCCCACTGCCTGGGCAGTAACTCCAGGCGCGGCCCGCGAAACTGCCCGGGCCGCGGCTCTCGTGGTTGCAGCAGGCGCAGCGTTGGTCGGGGAATGGGTTTCCACCTGATTTAATGAATTCATAAAGTGCCAGTGCAATCGAACATTTCTATGAGCAATGACAACATTACCAAACTCACGCGACGTCAGTTTCTCACCCGGGGGACGATGGCGGCAGGTGCAGTGGCGCTCCCGTGTTTGATCCCGGCTTCGGCTCTGGGTCGAGGCGGAGCCGTTGCGCCGAGCGAACGCATCGTGATGGGCGGCATTGGACTCGGTGGCCGTGGTTCCTATGATTTGGGTTGGATGCTCACCCAGAAAGAGGCGCAGTGGGTCGCCGTCTGTGACATCGCGAAAAGCCGGCGCGAAGCGGCCAAGAACACCGTCGATGCGAATTACGGCAACAAGGATTGCGCCGTGTATGGTGACATGCGCGAGTTCCTGGCCGAGCGGACGGATGTGGATGCCGTGTTGATTGCCACGGGCGACCGCTGGCATGCGCTGGCATCGATCTGGGCAATGCGGGCGGGCAAGGATGTCTATTGCGAAAAACCGGCCTGTCTGACAATGGCGCAGGGGCAGATGGTTGTGGAGACGGCCCGCCGGTATGCGAGGGTTTACCAGACCGGCGCCCAGCGTCTCAGTGAGCCTCATCATGTGTTTGCCATCGAAATGGCGCGCTCCGGCCGGTTGGGCCCGATTCATACTGCGTACGCCGACTGTCGTTGGCGCGACGGGAATAATCACGACTGGTTGCCGGCGGAACCGGAACCTCCCAAGGAAGAACTCGACTGGGATCTCTTCCTCGGCCCATGCCCCTGGCGGCCCTACAATCGCGGTTATCTGAACTCGGGGTGGTACCACTATTCCGATTTTGCCACCGATGTGGCGATGTGGGGGGCGCACACGGTCGCCCAGGCTCTCGCCGGACTCGACATGGACAATGTCACCTCCATCGAGTTCGAGTATGGAGGGCCGAATGCCACGATGGTGACCCGTTTGTCCAGTGGGGTGAAGTTGGTGCTGTTCCGAGTCAGTGGCTCGGTCTGGGATCCGTGCGATTACTGGCATGGCGCGTGTGGTGAGCGGTTTGATGGACCAGAAGGCTGGACGGCCGCCGCCGACGGTTATTCCCGGACCGATGTCTCCTCGCCCACGATGTTGCGCGAATACCAGAAGGTGCTCGCGGAATATTCTGCCCGCACCCAACGCCCCTTGAACCACGTGCAGGACTTCTTTGACTGCATCCGCTCGCGCCGGCCCACGGTGGCGAATCCGGAAGTCATGTACCGTTCCATGTCCATTTGTCTGGCGGCCGACATCTGCGAGCAATTGAAGCGCAATCTGAAGTTCGACCTGCGCCAGGCTGAGTTTGTCGGGGATCCGGAAGCCAACCGAATGCGGTCCCGCGCGATGCGCGCCCCGTTCACGGTCTGATTCAAGTGGATCGAGGCACCTTGATTCACAATGCCGGATTTGACGGTTCGATGTTTTCCAGAGGCGCCCGCCACGCACGCGAACAACAGGCTTCCCTTTCTGCGATTTCCTGTTCTATTCGGCCCGGTGAAGGTTCAGACGAGCATTTGGGATGTCTTGACGCGGCTGGTGGTGGCACTGGTCTTCGTGGCCGGGGTGGTCGGAGTCTATTTCTGGTATCAACCCCTGATCGAGAAGAACCGCCGTTACCGCCAGGAGATTCTGTCGCTGGAGGCCAAGATCGAGGCCGAGGAACGGTTGTCGCGCCAATACCGCGACGCGATCGAATCCCTGCAAAACGATCCGCGCACGGTGGAACGACTGGTCCGCGAGACGCGCGGCTACGCGCGCACCAACGAGACCGTCATCCGTTTTGAACCGGCCATCCGCCACTGACTGACCGCCGGCTCATCCGGACATAAAAAAGCCGCAGAAGTTTCCTCCCGCAGCCTCTTCAAATTCGCCCGATGACTGGGTGCGTCTCCGCTTCCAGCAACGGTCGGTCAGACGGTCATGATTTCCTTTTCCTTGACGACGACGTGCTTGTCGATCTTGCCGATGTAATCGTCGGTCAGCTTCTGCACTTCCTTTTCCGCGTGCTGCAAATCCTCCTCGCTGATGCCACCAGCCTTGTGCTCCTTCTTCATGTGCTCGATGGCGTCCCGGCGGACATTGCGAATGGCCACGCGGCCGTCCTCGGACATCTTGCGCACGATCTTGGTGAACTCGACGCGCCGCTCCTGGCTGAGTTCGGGGATGAAGACGCGGATGACCTTGCCCTGCACCGTGGGATTGAGGCCGATGTTGGCCTTTTGAATCCCCTTCTCGATGGCGCCGGTCGTGGAGGCATCCCAGGGCTGGATGACGATCATGCGCGACTCCGGAGTGGTGATGCTGCCGAGTTCGCGGATGCGCATGTGGGAGCCGCCGTACACTTCCACCGCGATATTCTCCACCAACCCGGCCGAAGCCTTGCCGGTGCGGACCCCGGCGAACTCGTGGGTGATGAACTCCTCCGTCTTCGACATTTTCTCTTCCGCTTCGAATAGAATTTCTTCAAATGCCATAGGGTGATTGGTTTTTAACAGAGGCGTCTGAGGAGGGCAATGCCGGAAATGGACCGTCCGCGCCAATGGCGGCGTTCAGACCGCCTTCTCGCCGTGCTCGTCGGTGCGAATGCGGATCACGTCCTCGACCGGAATGACGAAGATCTTGCCGTCTCCGATCTTGCCGGTCTTGGCAGCCTTGGTGATGGCGTCGATGGCGGCTTCGACGATCCCGTCAGGCACCACGACCTCGATCTTGACCTTGGGCAGGAAATCCACCGTGTATTCGCTGCCGCGATAAATCTCGGTGTGCCCCTTCTGGCGGCCGTAGCCCTTGGCCTCGGTGACGGTCATGCCGACGACGCCGGCCTCGGTGAGGGCGGCCTTCACTTCGCCGAGCTTGAAGGGTTTGATGATGGCTTCGATTTTCTTCATGGGAATCTGGTGTTCGATCATTCGTTGTAAGCCTGCTCGCCATGTTGCGAAAGATCCAGGCCGATGGATTCATCCTCCTCGCTCACGCGCAGACCGACGACCTTGTCGATCAGCCGCAGCAGACCCCAGGTCACCGCGCCGGCCAGCACGGCGGTGAACAGCACGCCGATGGACTGGTTGAGGAGTTGTCCGACGCCGCCACCGAGCGACACCGTTTTGCCGCCCGCCTTGAACGTGCTGGCGATGGCTGGATTGACCGCGACGTCCGCGAGGAGCCCGAGCGACAGCATCCCCACGGTGCTGCCGACGCCATGCACGCCGAAAACGTCCAGGGAATCATCGTAACCGAAACGCGCCTTGAGCCGCGTGACGGCGAAATAACACACCGCTCCGCCCAGCAGTCCGATGCCGAACGCCGCTGGTATGCCGACAAAACCCGAAGCCGGCGTGATGGTGGCCAGCCCCGCCACCATGCCCGACGCCGCGCCGAGAACGCTGGGGCGTCCCTTGAGCAGCCACTCCAGGCCCGCCCAGCTCAGCGCCGCGCCAGCCGCCGAAAAATGAGTCGCGGCAAACGTGCTGGTGGCCAGGGCGCCCGCGTTGAGCGCGCTCCCGCCGTTGAAGCCAAACCAGCCCACCCACAGCAAGCCCGTGCCGATCAAGCTCAACACCACGTTGTGCGGCGGCATCGGTTCGCTCGGGAAACCCAGGCGCCGTCCAAGCACCAGCGCGCAGACCAGCGCCGACACGCCCGAACTGATATGCACCACCGTGCCGCCGGCGAAATCCAGCACCGGCACCCGCCCGCCCAGCGCCCAGTTGAAGAAGCCGCCATCGCCCCAGACCATGTGCGCCAGCGGGAAATAAACGATCGTCACCCACAGCACGGTGAACAGCACGTAGGCGCTGAACTTGATGCGTTCCGCCACCGCGCCGCTGATCAGCGCCGGCGTGATGATGGCAAACATCATCTGGAAAAGCATGAAGGTCTGGTGCGGGATCGTCGGTGCATAATCCGCATTGGGTGCTCCACCCACGCCGTGCAAAAAAAGATACGTGAACGGATTGCCCGAAAAGGCGTTGCCCTTCGCGAACACCATGCTGTAGCCGAAAACCAGCCACAGCGCCGACACCACCGCCATCAGCACCATGCTGTGCATCATCGTGCCGAGGACGTTCTTGGGCCGCACCAATCCGCCGTAAAAGAGAATCAGGCCGGGCGCGGTCATCAGCAGCACCAGCGCCGAACAGACCAGAATCCAGGCGTTGTCGCCCATGTTGATGATTGGAGCCGGCGGCGCCTGGGCGGCCTTTTCCAGCGCGGCCACGCGCTGCTCCAGCGAGGCGGGAGTCTCCGCGGCGCGCAGGCAAAGGAACGGAAGAAACACTAAGGCGCAAAGAATCAGCGCCACGGCAGACCGACGAAACGGGAAGTTGAGCATCATCGGGCGCGAAGTTGGCCAAACGCCGCCGGGCCTGTCAACGCCCGACTCGGTTCTGGACCGGTTCTGGACAGTCCGATCGAATCCTTACCGACTTGGCGGGGGTGCGGCAGGAGGGGGGAGGAAATCGGCCAGCGACACGCCGCCGTTGGTGAAGCTGTAGAGAAGTTGGGTGACATGGACCAGCGGCGCAAACCCTCGCCCTGATGGGGCGGGCATCCAGCGCTCTCAGTTTCTTGCGTCATTGCTCCGCCGCCGCGGCGGTTGGTTCAACCACGCGGTGGCATCTAGCTCCATGACCGTGGCATTCTGCTCTTACGCCAGGCTGACGGCCTGCGCGACGAGCGTTACTTTCAACTCCGCTTCCATAGCCTCCCTGACTCCAGACTAAAACTCGTCGGATGATCCGGAAATGCTCGACTACGCGAAGGCGAGGACTGAGGTGCATCCTCGCCCGGGATGCTATTTCTTGAGCACGCGGAGGCCGAAGATGCCGCCAGCCGACTGGCCTGGTTGCGCTTGGAAATACACGCTGATCTTGGGTTTCCCGCGGATCAAGTCTTCCGGCAGCGGATAGGTCGCATCGTAAAATTGGCCCGGTTTTTCGGCACGCAGGCTGACGGTGGTCAGCTTCCTGCCATCGATAAGAATGTCGAAGGTGCGATTGCCGCTGTCGCTGCCCCAATAAGTGACCAGCAATTCCTGCGGTTGCCCCGGCTGCACCTTGAGATCATAGGAGAACCATCCGCCGTCGGTGGCGTGGCGGTACTTGCGGTCGCTGAAGTCGCCGCTGCCGGTGCGCTCGCCCTTGAGTCCGTGGTCGCGCTCGATTTGGGATTCGCCGGGATTCACGTAATCCACCGTGCGCGCCTCAAATTCCTTCTGCCGGGCCTGCGCGGCTTGATAGGCGATCTCCTTCGCCTGCCATTGCGCAGGGGTGAACTCGTCGAAATACACGACGTAGCTGCGCCCGCCGTGCATCTGGTAGAATGGCTCCAGCGTGCGGGCTGAAGCCTCCTTGGCGCCGGCGACGCGGAACACATTGCCGGGTGCGCTGAAGGTGTTTGGCTTGCCCGCGACCCGCTTCAAACTGAGCAACGCCTCCGCGCCCGTCGCGACGACGGCAGGGAAAGACTGGCGCGCATCCACTGCGGCACCAAGCACGACGGGCCCGTTGAGGAACGCATAGCGGCGGGGATTGTCGCGGAAGCCCTCCGTGCGCAGGGTGAATGGCATCTCGATCTCGATCGTGTCGCCGGATTTCCAGGTGCGCGCGAGGGTGGCGAAACTTCCAGGTTGGGTGGCGGCACTTTGCTTCTCGCCATTGACCCGGATGACGAAGCTGGCTGAAGCCCAAAGCGGGCGGCGGATGTTGATGCTGAGAGCCGTTGGCTTCTCGCAGTTGAAGATGAGGCGGGAATGTTCCGATTCCGGGAATTTCGTCTCCTGCCGCAGTTTCAAACCGAGGGCGGACCAGTTCAGTTCCGAGGCGATGAACAGGTTGACGTAGAGATTGCTCGTGCCGGCGTGGAAATAAATGCTGTCGCCGTACTTCGCGTGGTTTTCCACGCCGGTGCCGGTGCAGCACCAGAAGGCGTCCAACGGTCCGCCGTAGGTTTTCTTCGAGCCCGGGCGAAGCGGCACGTAATAGCACATGCCGCCGGTGATCGGATCTTGCGAGGCGAGGATGTGGTTGAACAGCGCCCGCTCGTAGAAGTCGGCGTATTCCGCGCGCGGTTCCCAGGCAAAAAGATGCCGGGTCAGCTTGAGCATGTTGTAGGTGTTGCACGTCTCGGTGGTGCTGGGGCCGAAGGCGGTCGAGAGCTTCTCCTTGGGCGAAAAATGTTCTCCGTCGCTATGCCCGCCGATGACGTAGGAGCGTTCGTTGGCCACGGTGTTCCAGAAGAACTCGGAAGCCCGCTTGAGCGGATCGTCGCCGGTGATTTCGTATTGGCGTGCCGTGCCGACAAACTTCGGAATCTGCGTGTTGGCATGCAGTCCGGTGAGCTTGTCCACGCGCTGTTCGGCAGGACCGATGACGGCCTGGTGATTGAAGCGCTGCGCAATCTTCAGATACTTCTCCTCGCCGGTCAGCGCATGGAGATTGGCGAGAACCTCGTTCATCCCACCGTGCTCTTCGCCCAGCATCGTCTGCATCTGCTCGTCGGTGAGCCGGCTGTTGCGGGCGATGACCCAGTCGGCGAACTTTTTGCACACCGCGAGAGCCTGCTGGTCGCCGCAATAGACGTAGGCGTCGAGCAATCCGGCGTAGATTTTGTGCAGCGTGTAATACGGCGCCCAGACGCGCTGTCTCTTCTCAACCCGGTCGAAGAACTCCTCGGGATAGGCGCTGAGGTAGCCTGTGCCGATCTTGTTCTGGCATTCGGCAAGGCCACGCACGATGGCCCCGGCTTTTTGCTTCAATCGCTCGTCGCCCGTGCTGGCGTACATCAGCGCGCAGGCCGAGAGATAATGCCCCGGAAAATGTCCGCGCAATTCACCCTTGGGTTCCTCCCAGCCGCCGAGGGGTTTGGCGGTGGTGGGCAGTCCGGCGTTGAGGCGGAAGGTGTGCAAGAGGCGGTCAGGGTCGAGCGAGAGCAGGTATTTCAGGTCGAGTTCCTGCGCATGTTTGAACGGTCCGTCGAGCAACCGCACGGCGGTGAGTGGAAACGGTTCAGCCTGCGCTGTGACGGCGAGCCTGGCCTTCAAGAGCGAGGAATCAACGAGCGAGATATCGGCGTGTGACTCCAGCGGCGTCAGGGCGACTGTGCAGGCGGCGGCCAGAGCGGCGAACTCGATGACCGATGATTGAACCGGACTGTGGCGGTGGGTCTTCATGGGATTGACGGTTTCAGGTTGTCAGTGGATTGAGACGTCGTGGACGTGAAATTGATTCTGCCATCCTGGCCGGTTCGATGGAGCCGGCAAGTCGCATAAACCGGCGACAGAGCCAATTCGCTATTTGGGTTCAGCCTAAAAACCGCAGTTCAACCACGGATGGACACCGATGGACACGGATGCCAGGCACTGGCAGAAAACCAGTGGATCACCCGGAAGGTGAGGCAGACCTGCCGCAGGAAATCCGTGTTTATCCGTGTGCCTCCGTGGTTTATGACTTCTTCGCCCGATTCCAATTGCTCCGTTTAGGTTCAGCCCCTCTGGGCCGTCAGCACGTTTTCATCCGCTGGTTCGTCAACCGTGGCGCCAACCGGCAGCAAGCAGAGCAGAGGAACAAAGTGCGCCGGCAGGCGCTGTTTTGAGGTGCAACCGCCCTTCCTCAACAGTCACCTGTTTTTGTTCTGGGCTTCCCAGCCTTCAGCAACCGCAACGAGAACCCGCGCCCGTTCTCAAACGGCTCGACCGTGGCCGTGACCTCCAGCACCGGGTAGCGCACTGTCGCCAGTCCGTAGCTGCGGTAAGTTGGCGCGAACAGTTCCGTTTCGACCATGCCCGTCCAGTCGGCCAGCGTGAGGAACTTCATCGGCTCGCCCGTGATTTGATGATGCGTGCGCTGCTCGATGATGAGACCGCACGTGACAACCTCTTCCCCGATGAACTGGCCCAGCCTGTTCACCGGGCAATAGGTGTCCCACGCGATGTTGTCGTAGAGTTCCAGCGGGTGCCCGCTGGCGGCGAAGCCCAGCAGTTCGGTTTCCCATTCGAGGCGTTGGCGGCGCGTCGGTTCCTGCAAGGACACATCAGGCACGCGGTCGGTCGAGGGCGCAGGCAGGAGCCAACCTTGACCCGAGTCCGCCGTGCCGCCGAAGGCGTGGTATAGCTGCTGAATCTCCCAGAACTGCGCCGTGCGCGATTTACCGAACTCGTCGAATGCCCCGACGCGCAGCATCGCCTCCACTTCCTCCCGGCCCGGCACGACGCGCCGGTAAAAATCAGACAGCGAGGCGAACGCGCCACGCTGCCGTTCTTCGACCATGCGCTCCTGCGTGCGGTTGTTGAGTCCATTCACCCGAGTCAGTGGCACGCGGATGGATTGAGCTTCTACGATGAACCGCGGGCCGGGCTGGTTGACCGTGGGCGAAAGCATCGAGATGCCGAGCCGGTGACATTCCAACACATAGACCAGCGGGTGATAGAACCCTTTGCCGTTGGTCAGCACTGACGCCATGAACTCGACCGGGTGGTAACGCTTCAGCCACGCGCTTTGGTACGCCTCGACGCCGTAGGCCGTGCTGTGGGCCTTGCAGAAGGCATAGCCCGCAAAGCCACGCACCAGAACCCAGACCTCCGCTATCTTCTCATCGGCATGACCACGCTTTCGGGCGGACGCGATGAACTCCTGATGGATTTGCTCGATGAGTGTCAGCTTGTTTTTACCCAGCGCCCGGCGCAGCACATCGGCGCGTCCAGGCGGCAGCCCGGCGAAGGCTTCACAAATTTGCAGGATGTGTTCCTCATAGACCACGAGGCCAAACGTGCTGCGCAGGCAGGACTCCAGCGACGGATGCGGATACGTGACCGGCTCCAGCCCCTGGTAGCGCCGGGCGAACGACTGCTTCTTGCCTTCGTTGGCCGCGCCGGGCCGGATGACGCTGACGATGGCGACCAGCCCGTCGATGTCGCGCACGTTGCACTGGCGGCACAGGCCAATCATCGCCGGTGATTCGATGTGATGCACGGCGCGGGAGCCGCCACTGGCCAGCATTTCCCAGACATTGGCGTCCTGCCACGGTTCCAGTGCGCCGAGGTCAACTTCGATGCCGCGCTTGCTGAGCCAGTGTTTCGCATCGCGCATCGCGGCCAAGCCGCCCTGTGCGAGAATGTCCATTTTCACCAAACCGATGGCCTCGACCGCATCCATGTCGAAGTGCGTCGTCGGATAGCCCTTGTTCGCTGTGAACGTCGGCGTCAGCGCGTGCATCGGCTGGCGTGACAGCACGACCCCGCACGGGTGCATCTTCGGGTAGCGCGGAAAGCCATCGAGGAACTCCGCCATGAGCAGCGCGGTGCGATACGGTTCTTCATCAAACGGCAGGTCACGATTCTCCGGGCTGGCCCGCAGCATGGCCATCAGCCCGGTGCCGCCGCTGGGCGTTGGCTCATCGGGCACCCAGCCGCCGCCGAAGCTCCACGGGAAATGGTCGGTGAACTTGCGCACTTCCCGCTCCGCCACGCCGAGCACCTTGGCGATTTCAGCGAACGCGCTCCGCGCTTGAAACGTGGAGAAGCCGCCCACGACCGCCGTGTGCTCCGCGCCATACTTCTCGAAGATGAGGTCCACCACGTCGTCCTTGCGGTCGTGCGGGAAGTCCACGTCGATGTCGGGCAGCTTGTGCATCGCCATGCGCTCCTTGTTCAGGAAGCGGCGGAAGTAGAGGTCGAAGCGGATGGGGCACACATCAGAGATGCCGAGGCAGTAGCACACGAGCGAATCTGCTGCACTGCCACGGGTAATCCAGTCGATGCCCCGCCGTCGGCACTCTTGCAGGATGTCCCAGACGACCAGGAAGTATTCCTCGTAGCCGACCTCGGCGATGATGCCCAGTTCTTCCTCAATTTGCGGGCGCAGTCCCTCGGCACGGTCGCGGTAGCGACGACGCAAGCCATCGAACACCAGCTTGCGCAGGAATTCATGCGGCGTGGAACCGTCCGGTGTCTTGAAGGCTGGGAACTGAGGCGGCGCGGCGCTGAGGGCGAAAGTGCAGCGGTCAGCGATTTCCTGCGTGTGGTCGAGCAGTGCAGGATGGTCACGAAACGCGGCCGCGACTTCGCCGGGCGGACGGAAATGAAAGTCACCCGTGAGCCGTTTCCCCGGATGCGCCTGACGTAACAAGGTGCGCGTGCGGATGGATTGCACGATGTCGAACTTCTGCCGGTCGGCCGGCACGGCGTAGTGAACCGGCTGCACCATGACTCCGGGCAGCGCGTCCTGTCGTCGCAGGTCATCGCCCGACGAAACAGCGCGATAGAATCGACCGGCGAACAAGCTCGCCAGCGCCGTGTGTTGGCTGACGGCAATCAATCCATCCGTCAGGCCGTCCAGTTGCCGTGCCCGTAACACTACGCGCCGCAGGCAGGCATCTTCCTCCGCATGTTCTTTCCGGGCCTCGGCCTGGTCTTGGGACAACAGGCGGCAGAGGTTGGCGTAGCCAATCGAGTTCTCGACGTAGAGCCAGACGGGCTGACCATCGACATCAACCTCCGCTCCCACGATGGGCTTGATGCCCGCCTGCTTGGCCGCGAGGCAGAACTCAACCGCGCCGTGCAAGTTGCCGGTGTCGGTGAGCGCCACGGCGGGCAGTTCATGTTTCCGGGCCAATGCGATAATGGCCGGGATGGAGAGCGTGGAATCGAGGAACGAAAAGTGGCTGTGGACGTGCAGCGGCACGTAGCGCGTGACTTTCCGCACCACGGCAACGCGCCCGGGACTCGTCGTGAGAATCTGGGTGTTCAGCGACGCGGCAGTATCCAAGGCCGGTTCCCGCAGCCGGAAGTCGTGCCCGCGCAGAATGGCTTCGCGCCCGTGGGCGCGGCGCAGTTCGTCCACCACCACCGCGAGTCGGCGCTGTGAATCGTGGCGCTGTCCTCGCGCTTCCAAGGCAAGCTCGGTGCGCCCGATGCCGTCATACACGTTCGAGAGCTTGAGCGAGACGAGCCGGAGACTGACGCGCCGCTTCCACGCCTGCCGGAACAACACATGGATGCGTGCGTAGAGATCGGCTTCAAGGTCGGTGGGTTCGGACAGACTTTCGCCGCACTGGTCTTCGGCCATGTCGTTGTAGCGCACCTTCACTGTCAGGGTCCGGATGCTCTTGCCGTCCGCCCGCACCTTGGCCATCAGGTCATCGGCCATGCGGCGCAAAACCGCCTCGGCGTAGTCCTCGTCTGTGACATCGGCATCGAAGGTCCGCTGCTCGCTGTAGGACTTGGCCGGGGCGCTCATCGGCACCACCGGGCGCTCGTCGATGCCGTCCGCGTACGCCTTGAGTGCGGGAGCCATCTTGCCCACGAGCAGGTGCAGGAGGTCAGTGGGCGTCGCGGAGATGTGCCGGATGAAGGCGAGTCCTGCGGCATCGAGGCGTTGCGAGGTCTGCGGCCCGACGCCCGGCAGCCACTTGTTCGGCAGCGGGTGCAAGAACGCGACCTCGGTGCCCCTGGGCACGGTCTGAAAAGCGTCGGGCTTGTGGAGCTTGGAAGCTATCTGGCTGATCAACTTGTTGCTGGCGATGCCTTCGCTGACCGAAATCTTGAGCGACTGGCCGATGGCGGTGCGAATGGTCTGCGCCACCGCCAGCGCAGGCTTGCGCACCGCGCTCAGGTCGAAGTAGCCCTCGTCGATGGAGGCAATCTCCACATCCGGCGTGAAGTCCTGCGCGTAGCTGAACATCCACCGCGAGAAATGTTCGTACTTGTCGAAGTCGCCCGGCAGGATGATGAGCTTGGGGCAGAGCTTCCGCGCCCGCACCGTGGGCATCGGCGTGTACACCCCGAACTTCCGCGCCTCGTAGGAGGCCGACGCGATGATGCCCCGCTTCTCACCGCCAACCGCAATGGGCTTGCCGCGCAGCCGGGAGTCGGCGGCTTGCTCCACCGACGCGAAGAAGGCGTCGGCATCGAGATGGACGATGACGCGGGGCACCTGGAGTCATTTGCGTTTGCGGATGAGCGCGACCATGACGCCCTGAATGACCAGTTCCTGCGCCGGGATGAGGTCGGGATACTTTGGGTTCTCAGCCCGCAGGAAGGGCTTGCCCCGGTTCAGCAGGAAGCTCTTGAGGGTGGATTCGTTGTCGATGAGCGCGGCCACCACGTCGCCGCTGCGCGGGGTCATGCCGTGTTCGAGCACCACGAGGTCGCCATCCATGATGCACTTGCCAATCATCGAATCGCCCCGGACTTCGAGGGCGAAGGTGCGCGGCGTCGGCTTGATGCCCAGCGTCTCGATGTCGATGGACACGCAGCCCTTGGCCTCCTGCTTCCGGTCTTCGGCAAAGCCAGCCGGGATGGTGCCGTAAACCGGGATGTCCACGACACGCCTGCGCAGCGCCGCCAGCGGCGACTGGACCCGCAGGGAGCGAGCCTGGCCGGATTGTTCGGGCAGGACGCCTTTCTTGCGCAAGGCCCGGATGTGGGTGATGACGCCACCCACGCTGGCAAAGCCAAAGTGCGCGGCGATTTCGCGGAAGGTGGGCGCGAGGCCGGTGTCGCGGTGACGCCGGTCGATGAAGTCGGCGATTTGCTGCTGGCGGCGGGTCAGTTCAGTCATAGCGTACGCGGGTACGCTAATCCTTCATTCAACCCTGTCAAGCCGGGTTGCAGGGCGGCGAGCGATAGGGCGCGTCTGTCCCAGCGCGCCGCGAACCACTCCCGGCCCACCCGACGGCGCGCTGGGGACAGACGCGCCCTACCCGTGCGGGTCCCATCCCAAGGTCTTGTCAGTAGGACGGTGAAGCGGCCTGAAGGCCGCGCGCCAGGGGCAGTGCGCCGATGCGCCCAGAGCGATATGTCGCCCGGCTTCAGTCCACTTGGAGCACCCGGTAAAACCGCTGGCCGGACGGCTGGATTTCATCTGAGAGAATCAGGTGCCAGTCGGTGGCCGTGATGGGACTGCCGACATTCACCCACGCTGCCGAATCGAGATTGTCGGTGGATTGCACCTGGTAGGTGCGGCCAGGATGCGTCTCCCACGACAGCGTCAATGAAGTGCCCGTCACGGTTGCATTCCCAAGCTGCGGCTGCGGCAGGACCACCACCTGAACCGTGGTGGTGGCGCTCAGGCTGGGCGAACCGTCGTCCGTCACCTTCAGTGCAAGGGCGTTGGTGGCGGGGAAGGACACCACCCCCGGCCGCCAGCGGACCTGGCCCGTCAGCGGGTCGATGCTGGCTCCCGCCGGTGCCCCCGCCCCGAGCGAAAAGGTCAGCGTCTGCGATGGCAGATTCGTATCGACGGCGCTCGCGGTAAAAACGAGCAACCGCCCGCCATTGATGAATTGATCCGGGGTCGGCACGAACGCCGGTGGAGAGTTGGCCAGCGGAATGAAGTTCGCCGCTCGCGGCGTGAAATTGGTCAGCCTGACGATGGTCGGACTTCCGTCCGGGAAACGGCCCGTAGCGAGATCGGCTGTCTGTGCTCCGAAGGTCAACGCGTCGATCGGCGTGCCGTCGCTGCCGAACAATCCGAGCGCTTCGCCGGCTTTATCGAGCTTGAAGTTGACATGCAGGTCCGCGCGGTTGGTGTCGTTCTGCGCCACCTCATTGTCGGCCCAAGCCAGCAGATAGCCGCGCGGCGGCACGACGTATCCCGCCGGGATGCGGAATTGAAGAGGGTTCGCGAGGTTGTCGGTCAGGTAGAATCCGCCTAGATCGATGGCAGCGTCGCCGGCGTTGTAGATCTCGAACCAGTCCTCGAACTGCCCGTCCGCCGGATCTGCCACCGCGCCGGTGTTGTCGGCCATCCATTCATTGAGAAACACCGGAATGTCGGGCGGCGCCGGGTTGTTGGTGGTGCCGGGCGTTGGCTGGTACATCGGGCGTCGGACGAAGGGCTGGCCATCCGGGACGGCGCCGTGGCTGCCATTCGCGGGCAGTCTGGAGTAGTTCAGGTAGTCGAGAATCTGCATCCCTCCGTTCACGAATCGAGAAAGAACTGCGGAGCCGGTTCCGCTGGTCAGGCGGAAGTTGGTGTGGAACGCGACCGGCGTGGACTCGGCAGGTTCTCCATCCGCCCAAACCACCAGGAACTGTCCAGGATCGATGACCGCGTTGGATGGAAAGGCCCACGTCGCCAGGTCAGCATAGTTGTCCGACAGGTAACATTCAGCGAGCGACACGGCATGGGTGCCGGCGTTGAACAACTCAATCCACGGCTCGTGTTCGCCGACGTTATCAGTCGCTCCTGCGAAGTTGACCGGTTCCACCTCGTTCAGCCAGATGGATGGATATGGGGGGATGGCTTGCGCGGCGATATTGGAGGCGCCGGGCGTGGCCCCGACGCGCAGGTCGGGCTTGGCCTGGAACGCCGGCCCGGCCCGCAGCGTGAAGGCTCTGTTCGTCCCGGCACCCGTCAGATACCAGCCACTCAAGGTGAAGGTCGTGTTCGTCACCACTGCCGGGTTGACGTCCTGATAAAACGAGGTGAGCGCCGCCGCGCCCGCTTTCTGGACGAGGTGCAGACAGCCGTTGCCGGAGTGGGCCAATCCATTTGTCACGTGCGAATTGGTCGAGATTCCCGTGGCAATCCAAGGCGCGATGAGCGGGGATTCAAAACCGCCGTTGACGATCGAATTGACGCCCACCCCCGGGGTGTTGCCCGGCACGAGTGACAAGTCATCGAGATAAATATCGCCTCCGGCCGCATCGAAAAAGAGGCTGAGGCGCGAGCCGCCGATGGTGGTGGAGAAGCTGAAGTACCGCCAACCGGAGCCATCGGACCAGTTGCTCACCCGGGCATTGTCCTGGAGCGGGTCGAGCAATTGCAGGGACAAGCCGCCGCCGTCGGCGGAACCAGGCCACGGTGGATCGTCGTCGTAAGCGACTGCGTCGATCAATTGATCCAGCGCCGGGATGGCGCCGGATTTGATCAGGCGAAGCGTTTCGCCACCGTTGTCGAGCTTGCCGCTGAATTCAAAGACTGCGTTGGTCACCGACGCAAATGCGGATCGAAAGGCGAACGCATCTGCCGCCATCACGAGGAACTGCCCCGGCTCCAGAAACGTGCCGGCCGGCATCGCGCCATCGACACCTTCCACCCGCCACCCCGAGACATCGAACGTGGTGGCGGACGAAGAGTTGAAAATTTCGAGGAACGACGTGTCGGGCACGGCGGGATGATAATGGATTTCATTGAGCACGACGCGCTGCGGCGGATCGATCGCGCCGGTGAAGCTGACGCGAATCGTGTTCGACACGCCCGCCACCGGCTTGCCGAGCGAATCGACCGCGGTGAACAGCAGGACGTTGGTGCCCGCCGCCAGCAGCGGCAGACGCGCGGTCCAGTTGCTCAGCGAGGTCCAGGTGGCGGTCAGCGGGATGCCGTTGACCAGGATCGTGCGCGCCGCCAGTGGCGCCGTGCCCGCGAGGGTGACGAAATTGCGGTTCGTCGAAAAATCCTGTCCGGCGTTGGAGGTGATGCGGAAGGAACCCTGATTCGAGGCGATCAATGACAGGAGATACGTCCGCCGGGCCGCGATGAAATCCTTGATGCCTTGCGAACTCGCCACCGCGGCGCCGGCGGCGACCATGCCGTTGTAGCGGGAATCGAGGATCGGATTGGAACGTTCGGCGGTCATCATGCCGTTGGCCGCATCGATCAGCGCCTGCCAGTAGATTCGCGCGAACGGCGGATGATCGTTGCGTGGTCCGTGCTCGGCGCCGCCGATGTTGAAGACATTCGTGTCGGTCGCCGCGCCACCGAAGGCGAAATCATTGTCCCAGATGAACAGCTTCCAAGTGTCGCGCTCCGGCTTGTAGGCGAAGGCGTTCTGGCCGCCGCCGTAGGAGTAGCTGTCGTAGTTGTTGTAAAGATGCTGCGCCACGTCGCCCTTGAACCATTCCTCAACGTCCACGGCGTTGGTCAGCGCCCGCGTGTAGGTCTCGCTGCCGATGGGGGCATTGGTGAGGACCGTTTCGACGAGGTTGAAGATGTTGGTGTAGTCGTGCAGTTCCTGGATCGACGCCGAGCGCCGCTGCCAGGTCTGGCGATAGCGGGCCTGTTTCTTGACGCCGCCGGTGGTGGTGTAGCGATTCAGATCGGCACCGACCCCACCGTAGCCGGGTTCGCCATTTCCGTAGGCCAGGTCGCCGAATTCAAAGCCGATTTGAATCTTGTGCAGGTCGCCGTTCGCGTCATCCGGAAACCACTGATCGACATAATCCCCGTTGGGCTGCTGTGCGTCGAGGAACACCATCTCGCGCCGCTGGCCGTTGGCGAAGACGAACACCGGGCGGTTGTAGAGAAATGGCAGCCCGAATTGCGCGGCGAACCAGTAGGCGTGCATTTCCGCCTGCGCGGTGCCGTCGCCACCGCCATTGCCGGGCCGGAAAAGATTCATGTCGATCTCACCCAGCAACCTGTCATCGGATGGAAAGTACACATCGTAGTCGCAACTGTTTCCCAACGGGGAATTGTAGGAAGGCGAGTGGTACGGGCTGCCATGGAAGATGGCGCCAGCGTTGTAGATTACGCGGTTGGTGCCATAGAGGAAGGTGATGTCCTTGGGATTGTTGCTCATCTTTTCCTCCGTGGACCAGCGAGTCACATTGGTCTGGCTGATCCACATGCGGTAAGTGCCCAGCGTGCCGGGCTGCGTGGTGTCGCCCCAGCGCACCATGCACTCGCGCGCCGGCGCATCGTCGGGAAACCTCCTGCCCGCCGGGAGCAGGTGGTTGTCGAGAGCCTCGATGAAAAACGCCGCACCGACTCCGGCAGCCTGCGCGGGGATGACGGCCGAGTAGATTCCCGCACCATTATTGGTCATCGGCACCGTGAGATAGTTCGCGCTCGGATCGATGCGGTAGTTCAACGCCAGGAACGCGACTCCATCCGGATCGTTGACCGCCGCAGTCACCAACACCGGCGTGCTGGCCGGCGGGAGCGGAGGCCAGTGGCGCACGTCGGTGATCGCGGGTCCGATGTTGGGCGCAGTGCGGGAATTTGGCGCGCCCGGCGTGCCGAGATTCTTGATGGCGAGCAGGTAACCCGGCGCCTCCAGCCAGTTGCCGCGCAGCCGCAACAGCAGGCAGGGATTGCCCTTCAACCAGCGCGCCCTGGCGCGGAGCGTCACGGTCGTCCCGCTGGCCAGCGTCCGGCCAAGTTGCACGCGCACGCGATTGGCTCCGGTATCGCCGCGGCCGGTGGCGCGCAGGTGAAGCGACCGGCCGCTGCCGTAGCCTTCACCTGGCTCCCAGGAGGTGGCATTGTGATTCCCTTGAGAGATCCAGTCCGCCGCACCGCCCTCGAAGGTGCCGTTGCCGACGACATTGGTGCTGCCGGAAGGAATGACTTCAACATTATCGAGCAGCGCCTCGCCCGCGCCGAGCAGCGTGACGTGGAGTTGCGTCGCGTCGGCCCAGCCGTTGTCCATCGCGCCCGTGAATTCGACGTTGACCCACGGGCTTTTGGCCGATTCGTCGCTCTCGGCCCAGTTCGGCGCCAGACGTCGGTCGGCATGCGCGTCGCGCAATTCCAGGCTGCTGCCGCCACCGCTGGACCATCGCCCCCAGCGACCACCGTCCCGATAGGTGACTTCATCCACGACGATGTGGGCGGTGTTGGTGACCAACTGCCCGAGCAAGTTCGTCGTGATGTCGCGATCCGGCATGGAGAGGGCGAGTCGCTCGCCGCCGTTAGCCAGCACACCGCTGAAGCCGCCGAGCGTGTTCGCAAACGTCAGGTTGGGATGATTCGTCATGACCCGCGCAACGTTCTTCGCGATGACCACGTAGCCGCCGGGCGCGAGCACCGTGCCGTTTGGAATGGCGAACTGCACGGCGTCCTCCAACTGCCACCCGCCGAGACCGACGGCGTTGGTGCCGCGGTTAAACAATTCGACATACTCGTCGCTGCTGTCACCGCTGATCGGGTCATACATGATCTCACTGATGACGATGTCCGTCGGACGAAACGCCGCGTTGTTCGTGCCAGGCGTGGACATGAGGAGACGCGTAAAGCGTGGCGCGCCATCTGGGAAGCGCCCAAACGCCACGCCATTTTCCTGCGCGCCGAAGCGGAGGGCGTCGATGATGCGCGAGCCGTTGGCGGCCTTCAGGTAGATCGTCTCGCCCGCGGCGCTCAAGGCGAAGCCGAGTTGTTCCTCGGTGAAGACCGCGAAACCGCGCGGCGCGAGGACGAGGTTGGTGATGACGAACTTGTTTGTGTCCGGGTCGTCGGTGAGCGCGCAACCGTGGAGCGTGACGCTTGCGCTGCTGCTGTAGTTGTAGAGTTCGATGTAATCGACTTGCGGCGGATCGGTGTGGGCGAGCACCTCGTTGATGACGATGGACCGCTGCGCGTGGGCGCTCTGCGTATCCTGCGCGGCGGGTGTGCCGCCCACGATATCGCTGGCATCCCAGGCACGGACGTCACGTTCACCATAGCTCGGCCGCGCCAGCACCAGTGAATGGCCTGCGCCATCCGCCGACACCGGCCACGGCGGCTCGCTGCGGTAGGTCATCTCGAACAGGACCGCATCCTGCGCATTGCGCAGACGGAGTGTGCCAGAATCGTTGGGCAGGTTGTTCGTACCTTCAAATGGGCCGAGCACGCCGGTGATGCCCGGACGGACGGCCGAAAAGTCCGTTGGTTGGGCCGCGATGATTCGGTAGCTGCGCGGCTGAATGAAGGTATTGGGCGGAAAGAGATAATCCACCGCACCGGAAATGCGCCAGCCACCGATTTCCTCGAACCACGGCTGCGAGTTGTAAACTTCGATGAATTCAAGATTGCGTCCGTCAGTGCGGTTGGTCGGGTGATACATCACCTCGGAGATGACCACGCCATGCCGGCGCGAGGAAGGTCCGGGCGGCTCGAACGCCAGCTTGAGATAACTGATGTCGAGCGGTCGCGCCGTGATGACGAACGTGGCGGTGCTGCCGGGCAGGATGAAATTCGGCGTTGCGGCCCGGTCGCGGACATTGCTCACGGCGAGCGTGTTGGTGCTGTTGGGCAGCATCGGTGTCGTGGTGAGAAGAATCGTCCTGGCATCCGGCCCGAACACCGCGCGCAGCACCGTCACGCTGCCGCCGTTGAGGGTGTAATTCACGGCGTTGGTGGCGCTGGCGGGTTCGACGGGCTCGGAGAAAAACACGCTGGCGACGGTCAATTCACCGAGGCTGGCTGCTCCAGTGATCGTGGGCCGGGTGGTATCGGCAAGAATGGTGAGCGTGGCCGCCGCGCTGTTCGTGCTGCCGAGGGCGTTGGTGATGAAACAGCGGAACGTGCTGCCTGAGTCGGTGAGCGCCACCGGCCCGAAGGCGTAGGTCGAGTTAGTCGCGCCGGGAATGTTCGTGCCGTTGCGCAGCCATTGAAACGTCGCGCCGAGGAAGCGCTGCAGACGGATGGTGAAGGTCGCCGTGCCGCCTTCGATGACGACCGTGTTGGTGGGTTGGCCACTGATGATCGGAGGCGTGAGTCCCACTGGAACAAGGTAGGCTCCGGAGATCGGGGCCGCGCCGTCGGCCGGGGCGGCTCCTCCGGGCATCTGCCAGGTGACGGCCAGGTTGTCTCCACCCGCGCCCTCCGACTGCAACGCCTCGATGTAATAACGCCGGCCGTTGGTCAGCGTAATCGCGGCCGACCGCTGATTCGTCTCCGTATTCCAGACGCGTGAGCCAGACCAGCCGCTGACCCAGGCGATTCGGGTTTTGCGCGCCGGATCTTCATCCGTGCTCAGGAAGAGCGCCCCCTGATCGTCGGTGGCGATCCAGAACACGTATTGCCCGGTCACCGGCGGCACCAGGAGCGCCCGCATGCGCTGCCCGTAAAAATCCGTCCAGTCCGCTGGCGCCTCGAAGTTCGCCTCGATGGATTCAGTGGTCGGGCTGGCCGGAAAAGCCGCGTTGTTCGTCAGGGAAGAAAGCGAGCCGTCGGGGAATCCGGTGTACACCTCCCGCAGCACGCCGTTGCTCTGGGACATCGCTGGCGTCGGCCAAACTGCGGCCACCAAACCGATGAAGCCAAGCAGCAGGAATATTCGCCAGCGACGGCCCGCCGCTGGTCCGGCGGAGCGGATATGGGGGGTGATGATTGGATGTGATAGCCTCGCGTTGCGCCGTGGCGGCACGGCGAACACGTCTGCGCGGTCTTCCGTTGTCATGTAATAATTAATACCATTTTGCCCTACTTAGCAGGAATCTCCAAAGAAGATTCCCAATTCCGACGGCAATGTAATGAACCTTCGGGCGGAGACGAATTCACGGGAGACCCACGGGAGCCGGCGTGCAATCAAGGAGAGACATCCGAGCCTTGCAAATCCCGGGAGGTAGCCTTGTATGGCGTCGTGTTTCCATACATCGCAGCGTCAAACGACCGAACCTGGCAGCCCGGCCCCTATCCGGGCGTCGAATTGCTGGTCTTGCACAAAAATGAAATGACTGGCGGCGTGACCGTGCTGCGCAAATTCAAGGCGGGAGCAACCGTGCCCGCGCACATCCACCGGCATGCCAACGAATCTGCCTATGTCCTGTCGGGCGAGTGGGAGGAGTCGGGAGTCGTTTATTCCGCCGGCACCTTCTTCTTCGCGCCGAAGGGTGAGCAGCACGGCCCGCATGTGGCGAGGACGGAGGTCATCAGCCTGACCATTTTCGATGGGCCATTGACGGTGGATTGATAGACATCGCAGGTCGCGCCCGAATCCAGGAGCATTCAGAACACCATGAGAATTCATTCGTATCTTTGTCTCTTCGTTACATTCCTCGGCCTGACCGTCGCCAGTGGCGAATCGCCGCGCCCCGAAGCGAAGATGACCTACCTCGACAATGGCGAAGTGCGCATTGGGATGGATCTCGCCCTCGGCGGGGCGGTCACCTTCATCTCCAGCAAGGACCATCCGGGAAACATCATCAACAGCGCGGACTTGGGGCGGCAGATCCAGATGTCCCATTACTCCGGCCCGTGGCCGTTCGAGGTCGGCGACAAGAAACCGCACCAGGCGTGGGTTGGCCTGGGCTGGAATCCGATCCAGACCGGCGACTGCTACATGAATCCATCAAAGGTCGCCGAGCACCGCAACGATGGACGTGAACTTTATGTGAAGTGCATTCCCATGCAGTGGCCGCTCAACAACGTGCCCGGGGACTGCCTCTTTGAAACCTGGACGACGCTGGAGGGTCCCGTCATCCACATGCGCTTCCGCTGCACGAATCGCCGTTCGGACCAGACATTCTACCGCCCGTGCCCGCAGGAATTGCCGGCGGTTTACACCATCTCCAAGCTTGGGCGGTTGGTTTCTTACACGGGCGACCAGCCGTTCACCGGCGGCAAAGTCACCCATGTGCAAAACGACTGGAGGAAACCGTGGCCGTGGACGCGCTTCGTCGCCAGCGAACGCTGGGCTGCGCTCGTCGATGAACGCGATTGGGGACTCGGCGTATTCAAAGATGACGGGGGCGAGTTCCACGGCGGCATTCACGGAGAGGGCCGCTCGGACGATCCCAAGCACGGCTCGACCGCTTACGTCGCGCCGATTCACTCAGAGAACTTTGACCACAACATCGTCTATGAACACCGCACCGACTATGTTGTCGGCACCCTTCCTGACATTCGCAGGCGCTTTACCGCGATGGCGACGAAGACGCCGCCGGCGTGGCGGTTCGAATCGGATCGGCAGCACTGGACGCTTCGGGAGGCGTCTGATCAGGGATTCCCAATGCGGGGCGAATGGCGGGTCCGGTTTGGCAGCAAGAAGCCGCGCCTGGAAAGCGGCACCCGCTGCTGGCGGGCCGAAAGCGCTCCGGGGATGGATTTGGAACTGGCTTACGCAGGCCAAGCGACGACGGCACGCGTCTTCTGGAAGCGTCTCGACGACGATAAAATTGACCTGAAGAAGAGCCTGACGCTGGAGCTGAATCCCGATGGAAAGTTCCAGAGGTATCGCCTCGACCTGGCCTCCTCTCCTGAATATCGCGGCCTCATTACCGGGGTGGCCATAGACCCAGTGGCGTCGCCGCGTCCCGGTGAGGAGATCGCCTTCAAATCGATCTTGATGTCCTCCTCAGGTAAATAGACGGAAGAAAGTGACCCCTGCGACCTCCGTCTCGGCGCCAGCTTCGAGCGTCCTCAATCCGCGTGCGGCGTAACCTTCAACTCCAGCCGGCGCCGCAGTTGATCGAGAATCTGGGTGACCAACGCCGCGCGCGAGACCGCATCCGATCCGCGCAACGGAAGGCGGATCGTTGCGGCGCTTTTTCCCGGCAGATCGACGAACACCTCGACCGATCCACCGTCATGCGAAAGGCGTTCGCCAATCACCACAACCGCTGTCGCGCCGGATGCATTTCGCGCCGCGCGGGCGATGTCGATCATGGCAGCAGATTCCGCGGCAACCAGCCGGCGCGCCTGCGTGAGGGAGGGTGTTGACCATGCGCCGTTCACGACGTTGGTCGCGGATACGCTCTGGCTCAGGCTGGCGGCCAGCGCGCCGCCACTGGCCACTTCGACGATCGCCAGCGTGGCGCCGCGTCCGCGCAGCCCGCGCAAAATCACCTCTTCGAGCGTCGCGTCGTCCTCGGCGTAAATATTGGTGCCGAGATGCTGGAGAATCCTGTTTTCCAACTGGCGCAGGCGCGTCCTTTCGGCCGGCGTGTCGCCCGGCAGTGAGAATGTGAAATCGACGCGCCCACCCTCGAATTGCGAAGCGAGGATGATGTCTGGATCGAGCGGGACATTTTGAGTGAGCGTCTGGTCAATCTGCGACTGGCCCATTCCGACGAAGCGGAGGGTCAGTGCGCAACCGGGCGGGCGCGTGCCAAAGCGGCGCGTCAGATACGGCACCAGTTCATCGCGCGTCATGGGTTGCAGTTCCCGCGGAGGTCCGGGCAGCGCCACGACGACGGTCCGGCCGAGGTCGAAGACGAGTCCGGCAGCGGTGCCGTTGGGATTCTTGAAGAAGGTGCCGCGCTCGGGCACGCGCATCTGCCGCCGGAGATTCTCGCGCAGCTTTTCGACCGGTGTGTTCAGTCGGCGCGAAAGCTCGTCGAGCAGTGCCGGATTCTCGCGCACCGCCACGCCGGTGAATTCCACCAGCGCCTGGCGGGTGACGTCGTTGCCCGTGGGACCGAGTCCGCCGGTGACAATGATCAGCGGCGCTTTGTTGGTGGCGAAACGCAGTGCCTTGGCGATGTCCTCCGGATGGTCGTCCACAATCATCGAGCCCACGCAGTGCAATCCGAGCGGGTGCAGAGAGCGGGTCAGGAACGCGGTGTGACCATCGGGGAAGGCGCCGTGCAACAGTTCGCCGCCGGTGATGATGAGGGCGTAGTTGATGGCATTGGTCGGATTGGCCGGCGACGATGACGTCGTCGCCGCAAGGTCCGCGCCCGCAGCCGTGTTGAACAGAGTGAACAGGGCGCCAAGAAGGATGAGACAGCGTTGCATGGTGCGAGGAATGAGGTTTTCGCTGCGCCGATTGAAACAGGCTGCCGCCAGCTTGAACAAGGATTTCCACGTTGGCCAGATGGCGGGTGGGTAGCTCGACATATCCCGCAGATGCAATTGGGGTGGAGCGCGACGTTCACGTCGCTTCACCGTGCGCAAGCCCGCCGGGCAATGATGGCACCTTGTCCCGCCGCGTATCGAAGCGGCCTGAAAGCCGCGCTCCGGTGCAGTGCATAGATGGACCTGCCTGCTGGCAAAACCCTGACGCGTGAGCAATCAGCCCGGACCCGTCACCGTGAGCGTGACGCGGTGCCGCCGCGCCAGATCCGCGAGTTGCTCCTGTTCGAGCAACAAGGTCCGCCCGGCCTCGATGGCCAGCACGCGAATCTTTGCCGCGGCGCACGTCTCCAGCGTCTGCGCGCCGATGCACGGCACATCAAACCGCATGTCGTGTCCGTCCTTGGCCACCTTGATGGCGACCGCGCCGCCGTCCTTGCCGGCCAGTTCGCCGCCGCGCGCCAGACACTTGTCCGTGCCCTCGAAGCCCTCCACCGCGAGCACGGTCCCGTTTCGCACCACCACCGTCTGGCCGATGTCGAGGCGCGACACTTCCTTGGCGAGGCGAAAGCCGAAGGCCACATCCGATTCTTCCTCGGCGGTCAGCTTGGGTCCGAGCACGAAACCGGCGGCGGGCATGAGCGGGCGCAGCCACGGCGTCGCCTCGATCAACTCGATGCCATCCTTGAGCAATTCGCTGGCTATGGCGCCGAACAAAGTGTGGGCATTGCGTTCCTTCAAGCGCAGCAGCACCGCCATCGCGCGCAAGTCGAGGCGCACTTCGAAGAGATTGCGCGGAGCAATCTGCCCGAGCATCACGCAATGCTTTACCCCGCGATCCTTGAGCGCCGCGATCATCTTGCCGAGCTGGCCGACCTTGATCCACACGATCTCATCCACCAGCGAGGCCAGGGCGGGATCGGTTTCCTTCTCAAAGGCGACGGCCACGAGGCGCCGCACTCCGAGCGAGCGCGCCTGTCGCGCGAACAAAAGCGGCAGCGAACGATTGCCGGCGATGAGGCCGCAGGTGTCGAGGTTTGGTGTCATGCTTTCAATCGTTGCGGAAGTATCCGCGGGTGGGGCGCGCCTGTCCCAACGCGCCGCAATTTTCGCCAGCCCAAACGGCGCGCTGAGACAGACGCGCCCCACCTTCCGCGTGGAGGACGATGAGCCAGCATCTGCGGAAGAGCCGCCGCGATTCAAAGGCAAAGCGGCGCGGAAGTAAATCGCGCCGGTGAACCGTCGATTGCTCCCGCGCCTCGGGGCCATGCACCACGGCGCACTTCTTCCCGGCGCTTCCAGAGGGCGGCGCTCTGGCTAGAAGACGCTACGGGTAGGGCGCGTCACTCCGTGCGGGCCGTTGGGAAGGCTGGAACCGCTCTGACGGCGCGCTGGGACAGCCACGCCCTACCCCCTGTGTTGCGGCAGCGGCGCGCGCACTTTCGCCACGACTAAGACTGCGGACGCAAAGGCACCCTGCTCCGACACACCCTGCTCCGCTTTTTGACAATTCACCCGCCTTCCCCTAGCCTGCGGCGCAAATGAAAGTCATCCGCCACACGGATCGAAATTTCGCCGGCACGCTCCAGAAACTGGCCGCGGCTTCGAGCCTCTTCGACGTCATGATCGAAGAACGCACCCGCGCCATTGTCGAGGCCGTGCAGTCTCGCGCCGACGACGCTGTATGCGAATTCACCGAGCGATTTGATGGTGCCAGGCTGACGGCCGCACAACTGGCCGTCACGAAGGCTGAATTGATGAACGCCGCGCTGCACGCCGACGACGCCTTGCGCGAGGCAGTGAAAACGGCGCACCGCAACATCGCGCTCTTCGCCCGCAAGTCGCTGCGTAAAGGCTGGTCGGCGAAAAACGCCCAGGGCGCGACGGTGGGCGAGAAGTTCGATCCATTTCAGCGCGTCGGCATTTACATCCCCGGCGGCACGGCGCCGCTGATGTCCACCGCGCTGATGACCATCACGCTCGCGCAAGTGGCCGGATGCCCGGAGATCGTCGTCTGCACGCCTTGCGGCAAGGACGGCGGCATCAATCCCGGCCTGCTCTTCGCCGCGCGTTTTGCCGGAGCGACGGAGATTTATCGCGTGGGCGGCGCTCAAGCCATCGCCGCCCTGGCGTTCGGCACCCCGACGATCCGGCCGGTGCAGAAAATCTTCGGCCCGGGCAACGCCTATGTCGTCGCCGCCAAACGGCAGCTCGTCGGCCGCGTGGCCATTGACCTCCTTCCCGGACCGAGCGAAGTGCTGGTGCTGGCCGACGATTCGGCGAATCCGAAATTCGCCGCCGCTGACCTGCTCGCCCAAGCTGAACACGGCTCCGGGCACGAACGCCTCTGGCTGGTGACGCCTTCGGCGACGCTCCTGAAAGCCGTGGAAAAGGAAATCGCGCGCCAGCTCCCGAAGCTGCGCCGCCGCGAGTTCATTGAGCGCGCGCTGGCCCATAACGGCTGGCTCATCCAGGTGAAGACACTGGATGACGGCATTGCCCTGGCCAACCGACTCGCGCCGGAGCATTGCGAAGTGATGACGCGACAGCCGCGCAAGGTGTCGGAGAAGATTCTGACCGCAGGCGCGATTTTCCTCGGCACATGGTCACCGACCGTCACCGGCGATTACCTCGCTGGCCCAAGTCACACGCTGCCGACCGGCGGCGCAGGCGCGTCGTTCGCGGGATTGACGGTCGATCAATTTCAACGCCGCACCAGCGTGGTGGAATACAACCCGGCCGCGCTGCGCAAATCACTCGCGACCATCGCTCAGTTCGCCGCAGTCGAAGGACTCGACGCCCACGGGCGTTCGGCGACTATTCGCATCGACTGGAAATAACTGGCTTCATCGAAGGTTGAACACCGTGAAGAATCCGCCCTCCGCCATTCGCATTCAGCAGTCATTGGTCCGTCCGCTCTTGCGTTCGCTGCATCCCTACGTGCCGGGCGAGCAGCCGAAGATCAAGGGACTGGTCAAGCTGAACACCAACGAGAATCCCTATCCGCCGTCGCCGAAGGTGCTCGCCGCGGTAAAGGCCGCCACCGACGGACGGCTGCGGCTGTACCCGAATCCCACGGCCGAGGTCGTGCGCGTTAAACTGGCGAAGCTGCACCGCTGCGCGCCGGAGAACATCATCGTGGGCAACGGCTCGGATGAGCTTCTGGCGCTGGCCACCCGCGCGTTCGTCGAGCCGGCTGCGAAGAAACCGTCGTCGCGCGCGCTGGTTCAATACTTCAATCCCAGCTACTCGCTTTATCCCGTGCTGGCCGACATCGCCGGCGCGACACGCCATCCGGTCGCGCTGAATCCGGATTTTTCGCTGCCGCCGTTGCAGGAGATGAAACGACGCGGCTGGAATTTCTCCGCGGCCCTCAGTTTCATCACCACGCCGAACGCTCCGAGCGGACGCGGCTACGCCACCGCGGACCTCGAAGCAATCTGCGTCCTCCAGCGGGGCGTCGTCATTCTCGACGAAGCTTACGTGGACTTTGCGCGGGAGAATGCGGCGGCGCTTGCGCTCAAGCACCCCAACGTGCTCGTGGCGCGCACGTTCTCGAAGTCGTATTCGCTGTGCTTCCAACGCGTCGGCTATTTCATCGGGCCGGCGGAGTTGATTACCGCGCTCGACAAGGTTCGCGACAGCTACAATGTCAACGGCCTCGGCCAGGTGGCCGCGGCGGCGACCCTTGATGACCTGCCGTACTACCGGCGCAACTTTGCACGGATCATCGCGACGCGGGAACGTGTCGCCAGCGAACTGGCCAGGCGCGGATTCCAAGTGCTGCCGAGCGAAACCAATTTCATCTTCTGCCAGCCGCCGGGGCTGCCTGCGAAGGAGTGGCTGGAGAAATTGCGCGCCAAAAAGATCCTCGTGCGCTGGTTCAATTATCCCGAGGTGAGCGGCTATCTCCGGATCACCATTGGCACGGACACCGAGGCCCGTGCGCTGGTCAAAGCCGTGGATGTGATTCTCCGTTTCCCATGAATCGCCGCGCGGCTTCATTCAGACGAATCCTTGCGATGGACTGCACGAGCATATTTGTCCGCGAGACGGTAGAGCGCGTCTGTCCTCAGCGCGCCGCCCGGTTGCTGGGATCGATTAGCGGCGTGCTGAGGACAGACGCGCCCTGCCCTGCCAAGCTGGCTCCCATCCGCGGGTCCGGGTAGTGATTCACAACTCAATACTTAATACTCAACCTTGCTCCAACTTCCATGACTGACGCCGAAGCACTCCAGGTTTTTCGCGACACGGGCGCGCTGCTCGAAGGCCATTTCGTCCTGCGCAGCGGATTGCACAGCCGCCAGTTCTTCCAATGCGCGCTGGCGCTCCAGCAGATGCCGATCGTCGAGCGGTTGGGCGCCGCGCTCGCTGCGAAGGTCGCCCGTCTGGGCGCCGTCACGGTGATTGCCCCGGCGATGGGCGGACTGGTCATCGGCCAGGAAGTGGCGCGCCAACTGCGCGTGCGGTTCATCTTTGCCGAGAAGGAGGAGGGCAGACTCGTCCTGCGCCGCGGCTTCAAGATTGCCTCCGGCGAAAACCTGCTCGTGGTCGAGGATGTCGTCACCAAGGGCGGACGCGTGCAGGAAACGATGGACATCGTCCGCGCGCACGGCGGCACCGTCGCTGGCGTGGCGATGGTGGTGGACCGGTCGAATGGCACGGTGGACCTCGGCGTGCCGTTGTTCAGCCTGCTGAAGATGAACGTGGAAACCTTCGCGCCCGACAAATTGCCGCCGGACCTCGCGGCGGCGCCGGCAGTGAAACCCGGGAGCAAGTGATACTCATAGGAATTTGGTTTTGCCGCTGCGCGGTTCCTTGCACGAAGGGCAGAAGGCTTCCCACTGCCCCGCGCTCATCTTGCCCTGGACGGCCTTCGGCTCGTTGACCCGGCCAGAATCTGGCGCACCGGGTCGGGTGACAGCAGCGCGTGGAAATCCGAGGCTTCGAGGCGATGCCCGGTCAAATCCTGAACGCTCGTCTCCGCCAGCTTCACCAGCGCGGTTTTCATCGCCTCCAGAGTCGCGTTGTCCCGTGCCACATCGAGGCCCAGGCCGCTGTCTGCCGGCTGCAGGAACGCCAGCGCCGTCCAGTCCTTGTGGTTCACCTGCAACCAAAACGTCCCGCGATATTGCAGCTCGGCCAGCGGCATGAACGCGGGTGGACAATGCGCATGACACCGCCCACGGTGACTGGTATGAATCCCTGCGTTGAACCCCAAACGGAAATCCACTGCCAAGAGTTCCGCGGATTCCCCTGATGCGCCGCCCAGGCCGGTCACTTCCTCGCCGAAGATTTCGCCGCATCGCCAAAGGGTTTATCGCCTTGCCATCGCGCTCGTGGTTCCGACTCTTTTCATTCTGACACTCGAAGGGGCGCTCCGGTTGTCCGGCCGTCATTATCCGACGGCTTTCTTCGTGAAAACCCCGGTACCCGGCCAGACGACGCTGGTGGAAAACGACCAGTTCAGCCGCCGCTACTTTGCCCCTGAACTGGTGCGGATTCCCAAACCGGTGGCGTTTCAGCCGAACAAGTCGCCGGATACGCTGCGGGTGTTTGTCTTTGGCGAGTCGGCGGCCGAAGGCGATCCGGGGCCGGCGTTCGGGTTTGCCCGCATTCTCCAGGTGTTGCTGCGCGAGCGGTATCCAGATCGCAAGATCGAGGTGCTCAACACCGCCGTCACCGCCATCAATTCCCACGTCATCCTGCCCATCGCCCGCGAATGCGCGGATTACGGCGGCGATGTATGGATCCTCTACATGGGCAACAACGAGGCGGTGGGCCCGTTCGGGTCCGGCACCGTCTTCAGTCGGCAGGCTCCCGGGCGGACGTTCATCCGCGCCAACCTCGCTCTGAAGACGACGAGCGTTGGGCAATTACTCGACGATTGGATCAGGAATCAGTCACGAAAGCAGACCTCGTCGCCACAGGTCTGGGAGGGCATGGAAATGTTTTTGCTGCAGCAGGTCCGTCACGATGATCCCAGGATGGAGGCGGTCTATCGACACTTCGAACGTAATATCGTTGATATCATCCGCGCTGGGAATCGTTCCGGCGCGCGGGTCATTGTCAGCACCGTCGGAAGCAGTCTGCGGGACTGCGCGCCGTTTGCCTCGCTGTCTCGCTCTGACTTGTCATCGAAGCAGAAGGATGAGTGGGCGAACCTCTACCGGACCGGCGTGGCGCAACAGGATCGCCGAGATTTTCCGGCAGCCATGGAGACCTATGCACGCGCCGCCGCCATCGACGATGGATTTGCCGAACTGCACTTCCGTCTGGCGCGCTGCCACGCCGCGCTGGGCCATCGTGAAAAGGCGTGCGAGCAATATGAGCGCGCCCGGGATCTGGACACTCTTCGCTTCCGCGCAGACAGCCGCATCAATCAGATCATCCGTCGCGTGGCGTCTGTATCGCACGACGACAAAGTGGCGCTGGTCGATGCGGATGCGGCGTTCTCCCGAGACTCCGTGGATGGCGTGCCGGGCGCGGAACTTATTCTTGATCACGTTCACCTGACATTTCGAGGGAACTACTTGCTCGCCTTGGAATGTGCGGAGGTAGTGGCGCGGTGGTGCCAGCCGCACGATTCGGCCCCATCGTCGCCAAAGCCCAATCCGTGGCTCTCGATGGAAGGCTGCGCGGATCGCCTGGCCCTGACCGACTGGGAGCGTTTGATGATGGCGGAAGATGTCGGACGGCGAAGGCAACGCCCGCCTTTTACCAGTCAGGCGGACCACTCGACGCAGCAGAAACGTTGGGAGCAGAGAATGGCCGATCTGCGCGCGCGCGCCGGGGCGGCTGATTCCAAGACGGTGAGGGATCAATTCAATCGCGCCCTGGCCAAAGCCGGCGAAGACTGGCGACTGGAACAGAACCTCGCGGTGGAATTGCTGCGGCAAAACGACCGCAACGGGGCGGCGCAACATTTCCGGCGGGTGATTCAGTTGCTCCCGCACTACCTGCCCGCCTACGATTTTCTCGGCAGCATTTTGTTGGAGGAGAACCAGAGCGCCGAGGCGGTTGCGACTTACCAGCAGGCTCTGGCCCTGAGCCCCGACTACTTCGATGGTCGCCTCGGATTGGGGCAGGCGCTGGTGCGGCAGGGAAAGCTCGACGGGGGCATCCTTCAGTTCCGCCGCGCAGCGGACGCGCAACCTCAATCCGCTCGCGCGCTCAATCTCCTCGGCCTGACCCTGGCCCAAGCCGGGAGAAGGGACGAAGCCCGTCAGGAATTCTTGGCGGCGGTGCAGGCCGAGCCCGACTTCGTGGCAGCGCGAATCAATCTCGGCAACGCGCTGTGGAACGAAGGGAAAGCAGCGGCGGCCATTACCCACTTCCAGGAAGTGGTGCGCCTCGACGCAAGCAACTCGATCGCACACCTCGCATTGGCGAAAGCTCTCGCGCGAGCCGGACATCCTGACGATGCACTCCGACATTATCGCGAGGCAGTGCAGGCACAGCCGGAAGACTTCCGCGTTCGCGCAGCTTTGGCGCAGGCATTGGCGAACGGACACCGCCTGCCGGAATCGATCGAACACTTTATTGCGGCAGCAAGGCTGCAACCGAATTCAGCCGAGGCGCAGAACAACCTGGGCACCGCGCTGGCAGGTCTGGGCAGGAGAACCGAAGCCATGATCCACTTCTCAGCGGCGTTGCGGTTAAGCCCCGGCTTTGCTCTCGCGCATCTCAATCTGGGCTCGGCATTGCTCGAAGAGAACCGAGTGGCTGAGGCAATTGTGGAATTGCGGGAGGCGGTCCGGTTGGAGCCAGAAAACCCGCGCGCCCGGCAGTTGATCGCATCTGCGTTGAACCTCCAGAAAGCGGGCGGAACACCGTAAGTTGTGGGCTGTTTCGAACGTGGCAATAGGCCAACGAGCGATAACTCTTCTGAGGCAACTTCCGCTCTCGGCGAATTCGCCGCGTAATACCTTGGCAGTGGGAAGGATGACACCCGGACTGGGCAGGGCGCGTCTGTCCCAGCGCGCCGCGAACCACTCCCGGCCAACCCGACGACGCGTTGGGACAGACGTGCCCTGCCCGTGAGGGTTGGGACCAAGCGTCTTCTGGCAGCCCATCCCAAGGTCTTGTCAGTAGGCAGCACTTTTTAGTCGAGGCTCCGCAAAACTTTCAATGTTCGCCGTCGCGCTCCGGTCTTGCCCCGCCGCCGCACGACGTTAGCCTGCGGCCATGCGTGACAAACTCCACGTCCTGCTGGTGGCCGGCAGCACCAGCAAGGAATCCTCCACGCGCACCATCCTGCGCCTTGCCACGGAACGTCTGGAGGCAGCCGGTTGCGCGGTGGATTATCTCGACCTGAGCGAGGAGGCGTTGCCGCTCTTCAATCCAGACACATCCTGGATCGCGCCGGGCTACGCCGCGCTCAAGGCCCGCGTGGATCGCGCCGACGTCCTCCTGCTGGGCACCCCGGATTATCACGGCAGCATGAGTGGCGCGTTGAAGAATTTCCTCGATCATTTCTGGAAGGAGTTTGCCGGAAAACTCTTCGCCTCCATCGTGGCGTCTTACGAGAAGGGACTGACGGTCTCGGATCAGATCCGCACGGTGGCGCGGCAATGCTACGCGTGGAGTCTGCCCTACGGCGTCGCGTTCGCCGACAAGACGGATGTGAAAGACGGGAAGATTGCCAGCGAAGGTTTTGCCGCGCGATTCGAGATGTTGTTGCGCGATGTCAGCGTGTACGGCGCCTTGCTGGCGGCGCAACGCCACGCGGATCTGGCAGGCGCTGAGCCTGGCTTTCTCGCGCAATACCGGCACCAGTGAACCTGCCAAACCACGAACGACCATGAAACGCTGGGCCATTGTCACGGTGCTGCTTTACGGAGTGATGCTGCTGTTGCTCACCGTGCCGGCCATACTGTTCTTCGGTCTGCAATGGGCCAAGTCACCGCCGCACGGCTGGGAGTTGGAGAGCGGAACTCTGGGCAACGCGGCGGACCTGTTTTCGCAATGGGGCTACTGGCTCTGGTTCGGGGTGATGCTGCTTGCCCAGGTGTTGCTGCTGCTGGTGCCGGTGGCGGTCGCCGAGCGACGTCCACGTCCGCGCCGCCGGCTCAAGCTGGCAAAGGTGGTCACAGGCCTCCTCCTCGCCAACCTTTTCCTCGCGGGAATCATGTCATTGGCCGTGGTCGTGTGGGGCGATGACACCGGGGAATTTTTCGACGCGCTGGGCAAACTGACCCTGCGCGGCGTGAACGCCATGCCCGGCCTTTCCTCAGCGGCTTCCGCGCTGGGCATAAACAGCGACGAATCCGTGTTCGCTGTCCTGAACATTATCGGGATGGTGGTCATTCTGTGGATGGTCTGGGGTCTGTTGTTCTACCGTTCGGCGCGAGGCGACGACCCGACCGCGCTGACGAATCGAGCGATGCGCTGGCTGGTGCGCGGCAGCATTCTCGAAGTGCTGGTGGCCGTGCCGAGCCATCTCGTGGTGCGCGCCCGCGGCGAGTGCTGCGCTCCTGTCGCGACGTTCTGGGGCATGGCCTGCGGCGTCGGCGTGATGTTGATGGCGTTCGGTCCGGGAGTGTTCTTCCTGTTTGCGAATCGAATGCGGCGACTGCGGCCGAAGCCCGTGGAAGTCGGGCGCGCTGCTCTCTCTGTGCCACCACCGCTGCCGCGCTGACGTGACGCCAGGAGCAATCTTACCTCTTCGCAGAAAGCCGATACTCACGCGGACTGCACCCGGCTCGTTTGCGAAACGTGGTCGCAAAGTACTGGCTGGTCTCGAAGCCACAACGGAAAGCGATGTCGGTGATGTTCGCCTCCGGTTCAGTGCGGAGCATTATCTTCGCGGCTTCCACACGGCAATGGATCAGGTGCTCGGCCGGAGCCATGTTCACAATCTGCCGACAGTAGTCCGTGAACCGGCTGCGCCCGAGCCCGCAGCGTTCCGCCATTTCGCCCAGCGTCCAGGCCGTGTCGAGATGATTCGGCAAGGCGTTGAGAAAAATCTCGACGGTTCTTCGCGTGGAAACCAGGTGCGCATCAAGCCGCACCTTCTTCCGTTCCAGCAGTTCGAGCACCGCAAGGAACAGTTCGTTAATCAGCAGTCGGAGGCGGCTCTGCACCACGGCCGGATCGCGATGACTCACCAAGGCGGAGATGCGCTCGAAACATGCGCCAATCTCCGCGTTGGCCTGCCACACCGGTTGTTCGTTGTGGCTTAACAAGGTGGTCAGCCGCCGAAGATCAGGCGGCGACAGCACGAACCAATCAGGCCAGCGCCACGGCTGGTTCGGCCGGCGCACCCCAACGTCCAGGATGAGCCAATGCAGCCGAGTGGCCCCCACATGCGGATTGCCCAGGCGATGATATTGCCAGGGACGCGTGACGGTCAGTTGCCCGCTCTCCAACTGAAAGCTTTGTTCCTCCACCAGAAAGTCCGTCTTGCCGCGCGAGACGAAAGTGAGTTCGACGCCCTCGTTGCGATGCCAGTCCAGTCCCCACGACTGCGCGCCGCTGGCGTCCCAGTATCCGACGGTGGAAATCTCCGGGAGCATCCGCGGTGGGAGCGACCGGCCGGGGTAGCCACGCCGGGCCAGCGCCGAGATGCTCACCTCGCCGCGTGCCGTCGCCTGCACCAGCGGTTCGCAACGATCCGCGTGGTGCGTCCCGGACCGGCTGAGAAAAATGGCGGAGCGACTGGATTTCATGCCTGTCAGTAACGGCCCGGTGATTGGAGGAGCGTGGTAAGAACCATGTTCAACATTTACCATTGTTCGATTTTGGAAGTTTTGCCCGCGCGGCTTGGCTATCGTCAACCTCAACATGAAACAGACTTTCCCTCTCTCCGCGACATCGCCGCTGGCCGATGCGGGAATCTCGCGGCGTGATTTCATCGAATCCAGCGTGAAGACGGCTGCGGCAGTCGGCGTGCTGACGACGGCTCCGTTCATTTCCCGCGGTCAGGTTCTCGGGGCCAACGACCGCATCGGCATCGGCTTTGTTGGCGTGGGCGGACGCGGCATGAGCCATGTCAACCTCGTCCAGCGCCTCATCCGCGAGGGCGCGAAGGCGCAAATCGTCGCCGTCAACGATGCGTGGGCCTTTCGCCGCAACGAAGCCGCCAGCCAGACTCAGGCTCGCGCCTACACTCGCCATCAGGAATTGCTGGCGGACAAGAGTGTCGATGCGGTCTGCATCGCCACGCCCGACCGGCTGCATGTGCCGCAGGCGCTGGATGCGATTCGCGCCGGCAAGGATGTTTATTGCGAAAAACCCATGGGGCATTGGTCGCAGTTCGACTTGAGCAAGCAATTCTACCGCGAGACACAGCAGCTCAAGCGCGTCGTGCAAATCGGCAATCAGGGCAACTCCAGTCCGGCTTGGAAGAAGGTCGGCGAGTTGATCCGCCAGGGCGCCATCGGCCGCCCACAGCTTGTCGTGGCCGGCTTTTACCGCGACGGCGACTGGGGCGAGCGGATGCCGGTTCCTGATCGGGAAGCGAAGCCCGGGCCGGACCTGGACTGGGAGGCCTTTCTGGGCGACGCCCCCAAGGTTCCATTCACCGTCGATCGCTTCTTCAGTTGGCGGAAGTATCTCGATTACGCGGGCGGCCCCTGCACGGATCTCTTTCCGCATGTCTTCACCCCGTTCGTCAGCGCGCTCGGCGTCAAGTTCCCGGCGCTGGCCGTGGCCTCCGGCGGCATCTTCAAATACACCTCCTACGATCGTGAAGTGCCGGACACCTTCAACATGTGCCTCGATTATCCCGGGAAGCTTTCCGTCGTCATTCCCGGGACGCTGGCCAACGCCTATCCCACCGAGCCAGCCATTCGCGGCGACGAAGGAACGATCACCCTGCAAAATCCCGGCGAATGGAATGCCGGCTTCGACAGCCTGACCGTGATCCCGCGCCAAGGCGAGCGGCAGGTCATTCCGGCGGGGAAGATGGATGTCACGCCGCTGCACTGGCAGAACTTCCTCCAGTGCGTCCGCACGCGCGAGAAACCGGTGAGCGACGTTGAATTCGGCTTCCACGTCACCACCGCGCTGAACATGGCCATGCTCTCGTTGCTCAAGAAAAAGGTCGCGCAGTTTGACTTTGAGAAAGAGGAGATCGTGCTGTGAAGAACCAACTACCGCATTTGCATTTGATCATCGCTGGCTTGGTCCTGGCGGCGTTGCTTCCCTTCACTGCAACCGCCGCGCCTCTGTCCGCCGAGGCCACACCGCAGACCGTCGAGTGGACCGTGTCCCATCAGGGCCGGAAGCTGCTGGTCTATTCGTTCGCGCCGCAGAAGTTCAAACCCTACGTCAAAGAACTCGGCACGCTGGCCGGTGACAACATCCTGCGCGACGCACCGCACGATCACCTTCACCACCATGCTTTGATGTATGCCATCAAAGTCAATGGCATCAACTTCTGGGAGGAATTGCCCGGCTGCGGCGTGGAGAAGCCGATCCAGACTGCCGCGCCTGAGTTGGGCACCGACACGCGGGGGCATCCGCAAGCCGTCATCCGGCAGACGCTGCACTGGCTCGCGCCGCAGGACGCCTTCCTGCCGGACACCACGGCGGCGGCGTTGCTGGTCGAACAGCGGACGCTCACGCTCGCCGTGGATGAAGCCGCGCGCGAGGTGGCGTTGCACTGGAAATCCGCGTTCAAGGTCGGCACAAAAACGAATCTAGTGACGTTGACGGGCGCGAACTACCACGGCCTCGGCATGCGGTTCGTGCAGGAATTTGATCCGATTGCCCGCCATCTGAACTCCGGTGGCGCGCCCGATTTGAAAGGTCGCCAGGACGTCTCGCGTCACCAATGGGGCTCGATGTCCTTCGACCGTCCCGGCAAGCCGGCGACGCTCGTGCTCTTTGGTCATCCCGGCAATCCGCGCGGCGAAGCGTGGTTCTTCACCATGCGCGAACCCTTCGCCTATCTTTCTGCCACCCAGAATCTCGACCAGGAACCGCTGGTCTATCGTTCCGGCGAGACGTTCGAGTTGAACTACCTGGTGACCGTCTATCCCGAACTCAAATCAGCGGAAGCCATCAACCAGCGTGCGCAATCATGGCAGTCCGCGAAGCCTTGACACAGGACTACGCTTTTCCGTTCTCAAAAACCCAACACTCAAAACTACTGAAACCTCCTATGGCAAAAATCCTTCTTGGCGTGAACATGGAATTTGTCCGGCACGGCGACAAATCCTTTGAATGGGGCGCGCAAAAAGCCGCCGAACTCGGCTACGACTACATCGAGCCAATGGTTCATTGGGGACGCGAGTTGCTCAGCGAAGCCGGTTATTTTCACAGCGTGTCCATGCTCGACGATCCTCTGCGCATCAAGCGCGCCTGCCAGAAATACGGCGTGAAACTCTCCGGCCTTTCCGCGCACTGCCCGCTGATCAAACCCGAGATCAGCGTCGAGTATCTCAAGCAGGCCATCCGGTTCGCCGCCGAGTGCGGCGCGCCCGTCGTCAACACCGACGAAGGCCCCAAACCGCTCTGGACCACCGCCGACGAGGACCACGTCTTGATGCGCTACACCCTCCAGGAAGCGGCCCGCGTGGCCGAACCGCGCGGCATCGCCATCGGTCTGGAATGCCACCAGCAATACAGCAAGACGCCGGCGGGACTCGACCGCATTTACAAGCTCGTGAAGAGTCCGGCCATCGGGATCAATTTTGACACCGGTAACAGCTATCTCGCGGGGGAAGATCCTTACAAATGGTGTGAACGCGTCATGGGGCGGCTTGTTCATCTGCACGCCAAGGACATCGCCATCGAACAGTCCGACGCCGAGCGCGGCAAGGTGACCGGCACCCCCGTGGGCTGCGCCTGCGGCGACGGCGTGATCGATTGGGAGCGCGTGATCCGGATTTGCCGCAAGGCGAAGCGCGACATCGTGTTCTCGGTCGAATGCGGCACCGTGGACCAGGCGGAACGTTCCATCAGCCACCTGCGGAAGCTGCTCAAGAAATAGCCGCGCGGCGCGCGGAGAAAGCCGGATGTGTTGGTCGTCGGCTACATCCTCGTCATTATGGGCGCCCTCGTCTGCCTCGCAGGCGAGTGGCGCTTTTTGGTGATCACCTATCGGCACGGGCTGGCGTGGTTCTTCGGCTCCCTGTAGAATCCCTTCATCCCGGTGGCTCTTCTGTGCCTGTATTTCAAGGAGTCATGGCGGCCGTTTGTCGTGTTGCTGGTTGGACTGGCGGTCGCCGGAGTGGGCGGGTGGATGGCCGGAGCTTTTTCGATCGCGCAGTAATTCGGTTTACAATCAAGCAGGCACCCTCTCAAATTGCAGCCGGGCGACGACGAGGCCTTGGCGGAGAACGGCGGGAAACTTCAAATCCCACGGACAGGCCATGCCCCGATAATTTCTGGCGGCATTTTCGGGTTCGTGTCATTTCGGGTTCGTTGACACGCCAAATAATCGCGTGGTAGTCTTTTCCCGGAGTTGCGGGCGTAGCTCAATGGTAGAGCTCCAGCCTTCCAAGCTGGTCACGTGGGTTCGATTCCCATCGCCCGCTCCAATCCTCATACCCCACTTAAGCCAATGGTTTCATCAGGTGAATTTCGGGCACCAACCTGTATTGCACGGCACCCCCATCTGTCCGGCTATCGAGAACATTTCCAACTGCCCACGATCGGGAAAAGATTTCTGTCAAGGACCACGCCTCACGTGAGAGGACGAAAGAACTGTTGGAATTGGCCACCTCGTGACCGAAAGACGAGATTGCGCAAATGGGCCGACTTGATTCACGCTACAGCGACAGCATGTCATTCTGCATCACCTTCAACATCACCGCCGAGCCTGCTCTCACCCTCGCGAAAATCATGGGAGAAGCAAGGAAGGCCGGGATCGAACTCAATGGCGACGACCAGCAGGGAACCTTCGCGGGATTCAATGCCAGGGGTTCGTATTCCCGGCAAGGAAACCAGATCCAGGTCACGGTCACCGAGAAGCCATTCTTCGTTCCCGAAACCTTGATCCGGAAGATGGCCGTCCAGAAAGCTCCAGAATGGGGATTGGCGGTGGTCTGATCGCTTCGCCCGTCACCTCCGCACCATCAAGAACCGGCACGAATGAAATCCCTGTTCGAGACAATCGGGTATCGAATCGGCAAGACTGCGGCGAAAGCCAGAAACCTCTTTGATCTGGTCGGTGGCGATGAGGCAGAGTCCCGACGGGCGGAAATCCAACTGGGACGCGATCTGGAGGCTGCCACTTTGCTGCGCGTGCCCCTGGCCGGGGAGAGTCGGACCACCCAATTTGCCAGAGACATCGGCCGGTGGCTCGCCAATAATGTGCAAGAGAACCGGATTCCGTTCACCATTCGCATCACCGCGGAACAGGAGTGGAATGCCTACGCGCTTCCTGGCGGTCCCGTCTTCGTGAGCCTGCCATTGCTGGAACTGTGCCGGGGAGCGCGGGACGAGATCGCCTTCATCCTTGCCCACGAAATGGCGCACATCATCTTGCGGCACGCGGTGGACCGAATTGTGCGGGATTCTGTCTTCTCATTATTGCTGCAACAATCGGCCGGAAGGAGCGCCGCGAGCGCCTGGCTGGGAAAGGTCGGACAGCAGACGCTCAGCCGCGCGTATTCCCGGGAGAGTGAACTGGAGGCGGATTCCTTTGCCTTGTCGTTGCTCCGGACTTGTGGGGGCGATGAACTGGCCGGGTTACAAGTGTTGGAGAAACTGGCTCAAGGATCCGCCCATCAAAGCTTGATCCCGATGGGAGAATACTTCGCCACTCACCCGCCGCTGGCCGAACGGATGGCCAATTTGCAGTCGAAACGCCCGGCTTGATTCAGGCGCACAGCGGAGCAGTCGTTCCGCCAGTTGAAAACCAAGCCGGGCGTTCGGATCAATCTGGACAGCCCATTGCTGAAAGCCGGTTTGATGGAACTGGCGAGGAAACGCGGTTCGTGCGCCTCCCTCCCGAAAGAACCGGGCTGGGTCAGCGGTTTTCGGCAGCCTGGCGCCACCGGCGCCCAGCGCACGGTGACAAATGAGCCGGTGAAACCTCTGCGGATGGTTCGGGTTTCCAGGCCGGTTTCAGACTTCCCAGCCTTTGCGATCCTCGCGTTTGAGCCAGCGATTAAGCCCGGGATCGTTGGTGACGCGCATGTTCGGGCCATCCCATTCGACCTTCTTCCCTTCGCCTGCGTACTGGGCCAGATTGCCGAGCAGAGTGAATTCCGTCAGCCGCGTGCCGTAGTCAAAACTCGCCGCCGTCTCCGTCTTGCCCGAGAGGCAGGCATCGATGAAATCCGTGAAGATTTCCTTGGGCCGCGGCAGGCTTTGCGGCGGCTGCGTGATTTCCTTCATCCGCTCGACTGGTATCAGCCGCATCCGGTTGCCGTAAGTCTGGGTGAAGAGGATGCCTTTCTCGCCCACGTAGATCGTGCCGCTGTCGCCGCGAGTCAGTTCTTCATCGGGATATTTCTTGTTCAATTCGACGAGGAGCGGCGGGAAATTACGCGCGTCGCCCACGGCCGCGTGCGACTTGCCCCTGGGCTGATCTTTGGTGGTCGGATTCAGTCCCTCGTACCAGTACATCTTCACCGGCGCCATGTCGCCGCGGGCCGGGACATCCCAGCGGATGCGGCTGCCGAGGGGATAACGCTCGTCGCTGCCGCCGCGCACCTGCTCCGCCTCGATGCTGGTCGGATGCTCAACCTTGAGCGCCCAGAATGCGCCGTCCAGCACATGGCAGCCGAGGTTGCCGATCGAGCCGTTGCCGAAGTCGTACCAGCCGTGCCATTCGTGCGGGTGGAGATCTTCGTGAAATTCGCGGTACGCTGCCGGGCCGATCCACAAGTCCCAATCCATGCCGGCGGGAGGTTTGGTGGCGGGAGGACGCGGGCCGACACCCCCATTGGCGCGGTCGGTCCAGCTATGGGTTTCGGTCACCTGGCCGATGACTCCGCCCCAGATGAACTCGCACAGCCGATGATAGCCGCCGAGGCAGTGGCCCTGGTTGCCCATCTGCGCGGCGACTTTGTATTGGCGTGCGGCTTCCCGCAGCCGGCGGGCCTCGGCGACGTTGTGGCTGACCGGCTTCTCGCAATACACGTTTTTACCCCGTTGCATCGCCATCATCGCGGGGACCGCGTGCTGGTGGTTGGGCGTGGCGATGAACACCGCATCGACCTGCTTGCCGATCTTGTCGAACATCTTCCGGTAATCGGCGAACACCTGGAGCTTGTCTGCGGGAATCTGCCGTCCTTGCAGCCATTTCTTGACGACGGCCTGCTGCGTCTCGGACGGATCGACGATGGCTACGAGGTTCTGCTTGTGCGTGGCGACGACTTCCTCGAGATGCTGCCCGCCGCGCCAGCCGCAGCCGATGAGCACGCAGTTCAATTTGTCGGGAGTGCTGGCGGCTCGCAGGATGTTGGGCAGCGAGGGAACAGCGGCCAGGGCGCCGGCGGTGACCGCGGCGCGCTTGAGAAACAGGCGGCGATTGAGGGAGGATTTCATGCGGAGTCTTTCTTCAGTATGCTGGGTGGTCGTGAGGCAAAGGTTGATCAGAATTGGGTGGCCGTGTCCACAGCCATCTCATCAGTGCGCCGCGTGGTAAGTCTCGGTGTCGGCCGTCCACATGTAGTCGGTGTGGTCGTCGTTGGCGAGGTGGATGCGTTTGGGCTCGGCGGTGGTCGCTACTGAAGCGGCGAGGCAGAGAATGAAGGTGAGGACGATTCGAACGTTCATGGATTCCTTGGCTGAATTCATTTCCGGGCTGCCTCCAGATGGTCAGTTGGAGCAGGACCGTGATGGTGTTCAGGGTGATTGCTTCACGGCAGGTTCTGTTCCTGTCTCGGTGCGGCCCGTTGAACCTGCCGGTTCCAGCACCACGCCGCAGAGAATCGCTTTGCCCTTCACCGGCGTCAGCGTGACTTCAACCGCGCCGGCTGATTTGAGCGCGACGGAATAGGCGAGATCAACGACCCGGTTGGTGCGACCGGCACGATTGAACACATCCACGCGATCGGTGGGAAGGTCCGCCATCCTGACTTCAAACACGCGCTGGCCTGGCCCGGTGGAATCGGGATCGAGGACCAGGAGGTGCAGACGATACGCCCCCGGTGACAGGGGAGCGGCTTTTTCCTTGCCCCGGTTGGACGCGGTCATGATCGGACGCAGGACCAGTTGGAGCGGTTTGTTGATTTCAATCCCGGTGCGACCAACCTCGCTCCAGGCTGCAGGCACAGATGCGTCCCGCGTGGAAACCGACGAAAGCGGCAGGCTGAAGACCGCTGCACCGGTTTCCTCTTCGCCCCAGCATTCCCACAACTCGTGGTCGGGCCCGAAATGGAAGGTGAAGGTGCCGCGCGCCTGGGCGAGCATATCGTGTGAGGTTGGGGCGAAATTAATCCGGACGGGTTCGAGGCCCAACGCTTGCCGGTGACGGACGATGTGGCTTAGCCAGCGAGTATTCAGCGAGACGACCAACCCCTGCTCGCCGCGCGTGATGCCGCCGATGGAACTGAAGCGGGCGAACTGTTCAATCACCGGTTCAGGATGACATTGGGCGATGAGCGTTCGCGCGCCGACGACATCGCCTTTCTTCAACATGTCCTGCGAGACCTGGAAATATCCGTGCGCCTCGTGGAAGGCCGCGATGAATTCCTCCAGCCCGCGTTGGTAGTCGAGGCGCTGCTGCTGCTCGGGCGGCAGACCGGCGGCTCGAACCTTGTCAATCATCGCGAGCCGCGCACGGCAACCGGTGATGACTTCGGCGATGTTCGTCAGCTTGCGATCAATGAACCAGTCGGTGGTGTCGCGACCAAACCGTGGTGCCCCGGTCATCCAGGATTCCAGATACTCGCCCATGACCGCGCGATTCGCCGAGCCATACCATTCTTCCGCGACATCGCGGCAGGTTTCACGCAACGGCTGGTCCTTGGTGCTCTTCCATGCCTGGCGCGCGAGGCTGCTGAAATAGAAATCCAGAGGACGGGTTGTCCAGTGGATGATGCCGAAGCCCGCGGCGTTGGCATCATCGAGCTTCGAAGCGAATTCCGACAACGGGGTGTAGGGCCGGCCGAGGTAGTGCCCGTCGTCGTGGTGCGCCCACACCACCGGGATCACCGGCCGATGCGCGGCGATTTCCCGCAGCGGCGCACGCGAGGCGGCGGTGCCCAATTGCGGCTTCTCGTGAATGACATCGTAATCCAATCCGATCAATGGCACGCCCGCGGGGAAGAAGCGGTCGGCCGCGGCCAGGAACTCGAAGCCCCATGTGCCGGCGGCGACCTGCGTCCGAGTGGCGCTGAGTTCCTTCAGCGCACGGTCGAAGGCGCGGACAATTTTGCTGACCGCAAACAATCCAGGCGCGCGCCAGAATCGGCCTGCCTCCGGCGTCCGGGCGACTTCCGCATCGAACTCCTTTTGCCATGCGTCTGGCAGATCCGCAGCCTTGAGCGTCACCCACGGCGTGCCGTCCCGGCGAAACCAAACGACCAACTTTGTGATCTGCGGATAGACCTTGAGCAACCCTTCGACCTGCGCGCGATAGAACGCGTAGCCTTCGGGCGTGTCGGGATTCGGAAGCCAGATGCGGTTGGTTGAACTGCCTGTCACGGTTGAGGTCGCCCCGCTCGCCTGAAATCGCGCGGACTCGGGCAGCAAGCGCACCATCTCCTGCGGATTGGCGCTGGGCGTGTCCACGTCCACCGCGAAATAGACACCCATGTCGCGGCGCGCTGCATCAGCAAAAACGTCACGCATCAGCGACTGTGCGGCGGCCACACGCTGATCATCCGGCACCAACCCCGCCTCCGCGCCGAATGCGGGAGCGCTGAATACCCCGCCACCGACAAGCCGGCGTACATCGGTCACGTGCATGGTGGACCAGTCGCGGCCTTTGATCGTGGTGGAGAGACAGCCGACCGGCTTGGCGACCTCCTGGAATGTGAATCCAGCCATCGGGTTGTTGCCGTAAGCGTGGACCATGATCGCGTTGTAGCCCATCTTCTGCGACTGCGCGGTCCAGCGCTGCCAGTCGGCCAGATTCCACGTTGAACAGCCGCTCAGGAAATTGTGCCAGTTGAAAACCAGGCGTTCGGCCACGAGTGGCTGATCGGCAAGTTCCCAACCGTCGAAGCTGAACGCCGTCTCGCGTGCAGGTGGCAGAGCGTCGCCTGAGAGATGGAAGCCGCAGCCGAGTTTACCGAGTAGAGCATAGACGCCATAGACCGTCCCGCGCGCATCCGCACCCGCGATGACGCCGAGTTCCAGCGCACCGTCACGGCGGTGACGCACAACGAAGGACTCGGGAGCATTGGGGGCCGGGCCATTGAGATGTGGGCGCACGAGCCTGTCCGCCGCGGAACCAACGAGCACAGCCTGACCCGCTGTGGGCAGTTGGCTGGAGGCGACGAAACGATCCCGCGGATGCAGTATTCGCAAAACACCGGCGAGATCCTGAGCAGCCACGCCCTCGGCCGATGAAGCTTCCGGGGGTGTGACGATGGCAATCTCCGCCGCCCAGAGGAGGGGCGATGACGCGGCAACAGTCAGCAGCCACAGGGAAAGACCAGAGGCCAAACGATGGATGATTCGCGTGGTGGCTGAGTTCATGATGCGGTGCTCTTTCCTATTTCAACACCAAGCTTTTCTCCGCCAGCAGCACCGGCGCGTCGTAGAGGGGGACATCTTTGAAAGTCGTGGACTCACCCACGGTCAGGATGCGGTCCGCCGGGATTTCATAAATCCGCCCAGAAACCAGGTCCACCCAAACCGGTTCCTTGATGGATGGACTTTTAACCACGACCTGTGCGGGCCGCGTCGCAAATGAATCGTCGGGTGTGCCGGAATTATCCCAGAGCACGATCAGGTTCTGCCCGGTCGTTCTATTTCGGTAAGCGAAGCTGGCTGTGCTTCTATCGTACGTCACCGTGAGGGCAGGCTGCTTGATACGTTCCAGCGTGTCATCGAACACCGCCACGCAGTTCTGCACCGCATAGTAGGCGAGTTTGATCTTGTCCACCTTCTTGTCCGCAGTCGCGTGAAGCAGTCCCTTGCGGTTGATCTCACGCCCCGTGTGATTGAAGTCGCAGATCGTGAACACCGCCGATTCCACATCGTGCCCCAGATCGCCCAGCATCCGGCGCAAGTCCCACTTCGCCTGGCTGGATTCCGTCCAAGGATGATTCGAGAGCGCGAATTTCGTCGCCAGTTCCGACGGACAACCATTTTCGCCCTGGCGCATCTTCGCCGTCGCCGAGTATTTCGCGAGCGTGGCCTTGAGCGCCTCGACGTTCTTGTAGGAACTGTCCGGGTTCATGGCATAGCCATGGTAGATGAACCAGTGGAGGAGATCCACTTTGCCTCTGGCAGCCAGGGCCTGCAGGCAGCTTTCCAACAGCTTTGGGCTGGAACTGGCCAGCGAAAGCCCGGCGATGCGCGCGTCGGGGATCACGCGCTTGATGATCTCCGCCGCGCGGATATTTAACGCAGCGATATCCTCCGGTTTGTGCTGCTTGTTGATGTCGGGTTCGTTCCACATGGCCCAGTCTCGGACTTTGCCTTTGTAGCGAATGGCCATGGCCTCCACCCAGCGATCATAGGCCGCCAATCCCTCGGCGGAGGTGGGAAAACCACCCGCGAGATCCCAGCCGCCGCCGCCCGCGTAGTTGGTGTTGCCGTAGCCGGTTTCCAGTAGGATGTTCAAACCGCGACCGCGCGCGTCGTCAATAATCGTGTCGAGCCAGGCGAAGTCATGGGTGCCTTTGACCTTCTCCGTCTTGGCCCAGCCGCCTTGGAGGCGGATGGTCTTGATGCCCAGCGGCACGAGGTATTCCTTGTATTGCTGGTAATCCGCGAAGTCGCGGTCGAGCGTTTCGCAACCCAGCATCCAGTTCGATGCCGCAATTTCATTCGCGCTGCGCGGCTTGAGGGTGCCGATCTGCTTCAACCCCGGATTCAGGGGCGTCTTGGCGCGGTCGGGCGACGTGTCGATTTTCGGTCCCGCCACGGTCTCGATCGACAGGACACAGGACACGCCAATCAGAATGAGATGGATCGTATTCATGGGTCATTGTTTTACCTTCATCTCTGTAAACGGCAATCTCTCCGTGTAAACCTTCAGATTACGAAACACCATTCCCGTGTGGACCATGCAGCGGATGGCGATGTAGCCGCAATTCAGGATGCAGCCGGTGTTGGTCCGGGAATTGTCATCAATTTCCAGCAGGATCTTGCCATCAATGGCGCCGCGAATCTTGCCGTCTTGCTGCACGATTTGCGCCTTGTGCCACTCGTTGATCGTAAACGGGGCCGGCGCGCTGCCGAAGCCAATGCGATAGGCGAGGCTCATGGCTGGATTGTTGGGTGGATTCTTCATGTGGTTCGCCTTCTATTCATGACTTCATTGGCGGGAATCCCAGGCGTGGCGCGGCATGTTCTTGAGGGCGCGGTCGATTATGGAGGTTCAGGGGGTGGTGGCGGATAATTTCAAACCGGCGGTGTTCGCGGGCACGGATACGGTGTTCATGCTTCTCGCCAGCTTTTGCGGCGGGATCGGTGCAGCGCATGAATACGGTCGAGAGGAGTCTGGTGGTATTGCGCTCATGGGATTCTTCCAAAGGTGTTATGGCTGCTTGAGAGAAACTTGTTTGGTCGGTTCCTTCCTTTTCAACTCCACGATGGCTTCCTTGCCACCCGCCGTTACCCGGTGTTTCCCGAAGAAGGCGGGGACCTCGCAGCGGCCCTGCGCGTCGGCTTGCCCACGCCACGTCGTCCACCACTGCTTGAACACCAAGTCCCGGTAAACCGTGGCGGCAGGTGTGGGCGACCAATCGCGCCGATACAGCGAGGAGACGGGAATCCAGTTGGCGCCCTCCCAGAAGCCCCACATCATGATGCCTTCGACGGCAGGATGGGCGAAGCAAATGCGATAGTATTCCGCCAGCGCTTTGGCTTTGGCCTGCTCCTCCTCGTCGGTCAGCACCGCTCCACGCTTGCCGTAATACTTGGAACGCTGACCGGGGAGGTTGAACTCGGTGACCCGGATGGGCAGCTTGAACACCGCCAGCCGGTCCAGCGATTTCTGGAGCGCCACCGGGTCGAACGTATCGCCGTGCAGATGCCCCTGCACCCCAATGCCGCCAATCGGCACACCTTGGTCGAGCAGTTTCCGAATCTGGACCGCGTAATCCTCCACCCGCCGGCCGGTGGTGATGTCGTAATCATTCAGATAGAGCACCGCCTGTGGATCCTCGAGGCGCATCCACGCTGCCATGTCGCGTGTGATATTCGTGCCAAGGCGCTGCTCGTAGTAGTTCCCGTGCAACATCTCGTTGTTGAGGTCGTACTCGGCGAACCGGTCCCGGTAACGGCGTGCGACATCCCCGGCCCGGGCCTGGAGAGTCGAGCGCAATTCATCGTCAGACATGGCTTTCAACCAGGGTTGGACCATGTTGGACACACCCCAAAAGACATTGTGCCCGCGCAAAGGAATCGCGTGCTGATCGGTCCAGGCCAGGATAGCGTTCACGGTCGCGTAATCCACGCTGCCCCGGCGTGTCTCCATCGAGTGCCATTTCAGGGCGTTCTCGGTTACAGCGGCGTTGAAGTTGGTGAGAAAAGCGCCGAGGTATTGGTCCCGCTCCTCGGGGCGCATGCGATTGCCGAACGCCTGGCTGGCCAGGGCCGCGCCAAACCAAAACTCGTGGCGCAGTTGCTCCACGCGCACGACTGCGCCTGGCGACGACTCCACCACCAGCACGCCCATGCGGACCTTGCGGATCGATTCATCTAAATCAGCGCCTGCGGCTGCCTGACTGCAGAAAGGGAAGAGACTGAGTGCGGCGGACACGCACCAGCCGCGAAGAAAGTGAATGTGGGTGTTCATGATATTTTTCTTCCTGAGGATACAATCAAGTCAGTATGTGCGGCGGAAGTGTTGGTCCGCGTGGTCGAGGTAGAGTTTCCAGTCGAGCGCGGTGAGATTGTGGACGCCGTCACGGATGTGATAGGCCAGCGGTCCCGACAATAGCAGGTCGTTCGCGCGCGGCAGGTCGTCTTTCACAGTGGGGGCTTTACCGAACATGGCCCATACCTTCGACGCCTCCACCAACGAAAGCCACGAGCCGCGTGGATCGGCCCACGAGTCTTTCACCGCGTCCCCGCCGTGATAACCGCGCGGTGCGACGAGCGCAATGAGTTGATGCTGATCAAATGGAAGCGTGTCCTCCTTGCCGGCGTAGGTGGCATAGTTCGGGGCGAACCAATGCGGAAAGCTGGTGGTGATCTGGCGGATCGTTTCCCCGAAGTTCCGACGACTGAGCGCCGGGCCGCCCTCGCCCGCGCCGTTCACGCACGCCAGGGCGATGCGCGTGTCCTGGGCCGCAGCCCACAGCGCGGACTTGCCGCTGCGCGAGTGGCCGATGACCGCGACCTGCGCCGCATTGATGTCAGGGTCCGTGGCGAAGTAATCGAGCGCCCGCGAACCGGCCCATGACCACGCCGCGAGAGCGCCCCAGGTGAACTCATCGGGCTTCGCGGAGTGCCGGCGGTAGAACGCGCGGACGCCATTGGTCGCGCCGCGACGGTCGGGTTCGACTTCGGCGCTGACGTTGATCGCCGCGATGGCATAGCCGCGCGCCATCACGTCCTCAGCCGGCCAGAACTCCGAGCGCTTCGCGCGTGTGGGATCCGTGTCGCCCACGCCCCGATGGTTGAGCAGCAGGAACACCGGCGCCGGCGCTGTCCGCTGATTTGGAACGAACAGCGTGAGGTCAAATGTGAATGATTCATTGCCAAGCTGGAAGCTGACGGCGATTTGTTTGCGCGTCGCCTTCCCCTCCATTGCGCGCGCATCGGAGTCTTTTGTGCGAAAGGCGAGCGTCTCAGGCTTCGGCGGTGCGAAGCCATACACCTCGCGGCGGAACATCTCGAGCAACTCGCCACGGCGCCGACCTTCCCATACTGCGCTCGTCCCCACCTTGCCACCGTCAGCGAGCGTGAAGAGGTCCGGGAGCGTGTAGGGCAGGATTTTGCCTTCGTCGTAGTTGGACGCCGCAGCGGTGGGTGGAGCAGCGGCCGGTGCAGCGGATGCCGTGGGCGACAGACTGGTGAACAGAAGTGCGAGGAGAAGCAGTTTTGATTTCATAGGCGTTTACGGCAATTGTTTCATCTTGGTTTCGTGTTGGAAAGCACCCAGGTCAGACGCGCCATTTCGCGGGCGCAACTTACCTTCCAAGTCGTTTAACGGGCTGAAGGCCTCTCGCCGGCCAGCCTTCAAGGCCGGACTGCCCGGTTGGAGGCGGAACTCAGCCGTTTTGTAATCGAGCGTAGGGTTCGCGAATTTTGGATCGGCGCGGAGATTACCGGTCTCGTTCGCCTGCTTTCCCGAACCGGCTTCAGCCCCGAGTCCACCGCTGGCGGCGCCGGGTATGTCACGACCACCAAAGTAGAGATTGTTTGCGTAAACCACCTCAAAGGCGTCACGCATAAGTTTGAAATCCATCGGCTTGTCGGGCGGCGCCCACATGATGTTGTTGATGATGCGGATGTCTTTGACCCGGCTGCCGGCGAAGATCTGGTTCCACTGGAGCTCCGGTGAGGCGCTATTGAGGTAGGCGGTTTTATTGATGATGTCCACATGCTCGGAACTGTCAGCGTGGATGCCGGAACCGCCGTTACGGAAGACGAGGTTGTTCTGGATGAGTTTGCGACCGAGGTGGCCGGTTTGCAGATCAATGATGATGCCGTTGCCATCGGAAATCTTTCCGAAGCGGTTCCACTTCACGAAGCAAGGGCAGGAAAATCTCCCGCCGCCGGTTTTTGCATTGAAACAGACTCGAATCATCCTAGATTATCCGAAGCATGATCGCGCCGCTCTCCAGGATGATGTTCTTCGCTGACGCGACCGCCGTCTTTTCCCCGAACCACGACGACCTGACGGTGGTGCTGCTCATGCTCGTTTTCGGCGTGGCCATCGGCGTCGGGCTGGCCTGCCTCTTCATCGTGCTGCGCACCGTGCGCCCAAGGTTCGAAGAGTCCCTGATACCCGCCCGCATTCCCGCGCGGGCGCATCGGCCCATCCCAGACCCGCCGCATCCGATGCCCCCGCTGCCCGCCCGCTGGCTGGCCATCCCAGGTTCCAACCTGGCCGCGGTCCAACACGCCCTCGGGATTGACCACGTCACCCCCTGCTCCTGGGCAGATGGATTGACCGTGGCGGGACAGCAGAGGCTTTTCCTGACGCCGCCCCTGCAAGGATGGATTCTGGTGTTCGGGGCGGCGCTGCCCGATCCCGCGAAGGACGTGGATCGATGTTTCCTGCGACTGACTGCGTTGAGCCGGGAATTGGGCCGGGTGCAATTCTTCAGCGTGGATCGCGGCCTTCAGCAACATGCGTGGGCCATGCTCGACCGCGGCCGGGTGGTGCGCGCCTACGCCTGGGCGGGACGGACCCTGTGGAACCAGGGAGCCTTGACTCCCGCCGAGCGTGAAAGCGAACTGACATGCCTGGATTATGGCGCGGAGGATGACTCCAGCATCGGTCTGAACGTGGCGCGGATGATTCACAATACGGAACGTGTCGCCGTTCTCGCCGGTCGCTGGGGAATAAGTCCCGCCGCCGTGGCCGCGCGCCTGTCGCAGGATGGCCTGGGCATCGCCGGGGAAATCTCACGCACAAAAGCTCATTGAACGTCCGCACCACGGTCGTTCTGTCGGTCAACCCACACCAAAATGTTATGTCACTCGACCTGATCCTGACCGAGTTCCCCACAGAACTGAAACTGAAGGACAACTGCGTCTGCAGCCTGCGCCCGTTGCGTCCGGCGGACGAACTGAGCTTTCACGAGTTCTTCCTGGCGGTGCCGGTGCAGGAGAGGATGTTCATCAAGCACCGCGTCACCGACCCCTCCATCATCCACAATTGGTGTCAGAATATCGATCTCGAAGACAACTTCCCGCTCCTCGCTCTCCATCAAGGGCAGATCCTGGCATGCGCCACCCTGCACCAGCAAAACGGCGGATGGAAACGCCACATCGGCCGCGTCAGCGTGCTGGTCCATCCCCAATTCCGCGGCCGCGGCCTGGCCAAGGCCATGATCAATGAGATCATCTCCATCTCGCGGCATCTCGGATTGGAGAAGGTCGAGGCCGAGTTCATCGGCGAGCAAGAGGCGGCCATCAAAATGTTTGCCATGCTCGGCTTCAGCGAACTCGTCCGCCTGCGCGACTACGTCAAGGACATGCAGGCCATCGCGCATGATTACGTGCTGATGGGCCTCGAACTGGTCACGGACGAGGAATACGCCGGCACCGGCTAGCCAGCCCCGCCGGGCAACACTCCCCTGCCCTTTTCCGATGGAACGCGACCTTTGTCCACATTGCGGCGCCGTCCTGCCGCCCCGAGCCCGCGCCTGCCCGGAATGCGGCTCGGACGAATCGACCGGTTGGTCGGATCGCGCCACCACCGACCGCCTCGGTCTGCCGGACGAGGAGTTCAATTACGACGAGTTCGTGCGTGAGGAATTCGGCGAGGACCATGACGGACGCAAATCCGCGCCGCGTCGTGGCCGGCATTGGATTTGGTGGGTGGCTGCGGTGATTCTGCTGGGAATCTTCGCCGCCACTTGGCTGCGACTGTTCTGAGGCCAACGCTCGGCTTCAACGGGCAGGGCGCGTCTGTCTCAGCGCGCCGTTTCGACCACCCCAAGTTGCGGCGCGCCAGGACAGACGCGCCCTGTCTGTCGCGATGCGTCTCACTTCGCCGCGGGTTCCTTGAGCAACTCTCCGAGATTGTAGTGCGTGTAGCGCGCGTGAGCGGCGGGGTTTTCCGAGTCCGCATTGGCCACCCAGAAGTCCAGCGTCTCCGGCGCGAAGAGCACGGAGTGGATGTTCGACTTCATGCACACCGGGCGCTTCATCAGGTCGCGCGCGCTGGCGTCGTCAAACTTGCCGTAGCCGTCCTTCACGCGCTCGACGAGCTTCTTGTAGCGGTCGCCGGCGGACATCAGCACCGTGTCCTTGAACGGGTCGGGAAGCTGCGGATGCGCTTCGCCGGGCGCGATGGTTTCAAATTTCGTGGGCGTGGCGGCGATGCCCACGGCCTTCTTCGAATTGCCATCCGAGATGACGTAGTAATATTCGCAGGTGCGCGGGCCCTTGCGCATGATCGCCACGGCTTCCTCCAGGGTGTTCGCCTTTTCCATGACCTCGCGCACCAATTGCGCCATCGGTTTGCCGTCCCAGTTGCCTTCGCCGCGCCCGCCCATTTCGCCGATGGCGATCTTCTTCTCGTTCATGGCGGTGACCGAGCCGGTGAAGCCGGCGTAGCTCACATTCACCCAGGCGTTGGCGCCCTCGGGCTGGTTCACAAAGACCACTGCGTTCTGCTCCAAACCGACGCCCTTGAGGTAGTCCAGAACGCGCCCGTGAAACAGCTTGCCGCCCTGAGTGGCCTCGCCGTAGATGGCAAAGCCGCTGCAATGGAACAGTTCGGGGAAAAAATTCGACAGGCGGATCTCCTCCTTCGCGCGGCCGGAAGCGAGCGCAATGGCGTCCATCTCCTGCAGATACTTCGGATCGATGAATGGACTGACGCGCGCCTGGGCATCCTCAATTTCCCCAAAGAACCACTTGCCCTTGCCGAACGAACTGCCCACGCCCACGCCGTAAAGGATGTGATACACCGTGTCGCGAATCTCCTTCTTGAGTAGGGTGCCGTGCTGCCGGCCCATCTCTTCCGGCGTGCCCTTGAGGAACACCACGCGCGTGCCGTCGATCTTTTCGTAACGTCCTGCGCCCTCAACAGCCACCAATTCGCGCTCACCTGTGGCCGGCCCAAGCGGCGCGACCTTCTCGGTCAGCGAGCCGATCGCCACCGGGATGAATTTCGTGAGGTGCGACAGCGCCGTGGTTTCAATCGTGTCGCCATCGCGCGACGGGATCTGCCACTTCTCCGCCGGCCAGGCGGCGCCCAGCTTGGGAGAACGCACCGCGACTTCCACCTCCACCTTGCCGCCGTCCGCGTAGCCGACACGCGCGGGCAGGAGATCGTTCGTCCGCACCCAGAGCGTGAACGTGCCCTTGGGAATCTTCAGCGCCTCGACCGCATCCGGCTTGGGCGCGATCTTCAACACATGACAACCCGTGCCGTCAGCGGTCTGCTCGGGCAACGCTTTGACATCGAGAAACAGCGGCAGCAACGCCATCTGGTCCGCCGGCAGGGGCAGTTTGATGGCTCCCATCTTCGACGTGTCCTTGCTCTCCAGATTGGTGCGAAAGCGCAACTCGCCGCGCTTGCCGACCACGCCAAACTTTTTGTCCGGCACGAAAATCCACAACTCCTGCCCGCGGCGTCCGGTGGAATACGTCTTGCCATCCACTTCGGCGGAGAGAAGCAGCTTGTCCGGCGCCTGCACGCCGACGGTCACGGTGCGCCCGGCAATCTCCCTGGGTGCGCCCGTCGATTTCACCACTTCGAGCGTCGCGGAAAACGTCTGCGCCGGGGCGTCCTTGCCGGCATCGAGCGCGGCAGACCACGATTCGAGCGCGTTGATGAGAATCTGCGTGGGCGTGGGTGGCGCGGCAGTTTCGGCGCTGAACGCCGGGGAAATGGCCAGCGCGCAGGCGATCGAGATGGGGAAAAGGAAGCGTGGTTTCATGGTGATTATTTATGCAGTGCTTTAGCCGGGTTGTGCAGAAACTGAAGGAAGGCGACGGTCAACTCAAGCCTGAATTGGGGGATTACAGCCTTTCCGTGGGCCTCGGCTGAATGAGACTGTGCAAGAGCGAAGATGCCAACTCGAACGGGGTCGTCCTGTTACGGCTCCAAAATAAAAAAGCCACTGCGCCGTCGCGCAGTGGCCTTAAAATTCCTGCGGGTAAATTACTGGTTGCCACCACCGCCGCCGCCACGTCGTCCGCCGGGACCGCCCATGCCGCTGAATCCGCCGCCAAACAGCATCATGTAGGTCATGCCCGGGCGTTCCTGGATCTGGGTTTTTTGCTCGTCTGTGATGGTGGAGACAACTCCCTTCACCGATTTGAAGCGCAGCATCGCGATCTCGGTCTGGATCTTGCCCACGGCTTCCACCTTTTCGCGGATGACTTTTTCATCGGGGGTCTTGGCCAGCGCGGCTTTGAGCACCTCTTTCTGGGCTGCGGCCAGTTTTTCGTTCAATGGGGCCAGCGCGTCCTGCGAGGACTGCATGCTCTCGCGCAATTGCGTGCGCTGCTCCTGGGTCAGCACGCCACCGCCGCCGCCGGGGGCTTGCGCGCGAGCTTGATCGGCGGCCGGGGCGAGCAGGCCCGCGGCCACCACGAGGTGAGTCAAAAAAGTTCTGGTCTTCATACGATGTTTGGGATGATTGGATTATTGATATGGACGTTCACATGGCGAGACACGCGGCAGGAAGCTTCGGTTACGGAAAATCGAGATGCGTGTCTCGGTCAAGCGAGCCTGGCAAATGCGCCGCCCGTCATTTCGGCGGTTCATGCAGGCCGATCACGGCTCCCAAAGGATCCTGGATGACGGCGATGCGTCCGACCTCACCGATGGCCATCACCGGGAGGAGCACCGTCGCGCCGAGCCCGACGGCTTTGGCGAGGGAGGCATCGACGCTTTCGACGATGACATACGGCAGCCAGTGCGTCGGCACTCCCGGCGCCGGCGCCTGCATCATGCCGCCGGCTCCCATGTCGTTCGCGTCCGTCTTGAAGAGCAGGTAGGGCGGTCCGCCTGCGGTCGCTCCCTTGGGCACAAACGGAGTTGCCTGCCAGCCGAACAGCTTGCCGTAGAAATCACCGGAAGCCTTGGTATCGGTGGTGATCAGTTCGTTCCAACTGAAATGTCCGGGTTTCGGACACATGGATTGGTTTGCTTCGCTCATGGTTTTGCCTTTCGTGTTGGTTGGTTGCGATGCGGTGCCATCGGCTTGCCTGGCACAAGCAGGGCCACTATCGAGGATTCCACTTCGCGATGCAAATCAGATGTGCGGCCCGGTGCTTCCCCGGGACAGATCCGCCTCTCTTCCACCTTCTGTCCTCAGCCTGTCCGCCTCAGCATTGACATTCTTGCACGATGCCATGACGTTATTTCAGTTCCTTATGAAATAGGTGTCGCCGGGCTCTCCCGTTCGTGCCGCCCTTAAATAATATGAAGATGCACCACCTCGGACCTCGCCACTTGAACTGGATTCTCCCGTTCCAACTGGCTACGCTCACCCTCCAGTCTTGCCGCTGTCTGGCGCTCCTCGCCCTCGTCGCGCTGGCGGCGGAAACCAGCCCGGCCCAGACCGCCCGGAGAATCGTCAGCGATAATGGCGACCCAATTCTCTATCCGTCCTACCTGGTGGAATACAACGGTCAACTCTATTTCCGCGCCAACAACCTGCCCCATGGCAACAATGTTGAACTGTGGGCGTTCGACGGCGCCGTCGCCCGGATGGTGGCCGACATCAATCCCGGCACGACCGGCTCTGATCCTTCCTATCTGGCGGTGTACGACGGCCGACTCTACTTCTGCGCCAGCACCGGCGGTGCCTCGAAGCTCTGGCAATACGACTCGACGAACGGAGCGTCGCTCGCCCCCGGTGCGGCCTCGTTGCCGAGTCTCCCGCAGGATCTGTTCGCCTTCGGCGGCGCGCTCTATTTTCGGGCGGCCCGCTTCGGTGCGCCCGGCAATATCGGTATCGAGCTTTGGAAATTCGATGGCGCCACCCAGACGCCGCTTGACCTGTTCGCTGGCACCGGCAGTTCCAACCCGCAGCACTTCATCGAGTATCAGGGCCTGCTGTATTTCAACGCCAACGGCATGACCAACCAGGGCACGGAACTCTGGCGCCACAGCGGCACCGGCATGCCCGCCGAGGCCGCGCGCATCTATCCCAACAACGGCTCCAGCCCCGAGAACTTCGCCCTCTTCAATGGCCAGCTCTACTTCTCTGCATATGATGGCCTTCATGGCCGGGAACTCTGGCGCTTCGACGGCACCAACGCGTCTCTCGCCGCTGACATCGTGCCCGGGGGCCAGTATTCCTCCTCCAATCCCGGCGGCCTGACGGTTTACAATGGACGGCTTTACTTCAGCGCCACCGATGAAATTCACGGCTATGAACTTTGGTCCTATGACGGGACGAACGCGCAGATGGTGGCCGAGATCAACCCGACGCCGGACCCCGGCAACGGCGACACGTTCCTGATGGATTCCAGCCCGGGCGGTTTCAAGGTGTTCGATGGCCTTCTCTATTTCGCGGCCAACGACGGAGTTCACGGACGCGAGTTATGGTCCTTTGACGGCGCCACCGCCCGCCTCGTGCTCGATCTCAACCCGGGCGAATATGGCTCCGAGGTTTCCGAACTGACGGTCTTCCAGGGCAGCCTGTTCTTCAGCGGTGACGACGGGTACGTGCCCGGCCTGAGCGCCCTTGAACCGCAGGTCTTCGCCCTGGCACCGGCGGCTCCGCTTTGCTTCGCCACGCCCCAGTTATCTGCCGGCAAGGGATTGACCCTCACGTTGCGCAACTCCGATGAGACGTCAGTGACCACCAACCAACTGGCGCGGCTCCAGATTTACACCTCCACCCACGTCGCGGATCCCCTCGACCAATGGCAGCGGGTGACCAACCCCATCACCCTCAAGAACGGAGCGGCAGAAGTGAGCGGTCTTGAGACCACCAACGCCTCCCGCCGTTTCTTCCGCGCGATCCTGACGCCGTAATCCGCGCCTTGGCCCACTCGCAGGAGCCGGAGCCGTGTCGAGGGAGCGGAAACGAAGATCCAGCACTGGGCGGATCTCCTCTCGTCCAACCGCGCGGATGATTTCAAGGAAACCGATCTGCTGCCGGACTTCATCACCGACATCTTCTGACACCTGCCGGGCTGGACCCGGCTACCTGAGTCTTGGCCGTCGTCAAAATGGACTCATCGGGGGCGGAGTATTGGGAGGATTGAGTCGCTGCCAGCGGACCTGCTCCCCGGCGCCGGTGATGCCGGTGATCTGGTGTGCATCCAAGCCCGTTACCTGCACCAGGACCGCGTAAGGGATGACCTGAAATCCGTTCGATTGCATGCCTTGCAGACCGATCTGATTCTGAATCGGGTTGGCCTGCCACTGGCCTTCGACGCCGGTGACGCCCATCGGATTGATCAATTGCCCGCGGAACAATCCGTTGGGGAAAAGATCCAGATTCATCTGGCCCATGACCCCCTGGGCGAACGGCGGCTGAATCTGCAACTGCCATCGACCGATCAGGATTTGGAAAAGGGAGGCGGCCGCGTGCGGAGGCAAAGGCGGTGGCGTCGGGACTGGCTCCGGATCGTCGAAAGTCAGCGGCATCCCCTTGCGGCGGGCTTTCGGCTTGGGCCTGCCCAACTCACCCGGTTCAACGCCCGCCTGCGCCATCAGCAGATCATACAGGCTGTCGTAGGCACTCTTGGAAGTCAGGGCGTAGTGATTGCGCGAACGCAGCGGCTCAGGAATCCATTTATCAACGGTCGCCGACAGGAACACCGGCACAAACTTCAAGGTCCGGCTCCGGCTGTCGTAAATCTCCTGGGTGATGAGGGCGCCCTCCCAATCCACGCCTCTCCCCTTGCCGGGCTGTTCGTGACCGCGAAACCGGCGGTAGTACGTTTCCGTGCAGACGACGAGCACGAAGTCCGCGGCGTCGAGCCGATCGAGCATCCAGCGGGGCCAACCCTCCGGCGGCGAGCCGTTCAGGTATTGGTCCAGCACCGTCTCGATGCCATCGGCCCGGAGGCGTTCGGAGAGCGCGAGAACCTTCTCCCGATGTTCCTCCGAATCGTGGCTGTAGCTGATGAAAACCTTGCTCATGGTTGTCGATTGCCGGGAGGAAATACCAGAGCCGGGCGCGGAGACAAGCTTTCACAGCAAACAAAAAGGCCGGACAGAGGTGCTGTCCGGCCTTTGAACGCGAAAGGCGTGAGTGCGGCGCTCTACCAAGACGCCGCTACGGAACTACACCGTGTAGGTGCTGCTGGCCACACGGCCGCCGGTGCCGGTCCAGTTGGTGTGGAAGAATTCGCCGCGCGGCTTGTCGAGCCGCTCGTAGGTGTGCGCGCCGAAGTAATCGCGCTGGGCCTGGAGCAGGTTGGCCGGCAGACGTTCGCTGCGGATGCCGTCGAAGAACGCCAGCGCCGTGCTGAACGCCGGGACGGGAATGCCCTTCTTGACCGCCGTGCTGATGACCTTGCGCCACGAACGCGAGCAGCCCTTGATGGCTTTCTTGAAGAACGGATTGAGCAGCAGATTGTTCAACTCCGGATTCTTGTCGAACGCCTTCTTGATGTCGCCGAGGAACGCGCTGCGAATGATGCAGCCGCCGCGCCACATGAGGGCGATGCCGCCGTAGTTGAGGTTCCAGCCGTGCTGCTTCGCCGCGGCGCGCATGAGCATGTAGCCCTGCGTGTAGCTGATGATCTTGGAGGCGTAGAGCGCCTTGCGGATGTCTTCGACCCACTTGGCGCGCTCGCCGGAAATCCTCGGGTTCGTGGCCTTGAACACTTTCGAGGCTTCGACGCGCTGGTCCTTCATCGCGGAGACGCAGCGGGAATAGACCGCCTCGGCAATGAGCGTGATGGGAATGCCAAGATCCTGCGAGGAGATGACGGTCCACTTGCCGGTGCCCTTCTGGCCGGCAGTGTCGAGAATCTTGTCCACGATCGGCGTGCCGTCGTCGTCTTTCTTGCCGAGGATGTCGCGGGTGATTTCGATGAGGTAGGAATCGAGTTCGCCCTTGTTCCAATCGGCAAACACCGCGTGCATCTCATCCGCGGTCATGCCCAGCCCATCCTTCATCAGATGGTAGGCTTCGCAGATGAGCTGCATGTCGCCGTACTCAATGCCGTTGTGGACCATCTTGACGTAATGGCCCGCGCCACCTTCGCCGACCCAATCGCAGCAGGGCACGTTCTCACCCACCTTGGCGGAGACGGCCTGGAAGATGGCCTTGACGTGCGGCCACGCGGCCGGGCTGCCGCCAGGCATGATGCTCGGGCCATTGCGCGCGCCTTCCTCGCCGCCGGAAACGCCGGTGCCGATGTAGAGCAGGCTCTTGCTCTCGACGTATTTGGTGCGGCGAATCGTGTCTTCAAAGAGCGAGTTGCCGCCGTCGATGATGATGTCGCCGGGTTCGAGCACGCCCAGAAGCTGCTCGATGAATTCATCCACGGCGGCGCCGGCTTTGACCATCAGCATGACGCGACGGGGCTTCTTAAGCAGGGCGATCATCTCGGCCAGCGAATGCGCGCCGACGATGCTTTTGCCCTGGGCTTCGTTGGCCAGAAAATCGTCCACCTTGGAAGTGGTGCGGTTGAAGGCGACGACGGTGAAGCCGTGGTCGGCCATGTTGAGGATGAGGTTCTGGCCCATGACGGCCAGGCCAATCACGGCAATATCAGCATTGGGTTCCATGTTGAGTTCGTATCAGGGTGTTGTTGATGCCAAATGGAGCCGGCACGATAACGTGGTCGGACGGTCGCGCCAGCAGTTTTTTGACCGGTCAGTTGGAAGAATTATCGGTGGAATTAGTGCCGGCGCGGTCAGACTTTCTTCAAGTTCAGACGCGGATCGGTCTCGACGTGCAGTGTGAGATTCTCCCAGTTCGGCGCGTTGAGGTGGTTGAAGGCGTGCAGGTAAATCGCCACCAGATCCTGCGGGTATTTCGCGAGCAGATTCTCCAGCGCGATGTCCACCGATGTATCATCCACGGCGGGCGGCAGATTCTCCACGACGCCGTTCTCATGCTTGATTTTCAGGGCATCGAGAAAGTCAGCGAGCAGGGCCGACTGGGTTTTGACCAGCCAGGAGCTGAGCAGGTTGGCGGCGTTGGCCTCGACGGCAGCCGAACCGAGCCCGGCGGCGATGAAGGCGTTGCGCTCGGCGCGCGGCTTGCGTTCGAGGAACACGGGCCGGACCTTGCGGATCTGCGCAACGGCGGCGAGCGTGGCGCGGTAAACGTCCTTGTCGTGGTTGAAGAAGAAATCGAGGATTTCCACGCCGCGTTCCTTCGGCATGGCGGCGAAAAGTTCGTGAGGTGACATAGTTTTCTGAGTCGGGATCCGGCGTGCGCGCCGGGAATCGTCCGCCCAGAAATAGGCGGTCCCGCCGCGCGGTGCAATCTGCTTTTGCAGCCGACCAACGCAGCAGCAAGGATGCATCTGCCTCAAAGGAGGAGACACCCGCCCCGGCTGCGGTTCGGCGCACCCGCATGGACCGGTGATTCGTGGGACGGGTTTGCACCCCGTCGCGGCAAGTGGCAGGGATTTGCCAGCCGTCGGGCGGGCGAGCGGCCTCAGAGACGGGTGGCAAACCCGTCCCGCGGTTCAGGGGATCAACGCGCGAATTCTTTGTTCGGGGAAATCTCTCGCCGAGCCAGGCGCGCTCCGCCATTCCAACGGCGCCGCATTGCAGTCAGGCCGCTCTTGTGCGCGGCCGGTGGACGCGGCAACTTGTCTCTCACGATGAACATCCTCGTCACCGGGGCCACGGGATTGACCGGTGCGGCCACGACGGCAGCACTAACCGCAGACGGACATCATGTCGTTCCGCTGCGCCGTGCGCGGGATGGAGCAGCACCCTGCCCGCCGTTTTGGAATCCGGAGGCGAATCGCATCGATCTCACCAACGCCGGCCCGCTCGATGCGGTGGTGCATCTGGCTGGCGAGAGCATCGCCCAACGCTGGACGCCCGCCGTGCGAGCGCGCATCCGCGACAGCCGGGTGCAAGGCACGCGTCTGCTTGGTGAGTCACTGGCGAAACTAGCCGGGCCGCCCCGGGTGATGATCAGCGCGTCCGCGACGGGATTCTATGGAGATCGCGGCGACGCGGTGCTGGACGAATCCAGCGCGGCAGGGACGGGCTTTCTCGCCGACGTCTGCCGCGCATGGGAGTCCGCCGCCGATCCGCTACGCGAGCGCGGCGTGCGCGTGGTACACCTGCGCACCGGCATCGTGCTGGACGCCCAAGGCGGCGCGCTGAGCCGCATGCTGACGCCGTTCCGTTTCGGCCTGGGCGGGAGGCTGGGAAGCGGAAACCAGTTCTGGAGTTGGATTGCGCTGAACGATTTGGTTCGGGTCATCCAGCATATCATGGCGACGGATTCACTCGCCGGCCCGGTCAACGCCGTGTCGCCTCAGCCGGTGACCAATCGCGAGTTCACCGCCACGCTCGGCCGGGTGCTGCGGCGTCCGACCGTGCTGGCGGTACCGGAGTTCGCCGTGAAACTCCTTTTCGGCGAGATGGGCCGCGAGGCGATGCTGGCGAGCGCGCGGGTCTTGCCGCGGCGGCTGTTGGAATCCGGCTTCGTTTTTCAACGACCGACGCTGGAGGACGCCCTGCGACACCTGCGAGGTTAGCACCAGAGCTGCCCGGCGTCCCGGGCCAATGCGCTTGGCATCCATGAACAAGATCGCGGAGGTGCGTCACTCCGTGCGCACGGCGAACCCACTCGCCTCACCGTCCGGGTGGCAGGCAGACTCCAGACCACGGAATATTTCCTGTAAACCCTTTTCGGTTTGCGCCGATAGACCCCTTAAGATGGCCGCCGCGCATGCGCTGGCATTCAACCGGTCATGACGACCGGCGGCAAAATATGATTATGAGCGACGTTGTTTTGCAGATTGAAAATCTCGTCGTGGAGTTCCGGACACGCGAAGCCGCGCAGCGCATCAAGCGAGCGGTCAAGGGTCTCAACCTGGCGGTTCGGCAGGGCGAAGTCTTCGGCTTCCTCGGACCCAACGGCGCGGGCAAGACCACGACCATGAACGTGCTGCTGGGCTTTGTGCCGCCGACCTCGGGCGGAGCGTCCATCTTCGGCGTCAGCGTGCGCGAACCCATCGCGCGCCAGCGCATCGGGTATCTGCCCGAGATGACTTACTACTACAAGTTTCTCACGGCGGAGGAACTGCTCCGGTTTTACGCGAAGATCTTCCGCATTCCGCGCGCAGAGACGGCCCGCCGCATCGACGCGGTGCTCAAGCTGGTCGAACTGGAACACGCCCGCAAACGGCCGATTCGCACCTACTCGAAAGGCATGCAGCAGCGGGTCGGCCTCGCCCAGGCGCTGATCAACAATCCCGACCTGCTCATCTTTGACGAACCGACCAGCGGCCTCGATCCGCTCGGGCGCATGAAGGTGCGCGAGATCATCCAGCGCCTGAAGAATGAGGGCAAAACGGTGTTCTTCTCGTCGCACGAACTGGGCGAGGTTGAGACCATCTGCGACCGCGTCGCCATCCTCAGCCAGGGCGAGTTGAAGGTCGAAGGCCGCGTGGAAGAACTCGTCCGCCAGCATCAATGCAGCAACCTCGAGCAGGTGTTCCTGCGCATCGTTGATCCTCAATACCAATCTCTCGCCGCATGAATCCGACCCAAGCCCTCCCCTCCTTCAACGGTCTCCCCGGCAACATCGCGCCGCTGCCGGTTGCGTCGGCCCCGCCGGCTCAGGCGCAAGGCGTGTTCGACGCGTTGCGCAACGCCCAGGCCATCGCCGGCGTGGTCATCCTCGAGTTGTATCGCCGCAAGGATTTCTATGTCCTGTTTGTCCTCACGGCGCTGGTCACGCTCGTGCTCGGCTCGGTGAATTTCTTCGGCGAAGCCAAGGTGGCGCGTTATCTCAAGGAGGTCTGTCTGTTCCTCATCTGGGTATCGTCGCTGGTCATCGCCATCACCACGACGGCCAGGCAGATTCCGGCGGAACGCGAAAGCCGGACGCTCTTCCCGCTGCTGGCCAAGCCCGTGACCCGCAATCAACTTCTGCTCGGCAAATTCCTCGGCTGCTGGGAGGCGGTGGGCGTGGCGCTGCTGGTGTTCTACATTTTCTTCGGCGTGATCAGCGGCACCCGCGAACACGCCTGGCCACTGGCCAACTACTTCCAGGCGGCAACGCTGCACTGGGGCATGCTGGGCATCGTGGTGGCCATGACGCTGGCTGGCTCGGTGGTGTTCGCCGCGCCGTCTTCCACCAACACCATCGTCTTCGTTGTCACCGCCGGCATCCTCCTGCTGGGGCGGCATCTCAACAAGGTGGCGCTGCAAATGAACGAGCCCCTGCAAACCGTGGTGTATGCGGTTTACTTCGCGCTGCCGCATCTTGAACTGTTCGATGTGCGCGACCTCATCATCCACAACTGGCCGCCAATCCCGTGGCTCATCTGGTGTGGGGCTCTGGGCTACGCGCTGGTTTACGCAACGATCTTCCTCGCGCTGGCCTGCCTGCTCTTCCGGCGCAAAGCGGTGAACTGACCATGACCCCGCAACTCATCCTTGGCGCAGGACTGGTCTCCGCGATCGCTCTCTCCGCGGCGCTGGAGCCGTGGCATCAGTCTTGGGCGGGCAGCCGCACCGGTTCCGCCAACATCCTTCAGGTGGCTCTCGGCGACGCCCGCAAGCTCTTCGCCAAACAATTCTTCGTCCAGGCCGACGTCTATCTTCATGCCGGCTTTTACCCGTCGATGTTCGACAACAAAACCGACGATGAAAGCCCCAGGGTCAGCGCACTGAACGGCGGCTCCCCTCCGGCCAGCGACGGCGAACACCAGGAGCACGACGACCTGCCGGATTTTCTCGGCAAGCCGAAAGATTGGATCGATGCGTTCGGGCGCAGCTTTTTTCCGACAAAACATCTGCATGTGGGCGACAAGCCCGCAGCGGAGGAACACCACGAAGGCGATGGCCACGACCACGCGGAGGACGATCCCAGCGCCGAGGGCGACAACGGCGCCGCCCGCGAAATCCTGCCCTGGCTCCGGGTCTCCGCCACCCTCGATCCCGAGCAACCGCAGACCTACCTGGTGGCCGCCTACTGGCTGCGCAAGCAACTCAACAAACCCGAGGAGGCCGAGCGATTCCTCCGCGAAGGACTCCAGTCCAACCCCGGTCACGAGGAGATTCTCTTCGAGCTGGGCGCCATTGCCGCCGAGCATCGCCACGATCTGGAGCGCGCCCGTAACTTGTGGGAACTGGCGCTGAAGAACTGGCACGCCCATCAGGCCGGCCAGCCGGAAACGAACCTTCTTTCCGGCGCGCAGATTCTCGGCCGCCTCGCGAAACTCGAGGAACAACAGGGCCGCCGCGACCGCGCGCTGGTTCATCTGCGCGAACTCGTCACCATCTCTCCCAGCAAGGCCGCGATTCAGCAATGGATTACTGAGCTTGAGGCTAAGCCGTCAGCCGGAAAGTGAGGGACCGTTCAACCAACACCGCGTCGTTGGTCCGCCACGCTGACTCCTCCTGGGTGACACAACCCAGGCAGCTATTCCGCTTTCCATTCTGTGGCAAGAACGCAGCGCCGACCTTGGCCCACCCTGTCCTGCTTTTCCATTTGACCGATGCCGTTCAGTTTCGCGGCTTCCCGTCCCGGCGGTTCGCCGCACCAGCAGGTTGGGCATCGGTGAACGGTGAGCGCTCGTAGGTCTGGCCATCGCCGGTGACTCGCGGGTCTTTGGCGTCGTTCAACACCTTGAGCAGGCGCTGCAAAAGCTCGCGCTTCTTCGCGGCGAATGCCGGGTCCGCGGCCAGATTCTTCGTCTGATCCGGATCATTCTTCAGGTCATACAATTCGTCACCGGGACGCTTGGCGAAGGCAAAGTCGTAGTGCCATTGCCATTGCGGCTCGCCGTACTGGGCGACCAGCCAGGCCTTCGTCGGGCTGGCGTCCATGTCGGCAAAGGCGATGAAGGTGTTTGCCTCCAGCGCGTCCACGGACGGCAGGTCAGTCTTGCCGGTGAACTTCGGACTCCCCATCGGCCAGCGGTCGGGGGCGAAGTTGCGGATGTAGAGAAAGTCCGGCGTGCGCAGCGCGCGATGCGGATACGGCAGATTGTCTTCGCGCGCCCCTGCAACGTGGCGCTCGCGTCCGGTGACCACCCAATCGCGGCTGGGATCAACCTGGCCGGATTTGTCCGAGCGCAGAACGTTCATGAAGCTGCGCCCGGTCATCACGCCGGGAGGTTTCACGCCGCCGGCTTCAAGAAACGTCGGCGCGAGGTCCATGAGATTCACGAAGTCGTCCACCACGCGGCCGGCCTTCACGCCCGGCCCGCGCGCGATGAGCGCCACTCCGACACCGAAGTCATAGAGATTGCACTTCCCGCCGGGCACGCCGGGCATGCCGTGGTCGCCGCTGATGACAACGAGCGTGTTGTCGAGTTCACCGATGGCTTCGAGCTTCTGCAGCAGCACGCCCACGCCGGCATCCCACGCCTGAATCTCTCCCAGGTAATCGGTGTAATCGGCGCGCACGTCCGGCACGTCCGGCATGAATTTTGGCAGCCTGCCCTTCAGCGAATCCGGTTCGATGCCCCAGAGCGCCTTGCCAGAACCTTTCTCGTAGGCGCGATGCGTGAGCGTGGGGCCGAACCAATAGCAGAACGGCTGGCCCGGTTTCCGGTCGCCGAGGAAGGCATCGAAGTTGCCGCGCACCTGCGACAGGATCTTTTCCCTGGCTGCCTCGAACGTCATCCCTTCGCGAACCATCTTCGTGGAGTTCTCGGAGAAATTGTTGAATTGGCCGCCGGCCTTCTCGTAGGCGTAACGCTGCCCTCCGTAGGGCGCGTCGGCCGGCGTGCCGGGACTCCACACCTTGTGGCTCTTGCCGATGTGGTAGCCGGCGTCGCGCAGCAACAGCGGGTAACTCGGAATGTTCGTATCCCAAATAGCGCCCTGAAGAATTGCGCCGCGTCCGGTGCGAAAGAAATACTGTCCCGACAACAACGAACTCCGGCACGGCGTGCAACTCGGCGCGGTAACAAACGCGTTCTTGAACAGCACACCCTCGCGCGCGACGCGGTCAATGTTCGGCGTCTTGACGACCTGGTTGATGGAAGGGCGCGTCTCGACTGCCGCGTAAATGCTCGCGTAGCGCCCCCAGTCATCGGCGAAGCAGAACAGAATGTTGGCCCGGTCCGCTGCGCGCGTAGTGACGCAGAGCGCGGCAAGGAAGAATGCGGTCCCCAGCAGGATCAACCCGAGCCATGCGATTGGCGGAAGCGCCCCGCAGTCGTAGCGGGGGGGGGGGGGCGCGCCGCCCCAGTTTTGTGTGTTGCGGGTGGTGTTGTGTGGTGGTGGGGGGGGCGGGGAGGTGTGTGGGGGAGGGGCCCCGGATGGGGTTGGTGTGGCGCGGGGGG
>JBBRWD010000025.1:0-73738 GCA_038249465.1 Limisphaerales bacterium | reverse complement strand
TGTTGGAGAGCGGATTCGAGCTTGCCGAGGGCGAAACGGAGCATGGGCGAATCGGGCGCAATGACAGTGATTTCGGCAGCCTGGATCGCTGCGGCGCACGCAAACAGTGCGATGGGCAGCCGCGTGAGACGGAGGAGGTTGAATCTCGTGGTTGATGGTCTCATTTGCGGAAGCCTTTCTCCGTGCCGCCGCGATTGCCGTTGTCTATGAGCGTGCCGGGTTTCCAGTTGCGGGCGATGTCGAGATCGGCGGCCACCTTGTCCGTCATAGCTGTGACGTCCACAAAGCCAACGCGGTTGTAGAGGGCGGGGACGTAGTGGGCGTCGCGGATGGCGGCGTATTTTTTCCAGTGCGAAAGAGCCTCGCCGAGTTGGCGCTGTGCGGCGGCGTGCTCGAACTTGTCGCTGCTCGCGTCGAAGAGCGCCAGCGCGCACGCCCCGCGAATCTTCGCGGCATAGTAGCGGCCGAGCCATGCCAGCGCCTCGCAGTCGTCCACCGTTTTCTGAAGTTCGATGTCCAACTTCGCTGCGTCGCGGAGCCCGTCGAGCGCAGCGAAAGTTCCCGCCACGGCGCCATCGAGGGCGGCGGCGATTTCGAGCGGTGTGGTTTCGGTCATCGGCTGGCGCTTGGCGAGGCGCGTGCGCCAGTCGCGGATGTTCAGCACGTTCGCGCCGGGCATCGCAGTGCCTTCCATGAAATGCTGCACGGTGTAAAAGCCGTTGCCTTTGCTCCGCCGATGGCTCCAGCACGCCTCGGGATACCATTTCAAATCAATGTCCCCCCAGAAAAAGCGCGTGGTCAGCGGCATCACCTGCGACGCGCTTTGCAGCGCGCTGAAGAGATGCAGTGACGAAGCCTTGGGATGTCGCGCGGCGAGTGCTCGCTCGAAATGGGAATCCGGCAGCGATGGATCATAGGCCAGCCGGCCCCAGAGCATGAACGAATACCATTGCTTCTCCATCACCAGCGGGCGCGGGCCGGGGCCGGGATTGCGCTCCAGAAAATCGCGCCCCCACACATAGCCGTCCGGCCCCATGTAGAAGCCCGCAACCTTCTCCGCCGGAGGAATGTTGGCGATGTATTCGCGGGCATAAGCGGGGTCGCCAAAACGGAAGGTGTAGATGTCGTCATTGCGCACCGTGAGCCAGGTCTTCGTGCCCGGCGCGAGGTTCTCCAGCAGCGGCTGGATGAAGGGCGGTTTCGGGATCGAATACATGTGCGCCACCGAGTATTTGAAGCTGAACTCGAACGTCCCTGGATAGTCTTTGAACGCGTCGAGGATGTCGCTCTGCGCCGTCCAGTGGAAGCGATGGATCATGCCGAACTCGCGCTTCGGATCGTCCTTCAACGCATCGCGCACGCCTTCGCCGTAGGTGTCCCACAGCCAGCGTTCCTTCACCTTGGAATCCATGTCGTGCGGCATGCCTTCGCCCGCCGTGATGCCCATGCCGGCGAGCAGCGGATACGTCTTCACCATCTCCCGCACACTCGCGCGGAAATACTTTTTCGTGATGTCGTTCCCGAGGTCGTTCGTGATGCCGTGCTTTCCCTCCGCTCCGAAAGTGAAGACATTCCAGGTGAAAACATAAATACGAATGCCCCGGTCGGCGGCCTGCTGCATGACCCAGCGCCAGAACTCGATCTTTTCATCAATGCTCATGCGTTTCACCACCTCGTGGTCGGCGAGCATGGCGGGGCGGACCATGTCATTGCCCGCAAAGCTGAACGTGTCATCGAGCTTGGCACGGGTGCGCCAGACATCGTTCAGTGCGACCTCGGGGAACTCCGGCACCTTCACCAGCGAGGGAAAAGGATGAAGGCTCCAAAGCGAAAGCACGTTGTAGCGATGCCGCGCCATCGCATCGAGGAACCGAGTCCAAAACTCGCGCTCCCACATCTCCGGGATGTTCGCCTGCCCGGCGTCGGAGCAGTCCGTGTAGCTCGGCGTCCGCAGATCGAGCGGGATGTTGAACTTGATGCCGCGCTGCGCGATGTGCGGCTTGTGGTCGGAGTCCTTCAGCGAGTCGAGCGTGCCCGTGCGAATCGCCTCCGCCACATCCAGCCCGCCATACATCGCACCCGCGGCATCGGCCCCGCGCACCGTGACGACGCGTCGCCCGCCCACGTTCTGCACGCGAATGCTATAGCCCTGCGCGGCGGCTTTGCCGTCCTTGCCGATCGTCAGCACAATGCGAGTCCCCTGGGCGTCGTCGCCCAAGGTCATCCCGTGCGCCACGGCCTCGCGACGGATCTCCTCGACCGCAAACTTCCCCGGCCCCCGGGTCGCAGGGTCGCTCGCCAACTCAAGGCCCGCTGCCATCGCAGGAACCGATAGCGCGACCATCAGGGCGGTAAGGAGCGTGGGCGTAAATTTCATAGTCGTTCGTTCTTCTTCATTTGCTTTGCCAGTTCCGAATCCCAACGCACTCGGCCATCCCTCACTCCCGCGCCACCACGGTGTCGTAAAGACCGTAGTGGGTCAACCCCTCGTGGCTCTCGATGCCGGTGTAGCGGAGCGAGGCATCCTCATAACGGCGGAAGGCGAATACGGCCTGATTCATGTGCTCAGTGTTGAACACCTTGAGCCGCACCAGCAGGTGGAAATCTTTTACCGTCAGACCAGTCACGGTCTGAAACAAGCCGGGTTCGATTTTGGTGATGACATCCTGGAGCGTGTTCTCCCGGAAGTCGGTCAGATACTGCCCAGGCAGTGGGATGGACGACACCCGGGCTGGGTAGGGCGCGTCTGTCCCAGCGCGCCGCGAACCACGCCCGGCCAACCCGACGGCGCGCGGGGGACACCCGCGCCCTGCTACCCAGTCCGGGTCCAGGTGCGCCAGCCGCGTTTTTCTCATGGCGTCTCGTTACTTCATTTCCCAGCCTCCGGGCGCGTGTGCAGCCAGAACCAATAGCACGCCGCGGGCACGGTGGTTTGGTTGAAACAATTCTCGTTGTGCAGCGGGTAGATGGCGAAGTCGATGTATTGCTCATTCACCGGCCAGTCGAACCAGTTCGGCGTCATTTTCTTCGCCGGACCGAAGTTCAGCAACCATTGCTGCACCCAGGAGTTCGCTGACCGGCTCATCTGGTTTCCTTCGTTGCCCTGGCCGTAGGGAATGTGCCCAACGATCACGTCCGGCTGCTGGCCGGTGACCAGCGCATCCACGATGAAGTTGTAATGCTGCGCGTCGGAGCCGACGCCCGTGCAAAACGAGAGATTGTCCGGGTTGGCGCCGAGGCTGTAATTCGCGCCCTGGACCACGGCGGCCAGGTAGGCGGGCTTCTTGGTCAGTTCGTAGGCGTAGATCAGGGCCATGCCGCCCGCCCCCGGCGTGCTGAAGTAACGGCTGACGAAAATCATCGGCATGTCGGTGCGATGGCCGGTGATGATGTCATACGCGTTCTTCCGGCTGAACTCGCGGGCGTGGTCGGCGTAGGTCGTGATCAAGTGGACCGCCTGTTTCTTTAGTTCCGGATCGCCCACGCCTTCGGACAGACGCGCGTAAGCGAAGTCCGCCTCGAGTTGGTCGAGGTAGCGAAGTTCGCCCTTCTTGGTCAGTTCCGACGACTCTTTGAACGCGGCGTCAAAGGCTGGTTCGCGTGTGGCGGCCAGCAACTCCACCGCCGCCATCGCGCGAAAGTTCCGCAAGCTATTGGGCAAGTCCTTGGCGAAGGCGGCCACTTTCTTGTACGCCTCGTCGTCCTCCTTCGAGTGCGCTTCCACCCAGGCCCAGGCGCGTCGGGCAGATTCCAGATACTCGGCAGCCAGCTTCTTGTCGAAGGCGCCCAGCACGCGCGCGGCCCGCGCGGCGGCGGCGGCGTAGTGCAACGTCGTGATGTGGTCCACCGCATAGACGCCGACGCTCTTGATCATGGAACTGGTGGCCGATGGCGGGCATCCCCAGCCATAGCCATAGCCGCCGCGCACGCCGCCATCGGGAAGCTGTAAGGCACGCCAGCACGGCATCTGCCACAGCGCTTCGTCGAGAATGTCGGGGAGGTGGTTCTGCATCTCCGCCGCTGGCAGCGAGAGTTTCATCGCGGAGAAGGCCGAGGGATTCAGATCATACAGGCCGAGCAGGTCATAGGTGGCGCTGAGATGATGCCCCAGCGTGTCCCAGTCGCCCGCGTCCTGATACCCGCCCCAGACGCCGGTGACTCGGTTTAGCTGACTGGCCTTGGACAATTCCAAGAGGTTGCCCCCGCGCCCAGCCTGGCCGCCTTCCCCGGCTTCCTGTCCCCCCTGCACGGGGATGGTCATCTGATAGAACTCCACGCCGTCGTCGGGATGGAACGGACGCTCGCGCGTATAGGCGCAGGCGGGCGGCCCCAGTTTCATTCCCTGCCGCTGGGTCAAAATTCCCTGCATGGCGGCCTTGAACGGTTTCTCCCACACGTCGGCAGCGATGCGGAACGGCCCGCTCAGGCCGAGGCTAGGAACAAGCACGCGGTATTCACCCGGCGTCTTGAAAGCGCTGAAGTCCAGACGCCGCACCGCAGCCTTCGTGTAGTCCAACGTCTCGTGGATGCTGATTTGTTCCGCTTCGCCCAACTTCTTCGCGAGTTCCGCCTTGCTGGTGAACACCGTTTTGCCAGCGGCGTCCAGCAACTCGAAGCCCTCCACGTCGGGCGTGCAACTGCCGTGCTTCCCGTCCTGATCCACGCCCATCCAGAAAGAGAGATAGGCGCGCTTGTAAGGATCGTCAGGACGATAGCCGGTCTGGATGGCGTGCAATGCCAGGCTCCGCGTCGCGCGGGGTTTGTGGATGTAGATGGCGGTTTCCTTGGACGTGTTCACACCCACGAAACGAATCGAGTAAGTCGCGCCTTCCTTGAGCGGCGACGGCAGCTTCAGCGAGATCGTGTAGAGGAACGGCAACGGCTTGCTGTTACCATTCGGCTTGCCCTTGCGGAAGACCTGGCTTGGCGGAAGCGGTTTGGCGTAAGCGGCGTCATCGGCCGACTGGATGGTGTAGGCTTCAGGCGCATCCACCAGCGTTTCATCGAGCAGCTCGCCCTTCGTCTTGCCGGCGATGACGAGAAACTTGCCATCGAAGGAAAGGTTCCCCGCTTTGGCGCGCTGGTTGTTGACCTGTCGGAAGACGGCTTTCTGGAAGTGCTCCACCACCTTGCCGTCCTTCACTTCGTACTGCGGCTTGCCCTTCTCTTCCTCGACGACCTCGTCGCCGGGTTCGGCCACGTAGGGCACGAGTTGGTTGTTGACGTGCTGGCCGGCTTGCAGCGTGAAGGCGATGACATCCGGCGCCACCGCACAGACGAGTTTCACCTCCGGCCCGTCGGCCGGGTGCGAACCGCCCTTCGCCAAGAGTTCTTTCCGGGCCTTCGCCTTGACCTCGGCTTCCTTGCGGGCCTTGTCAGCCTCTTGGGCTTTCTTTGCCGCCAAGGCTGCACGCTGAGCTTGGATGGCTTCGGTCGGTTCGGTCAGGGCGATCTTGATGATGAGAAGGTCAACCGGCTTGGCGCTCCAGTCTCCCTGGATTTGGAACAGGTTGATTTTGGCAGCATCGAAACTCTTGCCTTTGCCCTCCGCCGGCGACTTGACCGGCTCGCGCAAGGAAGCCCCGGATTCTGCGAGTAGCGTGACAGACTCGCCCGGCTTGAGAGCGGGTAAGTTGAAGGTGTATTCGTGACCGGCTCCGTCCCCGCCGAGGATGACGCGAAGCTTGTCCGCTTTGTTCCCATCACCCGCGCTGACGGTCAGGTTAGGCGTCCAATCCAGGTAAGCCGACAAATCAAGCTGCCCGTTGAAACCGCCGCCGCCCGCGCCCTGCCTGGCCTTGAGGCGCAGCCCGCCGGGTTCGACCGCGAACGCCTTTTGGAAATCAAGGAACGCATAATCCGGCGCCCGCTTGCCATCGAAGATGACCGAAGTGGCGGCGCTCGGCGCGGCGGCGTCCAAGGTGAGTGTTGCGAGACCGGTTGCCAACGCGGCAACAATCAGGAGTGTTTTCTGTTTCATATTTCGATGTCATTCAGTTGTGGTGCGACAAAGTTCCGCCCGCCGTCGTACTCTTGTAAAGACCGGTCTTCTTGACGCTCTCGAACGTGCAGGACCGGCTGCCAGGAGTAAGAAGCCGAAATATCCCGCTCGGGTGGCGGGGCTGGTGATTTGACGACAGACTCCGCCGCGAACGCAGCGAGGGCTCCAGTCAAGACCAGCATCGCAATGGCGAGAACAGACCTCTGATTCGAACGAGTTTTCATTTTCTTGGTGTTCACTCCGTAAAATCCACACGGCCTCAGGGTGTTGATGGCGGGCCGATGGACACCTCGGATGCTTCCAGCCCGGCACCGGGGAAGTAGCAAGCCACGTAAACCAGGACAAAGAAGTCTTAAACCACGGATGCACACGGATTTCCTGCGGCATGTTTTCCCCACCCTCCAGGTAAGCCGCTGGCTTTCTGCAAATGCCTGGCATCCGTGTCCGTCAGTGTCCATCCGTGGTTGCACTGCAGTTTTTAGGATCAAAGTTTGAGTTCGTGGAGCAACTTCACCGCCGCCTGCACGAGCAATTCCCCGCAGCCGGGATCGAGCGGGCACGTCGTCGGCTCGTAATGGCCTTCCTCGAAAGCGCGGCGCGTCGGGATGTAAAAGTCGAGGTCGTTCGCCAGCGAGACCACGATGGTCGTGCGGAAGGGCGAGGCTGACTTGATGGCCAGGCCGAGTTCCACGAACACTTCGTGCGGCAGGGTCACGATGGCGGTGTCACGGTCGAGGCGGATGGCTTGAATCTCTTGCGGCAACTTCCCGCCGTGCTTCCGCCAGAACTCATGCCGGAACATCTTCCGCCAGGCATCCACGACCGTCAGAAACGGCGCGCCGTTGTGGTCGAGGGTTTCCATGAGCTTCTTCGCGGCGGCAAACTCGGCGTCGGTGAGCGGCGTCACCGGCGAATGGATCGTGACGCGGCGCATGGCGAGTTGATCGTTTCGGATGGGCCTGGCGAGCGACAGTGCCTTGTGGATCGTCCCGGCCAGTTTCGCGCCGACGATCGGCGGATAGCTTGTGCCGTCCTGGGGATCGGCACTGCTGATGTCGATATGGTTGATGTCGCCCGCGCAGCCTTCGCCGAAGATCGAAATGAAGCCGGGGGCGTCGAGCAGGCGGCGCAAGTGGGTCTGGAGATGTCCCGGGTAACACGCGCCAAACGGAGCCCCGCCGTAGATCGCGGTGTGCATCGCGAAGACCGTGAGCGAACCGAGCGGTTTGTCGGAGGCTGCGTCCCGCACGAGCACGAAGGGTAGATCGGAATCCGTAGGGCCAAGCGGGCGAAAGATGTTGGTGTTCAGCTTGCCGGGATTCCAGCCCGTCGAACCGTCCTTCATCAGAAAGCGACGGTTGAAAGCCGTGCCCTCCTGCTGCGGCACGACCACGGACAACGTGACCGGCTGGCGCGCCGCGTGGGTTTTCACGATGACCTCCGTCCAGCGTTCGACCAGGAGCGCGTGGAAGTCGATGGGCTCGCGCGGATCCTTGCCGCCATTCTCTTTCAACGCACGGGCATGCAAAAAGTCGCGCAGCGGCCCGTAGTATTCGGGCGCGCCGTGCGTGTGCGTGGCGGTGATGACAATGTTGGCAAAGGGAATCCCGGTCTTCTCGCTGGCGCGCTTCCGGGCGCGATCGGTAAGTTCGCGCGGCACCGAGCAAAGGTCATTGCCGACGAACGCCACCGTGGTCCCGCCCTGGGACAGCACCATGGCCTTGGCGAACAACGGATCGTGAACTCCCGTGCTGATGAATTCCGTGTAATTGCCCGCGCGCCGCCAGCCCACCGGAGGCGTGATGTCGGTCGTGGCGAAGCCGGCGTTAAAGCCGTCCGCTGCGAATATCGCAGGCGCGGACAAGGCCATTGCGACTAGTCCTGTGACAAACAAATTCCGAGACCTGGTAGGACTCGTCTCTCCGTGCTCGCCGTTCGGAAAGCTGTCGGCACGCTGCGGCGCGCACGGAGTGACGCGCCCTACCCGCGCCCGGCACGACGTAACGAAACTTCTTTGCCGCGGTACCAGGGCCAGCCCCCTGACGCATCGTTTGTTCATGAAGGTCATCTTTTCCAAAGGTCAGCACCGCGTTACGCCGTTTCACTCAGCAGTCGCTCCAGATAGGCCTTGGCCTGCTTCAGTTCCGGGAGGAGTTGCGGCCCGGTGATTTCGCGCTCGATGATGATGGGCGCGGTGTAGCCCAGCTCTTTCAAGCGCCGGAGGAAGCGCGGGAAATCCACCTTGCCTTCGCCGAGCCGAGTCTCCTTGCCCAGGTGTTTGGCGTCGGTCGGATAAAGCCCGTCCTTCGCGTTGACCGTCCGGAGATGCGGGCCATAGACATCGAGCGCGTCGAGCGGATGGCCTTTTCCGCAGAGGATGAGATTCGCGGTGTCGAGGCCGACGCCCTGGTTGTCGAGACCCACGTCTTGAATTGTCCGCAGCAGCGTGACTGGCGTCTCTTGTCCAGCGTGGTAGAGGAACGTCTGGCCGTGCTTGCGACAATGGCCGGCGACTTCGCGGATCGCTTCGACCGCTTCCTTGTAGAGCGGGTCGTTGGGATTGTCCGGGATGAAGCCGCAGTGGGTTTCAAACGCCGGGATGCCGCATTGCCTGGCGAAGTCGGAGGCCTGCTTGAACGCGGCCACGCGCGCCTCCCGAAACGCGCGCGGCACCAGGCCGATGGTCTCCGGCCCCTGATAGAAATCATAGACCTGCGCGCCGGGGCCAGAGGCGAAGAGCGCGGTGGCTTGGAGGCCAAGACGATCCAGCGCGGCGCGCAGCTTGGCGGCATAGGCGTCGCTGAAGCTGTTGAGATAAACCTCACAGCAAGTGAAACCCAGTTGCTTCACCGGCGCGAGGGCTTCCTCGGGTTCCTTGCCGTCGAGATAGACGAACATGCCGAGACGGTTGCGCGCGGGAACGGTCGCCGGCGCGGCCAGGGAGGACAATCGAGGCAGCAGATTCAGCGCGCCAAGGGCCAGGGAGCTTTTCACGAAACGGCGGCGGGTGGAGTGGGTCATGGTTAAGTGCGGTGGTAATGGGAAGCATGTTCTCTGCGGCGCCCTGACTGCTATCGCAACGATTCGAGCAGCCCAAGAAAGCAATCGGTCATTTTGGGAATGGCGTTGGTTGCGAGCGGACTGGTGCGCATCCGCCAGGTTTCGTAGGCGCCGTATTGAAACTGCTCCGGTGGCGGAATGTAGCCGTACCAACCGTTGGCCAGACCAACGTTGAAGAGCGGTTTGACGGGGCTGCGTCGCTTCAACTCCAGTCCGCTGGCGGCGAAAATCTCTCCGGGCCAGGCCGCCACGGCGAGGCCGCCGATATCGAAGACCTGCAGCGGCAACGAAACCTCCGCCGGCCATTCCGCCAGGAACAGTTGCTCGCGGGCGAAGTTGTCGGTCCAGCCGCCCAGTTGCTCGACGGGCCGGCCCGCCACGACGGCGCGGGCTTGCGCTACTTCCGCAGCATTGGGCCGGCGGGTGGCCACCACACACTCGCGCTGCGCGGCGCGGAGTTTCACTTCGCGGCCATAAGCGAGGCCTTTCGTCACGCGCAGAACCTCCTGAGCCACGTCTTCCGCCACGCGGCGAATCTGGGTGTAGGGCGGTTGCGGTGCGCGTTTCGCCTTCGGGTTGACGTTGTTGATGTCGCCGCTGGTGCCGTTGCAGAGGATGCCGACAAAGGGCGGATCCTGCCGGTCGGCGCCGAGCAGTTGCTGGATGCGGTCGGCGAAGACGCCGAAGTAATCGGCCGAGATATGGCCGGGGCCGACGTCGCCCACATAGTGCAACGAGTAGTTGGCCAGCAGCGCGAGCGGGCGTCCGTCGGCGTGGCGCACCGAAAGCACGAACACCTCGGGGTCGGTTGGGCCGGCGGGTTCGCCGTCGGCGGGATGCGGCGAGTCCCAGTTCATCTTGGCCAGTTCGTTGGTGAAGCCGAGTTGGTTGGTGTAAGTGACGCCTGGCTTTAGCAGCAACCGCCGGCAAAAGACGTGTTGCGGCAAGCTGCCGCTGCCCCAGGCGATTTCAGCGGGCGCCAGATTGTTCATCGCGCAACGCACGGCATCCGCGATTCGGCCCGGCAGCCAGGCGCGATAGACAGGATCGGGGTCGCTAAGGTGCGCGCCGCAGACCGATCCCGCCGAGTGGGTGTGCGTGGCCGACATCATGACCTGCGCGGACGGCAGGCCGGTGTGGCGCTGAACGAGGGCTTTGGCTTCGTCGAAGACCGGCCGGTCCACAAGACAAGTGTCCACGACCGCAAAAGCCAGCCGGGTGGTGCCGTCGTCCAGAACGAGCGCGCGGACGAAAAGTTCATCGTGAATATGCCGTGCCCTGCCGGGGCCAACGCCGCCGTTGATGGTCGTGCCCAGTGCTGGCGTGATGCAGGATTTAGCAGCACCGGCACGGAACTCGGCGGCTGCCGCGGGGAGTGTCAGAGCGAGCAAAAGCAGAAACAACGAAGCACGGATGCTTCGACATGGCGGCGTCTCGGAAGAGCGCCGCAGAATCTCTGAGCGATAAATGGCGGCGCTCTCCCGAGACGCCGCTACGGTGGATTTCAACATCGCCGCGTTCATAGTTTACCTCAGCAACCCTTCGACGAACCGCCGCGCCTGTTTCGCCTCGGCGGTGATTTTCGCGGGGGTGTCGCCGCGGGCCAGACACTCCACCACCAGCGGGCCGCGGGTGAAGCCGCCTTGTTTGAGGTTGGCGAAGACCTTGGTGAAGTTCACCTGACCGGTGCCGGGCGTGACCAACACTTCCTTGGGTGGTTTGAAATCTTTGATGCTCATGCCGACCACCAAGCTGTCCACCGTCGCCGAGTCGTCCACCGGGTCGAGTTGGCCGTCGGAGTAGTAATAGATATTGCCGGGGTCGTACCAGAGCCGGAAATTCTTGTGGCCGACCTGCTCGATGAGTTTGCGGCACTGCGAACCCGTGGCGTTCTGACCGCCGTGCGGCTTGACGCTCAAGCCGACGCCTTTCGACGCGGCATAGTCGCAGCATTCGGCCACGACCTGGTAGTAAGGCTGGACCAGCTTCTCGTCGGACGTGCCGCCAAGCAGGAGGTTGGGACAGGCGCAGACGGCGCTGTGGTCGATGAGCTTTCTCAGGCCAGCGATGCCGGCTGCGACGGACTTGGCCACGGGGAAATCACCGCCGTAGATGGAGAGGGTCTTGAGGCCGCGCTGCTTCACCTCGGTCGCGATGGCGGCGACCTGCTCCGGCGTGGAGTCCACGGTGATGATGACCCAGGACTTGCCCTTGGCGGTCATGAGTCCGGCGTAGGTGAAGCCGGCCTCCGCGATGCCATCGAGGGCGACGCGGTAATCGAAGGCATCCCACGGGCGGGTGTAACAGCCGAGTGGGTAAGCCGGTTCACTGGCGGCGAAGGAGGAGAGCGGTTCAGCCAACGCGGCGAGGCTGGAGACGGCGGTGGCGCGAAGGAACTCGCGGCGGGAACAGCTTGGGGTCTTCATGGAAATTTACATCAGCCATTTGTCGTATTCGGCGCTTCCTGGCAGGGCGGTGGGATAACGTCCGTTGGGACCGGGCTTCACGGGCGGTTCCACGTCCCAGCCGTAACGCGGGAGAGCAAAGGAGCGCTTTGAGTTCATCACGTCTTCCCACGTCAGGATGGCGCCGGTGTAACAGGCGATCTGCGCGGCGATGGCCAGGGCGCTGCTCAGGCACATGGGGTGGCCGTTGTTGATGGGCTGGCCGGCGCGGATGGAATCGAAGAGCGCCTTGTGTTCGAGGTCATACATGTTTTCGCGGGGCTTTTCGTAGCGCCAGTTGGTTTCGCCTTCGATGCGGTAGTTGAGCAGATTGCACCGGCCTTTGGTGCCGAAGATGTAGTCGTTGGTGTCGCGGTAGCAGTCCGCCTGGTCGCGCGTGAAGCCGAAGACGCGGACGCCGTTCTCATACTCGAAGATGACCGCCTGGTGATCGAACTGGTCGCCGAACTTCGGCTCCAGGGTGGTCTGGCGTCCGCCCATGCCATAAACCTTGCGGGGCGCCTGGTCGCGCAGGGCCCACGAAGACTTGTCGAGGCTGTGGATGAGCTGCTGCGAGGTCTGGTCGCCGGAGAGCCAGTTGAAGTGGTACCAATTCCACATCTGCCATTCCATCTCGGTCTGGCCGGGCCGGCGTTCGCGCAGGATGTAAGGATTGCTCAGGTAGTTCTCCTGGATGGCCACGATGTCGCCGATGGCGCCGTCGTGGACGCGCTTCATGGTTTCGCGGACGCCGGGATCATAACGCCAGCACAACCCGGACACGACGCTGAGATTCTTCTTCTTTGCCTCCTCGGCGGCGGCCATCGAAATCTTCAAGCCAGGGATGTCGATGCCGTGTGGCTTTTCGCAGAAGACATGTTTTCCGGCGGCCACGGCGGCCTTGAGCATCTGCGGATGGAAATGTGAGGCCGCAGCGATCAACACCGCGTCCACGCCGCTGGCCAGCAGCTTCTCGTAAGCGTCGAAGCCGACAAAGCAATGGTCGTCCTTCACCTCGACCTGCTCGGGCTTGGCCTTCTTGAGTTGGTCGCGGCTGGCTTTGAGGCGTTCGTCGAAAATGTCGGCCAACGCAACGAGGCGGATGTCTTTGCCGGCGTTCATGGCGTTGACGGCGGCTTCGGTGCCGCGCCCGCCGCAGCCGATGAGGCCGATGCGAATGATGTCATTGCCGGCGGCGTGAACGCTGCGCTCAAGCGCAAGCTGACCCAGCGCGGCCGTGCCGGCGAGGACGGCGGAGGTTCGGATAAACTCGCGGCGCGTGGTGGGCCGCAGTTCAGCGTGTTGGTTTGTGTTCATAGGATTTGCAGTGTGGAAACGATTCGAGGGGTTATTGAAACAAGAACCAGTAAGTCTGCTGTGCGTTGACCGGAAAGGTGAATTCCTTGACACGCTGCGCCAGCACCTTGCCCGTGTCCGCATCCAGCAAGTGTTTCCGTCCGGGCGGCAGGGTGAGCGTGTAACTGCCGGAGCGCAGAATGTGGAGCGAGGCGAACTCACCGTTGAGGTTGAGCTGGTGGCCTGGCGGGCCGGCCACGTAGGCGCCGGCTTCGCGCGCGATGTGATTTATCAGATCGTCGCTCAAGCCCTGCGCCGCGCCGACGTAGATGCTCGTCCACGCCTTGAATTCCTTGCGCGCGGCGGCGACTTGCCCCGTCTCCGCATAGCGGGCCAACGGCGTGGCGGACGGATCATCCACCCAGAACGGCTGCACGCCAGGCGCGCCCCAGTTGAAGAGGGTGAAATACATCTCCGCGCCGCCGAAGAAGGGTCGTAGCGGCATCTCGGTAGAGTGCCGCACTTCCGCGTTTGAAGCTGAGTTGGCGGCGCTCTGCCGAGGCGCCGCTACGCCGTCCATCACCATCGTCCGCCGCGCGGGCTTCTCGTCGCTGGCCAGGCGGATGCCGATGAGGTCGCTCATCGTTTCGATAGACCTGCCGCCTTCACTGACGTATCCGGAGTTGTAAACCCAAACCAGCGTGCGCTGGCGATTCTGCAGCTTCTCGCGAATGACACGCCGCTCGGCTTGGCTGAGGAAGGCGTTTTGCAGAAACACATACACCTTGAAACCCTGAAGCTCCTTTCGCGCCACGATGTCCTTCAAGTAGTGCCGTGCAAAGGGCACGCCACTCGCCGCGAGCGCGAGCCCCTGTGGATTGAAGTTCACTTCGTCATAGGGAATCACCGCTTCATCGTGGGCAAGGTAATGGCGGTCCTTCTCCGTGACGACGACGCAGACATCGGGCCGGAACGAGCTACGCTTCGTCTGGAGCAACCGCTCGCGCACCTTCCGCACCGCGCCAATCTCGGCATGGACTTCCGGGTCGTTGAAGTATTGACCCATGTCGTAGTACCAGTCGGCGTAGCCATTGGCGAGGGAGATGCCCGCCACTTTCCGGTGGATGCGCCGCCATTCCTCGGCGGTCTGGGGCGCGCTCACCCATTCGCGGAAGACCTCGCTGCATCCCCACGCCTCGCCGGTGTTCGAACGCAGATCGAGTTCGGTGAAGAGGAGCTTGTTGCCCATGTCATCGGCGCACACCGGATTGAAGGCGATGGGGAAACCGTTACGCCGGTGGGCGTAATCCGGCTGCATCCCCACGGCGTCGAGGTGCGGGCACTCGGGGAAAGCGTGGTAGTAAGGTGCTGCGTAGGTCATGACCACCACCGGCCGCCCGATCGCGCGCTTGAGTGCGGCGGCCAGGCGCTCGCGCACTTCCCATGGATTGCGCTCCTTGAACTCGCGGAAGTCGGGTTGCGGGCCTGGGGCGTAGTGCGTGAAGGTGGAAGGCCATTCCTGCGCCGGGACGCGGATCTGGGTGGGATTGGTGAAGGTGGTTTTCCAAACGGCGTTCAGTTCGGCGAGCCCGCCGTATTTCTTCTCCAACCAGACGCGGAACGCGCGCTGCGTCGGCTCTGAATGGTCGTGGTAGTGGATGACAAACTGCCCGTCGTCGCCACCGGTAATGAAGAACCCCACGACGGCCTTGCCGTAAGGGCTGGCCTTCACATGCTCCGCAATGCGGGCGAACACGCGCTCCAAGTCCGCGCGCCAGACTTCGCTTTGCCAGGAGGGATGCCACCACTTGCCGCTCTGCGGCGGGTCCACCAGATTCGTGTCGCTGGTGTACTTACCCACGTAATCCGACGGCGCGTAGGCGCGTTCGCCCTTGCGGTTGCGGATGACTTCATCGGGGTGCTCGGTGCCCCACGCCTTGTAGGGCACGATGCGGAGGTCGAGGACGAGTTGGGCGTTCGTGTTTCGCCGCAGCGCGCGCAGCAGGGCCGCGTCAATCCGCTCGAACGCGAACTTGTTCTCGCCCAGCCAGACGGGCTCGGTGTCGCACTGATGACGACCGGTGGTGTCGCCGGTGGCCACGGCGATGGTGGCGAAATCAACGCCCTGTTCGGCAAAGCCCGCGTAGTCTCCGTGGCTCTTGGTGGCATTGACGCCCTTGTAAAGCATCGCCGACACGGGCCGCTGATTGATGAAGAGGGTGGCGCGACCGTTGTGCTGCGCGACCCGGGCCGTGCCTGCAGGCCGGTTGGACAGCGCAACTTTGACCTCCTGCTCCGTCCAGCGGTCGGTGTAGTCCTTGAACTTGGGCGGCGAGGTTTTGTAGTCCTCCATGACGGGGTCACCGAGTTGCACGGTGCAGGGATTGCCATAGAACAACGCATGCACCGTGATGTCACCATCGCGGTCAGCGTGGACGGTGCAGAAGCGCGTGTCCCACTCGCCGGGCGGCGAGTTGCGGATGAGGCTCTGGCTGGTCCACATGGAGAAGCCGTCGTTCTTGGCGTCGAGCTTGGGGGCGTCATTCGTGCCGTGCGTGTATCGGAGCAGCAGCAAGTTCCCCAGCGAAGCGTCCTCCGCGTGATACGGCAGACGCAGGATGTAATTGCGGTTGGACTTCACGGTGAAGGTCCGGCTCCAAGTGAGGTCCAGGGTGCCGACGCCGTTGGTCTTGGTGACTTGGGAATCATCCGGGTGGAAAGAACCGCCCGCGCCGTCGCGCAGACATAATTGCCAGGTTGGGTCGCTCCCCATTCCGACGACATTCCAGGCCGCGAGACCGAACAAGGCCAGGCCAGTCACAAACGCTAGGACGACTCGCGGAGATCGGCTGCGCGCGGCAGGAACCGCAGGCAGTGACGGTGAGGGTGGATTTGCTCTCATGGTTTTTGAATCATTTTGCTGGAGCAGGATTGGGCGGCCCCGTTTTGATCAGGCGCACGAAGCGCACGGCCAGATCTTCCGTGCCGCCTTTGGTGAGGCAGAAGTCGGCCCAGCCGCGCTGGCGATTCTCGAAGGCAGCATCGGGCAGCTCCACGGTGGCTGTCTTCCATCGGCCGTCGTGGGCGTGTTGCACGGGCGGAGATTTCTTCCACGCCGCATCCGCTCCGGCATCGTATTCGATCCACCAATCGCCCTCCCGATTGTCCAGGTACGTGATTTTGACCAGGACGCGCGCCGGGCCGCCGTTCAAGAAGTGATCGTCCACGTTGAAGTAAATGCGATGCGAGCCACGGGCTTGATCTGTCCGCAGCGCCTCCCAGCTCCCACCATTGAGCGCGGCGAACTTGGCCGGCGGTTCGATGCGCTGGGTGGCCGTCGTGAGTCCATCGGGCGCGAGGTCGCGCTGAAAAAGCCAGCGCTCAAAGTTTCGGAGGTTCTCCGCGCCATCACCCCGCTGGTCGTTCACCAGATAGGAATCACCATATTGGCGCAGAGCGACCCAGGCATCCGGGCTTTCGTGAACCTTTCTCCCCATCGTCCGGCGCATGTATTGCAGAAGGTCAGGCGCCACGCGGTAATTCCCGAGGAAGACCCAGTTCATCCGCAAACGGAGCATGTTCAACGTGGACAGCTTCAGCCAGTGGTAGTGCTTCACATCCGGCCAGAGGTAGTCGAAGTCCTCGTTCTCGGTGCCGAAGAACCGCCGGTCGGCGCGGATGAGCGGATGCTGTTCGCTGATCACCGAATAACGGAAGCCGCCTTCCGTCACCAGATTCAAACCCCAATCCGGCCGCCAGGCGAAGTGGTTGAACGCCTCGGTGAATCCATCGCGCACGCCGCCGCCCGACTTCAGGGAATGCTGGGAAAGCACATTGCCTCCGTCCGGGGTGTTGATCGCCCGATCCCAGCGATTGAAGATCGCGGCATCACCTGCCGACTCGATCCATTCGCGATTCCCAGTTCCGGTATAGACAATCCGGCCCGCGTCGTTCCCGAACGCCGCGACATAATCGTCCAGGGTCCGCTTGAACCAGGCCACGTAGTTCTCCGGCGAGAACCCGGCCCTGGCCATCTCGGGCACCCACTTCAACGAGTATTCATTCCAGCGGAAGGCATGGGGGAAATAGGCAAAGCGGATCCTCGGATCACGTCCGAAGCCCTGGCGGGCGAACTCCTGCAGCAGGCGGCGAAACTCAGCCTCGAAGCGCGGATCCCAGATCTCGAAGAATTCGCCGGCGCTACGAATGGTCGTTTTGCCCGTGAGATAACCGCTGATGTCGTCGTATCCGCCGTCGGGCCAGCGAAAGCGATGGTGTTTGAGATCGGCGTGTTTGCGCTGGAGCCATTCTGGACAGTGGCTCACATCGGAGGCGAAGAAGCGCAGCCACATCGGGCGGCCGCGGGCGAGGGCCTTGGTCAGGAGCGACCAATCATACACGCCCTCCTCGGGCTCGATCATCCGCCACGGAAGCACCAAGCCTTCCACATCCACAAACCCGGGCGGGGCCTGGTCTGCGCCATGGACTCCGCTGTTTTGCACGGGTTGGACCCAATCCGGCAGCCACCAGTCATCTTCCGCCGGCTGATGCAGCGCCGCAGAGGGTGCAGGCGGGGTGCGTGTGGAGTCAGTTTTCGGAACCGGAACATCCAGGGCAACCCGGGGCTGCCAGGAGTCGCGCCACTCGATGCGGACAGGCTGATCCGGCACGATGTCGAAGGGCAGCCAGGCGTAGCGCGAATCGCGGAGGTTCTTCGGGTTCCAGCGGTCGGCGAGGAAGACGAAGTGGCCGGGTTGATTGGGCAAGGGCAGGACGAACGTGCTCTGCGCGCCGAACGTCTTGTCAGCGCCTGGGCCGACGCAGGGGTTGCCCTGGGAGACGTAGGGGCCGAGGGGGTGATCGGCGGCGGCGAGGTCCGCCGGGTTGGGATTCCAGCCGGTGCAACCGGAGGTGATGAGGTAGTAGCGGCCGGCGTGTTTGAAGGGGGCAGGAGCCTCGCGGGAGGCGCCAGGGAAGTTGCGTCGCCAGGTCTTGCCCTCGACCGCGGGGCGTTGGATGTCCGTGAAGTCCGCGTTAAGCCGGGAGATATAGAGCGTGGCGTTGTCCTCGGAAGCGTAGAACACGTAGGCTTGGCCGTCGTCGTCGAGGAGGAGGTTCATGTCGCGGTACCGCTGGTCGTTGATGGGGCGGAAGCTGCGCAGGTAGCGGAACGGGCCGGTGGGATGATCGGCGACGGCGACGCCGGCCCGGGCGGCGAGGTAATCGGCGGTGTCCATGTGCCACCACATGACGAACTGTTTGGTGCGGGCGTTGAAAAGGACCTTGGGGCGTTCGCAGACCTTGGAAGGGTGGAGATCGTGCGCCGGATCGTCGGGGACGGCCTTGAGGACGAGCCCTTCGTTCTTCCAATGGACGAGATCGTGGGAGGAGTAGGCGGAGACGCCGATGACGGGGACGCGGTCGAGGATGCGGCCCTGGGCGTCGGCCGAGTCATTCGGCGCGGACTTGTTCTCCCCGTACCAATAATAGACGCCGTCGTGGAACAGGATGCCGGCGCTGTGGGCTTGGATGTGCTCCCCTTCGGTGTCGCGCCAAACCTGACCGGGACGAATCGTTTCGGCGGAGGTGCCGATCGGCAGAGCCAGTGATGCGGCGGCGAGAGTCAAAGCGAGAGCATATGGGACAACGGCGATGTTCGTCTTCATTTTCCAACTGTAAGAGCTTGAGGCTAATTCCGACCGTGCGTCTTTTGCAAATGATACCAACGATGAACCTGCTTGCGATGCCGGCATCCGATGTCTTTGAGGTCGAATTACGTTGTCGAACTCATTGCGTTGCGTGGTGATGCTTTCGTGGCCACGTCCGGCTGAGATCAATCGGCCGGGTTCTTAGGGCGAAGGCGCGGGCGACCAGTCCTCGTCCGCCTGCCTGGCGGCTTTTCACTTGAATTCCTCCATGTGATAAAGTCTCACGGTGTCGAACCAGCACGAATCGACGTCGCTGAGTTGATGTTCGGTTTTCAAGAGGATGACCAGCTTGCCGGCGTTGTCGGGCACGGTGACTACGCCGAACGCCTGCGCCCAGCCATCGCGCGAGCCGGCAAAGGTGAACGTGGCGTCGGCATCCCAGCGGACCCAGGAGCCGTCGGCGCGTTGCCAGCGAATCATCAAGCTTGGCACGCTCGCGCCGGTCGTCCGGCTTGTGGCCTCAATGAAGAAGGTCTCGCCAGGCTGGGCGGAATGGCTCTGGAGAAAGCAACCGTTCTGGACCTTGGTCGCTTTCGCAGACCCATCGCCCACCGTGGCGTCGAACTCGAAGCGGCCCTTCGAGCCGTCGTCCTGCCAGATGTTCCACTCGGCAGGGCTCTTTTTGTCGGGAGTGGCCGCGCTGAAATCGCCGTTGCGCGCGAGGTTCTTCAATGGGCCGGCGGCGCGCCGTTGCGCCAGGTCTTCGCGGGCGGCAGCTTCCGGGTGGAGTACGGCTTGAATGCTGCGCGTGATTCCCGGCATGGCTTCTTCCCAGCGGCGTCCCTGACCGGCGGTCTTCTTCACGGTTTCCCGGAACCAGTCGTTCAACTCCCAATTCCCCCACCAGTTGCATTGCTCGCCGTAGAGCCACACGTATTCGTCAGCGGCGTCGCGGGCCGCGGCGAGATTTCGCTGGAGCCGCTTCAGCCGTGAACCCTCCAGCGGCGGGAAGTGATATTTGTGACCCGGCGGGTTGAGATACATATCCAGGTAAAACCCAAACGCCGCCTGCCCCTGCGCGCGCCACTTACGGCGGTTCTCCGGCGCGATGAGCCGCGCGACCGGCCCGTGCCACTGGCGCATGTCGGCGGCGGCCCGTTGATACTCGTTCTCGCTGTCCTTGTAGTAACCTTCCTCGCAACCATCCACGAGCGTCATCTCCGGCGGCGCGGCATCAAGGAGGCCGTTGATGAACGCGGGCTGCAACCCATAGGGTTCGGTGGCAAGAATCGCGCTCGGGTTCGAGGCGCGCCCGGCCTTGGCGTTGATGCTGTTGAGCCAATAGGTGAACAGGATCTGGTTCGGAAACTCGCGGACCACCGCGCGCATGACTTCCGCGCCGCGCCTTCGAGCCAGGTCACACATCGCGGCAAACGACATTCCTTTCGCCGGATCGAACTTGAACGACTTCACGCCGTAGCCTTCCAAGTCCAGGCAAATGCCCTTGGTGCCACCTTCGCGCGCAATCCAGGCGCAGATGGCGAGTTTCTCCGAGAGATTCTTCCACGCGGCATCGTCCTGCCATTCGAGCGAGCCGGGCGTGGCGTCAATGCGGAGGAAGTTGTCGGTGAATTTCGTAAAACGGCACGCCTGGAGATCAGCGATGCAGTTCGTGAACCAGTTGCGTTCCCAGGGTTGGCCGTCCCAGATCTTCAGCGAGTCCGCGCGCCCGCCATCAGGTTTCCTCGCGGCCACGTAGAAGTTGAGCCCGTCGAACGGTGCGGTCCGTTCCATCTCCTGCCAGTGCTGACGCAGGAAGGCCGTGTCCGGCATGTCCCAGCCGGCTTCGATGAACTTCTTCCGGGGCAGTTCGGAGGCGGTGCCCGGCGTCAACAGGGACGCAAGCAGGATTCCGAGGGGCAGGCAGGCCGTTCTCACGGATGAAGTTCGTTGAGCAATGTGATGGCGGCCTCCACAAGTTTCTCGCCGGAGCCGGCGGCGCAGCGGGCGCTCTCAGGTTCATAGTTACCCTCGGCGTAACTGCGGCGGTCGGGCACGTAACCGATGTTCTCGTTGGCCAACTCGACGAGGAAGGTGTGCGGGAACGGCGAGCGTTTTTTGAGGGCGAGGCCAAGCTCTACGAAGATCTCGCCGGGCAGACTCACCCAGGCGACCTCCTTGCCCAGCGCAATGACCTGCACCTCGACACGATGCGGCCGGCCTTCGCGCCCCGCCACGTCGAGCGCACGGTAGGAGCGGACGAGTTTCATGAAGTTACCGTCGCGGTCGTCCTTCGTGGCGGCGATGGCCTGCTTTGCTTCCTCGACTTGCGCCGGCGTGATTTCGGGCAGGGCGAGTTCGACGAGTTCGGACTTGGCGCGGAGCGGGCCGGCGGCGGCGGGTTTGAGGTCCTTGTAGGTTTGGAAGACGGACGCGCCCAGAATCGTGCCGAGGCGATGCCCCTCGGCGCCAGTGTTCTGCGGCCAGCGCCAGGAGGTATCGAGATGGTTGAGGTTCCCGCAAGTGCCGTTGGCCACGAGGGTGAGATGGTTCGAGCCATGATAACCCGTCAACACCCGGCTGAGCGCGCCCGGCCAGTCCGCGCTGATCTTGCTGCCGCCACAGGTGTCCGGGTGCATGGCGAAGTTCACATAGGTGGCGATGGATTGCGCCGGCCCGGTGGCGGCGGGCTTTTCGATGTAGAGCAGACTGACTTCGGAATCGCTCGGGCCGGCGGGCATGACGACGTTCGGATTTCGTTTGCCGGGATTCCAGCCCACGCTGCCGTCGCGCATGAAGTAACGGCGGTTGAAGGTCAGCCCTTCGCAGCGGCCATGGGCCACGTTGAGTTGCGCGGGTTGGAGGTTCGCGTTGGCGAGGCGCACGCTTTCGGCGATTTTCGCGGGCAGGCCTGCGGTGTAGTCCACCGCCAGTTGGTTCTGGCCACCCAGGTCGCTGCTCCGTTTGCCGCGATTGGCCAACTCGGGGCCGGTGTGGGCGTGCGTGGCGGAGATCATCACATGATCGCCCTTGATGCCCGTGGCCTTCTCGATGGCCGCGCGGGCCTGGTCGGTGATCGCGCGGGTCACGCTGATGATGTCCAGCGTCACCAACGCGGCGCGCTCGCCGCCGGTCTCGATGACCATTGCCTTGCTGAAGAGCGGGTCGAGCACGCCGTCGGCGCCGCGTGCGTGATAATAGCCCGCCATCGGAATGCCCAGCGGCGGCGTGATGTCGGTGGCGGCGACGCCAACGCGGGTGTGGTTGTCGGCTCCTTCGACCGCCGGGCAAAGGCAGGCGATCAACGTTCCCCAGGCAATCATGAACAGCCCGAGTCTGGATTGGTTGTGCATCATGTCGGAAGGTTGGTTTTTGAATTAGTCATGGACTTGTGGAAACGATCGCTTAGCGAGCCACGCGGAATCCGATATAGTCACTGTCCCCGGGACCAGTGCCGCTGCTGCTCGGAGGAAGATACCAGCCCCGGTAAGCACAGCGGACGCTGAAGGGACCATCATCCCAGCAGCCGCCTCTCACAAAATGAAAGCCCGGGCTGTGGTCGAATGGTTTGGCATTGCCCGGGTACGACTTGGCGTAATCCGCCACCCATTCATAGGCATTGCCCACCATGTCCATGCAACCATAAGGGCTGGCTCCCTTGGGATAGCTGCCGACCGGCGCACTCTGGTTCACACGATGGCCGCCGCCGGCCGCGTTGTGATCGGCCGGGTTGTTACAAGCTTCCGGATCCCAGGTGTCACCCCAGGGCCAGGTGTTGGCGCGCCTCTTCGTCTCATCCCAGCGGGCGGCTTTCTCCCATTCCGCCTCGGTGGGCAATCTACCGCCGGCCCATTTGCAGTAGGCCTCAGCTTCATACCAGGTCACGCCGACCACCGGATGGCGATCGGTTTGGATGAAACGCGGGTGGCCGAATCCGTGTCCGATCCATTCCTGCTCGGCGGCCCAATGCTCCGGCGCGGTGCGTGGCTCCTTGCGGTTGAGTCTGACGGTGTGCGTGACCTGGCCGTGCATCCCGGCATAGTCGGTGACGTCGCCCTCTTTCCACTTCCACCCCGCATCAGACCAGTAACTTGCATTCGTATAGCCACCCGCTTCGATGAACTTGCGGAACTCGCCGCGCGTGACTTCATACTTGCCGATCTGGTAGGTGGGCAGGTTGACCGAGTGCTGCGGGAATTCCTCAGGGCCTTCGAATCCTTCGTGACCGTTGTTGCCCATCAGGAAAGGTCCGGCGGGAATGGTGACCAGTTCGCCGAGACGATCGGTCGTGTTCGTTCCTGGTGCCAGCTTGGTCGCTTCGCTGGCTGCGGCAGCAAAGGCGGACTGCGGCAACAGGGAAGTCAACAAAACCAAGGCGGCGAGAAGTGAAACCAGGATAGGGGCACGCGGGAAGAGAGGCGGCGTCTTCATGGAAACTCCGTGCGGGCAGGAATTGGCACAGATGTTTGGCAAGAGAGGGCATAGCCCGTCTATGTCGCAAGCTGACTCGTCGAATGGCCTGCCGACGGCTCGTAGCGCAGGTTTCCAACCTGCTGTATCGCCGAGTTCCAGTCGGCAGGGTGTCAGAACCAATCCGGCGCGCAGCGGGTTGGAAACCCGCGATACAGCAGATTGGAAATCTGCGCTACGCCTTCCGGTTCTTGCCCGCCTATGAAATTTTCGAGGTAAAGGTTTCATCGTGTAGTAATGGAGAGGGTTCGCCCGCAGCGGGCCGATTCGTAACACGCGGCGAGGACCCGCTGGCTTTGCAGGCCGATGGCGGCGCTGTTGGAGGGCTCGCGGTTCTCGATGATGGCCTGGCTGAACTCTTCAATCTCAGCGCGGTAGGGATTGACCGTCGGAGGGTTGATGCGCGTGCCGCCGTTCGCGTCCCGCGCCTGTTGGGCGTCGTAACCGCCGGCGCCTTGCTGGAGCAACGCGGTCATCTCGCCCTGCGCGCCCTGGCTGATGGTGCCCTGGGCGAGAATGCTCCCCAGCGAGCCGTAGAGTTCGAGCCGGTTCTGGCTCGCCGCGTCAGGCATACAGAAGAAGGCATCCACCGCGCCCAGCGCGCCGCTGGCGAACCGCAGGTTCACGACTGCGCTGTCCTCCGAGGCGTAACTGTGGACGGTGCGATTGGTGAAGCAACTCACGCTCTTCACCGGGCCGAAGAACATTTCGAGCAGGTCAATGCAGTGGCCGCCCATGTCCATCAGCGAACCGCCGCCGCTCAGGGCCGGGTCTTGCCGCCACGCGCCGGGCAGCGGCGGATACCAGCAGGAGAGTTGCGCGCGTCCGAAGACGAGTTGGCCGAGCGCGCCTTCGCGGATGAGCCTCAGCGCGGCCTGGTGCTGCGCGTGGAAGCGCATCATGAACGCGGTGCCCAGGCGCACTTTGGCTTGGCGGCAAGCCGCCATCATCACCTCGGCATCTGCGACCGTCACGCCGAGGGGTTTCTCGCAGAGCACGTGCTTTCCGGCGGCGGCGCAAGCGAGGGCTTGTTCGCGGTGCACGTGAGGCGGCGAGGCGAGGTAAACCGCATCAACATCCGCCGTCAGCAGTTCGTCCACCGACCGGCAGGCCCGGGCGCCGAACTCCCGTGCGACCGCATCGTTTGTGAACTGGGTTGGATTATAGACGGCGGTCAGCGTGCCGTTGGATGCGGGAACAATGCCCTCGGGAATCGTCCGCCGGCGGGCGATGCCGCCGCAGCCGATGACGCCCCATTTGATTCGAGTGCTCATGGTCGGTGTGGGTCAGTGGGTAATGTCTGATGGATGAATATTTGAAACGTAAACATGGCTCAGGGCGCCGGTCGAGTATTGAGTTGTTGACCGATTTCACGCATCACGTTTCACGTTTCACGCATCACGCATCACGTCTTACTTCGCATACGCGCGGATGACTTTCTTGAGCGCCGCCGCGATTTGCTCGCAGTGGTGCGGCTCGTAGGTGGGATAGGCGAAGCAGGTGAACGTGTGGGATTGGTGCCAGAGCGCGTTGGGAATCTCGACGCGGGAGTAGTCCACGCTGGCCGGGCTGGCGTATTCCCGTGAGTTGAAGGGAAATCCCGAGCGGCCGAAGGCGTTGCGGGCGGCGAAGGCCTGCTCGGTGTGACACTGCGGCCAGAAAACCTTCCAGCACGGCGCGCCCTCGGCGGCGGCGGCTTTGACGAACTCAGTGATGTCGCAACGCATGTTCTCGATGTCGAGCGAGAAGGCCATGACGAGCCAGCCGTTCTGACGCTCGGGCGTGTCGATGGGCCGGAACTTTACCAGCGGCTCGTCTGCCAGCGCGTCCATGATGAGGTGCGCGTTGCGGCGTCGGCGCGGCATGTTCCAGGTGTCCATGCGATCCAGCTCGGCCAGGCCGATGGCCGACTGCATCTCCGTCATGCGGTAATTCCAGCCGACCATGTTGTGGATGTAGGAGAGTTTTTGCTCAAGTTCGAGGAGGTTGAGGCGGTCCTTCACGTCGTAGCCATGGTCGCGGAAACTGCGGGCAGTCCAGGCGAAGTCCTCGTTGTCGGTGGTGACCATGCCGCCTTCGCCGCCGGTGGTGAAGGTTTTGCTCTGGCAGAAACTGCAGCCCGCGATGTCGCCGAGTGTGCCGGTCTTGCGGCCCTTGTAGATGCCGCCGAAGGCCTCGGCGTTATCTTCGATCACGAAGAGCTTGCGCCGCTTGGCGAAGGCGTTGATGGCGTCCATGTCGGCCACATTGCCATAGAGGTGGACGGGCATGACGGCGCGGGTGCGCTCGTTGACGAGTTTCTCGGCGGATTCGACGCTGAGGCAATGGTCGTCGAGGTTGACGTCGGCGAACCTCGGGATGGCGCCGGCCTGGACGATGGAAAAGCTGGAGGCGATGAAAGTGTAGCTGGGCACGATAACTTCGTCGCCGGGCCCGATGCCGAGGGCGGTGAGACCGACATGCAGGGCGGAGGTGCCGTTGGTGGTGCTGATAGCGAACTTGCTCCCCTGCCACTCAGCGAAGCGCTTCTCGAATTCCATGCCGCGTTTGCCGGTCCAGTAATTGACCTTGCCGGAGCGCAGGGTTTCCTCGACGGAACGAATGGCGTGATCGTCGAAGCTGGGCCAGTGGGGGAGTTGGTCCTGGACGGCGGGTGCGCCGCCGTGAAGGGCGAGTAAGTTCATGGGGTGATGAATTTAAGATATGAGATTTAAGATTTCAGATTCTCAGCCGGCGCGCAGTTCCGCCAGCTTGACGGGACGACCGAGTTCCAACGACCGGTCCGCCGCGAAAATGACTTCATGGGTCAGCACGGCTTCCTTCAATCCGGTCAGCGGCATGTCCACACCTTGCTCGATGGCGGTGAAGAAGGCGTCGAACTGCGTCTGGTAGGGATGATCCGACACATCACCAGAATCCACGGGTTTGAACGGAAGCTCTTTCCATTGGTGCCGATCGCCGCCGTGGAGCTTGTTCGAGTGAAACCGATTATCGAGGAGGCTGCCTTCGCTGCCCACGAGGTGGGTGTGAAAATAGTAAGGCTGCCAGCAGTCAATCACCGACGCGCACTTGCCCACCGTGCCGTCTTTGAACTTCAGCAGCGTGGTGGTCGTGGTCGGATACGCGTAGGCCGCGAAGGTCGGGTGGGCCGACTGGGCAGCGTAACTGAAGACTTCGTCCACGTCGCCGCCCAGGCAAAGCAACAGCGCGTCCAGGGCGTGGCAGCCCGCGGCGATGAGGCTGCTGCCGCAGGCGGCCTTCGGCGTGATCCACTCGTACTCCCGATACCACGGGCCGATGCCGTGGTAGTAGTCAATTTCGCCGTAGTGCAACCGCCCCAGGCTGCCCGCATCGAGCAGGGACTTGATCGTGCGGAACTGGGCGGAGAACCGCATCTCGAAGCAGAGGCAAAACCCCACGCCCGCCGCCCGGACCGCCTGCTCGATCTCGCGCACCTCCGCCAGCGACAGCGCGAGCGGCTTCTCGCAAATGATGTGCTTCCCCGCCCGCGCGGCGGCGATGGCCTGTTCCTTGTGCTGATGGTGATAGCTGCAAATCGACACCACCTGGATGCCCGGATCCGCCAGCAGCGCGGCGTAGTCCGTGGTGGTCTGGAGAGCGCAACCGTGCTGCGCGGAGAGTTCCCGCGCATCCAGCGAGCGCGACGAGCAAATCCGCGTCACCTGGCCGAGCGCGCCCGCGTTGATGGCCGGCAGATGCGCCGTGGCAGCCCAGCCGTAGCCCACGATTCCGACGTTGAATTTCTTCATGGTGGCAGCGTGTCTCGCGGATTGAATCCCGGCGGTCCGGTTTTGGCTACACGCTTTGCCACGAGTTTTGATACTTTCCCGACCCGACGCTGCGCTGCGCCATGAAACTCATTTTTGAAAAGCTGATGCCCGGTTCCGAGGAGGGATTTACCTTCAAGGAAATCCGCAGCCGCAGCTTCTCGTGTCCCTGGCACTTTCATACCGAGAACGAGTTGATCCTCACCTTGCATTGCCCAGGCTACCGGATGGTGGGCGACGACCTCACCGAACTGGAGGCGGGCGACCTCGTAATGCTCGGCTCCAATCTCCCGCACATCTGGCAGCGTGATGGAGGCCGGCCTGACCAGCCCGGCCCGGTCCACATCTTGATCGTGCAATTCGAGGAAGACTTCCTGGGCCGCGACTTCTGGAAGCTTCCAGCCGCGCAGGCGCTGCGGCGACTGCTCAAGCGCGCCTCCGTCGGACTCCAGTTTCCCGGCAAGACCCGCGAGCGCGTGGCACGGCTGATGGCGGACATGCGCGCCGCGACCGGTCTGCGACGCTTGACGCTCTTTCTCACCGCCCTGGAGGCATTGGCGTCCAGTGACGAGGGCCGCGCCATCGCCAGTGCCGGTTACACGGCGGCGCTCAGCCCCTTCAACCAGGAGCGCATGGAACGGGTGCTGCGCTTCATCAACGAACGGTTCGACCAACCGATCCGCATGGGAGAAGCCGCGCGCCTGGCGGGCTTGAGCGAAGGCGCGTTCAGCCGCTTCTTCCGCCTGCACTCGGGCCGGACGTTCCCCACCTTCGTCAACCAATTGCGCATCGGCCGCGCCTGCCGTCTGCTGGCCGAGAGCGGGAACAAGATCACCGACATCGCCTTCGCCTGCGGCTTCACCAACCTGTCCAATTTCAACCGCCAGTTTCAAAGGATTAAGGCGATGACTCCCCGCGAATTTGGCCGGCAGGTGAGCCGCATCGAGGCGAGCCGGACGGCTTGAGAACCGCAGCACTACCGCGGGAACTTCGCGGTCAGAGGCGGGAGCAACGAGGAGAATGAGTTGTCATCGGTGGAATTCCCCCAACGTCAGCCAACCGGACAAATGCCGGTCGTGGCTCTGATTGGCAAAGCGAAGCGGCGTTCCCTTCGGCAGCGGATGGGCCGCGCGGAGCAGCAGTGATAGGCGCCGGGCGCGAACGCTTGAGCCTCTCCGGAAAACTCCCATGCCACCGCAGCTTCGCCAGGCACAAGGCTGGATAGCTTCCAGTTCGGTTTCCACGCTCCACGGCACCACGTGGAGCAGCAATCTCAAGATCGCCGCCACCTGCCGGCAGGCACCCCGAGCGATACCTACTGACAAGACCTTGAGATGGGCTCCCAGAAGACGCTGGGTCCCAACACGCACGGGTCGGGCCTGTCCCCAGCGCGCCGTCGGGTTGGCCGGGCGTGGTTCGCGGCGCGCCGGGACAGACGCGCCCGACCCAGTCCGGGTGTCGTCCTTCCCACTGGGTAGTCAGCATCGTGCGGCAGAGGGTAATCACTTGCCTGGGCCTGGCGCCACCACGACGCACCGGAAGCCGGTGGGCGTCCAGTCGCGGACGTGCGGTGGGTTGAGCAGGCGCGCCGCCGTGCGGCTGAAGCGCTCGTCGAACAGGCTGCACCCGCCGCGAAGAACCTTGTGGGTACCGGTGGCCGGGCCGGTGGGATTGCGCTCCGCCGCTGTCCGGTAGGCCTCGTGGGCATACCAGTCACCGACCCATTCCCAGACGTTGCCGGCCATGTCGAGCACGCCGTACGGGCTGGCCCCGGCGGGATAGCTCCCGACCGGACGCAGGCCGCTGGAGAAGCGATAGAGGGTCTCCTCCATGCTCGCACACTTCGTGGAATCCCAGGTGTTGCCCCACGGATATTCCCGGCCATCGGTTCCCCGCGCCGCCTTCTCCCACTGCGCTTCGCTCGGCAGGGCCGCGCCCATCGCCCGGGCATAGGCGTCCGCCTCATACCAGCCGACTAACACCGGATAGGAACCGGCGTCGCCGACCGGAGCGGCGAGCATGCTCTGGCCCCAGGTTGGCTCGAAGGCGGTCTTGCTCGCGGCGCAATAGGTTTGATATCTGGCCAGCGTGATCGGCGTCTTGGTGATCCAGAAACCTTCGAGGTCGATGGACCGCTGCGGACGTTCGTCGCTGGCGCCCTGGCCGGCGGGCGAGCCACGCAGGAAGGCGCCGGACGGGATCCACGCCAACTCGGAGCCGTCCAGTTCATTGATGGCACTGGCCGCTCCGGTCAGGCGGACCTTGGCGGCAATCGCTTTGGCCGGCGGCGGCGGCGCGGCGGTGGACGCCGGAGCCTTGGGCACGGCGCGGGCACTGAGGGTCTGCACCGGCAGCACCGCCGGAGCTGCGGCCTGCTTGGCCCCGACCAGGGTGATCTCCAACTGATGCGACTCGACGATCGGCTTCAGCTCCACCGCCTGCCATCCCGGCACCGGCGTCGTCAACGTCACGGCGAGGCCATCGCCGCGATCGAGCCGGATGCGGAGTTCGCCGCCGGCGTCGGCCTTCAGCGCCAGCTTGACGGCCTGGGCATCGCTGACCGCGACGACGGTATCGAAGCGCTCGTCCATGTAATCGGCCCCCTTGAGGCGCTCGCCGGCTTTGACGCCCTTGATCCCGCCGGGAACGGCGAAGCTCAGGTCGAGCAACTGGTCGATGCCGCCCCCGTTGACACCGACCTTGGCCACCCGCGCATTGGGCAGCGCCAGCAGCCAGCGAGTGGTAAACACCTGGAGATTGTCCAGGGCTCCGGTATAGACGCGCTCAACTCGCAGTCCGTCGGCGGTGGTGCTGACCGTCCGTCGCAGCGAACGCTTGTCCTCGAATCCGTAATAGACGGGCGACAGCACCACCATCGTCTCCAGCCGCGTCGGGTCGGGATTCTGGAAGCGGCTCCAAAGCTCTGACCAGTCGTCGTTGGCCCGGGCGGCGACGTCGCGGGCCTGGTCAACCGGCAGCCAGATCTGGGCCGGCATGTTCGGGAAGAGATCGGCATAGCCGCTGTTGGCGCCCGCGATCGCCAGCAGTTCCTTGCCGCTGGCCGTATCAACCGCACTGACAATCTGCCCCTTGAGGTCGGGACAGACGGCAACGGTAATCGCCTTGCCGGCCAGTTCGACCAGCGGGCCCCCGTTGCCGGCGGCGTAACCGGCGATACCGCGCAGGATGCCATGTTCGCCACCGCCGTTCATGACGATGCCCTTCTTCGCCCGCAGCACGCAGGATGGCAGCCGCGGATCAGCGCCCGGGACGAACCAATTTCGACCGTCCGCCGCGTCACGCACCGCGCCCCACGGTAGGCCGCTGTTCACCGCCGCATCGATATGCACCACGTCCAGCGACTGGCCGCGCACGGCGATGAGGTTGGCCAGGCGCTTGGCGTCCCCGGCCTGGGTGGCGGCGGCCAGGGCCTGGTCCATCGCCTCGGTCATCCGGGTCAACAGCGACGGCGGGAACAGCTTCTCTCGCAGCATCGGGGTCCAGCCGCTCCAGCGCACGGCGCTAGGAACGTGGAGCGTATCGGCGTAGCCCTGCTGCGCCAGCTTCAGGTAGCGGAAGACCTGCGCGCCCGCCTCGGATCCATAGTTGTCATCGCAGAACTGTCGGATGAGCTTGTCCGCATCGAGGTCCGGATTCCATGCCAGCTTCAACTGCAGCCAGGCAAGCAGGTCCACCCACGGCCCGCCACAGTATTGCGGGTTGATGGCATAGACGCCGCAGTCGCGCAGGTAGCGGGTGTTCTCGGCCAGGTAGAAGATCGAAGGCCATTCCGCACGAAAGGTGTCCCAGTGCCAGACGGTGACCCGGCCCGGCGCGATCCTCGGCCAGTCAGCCAGGGCCTTGGCGTAGTCGCGATTGGCCGGATTTCCGGCGATCGGCCCGACCTGATCGCCGGCGGCATTCTGGCTGCGCGCGCTGGAGACCACGTTGATCCAGAGGTTGGAGTGCGGCTTCAACGTCTTGGGAGCGTCGAGGGTTTCGAAGTAGGCGAAGGTGATGACCTGCGCTTGGGGGTGCTTCCGGCCGATGAGTTCCAGCGCGCGGTTGAGCGCCAGGATCAGCGGAGCCGACTCGGAAGCCTCGGCCTGCACCAGCTTGCGGCACTCCGGGCACAGACAGCCGCTGAAACCGTCGCCCTGGGCGGCCTCGAAAGGCAGGCTCCAGTCCACGGCGCCGCCTTTGCTCTCGGCGATCCGGCGCTGGATCGCGCGCTCCAGCCCGGCCGCGAGGAACGCCGGCAGTTCGGCGTTGCTGCCGCAGATGCCGTAAGCCCAGGTGTGTTCGCGCTGACCGGCTTTGTTCACGGGATAGAATTCGGGATGCGTCTTGAACAGGCCGGGCACGACTTTCTCGCCCTCCTTGGTGTCCGTCGGCGGCAGCAGGTGGTAGAAGTTGTGCCCGGCGCCAAGACCGCCGCTGACCCGGTCCCCCGGCGTCCCGGGGCCGCGGTTCTGCACGATCCAGGGATAGCTGCCCATCCAAAAGATGAACCCGCGGTTGGCGAAGGCCGGCTCCTGCAGGTCGTTGATCGCAGCCAGCACGAGCTTCGGCTGGCGCGGCACGATCTCATATCCCCGGCCGCCGTAGTGCATGCCCTTGGCGACGAACGTGTAGAAGCGGCAGCCGAGGTGGTCCTCCAGCAGGCCATACACAGCGTGGTGCAGCGCGAGCGGCGAAGCCGCGGTGAGCGTCAATCGCTGGCCGGTCGCGGTGATGCGGTAAGCTTGCGCCGCAGTCACCCGGTCACTGGCGCCGGGCAGTTTGCCCACCACTTCCAGCAGGATGGTCGGACGTTCGCCGGCTTCGGCCAGGGTCGCGACCATGGGGAAGTCGGCACCCGTGATCTGCTTCAGGTAGTCGCGCAGGTCGTCCACCGCCGGCTTGACCTTGCTGGCGTCCAGGGCTGACGCCACCCGGGTCAGTCCGTTGTGAACGATCACGGCCTTGGCCAGGCCGTTCTCGGCGAGCAGGAGACCGTCGGCAGCCTGGATTTGAACCGCCAGGCCCAGCAGGATGGCAGTCAGGAAGAGGTGGCCAGAATCAAGGCAAAGCAGGAGTGAATTGCTTATAGGGTTGCGAGCTTTCATGGTATGGCGCGTCGCGTCACTTGGAATGATGGGCATTGCGATTTCAGTCCTCACGTTTGACACAATTACGCAGCGCAGGGAATGGGGAAAGCAGTTTCGTGCGCTCAGCTTTGCTGGCAGCCCCGGTGGCGTCCAGCGCCCCAAAGGCCAACCCTCCCCGCTGCTGGGGGCAGAAACGTCACTTGCTCTGGGTTCGCGTTCATGGGTTTGAGCGTATTCCCCGGCGCCGGAGTTGCGATGGGGCGCATCCGCGCATTGCCCCCGGCGCGCGGCCTTGAGGCCGCTTCCGCGTTCGATGGGTGTTGGCGAAACATTGGCGGACGGTCTCTCGAACGATGAAGCGACGTAACCGTCGCGCTCCACCCCGGTTGCCTTCGGGGGCAGTGTCGAGATACGCCCGTTGCGATGCCAGCCAGGGACTGAACCGCCCTCACCATGAATCAACTCCCCGAGCACGCCGCACCGCACCATTTTGTAGATGACGAGTTCATCCGGCATGTAGTTGACGTTTTCCATCATGCAGAGATGGCGTCCGGTGCTCTCGGAGGTCTCCACGAGCTGCCAGCACTCCTCCCGCGTGTAGGCGGCGGGGATTTCGGCGGCGGCGTGTGTGCCATTCTTCATCGCGGCCAGGCACACGGGCCTATGCACCTGCCCAAGGTGTGGCAGGGTAAACGAGATCCAGTTCCTCCTCGGCGCATAGCCGCTCGAAGTCGCGCGCGCCGAGACGCCTGGCCTGCTCCTGCGTCTCGCGACCTTGGAGCTCCACGATGTCGCACACGGCACGCAACTCCACGCCTTCCATGCGCAGCAGAGTGCCGACATGCGAGGAGCCTTTCATGCCGACACCGACAAAGCCGGGTCAGGCGCGCCAGGGGCGTTCTCGCTGCAAGCCGTCCAGCGTTCGCCGGAGGGCCTGGACGTCGTCGTCCACTTCGAAATCAAACATCCCCACGGCGACAAAATCCGCGCCATTTTCAAAGGCATATTTGAAGCCCGACTTGGGCGGGATGGCGCCGGCGGCCAAGACCTTGAAGGCAATCCACGGAATGGACTTTTCAAGCATGAACTCGGCGGTGGCTTCGGCGTTGAGGCAGAAAATATTGTCGTGAAATTCGTTGTGGTCGGCAGAGGGAGGGCCATCGACCGAAAAAGGTTTCCGCCGCTCCTTGGGGGTCGCGGACCAGTAACGGTCGTGGTGGAAGGTTTTGACGTAGAAGTCAGGCTGGATGCCGCGCCGATCACATTCCTGGAGCACTTCCAGGGCGTGCGCGCCCAGGCCGGCGCTGAATCCCTGCTCGCGGATGAACTGAAGAGCCTTGCCGAGCACGTCGATGTTTTCGGGTTTGCCCGACTGCACCACGCGATCGGCATAACCGCCGTGGAGGTAGAGGAGATCCGCTCCCTTTTCGATGGTCCGGAGAATCTGCGTCTTCAGGCCGTTCCAACGCGGGGTGCTCCAATCGCCCCAATCCTCACGCACGGCGACGATGGCCTGCATTTTGCCCCCGCGTTCCTTTCGGTATTTGTTGAGGATGTCCTGCTGCATCAGGTCAATGACGATGCTGTTGACGCCCACCTCCTCGATCATTTGCAGCGTGTCGTGCTGCTTCTGCTCGGTCAGGTAGGCCGTGGCCAGGTTGCGCACGAACAGGAGATCCCGCTGGTGACACCAACCACTGAGCAGGTTGCCCCCGGAGATGAGCCGGCTGAGGCTGACTTTGCCAATCTTGCCGGTGGGCAGGGTGCCCTTGCTATTGGGAGACACCCGGCGTGGCGTGGGTGGCGCGGCTGCAGGTTCTGCGCCCGCCGCGAGGGTCGAGACGACGGGACATAGAGCGGTGGAAGCGACGACTCCCCGGGCCAGGAATTGTCGCCGATCAAGATGATGTTTCATAGCTTTCGTGGTTTACCGTCATGGTGGGATCATTGATGCATTTGAATCTCACGGATGCATTTAATTCTCGTGGTATTCATTGTTTGCGGTGCGGTGGTCGCTCATTTCGGCGAGAGGCAGGAGGAGTGATGTTCCAGTCATGTCCATGCCAATGGGGACGCGGGTGACCCGCGCCGGTTTCTGGACGAACACCTGAGGGGCCGGAAAACGTGGCTTCATGGTTTGCCATAGCCAGAATAGGGGACGGGGTTGCCTTCGCCCCGCTTCACTTCTTTCGTCTCGGGGCCACGTGTCTCGCGAATGATGGTCGCGAAGGGATCGCCGCTGTAGCAAACCTCGGCGAAGAACGCCCAGACGCTGGAGTTGTCATTCACGAACATGGGGGCAAGTTTGCCCGCCGTGGTGGTGTAGCTGAAGCCGCCAAGGATTTCCGTGCGTCCACCCCCAAGGGTGTGGACGAGCGTGCCGCCGCGTTCGGTCTTGTAGCCGAGCACCCACACGTCGCCGTGGTCATTGCTCAAGTGCGTGTCCTGGTTCTCGATGTTGAGCTGCCGCGCCCAGACCTTCTGCTTGCGAAAGCGGAAGTCGTCGCCACCCACATCTTCGAGGAAGACCTCGCCGCCCTCTGCGGCCGGCGTGCTCTGGATGGTGTGGGTCCCCATGCTCCGCAAGACGACGGTGCGGCGCGTGGCGATTTCCACGCCGCCGCCGAGATGGCTAAAGTGCCCGAGCATGACGACCGGCGCGGCGCCGTCCTCGATGCGGAAGTTCAGCCGGTCGCGTTGGCCATAGTTTAGCCAGCCGCTGAGGCCGATGACGCTGCGCACGGTTCCCCGCACCACGATGGGCATGATCGTCTTGTAGTTGCCGGGGAAAAAGACGGTCGTCGCGCCGGAGTCCATCGCTTTTTGGATGGCGGCGGTGGAATCCGTCTGGCCGCCCGGGTCCGCGCCGAAGGCATCGACCACGGCCCACTTCGATGAATCTTCCCACGTGAGGCGGGGCGTTTCCTTGACCGGAAGGCGCAGCGATTCCGCCGGGGATGGAAACGGACTCGTGGCCGGCTGCGAGCAATACTCCGCGATGTTCGGCCCCAGACTGCCAGGCTTGTCCTCGCCGTTGACGCGCTGGGCGGCGGCGAAGTCCGGCGTCTTCACGTCGGCGAGCGCGCGTTTGTAGCCGGTGGTTTTCACGTCGCGCAGGAAGATGCGTCCGCCGTTGTAGTTCACCAGTGCGGGCACTTTCCCAGCGTCGCCGTGGCCGGTGAGTTGGGCGTCGGTGAGCAGCATCGTGCCGTAGCTGCGCAGCGCGGGCACGGCGTTGTCGCTCACCAGCCCGCGAAGGCTGATAACCTGCCCTTCGTTGTCGAAACCAGACTCCCGCTGTCCGCGCAGCGTGAGGTGTTCAAAGGTCTGGCTGTTCACGGACCGCGCCGTGGTGACGCCGCGCCGGAAGCCGATGACCTCACAACGCTGCACGAGCAGCGGCCCGTTCATGTCGCGATGCGCGAGATCGAGTCCGACCGCCCCGCTGCCCTCGCCCGCGACAAACCGGCAGTCGCGCACCGCGCCCATGTTGTTCGAGTAGAACTGCAGCGCCGTCGCGCCGGCGTTGTTCGTGCCCACCTCGAAGGTCAGGTTCTCGACGTAGTTGTGAAACCAATCCGCCGAGCCGAACCCGCCGCACCACATGATCGCCTGCGGCTTCTTCGCGTCGGTGAAGGTGCCCTCCTTGAGCCGCAGGATGCTCCCCTCGCGGCTCTGTCCACGCAGCATCGTCATGCCCCAATTGTCGCGTCCGCCAAATTTCTTGGGCCATTTCAACGTCGCGCTCACAAGATAAGCGCCCTCTGGAAAATACAGCACGCGATGCCGCCCGACGTTTTCGTTGAGCGCGCGTTGCAAGGCCTCGGTGTCGTCCGTCACGCCGTCGCCCTTGGCCGAGTAAGGCGGCTGGGTGACATCGACGACCCAGGAGTGCGCGGGGTATCGCTGTTCAATCGGAGCGGCCGCGGCGGGTTGCGCGTCGAGTGAGACGCCGGACGTTGCGAGCAGCAGCGCCGCGTAGGTGCGATAAAGGGTCGCGAAGTGAATTCGTTTCATGCGCCGAGTTTCGCCCAGCAAGATGACGCCAGCATGACAGAGTACACCCTGCCGTGTCATCGGTCTGTCATCTTCGCCTTGCAGGATTAACGGCAAACTCGGCGGGCACAACCAGTGCTTGCTCCTGGCGCGGGTATCAACAACATTCAAAAAGCTCCTATGCGCCTGCTCATCATCGAGGACGACGCGAAACTCGCTCCCCTCCTCGCGCGCGGATTGCGCGAAGAAGGCTTCGCCGTGGACGTGACTGGCGACGGTGATGACGGTGCCTTTCGTGCGGTCGAGCAAGACTATGACGCCATCGTGCTCGACGTGATGCTGCCGGGTCTGGATGGCTTCGATGTGCTGGAGAAATTGCGCGCGAAGGGCCGGCGCACGCCCGTCCTCATGCTCACCGCGCGCGGTGCGGTGCAGGATCGAGTGCGCGGACTGAACAGCGGCGCCGACGATTACTTGAAGAAGCCCTTCGACTTCGAGGAACTGCTCGCGCGCCTCCACGCGCTCCTGCGCCGGGCCGCGCCCGAGAGCGATGTCTGCCTGCGCGTGGATGACCTCGTGCTCGATCCGCGCTCGCGCGAAGTGAAGCGCAACGGCGCACTCGTCGAGCTGACGGCGAAGGAATTTTCCATCCTCGAATACCTGCTGCGCCACCGGGGCCGCGTCGTGTCGCGCACGCAGTTGTCCGAGCATGTGTGGGATGAGAACTTTGACGCCCTGAGCAACGTGGTGGACGTGACCGTGTATCGGCTGCGCGAAAAAATTGACCGGCGCGGGCCGCCGCTCGTGCATACGGTGCGCGGCGCGGGCTACGTGCTGCGCGTCCCGGAGAAACGATGAAACGCGACGAACGCCATCTGGCGCTTTACTTCACCCTGCTCGTGGCGGCGCTGCTGACGCTGGGCGGCATCCTGCTGCGCGGCTACGTGGCCCGCACCCTGGCCTCGGATGCGCAAGTGCAGACCGCGTTTCTTGACCTCGCGTTGCGCGATCGCTCGCGCTACCTCGCCGAAACCCTGCAACCCATCCGCGAGCAAGGCCACTGGCCGGAGAATCTCGCCGACATCCTCACGCGCAATCACGCCGACTATAACCGCGACATCTTCATCCAGATTTTCGAGCCGGATGGGCGATTGGTCGCCGCCTCCGCCAACACGCCGGCAGCCATGGCGTTGTCAACGAAGGCGCGGCGGGACGGGGCCACGGAACTGCGCTGGCTCACGGACGAAACGACGGACGCCGCCGGACGGACCATCCGGCTCGTGACGTATCCGGTTCACACGGGCAATCTCAACCATGCGGGGGAAGCCACGGCACTGGGCTTTGCCCAAGCCGGCCTGCCGCTGCCGGACGTGGCGCGCGCCGTGGCGCATTTCACGGGGGTGATGACCGCCGGACTGTTTGGTTTCGGCGCGCTCTTCGCCATCGCGCTGCGCGCGGCCGTTTCCGCCGCCGCCAGCCGGTTGCGCCGCGAAACCGAGACGTTGCACGCCGCCCAACACCGTTTCGTCGGCGACGCCGCGCATGAACTCGGCACGCCGCTCGCCATCCTGCGCGGCGAGATCGACATCGCCCTGCGCCGCGAACGCAGCCCGGAAGATTACCGGGCCGCGCTGACCAGTTGTCGCGAGGAAATCGAACGTCTCTCTCGCCTCTCCGAAAATCTTCTCGCCCTGGCCACCGCCGACGCTGGGCAGCCGCTCCTGCATCCCGCACCCGGCGACGCCGCCGCGATGGCGCGCGCCGTGCATGGGCGCTTCGCACGACTCGCCAGGGAGAAGAACGTGACCTTCACCCTCAACGCGTGTGACCCCTTGCCGTGGTCTGCGGACGCGCTCGCCGTCGAACAAGTCCTGAGCAACCTCGTCAGCAACGCCCTGCGCCACACGCCCGCCGGAGACAGCGTGGAACTCCGGGTCGCCCGCGTGTCCGACGAGATCCTCTTCCACGTCACCGACACCGGCGAAGGCATTCCCCCCGCGCACCTGCCGTTGCTCTTCGACCGCTTCCATCGTGTGGACAAAGCCCGCTCCCGCGCCAACGGTGGTGCCGGCCTCGGCCTCGCCATTGTGAAAACCCTCGTCGCCGCGCACGGCGGCACCGTTTCCGTGCAAAGCACCCCCGGCCAGGGCACCACGTTCGCCTGCCGCTTTCCGTGCGGGCTGCGCGCTTGATCGGGAAGGCCGCGCGGTGTGGACGAGCCGCGGTTCGGCCTGGCGGGCATCACCACCCTCGAACCGGGCCGCGACGATCTGCTGCGCGGCGCGTTGTTCGAGACGTATATGGCGCAGAATCTCGCCGCCCTGATGGAGGCGCATTTGCCAGACGCCCAGCTTGCCTTCTGGCACGAGCAAGGCCGGCACGAAGTGGACTTCGTGATTGAGGTGGGCCGAAAGATTTTTGGCATCGAGGTAAAAGCGGCCACCCGCTGGAACGCGAGTGATTTGACCGGCTTGCGGGCATTTTTGGAGCGGACACCCACCTGCGCCGCCGCTGTGCTGGCTTACAACGGAAAGGAAGCCGTGAAATTGGACGATCGACTGTTTGCCATCCCGCTGGGAAAACTGCTGGAATAAGCCTGTGCCTGCGAGCACGCGAACCATCCGGGTTTTCATCCGCTCGACGTTCGGCAATCTGAAGGCGGAGCGGAGTGCGCTTCAGGATCGGGTGTTCCGCCGGGCCGCATGATGGCGCACCTGTTGGCCACGAAACCGATCTGATGTCACGCGTCACGGTCCGCCTGCTCCACGAGCACGAGCGGCCGGCGTGTGACCGGCTGCTCGAGGAGAAGCATTACCTGCACACGCCGGGCTGCGGCTGGGCCGGCAGGACGGGGGCTACACCGAATACTGGGCGGGCAGCTTGCATGATGTGCGCCTCTGGAACCGGGCTGTGACCGCCGCAGAAATCCAGACGACGTTTTTCGCCGGGGATGTCGATGAAAACGAGCAGACTTCGGCACGCAAATCAGCCTGTTGAGGAATCTCAAGCACCGGAAGCAGTGGTTGACGAGTCGCATCTTCCAAAGGAAACGCCGACGCCCGGGGAGTCGTGGTGCTTGCTCTGCAATGCGGCTGATCCTGCAACGCCAACGGTCACCTTCGGATGTGAATCGCGTCCCCTTCGACCGCCTGCCACTTGAACTCAGCGCCGCCCTTGCGGGCTGGAGTCGGGCCCGTGGTGGTCACAGTGGCCTGGCCCGGCTCGTTGGGTTTGGTGGCCAGGTAACGATGATTCGTGAGCGACATGAGCATGGTGTCACCACGCATCAGGTTGACCCACTGAAACGACTCGGCATTGCCTGGCGTATTTCCGGCGAGGTCTTTCAACACCACGGCCTCCGACGCGGCGGAAACGTATCTTCCATTCGATGCTTTCAGCGCCACACGCCCTTTTCCGAGATCCACGACTTTGAACTGCGCGTTCGCGTCCGCTGAACCGGCTGCGACATTCACCAGCGCGTTGTTCTGCGTGTTGGCGGCGAGGAGACTTCCATCCGCGCCGCTGGTCAGCGTGATGGTCTTGCCCAAGGGAATCTCGCGTTCGATGCCCCGGGCGCGCGGTTCCACGCAAGTGTAGTTGTCGAAATCGGCATAGCCGCCGGATTGCCCGGACGTGTTGAAGTTGAACAGGGCGGGCCGGACGCCTTGGAAGGTCGTCAACTGAAACGTCATGGTGAAGGGTTTGCCCAGCGGCGCGAATTGCCGGCCGTCGGCGCTCCAACTGAAGATGGCTTCGTCAGTGTCGAAGTGGCAGTGGACGCGCAACCACAGATGCGTGGGCGGGGTGGTTGGGCTGAGGGTGGACGCATTCGTCGTCGCAGGAGCGGCGGCGCCGGGGCCACGGCGTCGGCCACCGCCACCGATGAACATTTGCAGCGCGTTGCCTTCGGCGGTTTTCACCACGCCGATCCAGGCGTAGGGCGAACTCAGCAGCGCCAAGCCGGCAGTATCCCCCGCCGCGAGACCCGCCGTGTCCAGTTCGACAGTCATGATGGACTCAGGTCCGGGCGGCCGCTGGCAGAGGCTGTTGCGGGCCGAATAGAAATCACTCGCCGGCAGGGAGTGGAGGCGCAGCACGCCGGGCTTTTCGGTGAGGGACCACTTGGTGTCATCGGGAACGTGGTTCCATTGCGCGTGCAGGTTCAGCTTGGGGCCATCGAAGTTGTCGTCGTGGATGAACGCCGGCTTGGGTTCCTGCGTGTGGCCGGTGTTGGGCTTGATCCAGGTGTTCGGCGCTTTGCGCAAGTTGCCCGGGAGGCCGATGAGCGGGAAACCGTTGTCCCAGGTGATGGGCACCAACGAAACCATGCGCCCCGCGCTGCCGTGGTCGGACATGATGATGCTCCACCATTCGCCCGATGGGGTATCGACGATGCCACCTTGATGCAGCCAGAGCCCGCGATCATTGGGCTGGGCACGAAGCGGCGCAGCGCCTGTCACGCCGAGCGACTCCGCCTGAACCATGCGCTCAATCTTCCACGGACCGTCAATGGAGTCGGCAACGGCGACCATCTGGTCCACCGGCCCGCCGGGGATGGCGGACACATCGACATACTTGCCGTTGATCTTGTAAAGGTGGTGACCCTCACCCATGCGACCAACGAGCGCCCGTTTGGGAGCGTCGGTCTGGAAGGACTTCACATCCGGAGTCAGTTCCTCAATGGGATACGGACTGCCGCCCCCGGAGATGAGGTAGATCTTGTCGTCATCGTCGAAGAGCACCGACAGGTCGTGCCGACCGGGCAACTGGTTTCGCTCCCATGGACCCTTGATGGACTTGGAGCGGAAGACTTGCAGCCCAAGGCCGTTGACATTGGAGAAGATGTAGAACGTGCCCTTGTGATAACGAATGCAGGGCGCCCAGATGCCGCGGCCGTAGATGTTCCCGCCTTCGAGCCGGAACGCGGGGCCGAGGTCCAGCCGATCCGCGCAGTAGCCGACCAGCTCCCAGTTCACCAGATCCTTGGAATGCATGATTTGCACCGCCGGCATCATGTGCATGGTCGTGCCGGCGAGGTAATAGTCTTCGCCGACGCGAATCACGTCCGGGTCCTCGAATTCTTCGTAGAACAGGGGATTCGAGTAAGTGCCATTGCCGTTGTCGGCGGTCCAGTGCTTGGTCGCGGCGGAGGGAAGCCCCGATGAATCCGAGGTAGCGGCGAGACCCAACGAGGCGCCGCCAGCAAGCAGCGTTGCGAGAATGAACTGAGCGAGAATGAACCGGTGCATGGCTACTTGGATTTCAGCTTCAAGACCGTGATCGAATACGGCGGGAACTCGCGGGTGAAGTCGGTGCCCAAACCGTCCACCTTTTCGGTGCGCGGGACGACCTTGTTCGGTTCCGTGATGGAGTTCGTCGCGTCCAGGCTGTCTGCAGCCAGAACGACGGCTTCGCCTTTGGCGTTGATGGATTTCGCGCCGCTGAGTTTGATCGTGATGGGCCGCGCCGAGCCGGAGCAGTTCACGACCTTGAGATAAATCACTCCGCTCTGGCTGTCGCGGGTGGCGTCGAAGAAGACCTCGCGAATCTGCTGTGCGGATGCGGGAGCGCCACCACGGCCGCGACGCTGCCAGGCGCGGGTGGGGATGTTCTGCGAATCGGTGGCGAGAATCTCATCGCCGACCATCGTGCTGAACATCACTTGCGCATAATAAGAAGGCGAACCGTAGCTGGTCAGCGCGTCGTAGCCAATCAGGTCCGAACTCCATTGCATCGAGCGACCTTGTCCTTCCAGTCGGCTGACGTTGACGAGCAGCGGCGCGTAGCAGGACAGGAGCACGATGTCCGAGTTGCGTTCCATGCAGGTCATCCACGCGCCGTCGCCGAGCGCGCCGGACATGTTCGGTGTGGGCGAACCGACGCGCGTGGCCCATTCGCCGGAGAAGATCTTCGTCGGATTCGTCCTCGAATAGGTGTCGTATCGGAACGATTGGGCCATCATCTCTTCCATGTTGCGATAGAAGTGTTCGTCCACCAGATCCGGCGTGCGGCTCTTGACCCAACCACTCTGGGGTTGTTCATAGCCCCACGAGGAAATGACCTGCAGTTGCGGATACTTTTTTTTGATGGCGTCGTAAAATTGGGCAAAGCGGCCGTCATAGCTGCCGCTGCGGTCAAACCAGTCTTCGTTTCCGACTTCCACGTATTGCATCTTGAATGGCTTGGGGTGCCCGTCCTTCGCCCGCTGCGCGCCCCATTTGGTGGTTTTGGCGTCGCCGATGAGATACTCGATTTCCTCGAGAGCTTCCTGAACGTAGGGTTCGAGTTTCGGACCCGCCGGAATGACGCCGCCCTGGCCGAGGCAGTAGCCGGCAAAAACGCCGAGCAAGGGCTCCATGTCGAGATCCTCGCACCACTCGGCGAATTCGAGCAGACCCATGCCGTCGGTGGACCAGTAACCCCAGGGACTGGGATGGCCCGGACGCTGTTCGACCGGGCCGATGGTTTCCTTCCAGTTGAAGCGCTGGTTGAAGGCATTCCCCTCAAGATAATTGCCGCCGGGGAAGCGGAGGAACTTGGGTTTCATGGCCGCGAGCAATTCCATGAGGTCGGCGCGGTTGCCGTTCTCGCGTTTCTTGTAAGTGGGCGGAAAGAGCGAGACGTTTTGCAGCCAGAGTGTTCCCGGGGTCGTCGTGGTGAGCTTGAACACGTTGTCTTTCGATGCCGGCACGCGCTTGGTCTTGAGCGTGGTGTCGAACTTCTTCCACTCGCCGCTCAGCCCGGAAATCTTCGCGCTGGCGAAGGTGGTTTTGCCATCGGCGCTTTCGAGGCTGACGGTCACCGGTCCCTTGAATCCATCGGCCGCCTTGGCGAAGAACGACACGCGATAGGCCGTGTCCGGCTTCACGGGAATGCCCCAGAAGCCACCGTTGGCCACGCCTGCGGGCGCATCTGCCGAGGCCGTCGAAGCGTCGAGCTTGAGGCTGACATTCAGGAATTCGTTCAGCGGGACATTCGTGTCGAGCACCATCGAAGCGCCGCCGACCACGCTCCAGTATCTCGGCTTGGTGTCGGGGCGGAAGGTGACAGGAAGATACTTCCCGGCCTCGTAAGTGTCGGGCGTGACGCGCGGGACAACTGCGTCGGCCTTGAACGAGCGATTGCGAATCAACTCCGCGTAGATGCCGCCCTCGTAGGCAAAGTTGATTTCCTCGGTCATCAACCCATAAAGCATGGGGCTGACCTTGCCCGTGACTTTGCCCGCGTCAATTTGCAGAACGGTCGGTCCCGTGGGCGCGGTTGGAGCCGGCGCGGTCTCGGCGGGAGCGGAGGGCACGGCTGCGGCAGGAGCGGGCGCTGCCGCACTGGACTCGTTCCCTGACACTGATTGCGAGATGATTTCAATCGCGCAGATTTGCGGGTTCTCGACCTTGGGAGTGAAGGTCATCTTGATCTTGCCGTCCGTGACTTCGACAGGGACCGTCTCGACGTAGGCCTTCAAAGCACCGCCCGCTTTGACCCAGACGTCGAAGTCTTTGAACTCGCGCCCCTGGACATTGAAGGAGAACACGCGCTCCCCCGGCCCGCTGATGCCTTCGTAGGTCTCCGCGAAATGCAGTTTCACCACGCACTTCCCGTTGGGCACCGGGAACGAAAAGGAGTCCATGCTGTAGCGTTCAGACCGGTAGAGGTCGGGACTCTTCGTGTTGGCAATCTGGATGTCGGGCCTTTCGATGGTTTGGCCGCCTTCGAAGCCCTGGTCGGCCAGCCACACGTTGCCTTCCGCGTCTTTGACGGGCTCGGACTTGCCGGCCTTGATGCGAATAACTTTGGCAACCGGTGCTGCGGGTGTGGTTGCAGCAGGAGCGACCCCGTCGCGCTTGGCCACGATTTCCGTTTTGGCGAACTCGCCGACCTCGCGCGTGAACTTGATTTCATTGCGGTCGGCCGAGAGCTTGCCGGTGAAGGTGATGCGAATCTCGTTGTCCTGTAAATTCAGCATCTCGACGAACGAAATTGCGTCGCCGTCCACCTTGCCCTCCTTTAGTTCGGCTTCGCGCTTCTGATCGCCGGCTTCCGAGTTGGCTTTCCCGGTCAACTTCTTACCGTCCTGCTTGAAGGTGAACGTGTATTTCTGGTGACCACGTTGCGAGTCGAATTCGGATTGCCAACTGCCGGTGACATCGGCGGCGAGGGCCTTTGCGGCTGGAGTCGAAGCCACGGTCTGCCCGGCCACCATCTGGACGGGACGGTCTTGGAACAGCAACGGTGCGAACTGATACAAGCTGCGGCGCCAGGACTGCCATTCGTGCCCCGTGTCGGGAGACACATAGAAGTAGCTGTTTATCCCCGCCGCTTTGAGCGCCTCAGTATTTGTCTTGGGGTCACCGCCAAAACCTCCGCGGCCGCCGCCGCGATTGCCACCCAACTCGCGGCTGCCGTAACCGATGAACACCACCTTCACCTTCTGCTTGAAGGCGTCCATATCGGCGATGTTCGACACCGCAATGCTGCCGCCACTGAAGACGCCGATGTGCGAGAACTTGTCCAGGTTGGCCAGCGTGATCGTTCGGGTCTGCATTCCGCCCATGGAGAGACCGGCCATGGCGCGATTTGGTTGATCGGTCAGGGTGCGAAAGTTGGCATCAATGAAGGGAATCAGATCGCCAATCAGCACCTTGGAGAAAGCGCTGAAGTCGAACATGCGTCCGCCGGGGCTGCGTCCGCCCGCCGGAGCGTTGGTGTCACCAGCCGGCGCGGCATTTGTTGCGCCAGCGGCTCCAGGTCCGCGACCTGGACCGGCCGCGCCCGGAACATAGCTATTGGCCATCACGATCATGAAGGGCCTGGCTTTGCCTGCGGCGATCAGGTTGTCCAAGATCAGCCCTGCATTGCCTTGACTGCCCCAGCCGGTTTCGTCCTCGCCGCCGCCGTGCTGGAGATACAACACAGGATAGCGCTTCGCCGGATCCTTGTCGTAGTCCGGCGGCGTGTAAACAAAGCAGCGGAGCGTCGTGTTGGCGCTCTTGGATGGGTAGAGAACCTGCCGCAACTGACCATGCGGCACGTCATTGACGGCGTAGAAGTCCTGGTCCTTGGCCGGCACTTCGACGCCGCTGCCCCACCGGCTGCCGCCGTAGAAGTACAAGCTGCCGGGATCCGGGACTCCGGCTCCATTAACCACGAGCTGGTAGTAATGGAAACCTTCGTCCTGGGGCCGCGTGACGCCGATCCACGCGCCGTCGTCACCCTTGGTCAGGGGGTACGTTGCACCGCCCAGGAACTGGAGTGCGACGTTCGTGGCCTGAGGCGCGGCGAGGCGGGCGCGGACGCGGCGCTCAGAATTGACCTGGGGATACTGTTTTCCGGGCTGGTTCAGCGAGGATGGCTTGAAGTCTTCGATCGCCGGCTCGTTTGTCTGGGCCGCGCCAAGCTGGCTCGCCAGAACGGAAGCAAGCGCGAGTAGTGCGAGTTTTGTCTTCATGGAATGTTGGGTGTTTATGTTCGTTGTGGTCGTGTGCTGGTTCCAGGTCGGACCCGGTAGTGGCCGGCCCGTGCGAAAGGATGGTCTGGCTGAGTTTGTCCGTGATGAGACCATGTTCTTTGTGATTTCAGAATCAGAGATCAGGGCGGCCAAACATGGAAAGATCTCCCCTTCGCCGCAAGGAAATGGCGCAACGAACCGCTGTGGCGCAGCGGTTGAGTCATCAAGCGACGCTTTACATCTACCGACATATCGTCAATTGGCTGTTTCTACCAATACTTCCGGCAAACCACGGATTTTGGACATTCAATCTCGCTTTTTTTGCAGCCCTCTTAGCTCCGCCGTGCTCGGTTTTATGGTTCAAGAGCGCCTGATGCAGGGGCCACGCACCGGGCGCCGAGCCGATCCTCAGCTTCCGCAGTGCTCCGCCCCACGTGCCAGAATCCACGTTTGGCGATGCGAGCGATGATCCTGTCCTGACCAGGAACGGCCGTGGGCGTGTAGCGCCAGAGGGAACAGGTGCTTTATCACTGTGGTTTCGTACGCGAGGCCGGCCGATTGCGGTGTTCGCTGGGCGACAACCCCAGCTTCTCACGAAACACGGCGCTGAGATACTCCGCTCGCCGAAAACCAGAGCGAGCGGCCACGTCTTTCAGCGGCAGAGCTGTGGTGGTGAGAAGACGTTGGGCCGTCTCGAAACGAACGCGAGCAATCTCGGCGTGAATTGGGCGCCCCACCACCGCGCGAAAGCGCTCCTCCAGGTACCTCCGCGAGGTGCGGGTTTGGGCCACCACGTCGTCCACGTGCAGATCGCGGGTGGCCTGGCCTAGGATGATGCGCAGCGCCTGGCTGACATGCCAGTCGCTGACCGCCGTGGCATCCGTGGACTGTCGGCTACAGACGCTCAGCGGCCGGACCCAGCGCTGCATGGTTCCAAGTTGGTGTCCCTGAAATAATTCGTGAAGCGTTTGTGCCGCGAGGTAGCCGATGCCGCCCGGATCAGGCACGACGCTCGAGAGCTGCGGACGGGAGAGGGTGCAGAGGATTTCGTCGTTGTCCACGCCGAGCACGGCGACCTCTTGCGGAACGGCGAGGCCGGTTTGCTCGCAAGCTTCGAGGACGGTGCGGCCGCACACGTCGTTGCCAGCGAGAATGCCTACGGGTTTGGGCAGCGCTTGGAGCCAGGCTCGCAGTCGCTTCCGGTCCCGGGCGGAATCGTCGCATTCCAGGACGGCACAGGTCGCGCGCAAGGCATTGACACGCGGGACAAATTGCCCGCGGCGCCAGTTGGACCATTGGAAGCGTGGATTGCCGAAGTAGGCGAAATGCCGGAAGCCGCGTTGCACAAAATGGTCCACAGCCAGGTCGCAGACCGCGCCGTTATCCAGGTCCACGTGAGGCACTCCGGCCGGGGAGTTGTGACCGGAGACGTTGATCACCGGAACCCTCTTGGCCAGGAGCGACCGGGCGATGCCCGCCGTCTCGAGACGGGCGATGATGCCGTCCCCGCGCCACGATTTCATCCAGGCGGGGGTGGTCTTCAGCGGACCGCCTTCCTCCACGTGAAGCGACCAGTTCACCTGGCTTTGCGCATACTCAGCAATCCCGCGAATCAAACCACGTCCATGAGCGCTGGACATTTCGACCAGCACGGCCACGCAAAGATGCGGCGAGGTTTGCATTGTTCACTGGCGACCGTGGCAGGCTTGGGGAGAAGAACCAACTCCGTTCCTTCGAATTGTGCGCAAAATCCCAAGGTTCGCTGCGCGAATTCGCAAGTGACTGCTGCTACAAAAGAGCCCATGAAATCGATAGTGTCGATGAATATGAAAACACGAACCTCCCTCATTGGCGTCCTCGGTCTGGCTTTGGTCATGAGCAGCCATGCGGCTTCGTCAACTGACTACACCGGTAAACCCTGGAAGGGCCAGAGGCAGACCATCCCAGGCAAGATCGCGGCGGCTTTTTATGACGAGGGCGGCGAAGGGGCTGCTTTCCATGATGCCGACACGAAGAACAACGGCAGCGGCAGCTTGAATCGCGGCCCCGAGGAAAAGCACAACTTCCGCAAGGACGAGGCTGTGGACATCTCTTACACCAAGCCGGTTTTCGACAAGTTCACGGACGGAACGGTCTTGGAGGCCGACAAATACTACGTCGGCTGGATCGCGCCAGAGGAATGGGTGAACTACAGCGTGGAGGTCAAGGCCGCCGGCACTTACCAGGTCCAAATGCTGGCGACCGCAGCCAAGAAAGGCACGCAGATCAGCCTTTCGGTGGATGGCGTTGACCGCACCGGCGTGCTGACCGTGGAGACCACCGGCAATGTGCATACGTGGCGGAGGTATGCCAATGTTGCGGAGGTCAAGCTGGAGCAAGGCCCCCACGTCCTCACGCTGAAATTCGTGAAGGAAGGGCTGATGAACGTCCAGTATCTCGAGTTTGTTCCCAAGTCTGGAGGCGCCGCGGCAATCGACAACAGCCGCCCCACCGCCACCGGTCACGACCGGCGCATCGATGTGGTCTGGGAGCAGTCCGATGCTCCCGGTGCGAACGGATGGAACGTCTGGCGGGCGAGCGAGGCCAGCGGACCGTTCGAGCGGCTGAACGCCCGTCCGCAAAACCACACCGTCTGCAGCGACTTCTTGGGCTCAAACGGAGCCACGTTTTTCTACCGGGTTTCGGGCGTCAGCGGGGGAACCGAAGTCTCCACTTCCGCAGTCGTGTCGGCCAGCTCGCGCGCCATGACCGACGACGAATTGCTAACCTCGGTGCAGGAGGCCACGTTCCGTTACTTCTGGCAGCATGGACATCCCACCAGTGGTCTGGCCCGTGAGGGATCCGAGGACACGGACCGCGTCACCACCGGCGGTTCCGGCTTCGGCATCATGGCCATCCTCGTCGGGTCCGAACGCGGGTTTATTTCCCGCTCCGCCGCCGCCGACCGCATCCTCAAGATGCTCGTCTTTCTGGAAGACAAGGCTTCCCGTTACCACGGCGCTTGGGCGCATTGGTTGAACGGACAGACGGGTAAAACCATTTCCTTTTCCCGCTTTGACGATGGGGGAGATCTGGTGGAAACGTCCTTTCTGGTCGAGGGCCTGCTCACCGCCCGTCAGTATTTCAAAGGCGCGGACCCGATTGAGCAGGAGATTCACCGCCGCGCCACCAAGCTGTGGGAGGCGGTCGAGTGGGATTGGTATTTAGGCGAACCTCAAGGCGAGCAACTGTTCTGGCACTGGTCGCCCAACCACGGCTGGAAGATGAACCACCGCATTGGCGGCCATTTCAACGAATGCCTGATCACGTACCTGCTGGCGCTCGCCTCGCCGACTCACCCGATTCCCGCATCGTGTTACAAGAACGGCTGGATTGGTAAAGACCCGGCGAAATTTGTGAACGGCAACGCTTACTTTGGCATCCCGCAGCCGGTGGGCTGGCCGATGGGCGGGCCGCTGTTCTTCACGCACTATTCGTTTCTCGGTTTTGATCCCCGTCCGTGGCGCGACCCCTACTGCAACTACTTCGAGAACAACCGTGCCATCTCTCGCATCCACCATGCCTGCGCCGTCGCGAATCCGGGACGCCACTCCGGCTACGGTGAAAACGTCTGGGGGCTGACGGCCAGTCGCGGTCCCGATGGCTACAAAGCCTTCGAGCCGCGCAACGACAACGGCACCATCGCGCCGACGGCGGCGCTCGCGGCGATGCCCTACACCCCGCGCGAATCCATGACTGCCCTCAAGCACTTCTACCATGCGCTCGGCAACCGGCTCTGGGGCGACTTCGGTTTCAAGGACGCATTCAATCTCAACCGCAACTGGTTTGAGCGCGGCTACCTGGCCATTGACCAGGGGCCGATCGTGGTGATGATCGAGAACCATCGCACCGCTCTGGGCTGGCGGTTGTTCATGGCCAACGAGGAGATTCCGCGGGCGCTGAGCGCCAGCGGCTGGACCAAACAGTAAACTCAAACGGACAAGATTCGTTCAGAATATGAGAGCATCACACGATCGAACCGGCAGGTGCAACGGACGCATGCCGCAAGTCAGCTACTTCACGCAGATCCTTCTCGGGCTTGCCACTTCAACCTGGCTGGCCGCAAGCACGGGCCTTTCCGCTGATTGGCCCCAATGGCGTGGCCCGCTGCGGGACGGCGTTTCCACCGAGACCGGCCTGTTGAAAGAGTGGCCCAAGGACGGTCCCAAGCTCCTCTGGAAAGCCACCGGTTTGGGCGCTGGTTTCTCCGGGGTTGCCGTCGTCGGCCAACGCCTCTTCACCCTGGGCGACGGCGCCGATTCGTGCTACCTCCGGGCACTGGACGCCGCGAACGGCCAGGTGATCTGGTCTACCGCCGTGGGCAAGGCCTCCAGTAGCGGCCCGGAGCCTGGTGGCGCGCGCAACACCCCCACGGTGGATGGCGACCTCACGATCGCGCTGGGTCGGTTTGGCGACCTGGTCTGCGTGGACACCGCAACCGGCAAGGAACGTTGGCGGCACAGCCTGCCAACTGAGTTCGGCGCCCAAGTCATGGCGGGCTGGGGCGACTCGAAGTCCGGCTGGGGATACTCGGAAGCCCCGTTGGTGGACGGCGACAAAGTCATCTGCACGCCTGGTGGACCACAAGGCACCCTGCTCGCCTTGAACAAGCGAACCGGCGCGGTCCTCTGGCGGACCAAAGACTGGACCGACAACGCAGGGTATGCCTCGGCGATTTCAGCGGACATCGGTGGCGTCCGCCAATACATCCAACTCACCGGAGAGAGCCTGGCGGGTGTCGCGGCTGCGGATGGCCGCCTGCTGTGGCGCGCGGCCCGCCTCGGAAGGGAGGCGCCCGTTCCCACGCCCATTTTTGCCGACAACCACGTTTACGTCACCTCCGCCTACGGGGCCGGGAGCAGCCTCTTCAAGATCAACGAAAGCGGCGGCAAGTTCTCCGCCGAGAAGGTTTACGCGAACAAGGTCATGGAGAACCACTACCACGGCGCCGTCAAGGTCGGCGACTACGTTTATGGCTTTACCGACGGCAAACAGTGGATCTGCCAGGATTTCAAGTCGGGCAACCTGGTGTGGCAGGAGAAGAAGCTTGGCAAAGGTCCCATCGCCAGCGCCGAGGGAATGCTTTACGTCCGCAGCCAACAAACCGGGACGATGGTCTTGATCGCGGCCACGCCGAAGGGCTGGATCGAGAAAGGCCGCTTCGAACCGCCGGACCGCAGCAAGATAAAGGCTGATTCGTGTCCCGTGATCTCTGGCGGCAAACTCTACCTCCGAGACCAGGACACACTATTGGTCTACGATGTGAAGCAAGAGTAGAACAGATCACGAATGGCGGCGGGGCCATCAGGTATGACACCAAACTTCCGGTGGAGGACCACGCTGATGTCCCGGGTCTAGGGCCCGGCGAACGGCTTTTGAATCGTGGTGGCATCTGGAATTGGGGTCCATTCCCCATCGAGGCGGTCCGAGGTCCACGCGCGGTAGTATCTCGCACTCGGACCAATGGCTTCGACCAGGGTCAGGTAAAGCCCGGTGCCCTTGATCTTGTAAGTCATGCTGCCTTCAAAAACATCATTGCGCGTGCCTTGAATCACAATTTGCGGGTTGCTCATGCCCTTGGGAAAATCCTCAAGCTTGGTCCGGCTGCGATACATCTTGCCGTCGTCGCCGGTGAAGAAGAGGTAGGCGTGCGTGTCATCGCAAATCACCCAGTAGTCGATCCAGAGCCGCGGCGCGCCCGGCGGCTTGCCTTGAAAGAAGTCCACAGGCTTGGGCCATGACTCCACCTTGGAGAGATCGTCAGTGGTCGTGTATTGCGGCTGTTGCGACTGGAAGATGAGATACCACTTCTGGTGCGGGCGGAAGTAGAACACATGCGGCGCGCAGTGATAGCCGCGCAGGTTCGGATTCTGATCCACGAAGTGCAGCTTGGCCTTGGGGGCATCGGACCAATCCTTGAAGCTCAGATACACCATGCTCCAAGTCTTGGCCGAAGTGGAATAGACGGTCGCGTAAACGTGCCACAGGTCGTTGTCGCGAACGACCGTTGGGTCTTTGACGGAAACGATTTCATGCGTCGCATCGGAGACCGGCTTGATGAGCATGCCCGAAGATTTCCATTGGAGCGGTGTGCCGAAAGACAGCTTGGGAGTTGGCGGTTCCGCGGCGAAGAGGCTGAGCGCGCTGGCTGCCAGCACGGATGAGAGCGCGGATGAGAGCGCGGACACGATGAATTTGGTTTTAAGCGCAATGGCTGAGTTCATATTCGCACTTCCGCCGAATGATGCATTTTGGACATGCGATCACCGCATTTCGTTCGGGCTGCCCATCACCTCTGCGCGCGGCCTTGAGCCACGTCCGACAGGCTGCTAGACATGTTGCCGCGGAACGGTAGCCTCACCACATGCGTGTCCTGATTGTGGAAGATGAGCCGAAGATGGCGGTGTATCTGCGCCAGGGGCTGACGGAGAACGGATTCGTCGCCGATGTCGCCCATCGCGGCGATGACGGACTGCATCTGGCGTTGACGCAGGATTACGATGTCATCGTGCTGGATGTGATGCTGCCCGAGCGCGACGGCTGGTCGATCCTCGCCGCGATGCGACAGGCTGGCCGGCAGACGCCGGTGCTGTTCCTGACCGCGCGCGACAACGTTCCGGATCGCGTGAAGGGCCTCGAACTGGGCGCGGACGATTATCTGGTCAAGCCGTTTGCCTTCTCCGAATTGCTGGCGCGCCTTCGCACCATCCTGCGGCGCGGCCCGCTCCGGCAGCCCGAAACGGTGCTGGTGGCCGATCTGGAACTGGACCTAATCCGGCACAAGGCCACGCGCGCCGGGCAGCGCCTCGATCTCACGCCCAAGGAGTTTTCGCTGCTTTCGCTGCTGATGCGCCGCAAGGGCGAGGTGCTCTCGCGCACGCTAATCGCCGAGCAGGTCTGGGACATGCATTTCGACAGCGACACCAACGTGGTGGACGTGGCGGTGCGCCGCCTGCGCGCGAAGGTGGACGATGATTTCCCGCAGAAACTGATTCACACGGTTCGTGGCTCTGGCTATGTCCTCGAGGAACACTGAAATAGCCGCGACGGTCGCGGGTGTGCCCGGCGGCAAGCCGGTCTGGCCCATAACGCGGCGCTTCACGGTGCTGTACGTGGCCTCCACCGCCGTGCTGTTGCTGCTGGCCGTGGGCTTTCTTCATTGGGCGTTGGAACGAAGTCTGGCCGCGCGGGACCGGGCGTTGGTGGTCAGCAAGGTGCAGGTGCTGCGATTGCTGCTGCGGCAGGCGCCGGGAAAATCGGAGGCGCTCATCAGTGAAGTCGAGCATGAAACCTCGGAAAGTCCGCTCCGGTATTTTCTGCGCATCCTCGACGGCCAGGGGCAATTGATGATCGAAACGCCGGGAATGAACGAGGTGTTGCCGACGGCGTCGTTTCCGCCGACCGTGCGCATCACGGATGAATTGCCGGAACATTTCGAGGATGAGTCGCGTTCCCACGGCACATTCCTGCTGCTGTCGGTGGAGACGCCGGCCGGAACGGTGGGCCAGGAAACCAGGACGCTTCAGGTGGCGCTCGACACCTCGATGGATCTCGCCCTGCTGGCGGACTACCGGATCAAACTTCTCCTGGTCTTGAGCGCCGGGCTGATTTTTGCGGCGGTGGTGGGTGGATGGCTGGCCCGCAAAGGCGCCCAGCCGCTGGTGGAAATCACCAAGAGCGCCCAGCACATCAGCGCCAGCCAGCTTCAAGAACGGATCGTGGTTGCCCATTGGCCTGCGGAACTCGCCGAATTGGCCGGTGCGTTCAATGCCATGCTGGACCGCCTGGAAGACTCGTTCCGGCGACTGGCGCAGTTCTCGGGCGATCTCGCGCATGAACTGCGCACCCCAATCGGTAATCTGCGCTGTCAGGTCGAGGTGGCGCTGGCCCGCACCCGGACGCCGGAGGAATATCAGCAAGTTTTGTCCTCGAGTCTCGAGGAGTATGAGCGGCTGTCGCGCATGATTGAGAAGCTGCTGTTCCTCGCCCGTGCCGACAACTCCAATGCCGCCGTCAAGCGGGTCAGTTTCGACGCGCGGAAGGAGGTCGAGGCGGTCTGTGAATTCTACGAGGCCCTCGCCGGCGAGCATGAAGTGACCCTGACGCGCAGCGGCGAAGGCTGGGTGGCAGGCGATCCGGTTTTGTTCGGACGCGCGGTCAGCAACCTCCTGGCGAACGCCATCAACCACACGCCGCCCAAGGGCACGGCGAGCATCGCAATTCGCCCGGGCGGTGATTCGATGGTGGAGATTTGCGTGCGTGACACCGGAATCGGCATCGCGCCGGAGCACCTGCCCAGGGTCTTCGACCGTTTCTACCGGGTCGAACCCTCACGTTCGCAAATCCGCGGCGGCACCGGGCTGGGTCTGGCCATCGTGCAAACCATCGCGCGTCTGCACGGCGGAACCGTTAGCCTCCAAAGCCGGGTCGGCCAGGGAACGACCGTCACGCTGTGCCTTCCCGCCGCCGCTCCGGTCCGGCCTGCCAGCCAGATGGCGACAATGTAATCTGGCTGTCATCTTCCTGTGCGGATCGCGCTGTCAGGTTGGCAGCGCGATGAACCCCGCAACTTCCGCTCGAACCGTCGAGAGCGCCGTTTGGCCGGCCAGCACCAGTACGCCCAACCTCGCTTACGACGGCGTGACCGCTTCGGAAGAACGGGGACAGAATCAACAGGAACCCTCCATGAACACCCAGCCAACCTCCTTCCAGCCCAACCGTATGTTGAATCGTCTGCTCAGTCTTACCTTGGGCGTGGTCGTGGCGCTGTCGATTCCGACCTCGGCGAGCGCCAACGAATACGTCGGAAGCGGCACTTGCGCCGAATGTCACCTCCTCCGATATCGCCAACTCACCAATTCGATCCACTCCCAGATGATCCGCCCGAATGCGCATCTGCCGGGCGTCATTCATGGTGACTTACGCAAGCCCAATGCTCCACGCCTCCCGGTGGCCAACAGCCCCACCAACGACGTGCATTGGGTCATGGGCGGACACTACAAGGAGGAGAGCTACATCCGCACCAACTGGACCGGATCCAACATTGCCTACCGGGTCACGCAGTTCGAATGGGCACCGATCACCGGGACATACGCCAACAACAAGGATGCCACGCGCGACTGGCTGGTGAAATGCGCCGGCTGCCACACCACGGGCTACAACCCGACCAATCGCACCTTTGTCGAGTTGAACATCGGCTGCGAAGCCTGCCACGGTCCGGGCGAGAATCACGTCGTGTCTGAGGGTCTGATTCCGATGATCAAAGACACCTCCACCGAAGGCTGCGGCTACTGCCACATCCGCGCGGAAAACGTGGCCATGGGCAGCTTCACCAACAAACAGTTCAACTTCCCCATCGGCTACATTCTCGGCCAGCCCAACACCCTCAAATTCATTCCCGAGCCCCTCACCGCCACGGCGTCGTTTTACCCGGATGGCACGGCCAACCGGCATCGCGAGCAGTATCTCGAAATGAATCATCCAAGCCGTGCTCCCTCGAAGCACTATACGCAGGGCGTCAGTTGCACCGTGTGCCATAATCCGCATACTGTCGGCATCCTCACCAACTATCCGGGCGGCTTTCCCGCCGGCATTTACGGCATCAAGACGTACGACAACGTGAACAACACCACCAACTACCTGGGTTGGGAAAAGGGCGGCCATCTCTGGCATCCCACCAATCACACCGCGATTTCCAAACAGGATCTCTGCAAGGTCTGCCATTCGGGCGTTTCCGATCAGCATGTGCATCAATTCAGTCCCGCGGCGATGTCCGCCAACGTCACCTGCGTCGATTGCCACATGCCCGACGTCATCAACATTGATCCCGTCACCCTCCGGGCGGCGCTGCCATCCCACCGGTTCACAGCGGTGATGCCGGCGGCTTCGATGAAGTTCGGCCCGAACGGACAGCCCAATTCCTGCACCTACCGCTGTCACCAGAATATGGGCGCCGACAAGACCGCGCGCGCGCAGTGGGCTGACTCGATCATCACGCTCAAGGCCTCGCCGCTGGTCGGAACCTCGCACCCGTTCCAGGTCCGCGTGGTCGGGACGCCCGAATACCAGTATGCGCTGGACGCCACGACCGACTTCACGACGTGGACGCCGTTGACCACGAACACGGCTGCGGCGCTGCCCAATTACTCGCTGCGCTGGGGCTTCGAGTTTTCCGATCCGGGATCATCAAGCGCGGAGAAGCGCTTCTACCGCGTGCGGCAGGTGTTGCCGGTTCCATGACGATTGGCGGTTGGATGAATCAGCAGGTCACCCCCTCGCCGTGCGGAGTGCGGCGGGGGGGGCTTTGTGTCGAAGTCACGACGTCCGGCAACGAAGCGCCGTTGATTTCCGGGGCGACAACAGCAAAATAAAGGGGCCACGAACTTGTCGAGAGAAGTCCGCCTTGCATGAATACCACCGGGACACGTGAACGCCCGCCATCCGCCACGAATCCAGCCAACCGCGGATTGAACCTCCTCCGTTTCCGGCCGGTCGCCGCCCTCGTTCAATGGCGCGCTTTTCCCGGCGTGCTCCAGGTGCTCGCGCTGGCCGTCTTCGTCACGCTGGCGATTCTCGGCTGGGGACGCCACACGCCCGACGGCGTCAACGCCAAGCTCTACGCCAAGACGAATCTCGTGAACCTCGCCATCTGGGGACTGTGGTGGCCGGCCATCGTCTGGGTCACGTTCTGGCTGGGGCGCGCCTGGTGCATCGTGTGCCCGCTCGAGTTCGTCGCCAGCCAGGCGGAGATACTTGGCGGCAAACTCGGTTTCGCCCAACGCCCGCTCGGCGGCTGGCTGGCCAGGGGCAGTCTCGTCGTTCTCTTTTTCGCGCTCCTGCAAATGCTCGTGCCCGGCGTGCAAATCCATCGCGTGCCACACTACACCTCGCTCTTTCTCTGCACCTCTCTCGCGCTCGCCTTTGCCATCGGATTGTTCTTCAAGGACCGCGCGTTCTGCCGCGGATTCTGTCCCGTGGCGCTGTTGTTGAGCGCCTACGGACGAGGCGGAATACTGGCGGTGCGTCCGGCCAGCACCGGCTGCTGCAAGCCCGGCAGCGCAGCGCCCGACGCCCGCGCCTGCCCTTCGCTGCTGAATCCCGCCCGGCTCAATTCAAACAAGGACTGCCTCGTCTGCGGCGACTGCGTGAAGGCCGACACCACCAGCACGATGGAACTGCTCTTGCGCGCGCCGTATTCCAACGCCGACGCCCGCGAACCGCTCGCTTCATGGCCCCTGACGCTGTTCGTGATGATTGTCTCCGGCTTCGTCACCTACGAACTCAGCGGCGTGTGGAAGGAGGCGGAACCAGTGTTCCTCTGGGCGCCCAAGCAGGTCAGCGCGGCACTGAACGCGGGCGCGATGGCCGGCTGGATCCAGGGGCTATGGACGATTCTCGTCGTGCCGCTCCTGCTTTGGCTGGTTCTCGGAGCACTGACGCTCCTGTTCGGCGGCGCGAAAACACTCGCTGAGTCATGGCGGCGGCTGGCGCTGCCGATGGCCGTGGTGGTCGCCACCGGACACCTGGCGAAAGGCCTGGAGAAATTCACCTCCTGGGTGGGCTTCCTGCCCTACGCCTGGACCGATCCCACCGGCGTGGTAACCGCCATCAAAATGAACAGCAAGACCATGCCTCAGCCCGCCGCATGGTTCAACCCGCCGACGCTATCGCTTGCGGCCATGGCGCTGGTTGCGTTGGGGATCAGCCTGGCCTTACGCGAGGCGCACCTCGCCGATTCCGAGAAAGGGAGCAGGCGATTCCCGCCCATCCTGTTGCTCGGCGGCTTCTACTTCTTTCTGGTGTTCGGCTGGGGTGGCTGGGTGAAATGACATTGACTGCCGCCATGAATGCTACATTTCCCCAATTCGCCGTCTGCAAAACCTGCACTATTCGTCTGGAAATGCTCTGCTACCGCCGGGCCTGGTGGTTTCGTGGCTTTCGCGAAGTGCTGGCGACCGGGGTGCGGCTGTTCGCGCTGTTTTGTCGAATCCACCTTTGCGACTACACCATGCGCTCGCCATTTTGTCATCGCTGTCTGCGTTTCAAGAAGAACGCGCTCAAAGAGCAGTCGTCCCTCTTTCGCTGGCTGGACGCTCACCTCAACCCGGTGTTCAACCGGCTGCGTGACTCGCTGTTGACGGAGCAGGAACTTGAAGAGGCCCGGCACTTCGCGGCGGAAGCCGCGCAGGGAAAGGAGAAGAGAGATGAAAGCAAATAGGCAAATCGCTTTCGCGCTCGTCGTCTTGTCGCTCACGGCAGGCAGCGGCTGCAAGACTTTGGGGCCGCGCGCCGTGAAATGGGAGCGCACGCCCTACAACCTCGCCATCCAGGAAACGCAGGACGCCCAGTTGCTCCTCAACTTGGTTCGGCTGAAATATCGTGACACGCCGGTCTTCCTGGAACTCAGCAGCATTGCCTCCCAGTTCACTATGGAGAGCGGCTTTAGCACGGGCGACAATGGCTTGGCGGAGGTCCAAAGCGGCAACACCCTCTGGCGCCCGGGCGGCCTCAGCCTGGCCTACTCCGTGCAGCCCACGATCACTTACACGTCCCTTCAAGGCGAAAAGTTCGCCCAGCAATTGCTCGCTCCGCTGAAGATCAAAACTTTGATGCTGCTCTAACGCTCGGGCTGGCCGCTCAAGCGCGTCCTCCGCGTCTGCGTGCAGCGATTGAACCACGTCGAAAACGCCGTCCGCGCCTCCGGCCCCACCCCCGAGGTTGCTCCTGAGTATGAACGATTCGCGCGGGTTTTGGAACTGATGGGCCAATTGAACGACAGAGGGCTGTTGGACCTGGTCTATGCGGCGCCAACTCCAACCAGCGCGGTCGCGCGCATCATGCTGCAGATCGACGCCTCGGCCTTTGGCCTTCCAGAAACGCAGGAGCTCTGGAAGCTCCTCGGTCTGGTACCGCAGAAGCAGCGGTATCCCGTAACGTTGCCACTCATCGAGGAGGCCGGTCGCAGCGAATTGGATCACCTTGAGGTCGAGACGCGCTCGGTGCAGGGCGTGCTCTTCTTCCTCTCGCAGGCCGTGGAAGTGCCCGAGGCCGACTTGCAGGCCGGACGCGTGACCGTGACGCGAACGCCGACGGGCGAGGTCTTCGATTGGAAGGCCGTGATCCGGCAGTCGCTGCGAGTCCAATCCGCCCCGACGCGTCCGGCGAACGCCGCGATTCGCGTTCCCTATCGGGGCACCTGGTTTAACATTGACGATTCGGACCTCAGTTCCAAGTCCACCTTCGCTTTGCTGACCCAAGTGGTAGCCCTGCAATCCGGCGAAGTGAGCCGGCTCACGCCGGTGCTGACGCTGCCCGTGGGCAAGTGAGAACACATGGTTGTCCGGTCACAGTTCAGCCTGCGCGAATTCCTGGCGCTCCGCCGCAACACGGCGCTGCTGCTCGTGGCCCTCGTGCTCGCGGGGACGGGCGAACGCCTGTGGCTCGGGTTTGCGCCCAAGTATCTCGAAACCCTCGGCGCGAGCATCCTGGTCATCGGCCTGTTCGACGCGATGCAAACGCTGCTCGGCGCCGTGTATGCCTACCCCGGAGGGTGGCTGACCGACCGTCTGGGACAGCGGGCCTCGTTGCTGCTGTTTAGCGCGCTCTCGCTGGCCGGCTATGGGTTGGTGTTGGTCTGGCAAAACTGGCTGGCTTTGCTGCTCGGCTCGTTCCTGTTCCTGGCCTGGAGCGCGTTGTCGTTGCCGGCCACCTTTGCGGTCGTCGCTTCCTCACTCGACCAAAGCCAGCACACCATGGGCGTGGGCGTGCAATCGCTCGTCCGCCGCGTGCCGATGATGCTGGGGCCACTCGCCGGGGGCTGGCTCATCACGCGGTTCGGCTGGGAGCAAGGCGTGCGCTTCGCGCTGCTGGGTTGCATCGTTCTGAACCTGGCGACGGTGCTGTTCCAATGGCGCATGGTCGAACCGAAGTCCGCTTCCAACGCTGACGCCGGACCCGGCACCTCGACGGCCTCCCTCATCGAGATCGTGAAGTCGTTCAATCCGACGCTGCGCGAATTGCTGCTGAGCGACATCCTCATCCGCTTCTGCGAACGGATTCCCTACGCCTTCGTCATCCTCTGGGCCATGAACCACGGTGGTGTCAGCGCCAGCCAGTTTGGCTCGCTGGTCGCCATCGAGATGGTGACGGCGATGCTCTGCTACATCCCGGTGGCCCGGTTGGCCGACAAGCACGGCCAGCGTCCGTTCGTGCTGGCGACGTTTCTGTTCTTCACGTTGTTTCCCTTGAGCCTCCTGTGGGCGCACACCTTTGCCTGGCTGGCCGTGGCGTTTGTGGTGCGGGGCTTGAAGGAGTTTGGCGAGCCGGCGCGAAAGGCGCTCATCATCGCGCACGCGCCCCCCCGAATACCGCGCCCGCACCTACGGTGCTTACTACCTCATACGGGACAGCATCGTGACCACCGGCTCCTTCCTGGGCGCGTGGCTCTGGAGCCTGAGTCCGCAGGCCAACTTCCTCGGCGCGGCGCTGTGCGGTGCGGCGGGCACGGCCGTTTTTGGGTTGTTTGTTTGCCGGGCACCGCGGCGAACTCAACCGCCAAACGCCGAAAGCAGCAATCCACGGACGACCTGAAACCAGAATCAACACCGAAAATGAACATAAAACCTCTTTCCCGCCTCAGCCTCATCCTCGCCGCCGGCCTCGTGCTCGCGGCCGGCTTGCCACTGCTCCGGTCACAACCCGCCGCCCAACCACTGCCAGCATCCGGGCCGCCGAAACCGATGGACTTGACCAATGAGATTGCCCTGCTGCGAGCCGAGGTGGCGCGGCTCAAAGGCATTGTGCCCGATCAATCGCATGCCATGAGCGATGTGGCCTACCACTTCTCCGGCCTCTGGTTCGCGGGCCAGCACACGAACTGGCCACTGGCGCAATTCTATCTGGACGAGACCCGCTCGCACTTGAAGTGGGCCGTGCGCATTATCCCAATCCGCAAGAACCCCGCGGGCATGGAGGTGGACTTGAACGGCATTCGCGAGGCGGTGGACCACACGCTCCTGGCGGACATCCACAAGGCCATCGGCAACAAGGATGTGGTCGCGTTCGCCCATGCGTATCGGCTCACGCTCGAAGGCTGCTACGCCTGCCACAAGGCTTCCGGCAAGCCGTTCTTGCGTCCGCAAATTCCCACCGCGCCGACCATGCACATCATCAACCTCGACCCCGAAGCCCAGTGGCCGGAATAGTTCAACTGTGCTACGAAATCATCCATCGAAGAAACCCCATGAACCTGCTCACGAAACTCACCGCCAGCCAGGCCCCAACGGCGTCCTGCTCATCCGCCTGATGGTGGGCGCGGTGTTTCTTTCCGAAGGTATTCAGAAGTTCCTGTTCCCCGCCGACGTGGGGGCTGGGCGCTTTGCCAAGATTGGCCTGCCGTCGCGGGAGTTCCTCGGCCCGTTCGTGGGCAGCTTCGAAATTGCGTGTGGCACACTTGTTTTGCTCGGTCTGTTCACGCGGCTAGCCGTGATTCCGCTGCTCACCATCATGGCCGTGGCCCTTTGCAGCACCAAGCTGCCGATCTTCCTCAAGTCGGGCTTTTGGAAAATGGCGCACGATTTCCGCACGGATTTCTCGATGATGATGGGTTCCCTGTTTTTGCTCATCGTCGGTGCCGGGGCGTGGTCCCTCGATGCCTGGCTGAACAAACGCGCACGGCAGAATGCAGGAAAACCCTCCAGCCCATCCTAACCGCCACGCGCTCGCCGAACTCGCCGGGCTGTTCCTGAAGCTCGGCACCACGGCGTTCGGCGGTCCGGCGGCTCACATTGCGATGATGGAGGACGAGGTCGTGCGCCGTCGGCAATGGCTCACGCGCGAGGAGTTTCTCGATCTGCTCGGGGCGACCAATCTCATTCCCGGCCCGAACTCCACGGAGATGGCCATCCACATCGGCCACCGGCGCGCCGGTTGGACGGGCCTGCTGGTTGCGGGCGCTTGCTTCATCCTGCCCGCCACGCTCATCGTCCTGACGTGCGCCTGGGCCTACGTGCGGTTTGGAAAACTGCCGCAGGCGGAGGGACTTCTCTACGGCAACAAGCCCGTCATCATCGCCGTCGTGCTCCAGGCCCTGTGGGGCTTGGGACGAAGCGCGCTGAAGACGCCGGGATTGTTCGCCATGGGATCGGCCTGCGTGGTGGGCAGCTTTGCCGGGGCAAATGAGTTGCTGCTGCTGCCGGCAGGCGGGTTGCTCGTGGCGGCCACGCGTTGCGGGATCACGAAGCCACCCGATCCTGATTCGTCGGGGTCCAAGGCCACCGGACTGTCGGCGTTCCGCAGCCGGGTGCGTGCGCTGATGCCTCTCCTGGCGTTCATGTTGGGATTGCTGACGCTGACTTGGGCCATTCGCGGATTCGGCTGGGACCAACGCTGGCAGCGCCACTTCTGGTCGGCGGAGGAGGGATGGCGCTATGCGCAGTGGCCGTTGGTGCAGTTCCTCTACCACTTCGGCACCTGGCCAGCGTTGCTGGCCGGAGCCGGAGGCGGCATGACCTTCATCGCGTGGAGAATCACCGGTCGAGGCCAGAGGGCGGGCCGTCTGGGTCTGTTTCTGGCACTGCTGCTGGCGTTGGGGCCGGGGCTGCTGGTGAATGTCATTCTCAAAGAGGGAACTTCCCGGCCTCGACCGGTGCAAACTCAGGAGTACGGTGGCACCCAGGCGTTTCGCGCGGTCGGTGAATTCGCAGCGCCGGATGGCGGCCATTCGTTTCCCTCGGGGCACGCGTCCACAGGATTCTACTGGTTGGGGTTGTGCGTTTACCTGCGGCCCCAACGCAAGCGGTTAGCCTTGGTCTTCGGAGCGTTGGGTACGACGCAGGGTCTGCTGATGGGGGTGGGACGCATGGCCCAAGGCGGACACTGGGCTTCTGATGTGCTCTGGTCAGCTGCGGCGGTCGTGTTTACGGCTTGGGTGTTGCACCGCTTCTTCAACAGTCCCGTCGCATGGGTTACTCGACTGCGTAATCGAATCATGGCTTTCAACCGCGACCACACAGAATTGACCGCCGCGATCCCGGCGCTGTCGCTGACCAATCTTCCCCCTTCGGCCGGTGGCGCCACGATGGGCGGCGCGGTCGCCAGCGCGGTTGCGACCGAGTTCGCACTTTGGCCCATGTTCCTCTTCTTCTTCAAGGTCGGCTCCGTCCTGTTCGGCAGCGGTTACGTGCTGCTGGCCTTTCTGCGCGCCGATCTGGTGGACCGCTGGCATTGGCTCACTGAAGCCCAGTTGCTCGATGCCATCGCCGTCGGCCAATTCACGCCGGGGCCGGTTTTCACCACAGCCACCTTCATCGGCTACCTTCTGGCCGGCACTCCGGGTGCGTTGCTCGCCACTGTCGGCATCTTCCTGCCCGCATTCTTTTTCGTCGCTATCAGCGGACCCTTGGTGCCCCGACTGCGACGCTCGCCATTCGCCGGAGCCTTTCTCGATGGCGTGAACGTGGCCTCCCTGGCTTTGATGGCCGTGGTCACGTGGCAACTCGGGCGCGTGGCTCTGACTGATTGGCTGACGGTGCTAATGGCCATCGCGAGCGGCGTCTGCCTGTTCCGCTTCCGCGTCAACTCGGCGTGGCTGGTGCTCGGAGGAGCAGTGATCGGTATGCTTGCCACCCGGTTGCGAGCCTGGCCACTCAATCTACAATAACCCAACTCGTTCCATGATGACTACAGCCCTCCTCACCACCGCTCGACACGATCCTGCTTCGCGCTACTGTGGTGCCATGTCACGAGTTCGATTACTCCCATCCGGCCCGCTGCGACGCGTTGTGTTAGCCACCATCACAACCCTGCAAGCGCTGCTGACCTCGCTCGCTGCCGACGACGCCAAGCTCCGCGAGGACGCGCTGACAGAATTCGGCATTATCAAGCCAGTGCCAGTTGCTGCGCTGAAGCGTTCCGACGTCAAGCTCGGCCAAGCGTTGTTCTGGGACGCGCGGCTCTCCGCCGATGGTAAGACCGCCTGCGCCAGTTGCCATCTGCCGGAGGACTGGGGCGCGGATCGACGCCGCTTCGCACCCGATGCCAGGGGCAAAAGCACTGCGCGCAACTCCCAGACCGTCTTCAACTCGACCTTGCAGTCCTCCTTGCGCTGGACCGGCGACCGCAAGTCCGCCGCGCATCAGGCCGAGAAGTCATTGAGCGGATCGATGGGCTTTGCCACCAGCGACACGGTGGTGCCCCTGCTCATGAGCCTCGGCTACGAGGCGTCTTTCAAAGCGGCCTTCCCGCAGGATCCCGAGCCGCTGTCGCCCACCAACTACGCCAAGGCCATTCAAGCCTACGAAGAAACACTGGTGACGCCCGCGCCCTTCGACCGGTTTCTCGTCGGCGAGATCGACGCGCTGACCGCGCCGCAGAAGGCCGGGCTGCGGGCGTTCCTCGCTGCGGGCTGCGCCGATTGTCATTCGGGCGCGTTGCTGGGCGGACGCGGATTGAAGAAGTTCGGCGTGAAAAAGGACTACTGGCTCGCTACGCGATCCGAGAAGCAGGATGCGGGGTTGTTCGAGACGACCAAGGCGGAGTCGGATCGGAACCGGTTCCGCGTCTCGATGCTGCGCAACATCGCCAAGACCGGTCCCTACTTTCACGACGGCTCAGTCGCCGACCTCAAGGAAGCCGTGCAAGTCATGGCGAACGTGCAATTGGGTAGCCGCCTTCCCGATGACGACGCGACCGCCATCGTGGCCTTTCTTGAATCGCTCACTGGTCCGATTCCTTCCAACTACCACGCACCTGGCTCGAAACCCTCGGACGACAATTAGAATTCACGGACCGTGAAGAATAGTTGTCGTTGACGGCGAAACCATAGGGTCGCTCCTGACAGTGATGCGTATGCAGTCAGGATCTACCTGCCCGTGGCGGTTTTCTTCGCCTCTTCAATGACGGCGTGGAAGGCCGGCTTGGGTTGGCTGTTGCCGTCGAACAAGAGCGGCTTGCCGTTGGCGCGCCAGGAGTTCGCGTCATTCGCACCCCAGAACGTGACAACCTCCACCGACTTGTCGTGCTTCAAGAAGGCCCGGAAGAGTCCCGCGTAGGCCTCGGCCAGTTTCCGGTCGGCGTCGCTCACCAAGCCACCTTGAGTGGTCGCGGCATTGTTGGCGATGTCCGCCCCCAAACTGCGCTGGCCGCCCTGCGCGCTGTTGACATCGAGTTCCGTGATGTGAATGGGCAGGCCGAGCGTTGCGATTTCCGTGAGCGCCGCGTCCATGGTTTCGAAGGTCGTCGAAACATTGACGTGGGCCTGCGAGCCGATGGCGTGGACGGGAACCTTCTGCTCCTGCAACGATTTGATCAGGGCAATGAGCTTGCGGCGTTTGGCCGGATTCTCCAACGAGTAGTCGTTGTAGCGGAGGATGGCATCCGGGTCCGCCTCGTGAGCGTATTGAAACGCCTTGGCGATGAAGTCCGGGCCGATAATTTCCGTCCAGAGCGAGGTCCGCAGGATGTTCGTTCCGTTGTCCGCTAGAGCCTCGTTGACCACATCCCAGACCCTGATCTTGCCCTTGTAGCGGCCAACGACGGTGTGAATGTGATCGCGCATCCGCTGGAGCAACTCCTCGCGGGACGCGCGCGGGCCGGTGAATCGGCCAAACCCGCCGCCGAAACCGGGACCAAAACGGGCTCGTCCGAACCGGTTCGTCCCGGGCGCATTCGTGCTGGCAAAGGGGCCCGGCACGACGTTGGTGACTCCCGGCGGCGGTGGATTCGTGCCCGCAAACACCCAGTTGGGCGTCTGGGCGTGCCAGACGAGCGTGTGCCCGGCCAAATGCATGCGATTGCTCAGCCCGAAGTTCACAAAAGCGTCAGCCGCGCCAAAGTCGTAGCCATCCGGTCCGGGTCGCGGATGGATGAGCGCCCATTTCATTTCGTTCTCCGCGACAAGTTGGTTGAACTGCGCCTTAACCAAAGCCACGTCCTGCCTGACCTGCTCCGGGCTGCGGCGAAAGCCGGTGCCCGTCGTGACGGTGCGGTTGACGGCCGTGCCAATGAGGAAGTGGTCTTTGAAGACCTCCTTGAGCGCGGGTGTTTCGGCGGACCAAGCAGTGGCGACCATGGCCAGCAGGGCCGACACCAGCAGGTAGGTGCATGCGTTTGAATTCAAGATGTGGGTCTTCATAGTTTTCATCTAATTGCCTCAATTCCCCGCAGGCCGCATAGATGACGAAGCCTTCTGCATGTCGCGATCCAGGGCGGCGCCGTCGAATGGAACCACGATGACTTTGCTGCCGTGGGGTTCATTGCCCCGGTTCTCCTCTTTGGGAACGTCAATAACCGCCAGGGTAACGGCTACCACATGGCCATTTTCGATGTACACACCAGGGCGCTCCAGTTTGTTCCAGTGGTTGACGGTTCCATCGGTGTAGCGCAGAAAGTCGGTCGTCGGATCGTAAGCCAGTCCCCGGAACTTCCAGTCCTTGATGCCGTCCACGGAGGTGATGTGATACGCCTTGCGCGTGCTCCAATCGTTGACCACGACGTGATACAGGCCGCCGCTAAACCACACCACCGGATCTTCCAGAGTGCGCATGGGGCGAAGTTCGGGAACCATCGAATACGCGCTGGGGCCTTGCACCGCGTAAGGTCCCAAAACGCCGTTGGTGCTGATCAAGACCAAACCAGACCGCTGCACGATCTCGAAATTGCCGTCCGGTCGAACCATGAGGCTCATGTTAGAGCCGAGCCTCCGACTGTTGCCGCTAAACTGATTGGTGGCGAAGGTGAGCGGGCCGAGAAACTCCCAGGGGCCATCCAAGGACTTGGCTGTATAGATACTGCCGGGCCTTGTTTCGCTGATCAACACAGCATAACGGCCATCCGGCAGCGTCAGGGCCGTCACATTGTGCCCTTTTCCGGCAATGCCGTTCACCACGTTGGTCCAGACGAATCCCTTGTCCACGTAAGGTCCAAAGAGATTATCGCTGACCGAATGCACCGCTGCCGAACCGCCCCAGCCGCGATGGCCCCGGGCCTGGTCCCAGCGACTGGCGAACATGTGATACTTGCCGTCCGCCGCCTTGATAATCTGCCCATCCCAATAATACCACTGCTTCGGGACATCTCCCTGGGCGACATTCGTGGCAAGGGGGAGACTCTTCAGGGATGTGTCTTCCAAGCCGTTCTTGGCATCGCGGGGGAGAACTCCCGGAGCGCCCCACTCGTTGGTGGACAGCGCGCCGACGATCGGTGTCGGCTGGAAATAGTCGATGAAGGTCTTGTCGGCCGCCTGCAAGCAGACGCCGGTCGTTACGGTAAACAGGGACAACAGTCGCGTGAGTGTCTTCATGGTTTTTGTTTTGATAGATTCGATGTGATGCAGGCTCGGGAGAGGTCAAGGCGCAGTTACCACCCAGCGCTGGGTGTCGTCGCCGGTGAAGGACTGCAACGCAATGCCGTTGCCCAGATTGATTCTGACGGTCGCGGTGAGCGCCAGTTTGCTGGCTTTGGTGGCAATGCGGTAGCTGCCGTCGCTGAGTTGATCAATCCTCCAAAGCTGCGAATCCGCACCGGTGAAGGGAGCGACTTCCACCGCGCCCGCCTTGCGGCCAGCCTCGGAGTCTGCGCTGGCCCCGCCAAGCGCCTGGTTACTTTCGACGAGGGCAATCTGGAAGCAACCGCCGCCAGCGGGGGAAACCACCCACTTTTGCGGCGCACGGATCAGGTAGCGGGTGGTCTGCACGGCCGGCCCGTTGGTCGCGCCGGCGCGGCCCTGCAAAACCGTACCCGTGCGCTGCGAGCGGATTTGATACGTACCCTCCTTGACGTTCTCGCCGGGCAGCGGCCAGCCGTCCAGCGTCCAGAGCAGTGGACGGATTTCCAGAAACGAACGGCCGCGTTTAGCGACGTCGCCCTCGAAGTGACAACTGAATTTCTCCACGCCGTCCTCCACCAACAAACCGAAATGCCCCGGCCCAACCTGTGTTCCCGCCGACGCGATGAATAGCGTGCCGCCGCCCCGGTTCAGGTCCACGCCGTGCCGATCCAGATACGGGCCGGTGACTTTCGGCGAGCGCCCAACGCGAATGTGATAGGTGCTGTTCGTGCCCTGGCAACAACTCCCTTGATTCACGAACAGATAGAAGAACCCGGCGTGGTGGATGATGACGGCGGCCTCGCTGTGGTTGGCGATGATGGAGACTGGGGAGTTCGTGGCGATGCGCAGGCCGGTCTTGGGATTCAGTTCCACCAACTCGACGTTGCCGTGATACGAGCCGTAGCAAATCCAGAGCGTGCCGTCCGGCGCGAGCACCACGCCGGGATCAATCGCGTTGAGCGCCTGACCCTCGACGGAATGAACCACCATGCCTCGATCCGTCCATTTGTAATTCGGATTCTTCGGGTCAAGGGTCGGATTGGTCATCAAGCCGACCGCAGACACGAACTGCCCCCAACTCGATACGGAATAATACAGATAGTATTCACCGTTGAGCTTGATGATGTCCGGCGCCCAGACGCCCGCGCCATCGTTCTTGGGTACGTAGGATTTGACGGAATCCGGGATGCGGTCAAACACTCGACCACCACGCTCCCAGTCGAATCCATTGGTGGAGGTCAGCACCGAAATGCCGCGGCCGGTGCCAAAGGTGTAATACCTGCCATCGCAAACCACCACCGTTGATGGATCGTGGATGCCAATCTGGCCTTCCAGAGCCAATACCGGAGCGCCACCGAAGGCGAGCAAGACCAAGCCGCAACAGATGATTGTCTTCTTCATTTCCGCTGAAACACTGTGGAGCGATAGTCACCGAAGGTGCGCATGCCTTGCCAGCACCGTTTGTGATCAGTTTCCTCACCGTCCGACCGGCGCCCGGCAACCCAGCAGCCATCCACCAAGGTAGCTTCGTCAAAGCTCCCCAACACTGCGCCGCCCAGATCGGGGTTAATCGGCGTGAAAGTCACGTTCATGTCATGGGCAACACGTTCGTTAGTGCGAGCGCGAAAGTTGGAGCAAGGCTATTCAGGAGACATCGGGTTGTGTTGGCGATTAGCGGAAGATGCGCTGCGCGAACAGCCACAGGTTGTTTTTCCAATGCGTGGCGTCGTGGCCGTTGTTGTCCACGTGCCACACATGCGGCACCTGCTTTTCCTTGAGATAGGCATGAACGCCCTGACTGATCCGGATCAATCCATCTTTGTTCCCGCAGGATAGCCACAACAGCTTCAACTGTTGGGCGGCGACGGCGGGGTCGGGCACGAGTTGCGCCGCCGGCTTGGTGTTGGGCGCCGACGAGAAACCGCCCACCCACGCGAAGGTGTCGAGATGAGCCAATCCGAAGTTCAACGTCTGGCCGCCACCCATCGACAATCCGGCCAGCGCGCGGCTCTCCCGGTTGGTGAGCGTGCTGTAGCGCGATTGAATCGCGGGAATCACGTCATCCAGCAGATCGCGTTCAAATTTCGCAAAGGCGGGCGCGGTGGCCATCGCGTTAGGCCCGGCGCGGTCGTCCTTCTGGGCCCGGCCATTGGGCATCACGAGGATCATCGGAACGGCTTTCCCGTCGGCGATGAGGTTATCGAGAAGAATCTCCGGATGGGCAAACCGCTGCCATTCGGTTTCATCACCACCAATGCCGTGCAGGAGGTAGAGCACGGGGTATTTCTTGTCCCTCGAATAGCCCGGCGGCGTATAGACCTGCATTTTGCGGGTGGTGCCCACCGTCTTGGACTCGTATTCGATCATCTCCAGCATGCCGTGCGGGATGTCCTCACGCTTCCTGTCAAATCCGGCGGGCGGATCGTCGAAGGCCGGTTTGTCGTCCGGGTTCAAGGCAATCGGCCCGCCGAAGCCACCAGAGCGCTGACGCGGACGAACGCTGTTGGTGGTGTTTGTGGAGCTCTGGATATTCGCGTTGGCAGGCTGTGTATCCTCGCCAGGCTTGCTCTCCTGGGCAGCGGCGCTCAAACCGGCCAACAGGGCTAAACCAAGGACGGTCCATTTCGTACGGTTGGGTTTCACAAATGCAGGTTCAGAGGTGGGCGTTCGAGTTACAAATCGGGCTTGCCATTGGCATAAAGTTCGCGGACTTCAGCGTCGGTCAAAGCACGGCTGAACAGCGCAAATTCGTCCAGCGCCCCGCTCAGATTCCGGATGAGGTTTGGCGCGGGGTTGGGGCCGCGGCGTGCATTCCAGTTGCCCAACTCGGCTGGACCGATCCGAAAGGGCGGACCCAGTTTCAACGCATGCTGCGAGACTGGCACTCCATTGACGTAGTGGACGACCCGCCCAGCCTGGCCATCCACGACCACAGCCAAATGCAGCCACATCCCGAGTTGGTCGAGCGGGAGCACGGGAGGACTGGCCGTAATCTGCAATTTCCCTGTCTCCGGGCCGAACACCGTCAGGCCCAGCACGCCGTCGTTGCGGATGAGCCAGTGAATCGTGCCCGCCTCAAAGCCGTCGCACATGAACAACGAGTTGAACTGCCGATCCAAACCCTGCACGCGCACCCAGGCCGAAAGGGTCAGCGCCTCGAACTCTCCCGGCACGGCGAGGCGCACTCGGTCGTTGAGGCTTTGGAACTCGATCGACTGCTTCTCCCGCCACCGGCCTTCCCCGCGCTGGCAACCGACAACTGTCGCCTCCGGCACGGACCGGTTCTTTTCAGCGGCATTGCGCAGCGTCCAGTCCATGCCGTTGAGGTTCTCAAAATCCAAACGCACCACCAGCGACGGATCCTGGTTGAGTTGCGCGCTCGCGAACTGCCATTGCTCATAGCGGAACGCCTCGGAGGCCAGCGAGCGCTGCTGAAACTCGAACATCAAGGAGAAGGCCGCCGTGCTCGCCGCCATGAGACGCACCGGAGTCCCGTTCTGAACCGCCGCCGCCTCTCCTTCGGCGAGCGACCGCCTCGTAGCGGCACCTTCGAGCAACTCCACCTTCCCTTCGAAAACGTGAACTTCCGTCTGGCCCCGCGCGGCGTTGATTCCGAACGCGGTCCCCAGATCCACCACCGTGGTTTCATCCGTCTTCAAACGGAACCCGCGCGCCGGTTGCGGCACCTCCGCGAGCAGGCGCCCACTCGGACAAACGGCTTCGCTGGGAGAAACGAGTTGCAATTCCGTAGGCCCCTCGATCACCACCCGCGCGCCGCTGTAAAAGACCACTTGCGCCAGGCCGGATTCCAGCCGCAGCCAGCCCGGCTCCAAGGCGCTGCCCACCCTCAGCGGACCGGTGCTTTGGCCCCAGCGAGCGTCCACAGCGCGGGTCAGCATGGCCACCGTGGAACTGGTGGTTCCCTTGGCAGAAGGACGCTTAAGCAAAAGCGCGAATCCAGCGGCAAGCACGACAAAACAGGCTGCCAATGCCACCGCCCAGGCCGCTGGTTTCCGAGGCAATGGGAACTTGAGGATGCTTGGCGATTCGCCTTCTCCGCCGCCTCCGTCGTGGGAACGAGCCCGAGCAAGGGGACACGGCTCCACAGCACTCACGTCCGATGACGTCGTGGCGAACAGGTCCGTCTCCGAGGCCAGCCGTGAATGTAACTCCACGCGCATCAGATACTCGTCCCGCGCAGCCGGACTGTCCCGCAGCAATTCGTTCAAGACCCGCATCTGCTCGTCGCTGGCGAGACCGTGACAGACCGCCGCGACCGCATCGTCGAACTCTGGAGATGGAAAACGCAGGTTCATGGGGTCGCCTCCTCCTGTTGCGCCGCATTCTCCACGCAATGTTGCAGGGCCTGGCGCACCCGCTGGAGCATTTTATAAGTCGCCTCGATAGTTCGCTTGGACTCCCCGGCCAAGGCGTCGATTCCCGTACGCCGGTAGTAGTAGCCCTCGACCAGGGACCGTTGTTCTTCAGGCAACTTGCCCAGGCAACCTTCCAAGTGAACCAGCCGGCGCTCCATCTCCGGCCGGAGTTCCTCGCGACGACGTGCCAGTTCTTCCGCCAGACCCTCGGCGAGCAGAGCCTGCCACCGCTGACGCCGCTCGATCCACTGGCGGGCCTTGTTCAGCGCGAACCGGCAGGCCCAGGGAGTGAAGGGCTGCGCGGGATCATACGCGTCAAACTTCTGCCATAGCGCCAGGGCCGTCTGCTGCACGATATCCTCGGCATCCGCCATATGGGGCACCAGCACGGCCACATAGCGGAAAATCTCGCGCTCGCTGCACAAGAACAGGGAGAGGAACCGCTGCTGAGCAGCGGCCTGGTCGCCGGTCAGATGATTCAGATCGGACGGCATGTTGCGTTTCTACCATCACTTCCGGCGAAAAGGGAGGATTGGACATGGAAAACACAGAAATCGCCTCGGGGAATCCGGCGAGGATCTCCATCGCACCCGGGTCAGATGTCAGGATTTTTGCCAGCACGAGGTGCAATGGCAGAATGGTGACGAGATGCTTGCAGGATCCAGAAAGCAAAAAGGCAGGCGCGCACGCCTGCCTGTGAAGTCTGCGGTGCGAGGGATTCAGTTCAGAATCGCCTTCAGATCTTTCTCCGCCGTGGTGATGGGCATGAGGTTGAACTTTTCCACCAGCACGTTGAGCACATTTTTGCTCACGAACGCCGGCAGTGTCGGCCCGAGGCGGATGTTTTTGATCCCCAGGTGCAGCAACGTCAGCAGGATCGCCACGGCCTTCTGTTCATACCAAGAGAGCACCATGGAGAGCGGCAGATCGTTGACGCCGCAGTTGAACGCCTTCGAGAGCGCCACCGCGATCTGGATGGCGGAATAGGCGTCGTTGCACTGGCCGACATCCAGCAGGCGCGGAATGCCCGCCACCGTGCCGAAATCGAGTTTGTTGAAGCGGAACTTGCCGCACGCCAGCGTGAGGATGATGCAGTCCTTGGGCACGGACTCGGCGAACTCGGTGTAGTAATCGCGGCCCGAACGCGCGCCGTCACATCCGCCGACGAGAAAGAAATGCTTGATCGCGCCCGTCTTGACGCCCTCGACGACCGCACCCGCGGCTTTCATCAAGGCATCGTGGCCAAAGCCGACGAGGATGGTCTGGTCGGGGCCGTCCTCGGTGAAGCCCGGAGCTTTGAGCGCGGCGTCGATGACGGGCGCGTAGTTGTGGTTGCTGATGTGTCGCACGCCGGGCCAGGCGACGCGCCCGGAGGTGAAGATGCGGTTCTGGTAGTTCTCCTGCGGTTCCTGGATGCAATTCGTCGTCATCAGAATCGCGCCGGGAAACTGCATGAACTCGACTTTCTGATCCTGCCACGCGCCGCCGTAGTTGCCGACGAGGTGCTTGAATTTCTTGAGCTCCGGATAGCCGTGCGCCGGGAGCATTTCCCCGTGGGTATAGATGTTGACGCCCTTGCCCTCGGTCTGCTTGAGCAGTTCCTCAAGATCCTTGAGGTCGTGGCCGGAGACGAGGATGCATTTGCCCTTCACTGGTTCAACGCGCACCGGTGTGGGCGTGGGATGGCCGTAGGCGCCGGTGTGCGCGGCGTCGAGCAGCTCCATCACCTTGAGGTTCACCTCGCCGCACTTGAGGTTGAGCCCAAGCAGTTCGCTCACGCTCGGGTCGGGCTGGGTGAGGAAATCGAGCGCCTCGTTGAAGAAGGCGAAGATCTCGTCGGCTTCCTTGCCGAGAATCACGGCGTGTTCGGCATAGGCCGCCGCGCCCTTCACGCCATAGATCAGGAGTTCCTGCAATCCGGCAATGTCGTCGCCGAGCTTCTCGCGACGGGCGATGAGCGAGACGCGTTCGCCCTGCTCCACCAGTCCATCAAGCGAAGCGGCTGGCTGCCAGGTCGCGGGGCCGAGGAGCGTCTCGGGTGTCTGTCCGGCTTTGCGGCAGGCTTCCTCGTAAAGCGCGCGCGCCTGATCGCGAACCTTGCCGGCCCGCAGCAGGATGGTGCCGATGCGCTCGGCGTCGAAGTTGACGTTGGTCACTGTGGTGAAGAGCGCCTCGATGACGAAGAGGTCGATGGCGCGATCGCGGGCTCCAAACTGGCGGGCGCGGTGGGCGTATTGGGCGATGCCTTTGGCGGCGTAAACGAGGAGATCCTGGAGGATGGCGGAACGTTCGTCCTTGCCGCAGACGGCGAAGGTGGTGCAGCCGGTGCCCTGGGAGGTCTGTTCACATTGATAGCAAAACATGATCGATGGTCCGTTGTTCTTGTTCGTGTTCGTTTCGGTGCCTGGCGCGATCCATCTGCCACAAAGTGCAGCGGTCCGGCCCGGCTGACGCCGAGGGTTATGCCGGCACCGCGCGGAATGCGCTTTGATTTGCATCAACGGAACTGGACATCACGTTGTTTCGATAAGTCCATTGCAGACTGGTCAGTTTAACCCGAACTCCGAAGTGGGATGGGGAGCGCATCCGCCCCGGGGGCAATTTTCCGCGCCCTCGCGGAAAACCCGGTGCGCGTGAAATGATTCAGGACGCCTCGGAACAGCGGGAGGCGCCGCGTCCCGCCACACCCGAGGGCGGGTGTGCTCCCCCACTGCGGAGTTCAGGTTACTGCCCAGGCAGTGGGATGGACGACACCCGGGC
>JBBRWD010000024.1:0-75113 GCA_038249465.1 Limisphaerales bacterium | reverse complement strand
CCCAGTTTGATGTTTTGATGCGGCTTGCTCGCGGCTTGCTCCGCGCGAACTTCGGAGTTATTGACGGTCGGTTGTTTCATACGTTGGTGGGTGTAGCGCCTCCGGCGCTCGCCCGCCAACTACTCATGTCATCTACCCGTGCGCGATGGGGCCAAGAGTCTTCTGGTAGCCCATCCCAAGGTCTTGTCAGTAAAACCGCAGATGAACGCAGATGGACGCGGATAAATTCCATAGGGCCGGGGTCTTGGACGAAAATGGGCCTTCACCTGTGGAGTAAGAAATCCCCCCAAGTGAGCTTCGCGCGTTGATCCCGTGAACTGGGTGGCGCCCCCTCTCCCTTCCCTCTCCCCGCGCCGAGCGGGGGAGAGGGTGGCCGCAGGCCGGGTGAGGGGGAGGTTCATGGAAAGTGGACCTGGGTCAGCAAGTCACTCGGAATCTGCGTTCATCCGCGTTCATCTGCGGTCAACTGCTTTATCGCGGCGTCAATACACCAGCACCAGCAGGGCGGCTTGTTCGGCGGCTTTTACCACGTCCTCGAACTTGCGCTCCTTCGTGCTGGGTTCCTTCAGCTTGGCGGCGACTTCGGGCACGGATTCGAGGAAGCTGCTTTTCACCGCGTAATTCACGTTCTCCGGCAACGCTCCGCTGGTGGACAGGGCGGCCCTGGCGCTCAGTTTCGCCGACACCACGCCCACCACGTTGCCGCGCTCATCCGCCAGCGCGCCGCCCGAATTGCCCGGCTGCACCGGCACGCTGATTTGGAAATAACGCGGGTCATCCTGTGTACCAGTCAGAGCACCGATTTCGCCCTTGGCCAGTTGAGTGGCGGCCCGGCTGTGGCGAGCGTCTTTCCCTCCTGTCCAAACCGGGCCGAAGTTTGACACGCCATGCCCACTGTCGCAGAGTCACATCATGATCATTGCCTTGGATCGAGACGTTGAGAAATTACTGCAAGAACAGGTTGAAGGAGGCGTCTGCGCCAGTGCCAGCGAACGGGTCAATGATGTCCTCCGTTCCATGCGTGAACTGCAGCGAAAGCCCTTTGAAATCACGCCGGAGTTGGAGTCATGGCTTCTGCAGGCGGCTGACCAACCGGTGACCCCGCTGACGAGCGGCGGCTTCGACGCCATCCATTCATCGCGGATATTCTCTCATCACCTTCGCCACTCAGAACGGTAGGGCGCGTCTGTCCTCAGCGCGCCGTTTTTGGCATCGCGGTTTGCGGCGCGCTGGGGACAGGCGCGCCCTACCTGCGAATTCTTCCGCAACGCTTTGCTCATCTCCGCCTGCGCGAGTGGTGGTTCTTCCTCGTATTCCGTCCATTCCAGAAGCACCTGCTCTTCTATGAACCCTGAAACCGCAGATGAACTCAGATGGACGCAGATAAGTGTGGGCAACCGAACAGGCTGCACTGAGGATGCTGCTTCACCTCAAAGGTGAAGGGCCTCCGTACGCAAGTCGTTAGAATCTGCGTTCATCTGCGTTTATCTGCGGTTCAACTGCCGAATTCAGGATGAATTGATGGGCCAAACCGTGGTGATGCGACGCGCGATGCACGGCCAACGAGATTTGCCGCGACGTTTGCTCGAACCGCCGCTGGCGGGCTGAATCGCTGACGAAACGCTTTCTCAACGGAGACAAAACGAATCAACCGCAGATAAACGCGGATGAACGCAGATAGCGGGTAGCCAGTGACGCGGTGTCAATTGCCCCCTCGCATGGAAGTTCGTCCCAGTTCAAATCCCGGGCTCCGAGGAATTCATCTGCGTCTATCTGCGTTCATCTGCGGTTAAGAGACTCAATACACCAGCACCAGCACGGCGGCTTCTTCGGCGGATTTCACCACGTCTTCGAACTTCCGGTCCTTAGCGTTGGGTTCCTTCAGTTTGGCGGCGACCTCGGGCACGGATTCGAGGAAGCTGAGCAGGAAGCTGCTCTTCACCGCGTAATTCACGTTCTCCGGCAACGCTCCGCTGGTGGACAGCGCGGCCCTGGCGCTCAGTTTCGCCGACACCACACCCACGACGTTGCCCCGCTCATCCACCAGCGCGCCGCCCGAATTTCCCGGCTGCACGGGCACGCTGATTTGGAAATAGCGCGGGTCATCCTGCGCGCCGGTCAGCGCACCGATTTCGCCCTTGGCCAGTTTCGGCGCGAAGCCTTGCAGGCCGATGTTTGGGAAACCCACGGTGGCCACGGTGCTGCCGAGCTTCACCGCGCGGCTGGAGATGACCGGCAGTCCGCTCGAAGTGCCAGACACCTTGAGCAGCGCCAAATCGTTTGCTGCATCGGTCTTCACCACCTGAGCGGGAACCAGTCCCGCCTTTGTCTGCACCATGACGCGAACAGCCTCCGCCACCACATGGGAGTTGCTCACCAAATAACCATCATCCGTGACGAAGTACCCTGTGCCGCTGGCTCTGGGCTGATTGCCAGCCGGGGAAGGCATCGCCTCCGATCGGAATCCGCCTGTTTGAGAGGGAGAGGATTTCTTGGCGAGGAAAGCGGTAGCGCGGCGCTGGCCTTCGACGATTTCTTCGCGCGACATGCGCTTGGCAACGCCGTCGCGGTTTCGAGGAGCTTCGTTTGCGCCCTGAGCAGCCGAGAGGCTAAACCAGAAGTATGCCTCAAGATCGTTTTGCGGAACGCCCTCGCCCAGATAGTAGCACACGCCAAGATTGCATTGCGCGCGGGCATTACCTTGATCTGCTGCTTTGCGATACCATTTCACCGCCTCGGGGTGGTTCTGCGGTAAGCCCTCACCTTTGTGGTAACATGCGCCGAGGCTGAATTGCGCATCGGCAAGTCCTTGGTCTGCCGCCTTGCGGAACCATTTCGCCGACTCGGCGTAATCCTGCGGCGCGCCGCGACCGATTTTGTAACTGAGGCCGAGGTTGAATTGCGCGCCGACATTACTTTGATCTGCTGCTTTGCGATACCATTTCACCGCCTCGGGGTGGTTCTGCGGTAAGCCCTCACCTTTGTCGTAACAGCGGCCGAGGTTGCATTGCGCATCGGCATGTGCTTGGTTTGCCGCTTTCCGATACCATTTCACTGCCTCGGCAAAGTCCTTCGGCACGCCCTCGCCGTTACTGTGGCAGAAGCCGAGGTTGTATTGGGCAGAAGCATGTTCTTGGTTCGCTGCCATGCGATACCACTTTGCCGCCTCGGCAGTGTCTTGAGGCACGCCATTGCCCTCACCGTACGCCACACCGAGGTTGTATTGGGCATTGGCGTGTCCTTGGTCCGCTGCTTTGCGATACCACTTTGCCGCCTCGGCAGTGTCTTGAGGCACGCCATCACCTAGAGCGTAACAGGCACCAAGGCTAGACTGCGCGTTGGCGTCACCGGATTCTGCCTTGGCTTTTAGTTCCTCGAACTCGCTTCGTGGCGCTGGAGCTTGCGTAGCTGGAACATCCAAGAGGGCTTCTTCAAACGTAAATGTTTGCGACTTTTCCCGTGCCGAATCGCGCGTGTGCCAGATCCACACCGCTGGAAGTCCCGCGATCACGGAAAAAGCGACAGCCAATGCAATTGTGGCTTTTCGCAACTGCCAGCGTGGCGGTGATTGCTCAGAGGTTCCTTGGCGCGGCGCGGCGAAGCCTCGCTGGATGTACAAAGCCACAATCCACGCCGTAAGAATCGAGAGCGCGAGTGACCCGCCTACCACGAGAACAGCTTTTAGGACGCCATCCATCGGCTGACGTTTGGGGTCCGGCTCAGGCACCGTATCGAACTGGGCGAAGAAGTTTAGCGTTCCCGAGCGAATCGTTCTTGGCGCGTCTTCCAACCTGACACCCACAAACTCGTCGCGCTGGCCAGTGCTGCCATCCCGAAGGCGGTGGAGTATCTGGAACCCGACAAGTGCCGAGACGACTAGACCCAGCAATACAGCCGCGATCAATTTCGGTTTGGTTCGCCTCGGTTTTTTCACGATGGGCGAATTTTCCACATCGGTATGCCGCAATGCCGAGGTTTCTTCCTGTGGAAGTGTTGTCATCACTGGTAGGGAATCGCTTTCGCGGCGCGGAGCCGACGAAACCGGTCGTGGTTCCGTGGTCCCGGTCTTATTCTGGCGAGCATCGGTGCCCGAATAACCAGTTGAAAAGCCCATTCTCCGGTGAATCGGATGGCTGACAGGTTCCTTGAGCTAAAACTCCAGCTGCCGGAAGCGGAGACGATGCGGATCACCGCGTTGCCCCGCTCGTCCACCAACGGCCCGCACGAACTGCCCGGCTGTAGTGGCACGCTGATTTGGAAATAGCGCGGGTCATCCTGCGCACCGGTCAACGCACCGATTTCGCCCTTGGCGAGTTTGGGCGCGCACAATCTCATCCGCTGTGCCATGGTCGAAGTGGTCGCGCGGGAGCCAGTGGATTTGGAGCGAGTGAGGTCCAAAGGTAGCGTGGATGCCCTACCCCAAACAGGGCCGCCATCGCTCAGGCGCGCAGTCAGAAACTGCGCCGCCAATTATGAGAAGACTTGCGTTTGAACTTGGTGCGGGATTTGGTCCGCAAACGATCCCACCGCACCGAACCGCTCGCGGTCAAACGTGGGCCCAAATGGCTGAAATATCGAACTGGCTTGCTGGGAAACCGAAGTTGACGAGTACTTCATGGATCCGAGCTTGCGCGTCATCCGAACAATGACGGGAAATGCACAACCCGTGAATGAGGATGGTTCGGCGCACCTTGATTCGTAGTCCGGCAAGCGGGTCGTCTGTTATCCAATATTCGAGTTCATTTGCCCCATCGTCGCAAGGAGGGGTCCAGAATCTCGCCTCTTTCGACGTACATCTTGTCCAGCGATGAAAAAGACGAAGTTCTCTCTCTTTATGGTACTTTTCCACTTTTAACAAAAACGGATTAGAGAGGTATTGCCCCGGCAGCACTTGGCCTTTCAGGTTGAATGCCTCAGTTGCGCGGATGGAGTTTGGCAAATAGTGGATTCGTCCCAATCCGAAGGTTGATCGCTCAGTATCGGGAATCGCCATGACGAGTGAACGGATTGTTGATCGAATGCGAATGCCGCCCTCCGGATGATTGCAGAACTCTTTCCACATTCCGCGTTCCTCTTCGATGGAGCTATCCGGTGGTAGGAACCAACAAGAGGCAAAAACTATGTCTGCGTGCGCTTCAATTTGATTAAAGCTGGAAAGCATGAACTCTTTGATGTGGTAATCGGCAGGGCTTGCCACTACGGCCTGAGAGAGGATTTCCGGAAGTCGGCACTCTCTAAGGTCGATCTCGCGTAGGGTGTTAATCGAGGAAAGGTAGATCTCATTTTTGAAAATAAGGTCTTTGGCACGGTGCCACGGCATAAACCGCCAGATTTCTTGGTCTGGATGGAGTTCGTCCAGTCCAACGGTCTGACCAAGGCCCAAGGATTGGATTTGGTTACTGATAGGAACTTGTTTTTTTGACGCTCCGCGGTTCACGGAGAATTGCTTTTGAGCCGTTTTCATTTCTAACTATCTGCCTCCGAGGCTGCGCGGCAAGGTTTTTTCAGGGTCGAGCCGGGCGAATTGCGCCCGCAGGTTCCTCTTTCCATCGCCGCAGGTGCCTCCTTTCCACATTCGCTGGCGCAATGGCCGAACATTTAATGTCGGGTGTTTTGACCATCCGCCCGCGAAAAATCACAAGCTCCGCAGGAGTGACATCGGGAATATGCCGCTCCTTACGGAGCTTGCTTGGTTCGGGAATCGTCAGACTACAAATATGCCAGCCCTGACGGGCTTTCCTCCGCGCCTCGGGGTCTTTGCGTTGAAGTTCTCGCCCCGCTAGTGCCCGGCGTCAGAGTCGCAGCCAGCTCCGCAAGCGTTCGTCGAGGGTTTGCCGGTCAGAGGCGGTGAGCGTGCCAGCGATCTTGACGATCAATCGCTCTTCCACCGTGGAGACTTGAAGCTCTGACGCCGGAGGGCACGTTCAATCCAGCCGGTTCCCTCTCCCGTTCTTTGCTGAAATGCCCAGCCCATCGGGCCAGGGTGTCCGCCTGCAATCGTACCCGGCACGGTGACGCTGTTTCATCGCAGTCCCAGCCAGACTTTCACGGCTAGTTCGATTCCTTCGAGTTGGGCTGGATTCAGCATGCCCAGCCGGCGCAAAAGAACCGCGCCGGGAATGCTTCGCAGCCCTTGCACATCAAAGGCGCCTTGCGCAAGCCACGGGACCAGCACTGACACCTCAAAGCGCCCGCCACGCACTGCGGTGGTGTGCGGGATGATCGCGTAAACCGCCCGTTCCTCGTCGCGAAAAGAGACATTGAAAACCAGGGCGGGACGAACCTTGGCCGCCAAGCCCATGTCCGTCAGCCAGACTTCACCGCGGGTGGCGTTGGGCATGGGCCGCTTCCTCCTTGTCGTAAGCCAGAAATGCTTCGTCTGCCGAGGTCACCAAGTCAGCCTCCGTCACCACCCCGTGCGCGTCGTCGTAGATGATTCCTCCGCCACGCTGACGGTATTGCTGGTGAAGCGCCTGTTCGAGTCGGAGAAGTTCTTCCGTGGTCAACTGCGGAAGCGCAGCCTCAATTTCGGCCACCGTGCTCATGGGCGAAACGTAGCCACCGCGAAACGCTGCGTCAACGGCTGAGAAAACGCGGCTGAGAAAACAGGCCACCGCACGACCTCGTGCCCGGCCGCGCGACGCCACGGTTCCCTCTGCGCCTTCGCGTCAAACGGAAAACACAGTCTTTGCAGGAAGACACGGGCCGGGTATCTTCCCGCCATGAGCACAGTTCAAGAAATTGAAGCTGCCATTCCCAAACTCTCGCGGGCGGAGTTGGAAAGGTTCCACGCGGGTTCGAGGATTACCTGGAAGATCACCTTGAATTAACCGGCGAGGTGAAGGCACGGCTCGACGAATCACGCCGCGAAATTGCCGCCGGCAACTACACCACGCGCCAGCCCAAGTGAGCCGTGGCCGCCGCGCTCCAAATCTGGTCGCCGACGTTCTCCCGCGCGTTCGACAATCTGCCGCTTTCCGTTCGCGCCATCGTGCAAGGAAAGGTGGACGAAATGGGCACACGGTTGGAGACGTCCCCGCACCAGCGCCTGCAAGGCCGTCCCGAGTTCAAACTGCGCGTCGGCGATTACCGTGTGCTCCACGAGTTTGACCTGAACCTCGGTCGCATTTACCTCCACTACGTCGGCAACCGCCGCGAAATCTACCAGCGCAGTTGAGCAGCCTTCGGCGCAGTCAGGAACGGGGTCAGTCAATAGGTCCGTGCGATTTCACTCGATCGTCCACAATTCGAGAGATTCAACGACCGCGCCAGCACAGTTGCGCCCCGCCTTGGCGTTCAAGTCCTCGTCATCCAGCACCCGCAATCCAGTTCCGCAAGCGTTCGTCGAGGGTTTGCACGCTCCGAGGCAGTGAGCGTGCCAACGATCTTGACGACCAATCGCTCTTCCACCGTGGAGACTTGCGCTTTGACGCCGGAGGGCACGTTCAATCCAGCCGCGCGCCATTCCTTGACGGGAAAGCCCGTGTTGGGAAGCACCGAGGCACCTCGCCGAACTTACTCGCACGCGTTGCCCTGCCTGAAATCGAGGCGGAAGGACCGGACTGGGCGCATCTTGCCGGCACCACCAACTCCCTCGCCTCCACGAAGTGGAGGAGAGGGCCGGGTAGAGGAGGTGTGATTCTGGAAATCCCGGTCATTCCAACTCGGCAGCCCCTCTCCCAGCCCTCTCACCGCGCTTCGCTGCGTGGAGAGGGAGTGCATCTTGGTGGTACGGCCAAGATGCGCCCGACGGGAGTGAAACCCATCCCGCCGCCTTGCCAAGGTTCCGCGGACGCGTATGCTCTCAGCAATGAACGGGAACGGGGTCATGTTGGAGTTGGATGCGGCGACAGCGGATTCGGTGAACCATCTTGCCAAATCCTGGGGTGTCTCCAAAGAAGAGGCGGTGCGCCGTGCGGTGGCGGAGGTTGAGAAGACCACGGTCGCACCGCCGCCGTTGAGCCGACTGGAGGCGTTCAAGGAATTGCAGCGTCGGCTGCAACTCACGCCGGAGAAAGCGGAAGCCTGGCAAGCGGCGGTGCGCGAGGCGCGCCGCTAATTCCGAGGGATGATCCATCTCGACACCAATTTCCTCATCGCGGCGCTCGTGCCCGGTTCAGCCGCCGAGGTGAAAGTGACGGGTTGGCTGGCCGGCGGAGAGGATTTGGGCGTGAGCACCATTGCCTGGAGTGAGTTTCTCTGCGGGCCGTTGTCACCGCAGGACGAAGCGTTGGCCCGGCTGATTCTGCCAGCGCCCGAACCATTTCTGGCCGCCGACGCCGGCAAGGCCGCGGAGCTTTTCAATCGCACGGGACGGCGGTCGCGCAGTCTGGCCGACTGCCAGATTGCAGCGGTGGCGCTGCGTTGTGGTGCGCGAGTCGCCACGGTGAACACCACCGACTTCGTTCCGTTTCATGTGCAGGGACTGGTCCTCGCCTGAGCGGAGCCAACGACCCTGACGACCAATCGCTCTTCCACCGTGGAGACTTGCGCTTTGACGCCGGAGGGCACGTTCAATCCAGCCGCGCGCCGAATCCGGCAGCTTGCCTGTGGGGATAACACCCCATAGGCGCAGCTCGCCCTAACAAGTAACGTCACGTTGGTAAATGGCGGCAAACGAATTGCCATCAAAAACGAAAGAAAAACCATGTCACTCATACTCACCCCGTTTATTGCCAGTGCCCTGTATATTGGCGGCGGTGCCGGTCTCCTTCTCCTCATCGTCGTCCTGGTCCTAGTGTTCCGCTAAACTGGAAGCTGATTCGCCATTGATTTCACGTAACGACCCGACGCAACACGCAATACCATCATGAAAGCCCTCATCAAATTGGAAAGAACTCCCAGAGGCGAAAGTTCAGAAGGCGCCCAAAGACCGAACGGGCGGCCAAACGCCACAGTGGGAAACTTCCGTGGTGGAAGCCCCTCCTTCACCAGGACGGGCTGGCCGGCTCAATCGGGTCGAAGTCCGTTTCGCGGTGCCGATGAGTCTGATTTAATGAGATCGCAACTGGGATGATTACCCCGACGCGACGACCTCCGAGGGCAAGCAGGACGAACTGATTGGCCGGATTCAGAAGCGCACAGGTGATACCCGCGAAGCGGTTAAAAAGAGCTGTCAAGAAATCCTGCTCCACCTGCGGCTGTTGAGTCGGAATCTGCCTGCGCGGAAGCACCGATTGAGTCAGCCAGGAGCAAGCGCCCGTGGAAATCGCAGCGCGATGAAATCAGAAAACTCGACGTCAGCCGGACGTTAACATCGAACAAGTACGAAATAATTGGGGAAACCTATGCTGGTCAGAATATCCACCGACAAAGCCGTGCCCGAGGTTGCAACCGCCTTGCAAGCCGCCGTCGTGGCCAATCAGTTTGGCGTCATGCACGTTCACAACCTCAAAGAGACCATGGCCAACAAGGGCGTGAAATTCGCCCATGAATGTCTGATCTTCGAGGTCTGCCAACCGCAACAGGCCAAGAAGGTGCTCGATGAAGACATGAGCGCCTCCACCGCACTGCCCTGCCGGATCTCCGTTTACGAGGAGGGTGGTAAAACCATTCTGGCGACCATCAAACCAACCATTCTTCTGGCAATGTTCCACACGCCGGGACTGAAAGAGATGGCAAAGGCAGTGGAGGCCACGCTTGTCAAAATCATGAAGGAGGCGGCGAACGGCGGCAGTGGCCAGGGAAATCTCTCTGCGAAAACGCCGCAATAACTACAAAGCATGCAACCAGAACCACACAAATCCGAAAAGGAGTTCGGCAAAGCTCTGAAGTCATTTGAACAACTCCCCGCCAAGACCAAAGAGTTGGAACTCCTCAAGGACCAAGCGGAGAAGTCCAGCGGACAGGAAAGCCTTGATCTCCATACGTTGATTCGGGACAAGTTCAGGCAAGGGGACGCTCCGAAGGCGTCGCCGCAAGAACGCCTCCCATGACCCTCACGCGTAATGCGCGTCTGTCCCTAGCGCGCCGTCGGGTTGGCCGGGAGTGGTTCGCGGCGCGCGGGGAAAGACGTGCCCTGCTCGCTGAACAGCCTTCGGACACAAAAGCTGTCGAAACCAAGTGAGTAATCACCCTGTCTCAAGGCGGTAAATCCAGCTACACGGACAAACAGAAGCGTCAGGCGGCGCACATCGAAGCTGGATACGAGAAAAAAGGGGGCGGCACGAAAATGCGGAGGCCCGGGCCTGGGCCACCGTTTTACAAACTCTTCGGTGGAGGAAAAATGAGCGGGTCCGGCCGGAAGAAGAGCAGACCGCAACTATGCCAGCCTTAGCCGCCAAACAAGCCTACCCTCACTTAAAGGCCGTGCCGAACTGGTCGAAACGTGCTCAGAGGATCCTTCGGACTTTCGAGTTTGAGGGATTCCCGAACAGTTTCGGATTTTGTCAGCCGGATCGCCAGGAAGGCTCAAAGAGGCAAACACCCTCTGGACATTGATGTTTGTTTTGACGAGGTGACACTGAAGCTCACCACCCACGATGCCGGCCTTCGCCACAGCCAGCGGCGCGAAGACGATCGGTTTCACTCACCTCGCATCGCCGCCCATCGCGCCCGGAACGCCGCCAATTCCTTCTCCTGTTCCTCGCTGTAATGCCCGGTGCGTTGGGCGTAGGTGTCCATCCAGGTCAGCAGGCGGGCGCGATCATCGGTGGTGAGTTGCACGCCGCGATGGCCGGCGGTGAGCAGTTGCCAGAGCTTGCTGTTGGCGGCGGTGCCGTCGCCGGGCACCGAGCGGTCGCGCTCGAAGGCGCGCTTCTGCAAATCCTCGCCGCCAAAAGTGAGCAGCGCCTTCCATGCATTGGCCGCCGTGAGATCCAGCGTGGCCGCCTGCGCGTCGGTGCTGCCCGCGTGGTGGCAGGTGACGCATTGACGATCGAGCAGCGGTTGCACGAGCCGGTCAAATCGCAGCGGCCATGAGCCATCGGGCCCGGGCGTAAGCTTCGAGGGTTCGCGCGAGGCGGCCAGCACGGGCGCGGCGGTCGGTGGCGCGGCATCGCGATGTTCGTGGCAGCCCACGCAGGCGAGCGTCTGGCCGGGCACGGTGTAGGTGAGCGTGCGCATCGTCTGCAAGGCGACACCCTGTTCATCGAGCGCCTGGAAGAGCACCGGCACCCCGCTCGGCACTCGAAAGTGCGCCGAGCCATCCTTCTCCACGGGCACGGTGCCGAGGACGTATTTTCCGGGGTCTTCGGCGGAGACGCCGATCACCGGATTGTTCATGTGCGGCTGCACCTTGGGCGGCACGCCAATGACGCGAAGCTGTTTCACCGAGCCGCGTGGGACGCCGCTCAGGCCGCGATAGACATCCTGCAAAAGGAATGCGCCGCTTTGCTCCCCGTTCCATTGCGCGACAGCCGTCTGCACGGGCGGCCTGACGCGCGCCTGCACCGGCATTGGATAGCCGCTGGAGATCTCCGGGTCGCGGTAAAGCAGTTCGAGGTTGCCAAACGCGTCGTAGAGATAGAGGCCCATCGCGTTGGTCGGATTGTTTTGATCCACCACGAAGCGATGCGGCGGGAGCTTTGCATCCGCCCAGCCGACGAGGAAGAATTCCTCCGAGAGCGGCCACGGGTTGGCGTAGTAATGCTCGGGCCAGCCTTCGGTTTCCGGGAAGCAAACCTCCGGAGTCAGGCGCGTGACCGGGCTGGCTTCCTCTGTGCCGCGCTCGCGGTCGAGCAGGCAGAGCGAGCCGCCGGTGATCGAATGATGCGCGCCCGCGGTGATGACGAGCTTCGATGAACCGGGGATCGAGCGCGCCTCGAACTTCACCTGCGGCTTCACGGTGTAGTTGCCATAAACAAGCTGCGGATTTGCGCCGTCCTGATTCGCGGACCACAGGCTGAAGAAATGGCCGTTGAAGCGATCGATGTAATCCCAGCGCGTGTAGAGAATGCGTCCATCGCTCGCGACGGAGGGCGTCCACTCAAAATTCTCGAACGACGACAGCGGACGAAGATCGCGACCGCCGGCATCCATTGAGTGCAGGGTGAAAACGGGCACAGGGCGTTTGTTGTCGCCGCCGCAGCGCACGTAGCTGTCGGGCAAATCGGCGGCGCGGGTTGAGTCGGAGAACGCCGCGGTGGTTTGCAGCGCGACGCCCTTGCGCGTGGAGAGGAACGCGATGCGGCCATCGGGCAGCCAGCGCGGATCGAAGTCGTCGTATTTGCCGCGCGTGATCTGGCGGCGCCCCGAGCCGTCCACGTTCATCTCGTAGATGTGATAGAAGGCATCCTCCGACAGACCGGCTTTGTCCACCTTGTCCGCCTGATCGTGCAGTCCGGGATAAAAGCGGCAGTAGGCGAAAAGCACCTTCTTCCCGTCGAAGGAAATATCCGGCCCGGTGAAGCTGCCTTCGGGCATGTCGGCGGTGAGGCAGAACACTTGCGAACCTGATGCTGCAGATGAATCGCTGGTGCCCACCCCCTCACCCGCCCTTCGGGCACCCTCTCCCCCGTTGAGGGCGAGGAATGGGGTGAGGGGGAACCGCGCGACGGGTTGCCTGAAATTCTTGAGCAGGTAAATGCCCCCGCCCGGACGTGACCACCAGCCGTAATGCTGGTCGCTCATGTGCGGGAACGCGGACGGAACGCGTTTCACGAAGAGAATCGAGTCGAAGTCGAGCAGCGGGTTCGCCAGCGCCATCTCGCGCACGACCCAATGGGCGCGGAAATACAAGGCCCGGCGCGTGGCGTCATCCGTGCCTGACGGCAGGCGAATCGTCTCAAGGGCGAGATGCTGCAACGCGGTCATCGGTCCATCGACGTCTTTGCCGAGACGACGCAGGGCCGCGCCGAGTTTCTGCCCGCGCTCCAGAACCTTTGCGATCGGATAATCGCGCGCGACGGAGATGGCGGGTTGCCCGTGGCGGGCCGACCACTGGCTGGTGCTGCTCTGGGTGGCGCGTTTGCGGAGCGCGAGATTATTGGTTGCGCCGGTGGCGAACACCTCCACTTCGTCGAGATGGAAATAGCTCTTCTCCGGGAGTGACAGCCGCACGAAGCGGGCGCTCGCACCGGGCAATTTCACCACCAGCGGTTTCTGATCGGTGAAACCCTGAAACACCGTGCCGTCGTGTTGGTGCGCCTGACGGAAGCTCTTTCCATCATCGGAGAGCGAGACGATGATCCGCGCATTTCGGGCGGCATGGCCGTCGCAGCGATTCCAAATCGCCACGCGCTCGATCGGCGCGGGCTGGCCAAGGTCCACCTGCCACCACGGCTGGTTTTCATCCGCGGTATGGAAGCCCCACTTGCCATCCTTCACGCCATCGACCGCGCCGGCCGCGTCCTGCTCGCGAGTCACCTCCGAGCCGGAGGAGGCAGGAAGAAAACGCAGATCGTCCTGCCGCAGCCAATCAGCCTCGACTTGCTGGCGCGAGGGCGGCGGAGCATCGAATGCGGCGCGCAATGAGGGAGCAAGAAGACCCGCCAGCGACAGGGTAAGGTTTGCGAGGATCCATTTCATAATGCTTCGTCAAAAAACTAAACCTCTTTGCGGGAGGGGTCACGCGGAAATCCAGATTTGTCCGCGTGAGGATAATCGTGGCCGGTATGTAAATACTCTCCTGAGCCACTCATACCGTCGGTGCCCCGGATGGCGATATCCCGGCTCGACAAACACGCCGAGAAGTGCAATCCGTTGTAGGGAATTCAAGGGAGCCCAAGACGGCTGGGATGCGTGCCGCTTTAAACGTGAATAGCCATCAGAACCAATGAGAAAGCCTGTTCTATCCATCCTCGCATGCCTCGCAGCGTGCCTGGCGCTTCATGGTCAGGTTATCCTGAACACGGGCGACGTCTATACTTACGAGTTCAACTCGCTTCCCTTCGCAGGGCAAGTCAGCGATCCTCTGACACCGATGGGGTTTTGTCTGGCCATCTTGAATCCTGCGACAGTGCAGGCAGGCGACGCGATCCGATTGGAATTGTTTGAGAATTCGCTGGCGGAATTACCGAGTGCGGACCGGAGTTGGACCAACAGTTCCATGACCACCTGCTCCGCTCCAATGTCGTGGGGAGATCTACAGGGAGCCATCAGGGTAACGATGCTGTCGGGCACAGCCACGCTCGATTGGATAACGCTGCGATCGTTCACCGCGACCGGGGGCACGCCACCACTCAATCTTTGGGAGCGGTCGTTTACCCCAGTGCCGGTGCCAGAGCCGGGCATCATGGCGCTGGTCGGCATGGCGCTCTTGATCGGTCTCGGCAGCAGGCGATGGATGAATCGTGGCTGTCGCTGAAATTCACCCGGCACCCGGCATTCCAACAGCAAGCTATGGAGGTCGGTTTTAGCAAGCACCGCGAGGGTGACGTTGGAGTTTACTGAGAGGGCCGCGGTGCAAGGCTGTGCTGGGCCGTGGCAACTGACGCTTGCTCGCACACGACGCGAAACCCGACGTTGTAAACGCGCTGCCAGGCTGGATAGCTCAGCCGGTAACTCGCGGTGCCACGCTTCGGGCGGTCGAACCACGAGCCGCCGCGGGCCACGCGTTCACCGGCGCGAACGCTGGCATCGTTGCGGCCATCGTCATCGCGGTAGGGATATGCGCGGCTCAGCGAACGGGTCCACTCCCACGCATTGCCGTGCATGTCGTGCAAGCCCCACGGATTCGGTTTGTATTTTCCCACTGGCGCCGTGACGAAGCCGCCGTCGTTAAAGCGGTCGTCGCGCGGGATCCAGTCATCGAAGCTGTTCGGATTCACCATTGGCCGCGCGGCGGCGTAGTTGTCGAGCGCCGTGTCGGCGGCGAATTCGCGCAGCCGCTGGTCGCCAAGATTGGCAAAGGTGGAATAATCGGCCTCGAGTTCACCGAACCAGAACGGCGTGGCACTGCCCGCGCGGCAGGCCCATTCCCATTGCGCCTCGGTCGGGAGCGAAATCTTCAGCCCCGTCTTCTGTGAAAGCCAGCGGCAAAACGCCATCGCTTCCTCCCACGAGACGCGCACGGCTGGCTGGTCAGGCTGATCCTGATCGTAGCCCACCCGGCCGAACTGATAGCCGTGGCGATCCTCGGTGCGACTTTCGTGCGATGGATTGAACTGACGGAACTGGCGGTTGGCCGTCTCGAACTTCGCCATCCAGAACGAGCGCACCTCGACCGCGACCCGTGGCGCCTCAGCCGGCGCGCCGTTGGTGGAGCCCATCGCGAACTTGCCGCCCGGGATGCGAACCAGTTCCAGCGTCACGCCGTCGCCGAGGTCGAAGGCGCGCGTGAGTTGTCCGTCCGCTGCGGCGGATTTCTGCTTCGCCACGGCGGCGGCCGCGTCGAAGGGCCAGCCTGGGATGCCCGCATTTGAAATCTGAGATTTCAGATTGGGGATCGCCGCCGGCACAACCGGCGTGGCGTCGTACTTTGGCGCGTCAGGAATCACCTCGTAATCCGGGTGCGGTCCCATCGAAACATATTTGCGGCGAAGTTCCATCGCGCGGGCGTTCACGCGGGCGAGACGCTCAGGACCGGCGGGATCCTGGCAGTCCTTGCTGAACTGTGGAATCTCGCCCCACGTGCCGTAGAACGGCGCGTTGAGATCGAACCACGCGGCGAGGCGCTCGAATCCTTCAGCGTCGAGTTGCACGCCGTGATGTCCCTTGCGCAGCATCTGGCCGAGTTCGGTGGTGTTGAAGTGGAAATCGAGCGGGGTGAACATCCGTCGGTCGCCCTCAATGCCAGGCCGGCGAATCCAGCGCTGCAATTCCCAATACGCCGCGGTGAATTTTCCGCCGCCACCCCAGTGGCCGGCAAGCTGCGTGGACCAGTTCGTGAGCAGGAGGCCGCCGCGGAAGTCCGGCAAGTGGCGCAAGCTTCCAGCTTGCGTCTGTCGAGCAAGCCTCTGGCTTGCCGCTTCGGCGTCGGCTCCGTCATGGCAACTGACGCAATGCCTGTCGAGCACCGGCTGCACCTCGCGCACGAAGCTGAACCCGCGCGCCGGCCCGTGCCACGGCTCGATGTCCGCCGGAAGCTTGCGAGACGCGAGCGCGGCTTTGTTGAACGACACTTCATTCTGCGGCTCATGGCAACCCGAGCACGACACCGCTTCGCCCGGCATGCCGACAAACCAGCTCCGCATGAGTTGCAGCGCCTGGCCTTTCTCGTCGATGGGTTGGAGCGCGAGCGGCGAGTTTGCGGGAACCTTGAAATGCGCCGAGCCGTCGCTCTCCACCGGCACCGTGCCGAGGATGCGTTTCACGTCCCACGGACCATCGGCACCGAGCGTGCCGTAAAGCCCGCCGAAACCGCGCCGCGAGAAATAATACTCGATGACGCGCAGATTCTTCACCGTGCCGCGCGGCACTCCTTGCAGGCCGGGCCCCTGGTAAATGTCGGTGATGAACACCGTCGATTCATCGGAGGCAAGATTCACGCGATCCGGAATCACCGGCGGCGCGGCGGTCTTTTGCATGGCGATCGGCCAGAGCAACGCCTCACCCTCCACTTCCTTGATCAGGGTGAGGTTGTCGAAAACGTCCGCGAGGTAGATGCCCCAAAGCGAATCCGGGCGGAGCTTCGCGGCGACCAGATGATAATTCGCGCTCAGCGGCCACGGCATGAGGAACTGCGGCCACACGCCATCGACGAGGCGGTCGCGCACGATGGGCTCGACCTTCTTTCCGCGTCCGGGAATCTCCTGCACGATTCCTTCGCCGTCGCGCCGGCCCTGACTCGGATCGAGAATCAACAGCCGGCCGGAGCGCGGTGTGCCGTGGTGCCCCGTCGCGATGCCGATCACTTGATGCGGCTCTCCGGGAATGGCTCGCGCATAGAAGAATGAGCCCGGAAACCACGAGCCGCTGCCGCGAAACTCACGCTGATCGGTGCCGTCGGGATTCATGTGGAAGAGCAGGCGCGAGTTCGAGTGCGACTGGTCGGTGTACTCCCAGCGCTGGTAGAGCACGCGACCATTGGGGAGCATGGACGGGCACCAATCGCTATCCTGTTCAAAGGTGAGTTGTCGAATCGTCTGTGCCTTCGGGTCGAACAAGTAAAGGCACGTCATCGCCTGCGCGCCGAATTCGCACGGCAGGCCCTGATACACGGCGGTGGAGGCGAAGATGATGCGGCCATCCGGCAGATAACACGGGTCGAAGTGGGCGACATCGACGCCGTCGTCGGGCGTGATCTGGCGAACGCGGGGAGGCTGAGATCGCGGCGGAGACTTCGCCGCTCCGCGCTCCCTCTCCTCCTCGGTCGAGGAGAGGGCTGGGGTGAGGAGTCGCCCGTGCGTGGGACTAATCGAGCGCAACTGGTCTGCCTCACCCCTCACCCCGATCCTCTCCCCGTTGAGGGGAGAGGGAGAGGCCGCGTTGGTGGCCGCGAACGCGTCTTGGAGTATTAACTCAAACAACCGCCAGTTCTTCTCCTTCACTCCCGCCTTCGCGAAGAGCAACCGGTCGGCATCGAAGTGCAACACCGGATCGATGATCGTCTCATTCGTATTCGGGCGATACAGCGCGGCAAACTGCGGTTCGCCGCGCAGATTCGAAAGCACGGCCAGTTCATCGTTCCAATGTCCAGCCCGCGGCGTGTCGTCGCTCGTGTGGGCGTTGAGCGTGCCGACGCCGAGGGCGCCGCCCATCGCGACCAGCGCGGCATTTGTGTCGGGAAAGCCACGCCGCAACAGCACGACCTTGTCGAAATCGAGCAGCGGATTCGCCAGCAACGCCTCGCGCTGGAGCACGCGCAGATCGGATTGTGCCTGGGCAAGCGTGGCCGTGTTGGTCGAGGTAAATTGCGCTTCGATGCCACTGAGCCGATGCAGAAAGCCGGCACCGTTCGGGTAACGCGCTCCGTGCGTCGCCATCAAATCGTGAATTGCCAGGCGCACCGCCTCGGGCTTCACCTCCGGCACGGAGGGTTTGAAAAGAACGAGCGCGCGCGGCGGGTCGGTGAGCTTGCGCGCCTTGGGACGCTTCATCACGAAGTCCGCTGGAATTTCAGCCGAGTCGAAGCGAAGACTCACCACATGCGGGAAATCACCGGCGCGCTGGAGGCGCAGCGTGTGTCTGCCGGCGACGAGAGAAAGTTCCGCCGACGATTCCCATTTCGCGCCGCTGGTACTCCACGAACCGGTCTCCGTGCGACAAATGGTGGCGACGTTGGTGCCATCAAGTTCGAGCTCCACGGGTCGCGCCGATGCTGCCGCGTAGCGAACTCTCAGGCGATAGGCTCCGGCAGCAGGAAACGGGATGTCATATTCCACCACCACGGGCGATTGCCCGCCGAAGGCGATCATCGGCCCGGCGTCGGCATATTCCTTGGTGAACGTGCGCACACTGCCGCGGTCGAAGGCCCAGGCGGGGATGGTGAATGAGTTGGACTCGGCGCCTGCAACGGATTGCAGTCCGAGTAAGAAAAGCGCCAGCGCGACAAAACGTTTATTGAGGCAATCCATAGTAGCTACGGTAAGGGACGCGTTCCACCGCGTCCCATTCACAAGTCGCCGCTGATAAATGGGGACGCAGTGGAATGCGTCCCTACCGCGACTCAATCCACCTTCCCCAAACACGACCGGTCCACGGCGGCCGGTTTGGCGCCGGGCATGTCCATGCGCGGACGCAGGCGAAGCTGCATCAGCACCGGCTCGAAGGTGCGCAGGATGGCTTGGTAGTCGGAATCATCTGAACTCGCGAACACGGCTTTGCCGCAGGCGCCGCTGCCGCCGGCTTCCCTGGCCAGCGGCGCGAGGAGGAAATTATTCATCTGCGGATTCTGAATGCGCGTCCAGAACTCGCGTTTGAATTTGCCGTCCGCATGACATTCCGCGCAACGGCGCTTGGCCACGTCGGCGAGAGTCTTGTCGAGATCGGCGGGCAGCATCTGCCGGCAGCCGGGTTTCTCGGGATACGCCGTTTCGCTGGTGCCGTAGTAGGGAACATTCAGGTCAATCCACGCGAGCACGCGGCGGGTCTCGCGCGATTCCATCTGCAAGCGCGGCGCGCCATTGGTGTCCGGATGGCCGCTCAGCAGAATGTCGGCGAGCTTGCTGCGCGGCGAACCCCAGGTCTTGGGTGTCACTTCGAGAATGTTCGCCTCCATGCCGTTGTAGGTGGGAATCCAACTCACATACGGACTGTCCCACTCGGCTTCGCCGGAGCGCTTGCGTCCGCGCGCGAGCAACTCGTAGCTCACGTTGAAGAAATCCGTTTTGTCGCCGCATAGGTCCACTTTGCCGGCGGGCATGGCGCCGCTGTGGCAACTGACGCAATGACGGTCGAGCACCGGTTGCACGATGGAGGAATAATCGAAGCCAACGCGCTCACCCCATTCGGGCGGACGCAGCGGATCGGGTTCACGGGTGAGCTTGGCGACCGCAGTGGCGGTGCTGTTCTGTCGTGGTTCATGGCAGCCCATGCAACCCTGCACTTCGCCGGGCATCAGGTGGGTGAAGGTTCTCATGCGCTGCACGGCGCGACCTTGGGCGTCGAGCGCCATGAAGTAGATCGGCCGGCCCGCCGGCACCTGAAAGGAGGCCGAGCCATCCGCCCCGACGGGCGCGTAACCCCAAATCGTCTTGCCCGCGTAAGTCGCGCCGCAGGAGATGACCGGGAATTGAAAGCCAAAGGCGCGATTCGCCACATCGGTGCGCACGGCTTTGCGCATCTCCTCGACGACGGCAATCTCCTTCACCTCGCCGCGCTTCACGTGCGGTCCGAGTCCGCGATAGACATCCTGAAGCACGACCGTGGCCCATTCGACCTCAGTGTCGAGGGTCGAGGGGCGAGAGCCGGAGGAGGCGAGGCCGCTGGACAGGACCGGAGGTTTGGCTCGCGGTCGCAGGGGCTTGGCGTTGAAGAACCCGATTCCGTCGCGGGGGGTGGCGATCACGGCCGTTTCCTTGCCGGCGTAGTCGCGAATCAGCAGCGAGCCTCGCTTCGAGACAAGGAAGTAACGATCGTCGAGCGGATATGGGCTTTCGTATGGGCCGCGGATGTTGTTGCCGTCGCCTTTCTCCGTGGTCCCAATCGCAACCTCGGGCGTGAGATTTTGGATGCCCTGCGGCGCGTTGTTGCCGTGCTCGGGATCCACAATGCCAATGGCGCCGCGGCAGGGACCGTTGTGGCTGGTCAACACGCAGAGCACGCCGCGCCGTCCAGGAATCGAGCGCGCCTCCATGAACGTCGCCGGACTGAGCACGCGATTGCCAAAGAAGCCCGCGAGCCCGGTGCCGTCGGGATGAATGGTCCAGAGGCTTTGGATGGGGATGGCCGGCTTGTCCACGTATTCCCAGCGCGAGTAAATGATGCGCCCGTCGTCGAGCACGCTGGGCGTGAAGTCGTTCACGATGTTCGCGGAGAGCTGCGTCACTCGCGAACCGTCGCGTGCCATGCGATGCAGCACCCCGACCGGCGAGATCCAGCAATAGGCGAAGCGCGACGTGCGCGTGCTGAGGAACGCGATGCCGCCATCGGGCAGCCAGCAGGCGTTGTAGTTGTGATGCGGTCCGTCGGTGAGCTGGCGGAGATTTGAGCCATCGATGTTGATGGCGAACAGATGGTAGCCCTCGGACTGTTTGCGTCGCCAACTGAAGAGAATCTCCTTCGCGTCAGGGGAGAGATCGCAGTCGAGGATTTGACCTTCCGGAGAAGCGACGAGCTGTTTCCAATGCGGAATGCGGATTGCGGAATCCGGATTGGCTGACTGCCCGAGCAAGTCACCCACGTAGAGCCCGCCTCCAGCGCCAAAACCCTCAACGTGGTAGGTGTAAACGTGCGAGGGATTCAGCTCGCGGCGCTGAATGACCACCAGCTTGTTGAAACCCAGCAAGCCCGCCATGAGGCGCGCGCGCAATTCCGGTGACTCGACAATCTCGTCATCCACCAGCTCCGGTCGGCCCTTTGGCAGAGGGCGAAACTTTGCGAGCGCCTTCTCCGGCTGAATCGCGGCAAACACCTGGATCTCCGAGGCGCCGGGATTCATCCCGCCATGCGAACGGGCGAACTTGAGCGTGAGCTTGCGCGCCTGCCTGGGTGCGGAAAGCGGAATGCGCTGCGGTCCGTGGCCCATCTGCAACTGGCCTTTGACCGCGGGAGTCGTGTCGTCATCAAGCCGCACCTCGTAGTCCTTCCAGCATTCCTCGGCAAACCACGCGGTGCGCCCGTAGTAAACCACCTCGGCAATCGTGACCGCGTTGCTCCATTCCAGAGTGAACTCCGCGCCATCGCGGTGGGTGTTACCCTGCACGCACCATGCGCGGTCCGTGTCTTCCTGGCTGCCGGCGAAAGGAATCCTGCCATCGACGGCGAACCGCGCGGCGTAGCTGCGGTTGTGTTCGGAACTGGCGGAGGCGCGGGCTTGGCGGGCGAGATTCTCCGGTGCGGTTGATGGCGCTGACTGAGCACAAATTGACACCCACGACATCGCGACGCCGAGCGCGATGCCGCGTGCCCGGTGAATGGATTGCATGACGGGAGGCTGGTTCATCGAAGAGAAGCTATTGGCGAGCGGCGCGAAACGGCTTGATCCATGTCAAGGCCAGCCAGTTACCGCACGAGGGCTTGCGCATCAGCGGTGACGATGTCCCGCCTCGTTCAACCGCCGTCGGCGCAGGGCAACCAGCAGCGTGGCCATCCCGGCCATGCCGGCGGCAAAGAGGAAGACGGGGCGAAGATTCCCGCCGCTGGCCAGCGCGATGCGCCCGGCGATGAAATTGGCGAACATCGGTCCCAGCCCCTGTCCGGCGAGGGCCAGGAGTGTCTGCGCGGTGGCGCGGACTTCGACGGCCGCCATGCTGTTGACCAGCAAACTCACCACCATGTGAAAGAACACGATCAACATACCGCCCAGCAGATAGCTCAGGGACAGCACCCAGACGCTGTCAAGAAAGGCGAACATGAGATGCCGCACGATCAGGGCGACGCAGCCGGTGAGGATCACCGTGGTGAAATCGAAGCGCCGCAACAACGCCGGCTGCCATTGCAGGAGCACGATCTCGAAAATCACGCCGATGGCCTGCACCGGCCCCACCCACGGGCGCGGCAGTCCGAGCTTCACCAGGAACGGCGGCGAGTAAAACAGCATCAGCGCGTAGGAGCCGGCGATGAGAAACATGGACATGAGCAACACCACGTAATTCGAGTCGCGCAACAGGCGGCGCATCGCGGGAAGGTAACGTCCCGGCTGGCCCGGCAGCGTGCTCACGCGCCAGGCACCGGGTTGCGTGTGCGGCAGCTTGAGCGAAACGACGGCCATCAGGACACTGAGTCCGGCGCCGAGATACAGCGTGAAATCCAATCCCGCTTCGGGACGCCACGCCGTCCACAGAGCAATGGGCAGGAAGGGCAGAATCCAGCCTAGCGAACCCCACGCGCGCAGCTTGCCGAATTGCTCGCGCGGAGCGGCGAGGTGATGAAACGCCAACGCGTTGACCAGAGTGAAGCAGGGGTTGAGACACGCGGTCAGCCAGGCGAAGCCCACGAGCAAGCCCCAGAACCCGTGTTGGGTCGCCACAAAAACCAGAGCGCCAGCGGCGAGCAGATTGATGACAATGAACAACCGATCGAGCGCGAGATAGCGATCCGCGATGAAGCCCCACAGGAACGGGAAGACGAGCAGCGTGGTGGAGGCGGCGAGGAACACGAGGCTGATCCGGTTCAGCGACAGCCCGCGATCCTCGAGCAGCAAGGTGATGAACGGGATGACCGCCCCGCCCACGGCGAGCTGCACCAGCATCGCCAGCACAAGGCTGCGCGGCGCCGGTGCCGGGGCGGAATGGATTGAGGACGCGGTGTTCACCAAAGAATCGGCGCGGATGTTGGGTGAGCGCTGCCGCCGCGAAAAGGAAATTGCACCGACCGCCTGTTGGTGATGCGTACTGGCAAGACCTTGGGATGGGCTGCCAGAAGAACGCTTGGGTCCAACCCTTACGGGTAGGGCGCGTCTGTCCCCAGCGCGCCGTCGGGTTAACCGGGAGTGGTTCGCGGCGCGCTGGGACAGACGCGCCCTACCCGGTCCGGGTGTCGTCCTTCCCACTGCCTGGGTAGTAAGTCGGTGGGTTTGTATTCCGAGGTGGCATCGCCTCGCGCCACTTGCTATGGAAGAGCGCATGAAACTCTCCTGTGCGTTCGCGTTTGTCTTGGTGACGCTGCTCTGCCTGCCCGAGCGGGGCGCCTCTCAGCCGGTCGGGATCGAGGAATTATCCCGGCTGGATCAGCTCCCGGTCTTCAAGCAGTCCGTCAAGATCGGCGCGGTGTCGAGCTATGACCGCACCGGCGGCAACGACGATGGTTTCTCCGGCAAATACTCGTTCGTGCGCAAGGACACCAACGGCGTGGTGCTGGCCGATTTGCAGGGTCCGGGCGTGATCTACCGCGTCTGGACGCCGACGCCGACCGATGACGTGATGGAATTCCTCTTCGATGGAGAAACCAAACCGCGCGTCGAGGTGAAGTTTCGCGATCTGTTCCTGGGCCAGCATCCCGCCTTTCCGCGCCCGCTGGTCGGCTTTGGTGCGGGCGGCTATTACTGCTACGTGCCCATGCCGTTCGCAAAGTCCTGCGTGGTGCGGGTGCGGGCACCCAAGGTGCAATTCTACCAAATCAACTACGCGCTCTACGGAACGGGGATTCCGGTGACGACCTTCAGTCCGGAAACCTCCGCCGCCGACCGGACGCATCGCGACCAAGCCATCGAGGTATTGCGAAAAACGGGGACTGACATCAGCCGCTTCACTGCGCCGCCGGGAGCCAGCGTGCAGTTGATCCAAACCACCGTTGCACTGGCGCCAAACTCAACGCGGACGGTTTTTCAGACCAACACCGGCGGACGCATCGTGGGATTACGGTTTTCGCCCGCCAGCGCCATTGCCGGCAAGGCGCGCGATCTCCTCTTGAAAATTTCCTTCGACGGCGACGCGCCTGCGGTGCTGTGTCCGCTGGGCGATTTCTTCGGTTACGCCTGGGGGCAGCCGGCGACGCAGTCGTTGCTCGTGGGCACGACAGACGACACGGACTACTGCTACTTTCCGATGCCATTTAATCGCAGCGCCAGCATCGAAGTCGTGTCCGAGCGCGCGACGCCGGTCGAACTGCGGGCGGAGGTGATGTTCGCGCCCGCACCGCTTGCCGCCAGCGAAGGCCGGTTCTACGCACTCTGGCGCCGGGAGAATCCAACGAAGCTGGGCGAGCCTTTCACCTTCATCGAAACCCAGGGACGCGGTCATCTCGTCGGCGTGATTCTGCAATCGCAAGGCTTCGAGTCGGGAAAGACGCTGTTCTTCGAGGGCGACGACCAGACGACCATCGACGGCGAATTGGTGATTCACGGCACCGGTTCGGAGGATTTCTTCAACGGCGGCTGGTATGACATTCCGGATCGTTGGGAGAAGCGCCTGTCGTTTCCGCTGAGCGGATGCCTTGGCTACGCCAAGCACCTGGGCCGCACTGGCGCCTATCGCCTGTTTCTGGGTGACGCCTACGCCTATCGCCAGAGCATCCGCCAGACGATCGAGCACTCCGGCGAGAAGAACAACATTCTGACGGACTACTGCAGCGTGACCTACCTCTATTCCGAGCGCCGCCCAAGCGCGGACCTGACGCCGCCGCCGCTGAAAGATCGCGCGGTGCTGGACCCGCAGGAAGTGGCCTTCCCCGCCTGGTGGCAGACGCCGATTTACGCGTGGTCGTTTGAGCAGGCGAGTCTGACGCGCAAGAAGGAGAAAATCGCCGGCGAGGAAGTTCGCTACCTGTCACTCGCCGCAACCGGGCAGGACTGGTTCGGCCCGCACTTCATCTCGCCGACCTGTGATGTGCCCGTGGCGGGAGAATACGCGATCCACCTCGAAGTCGTGAAAGGTCCGGGCCAGGCGAAGGTGCAATTGTTTCAGAACGAGAACCCGGTGGCGGACGCGGTCGATCTCTACGCGGAGAAGCCTGCCAAGAGCGGTCGGCTATTGCTGGGCCGGCTTGATCTCGCCGAGGGCAAAAACAATCTGATGTTCAAGCTGGTGGGCAAAAACGAAAAATCATCCGGCCTGGGCCTGGATTTGATCCAGGTGATCTGCGTGCGGGAGCGGTGAGGCGCCTGGTCTGGCCGGTCGGCGAGATGGCCGCATGGTGCAAGGTCGTGCTTCGACCGCCCCGGCGCTCGTTTGGTGAATCCACAAGTTGTCGGTGACACCCGGCCCCCTCTCGGCTCCACCCCGCGCGGCAGCGTCTTGGACTGCGCCAGTCCTCTGGCGCTTTGGGGACGCGCATCCGAAAGCGGCGGAGGACCGCCGCGGTCCAAGACGCTGCCGCGCCCACGCCCGCCTTGCCCAGCCGGGCTGCTGACAACTTGTAAATGCACTGGCGCTTGTGTGGAGTGATGATGGGCCATTGACATCTCACCCCGCTCCGCGTACCAACCCAACTAATCATGAAAACTGGAATGAGGTTTCTCTGCACCATCAACTGTTTCAGCGCCGTTTCCACCGTGCTGCTCGCGACGCTGTCGCTTCAAGCCGCCACCGTGCGCTACGTGAATGTCAACAGCACCAACCCCGTGCCGCCGTTCACGGATTGGTCCACCGCCGCGACGAACATCCAGGACGCCGTGGATGATGCCGTGGCGGGTGATGAAGTCGTGGTGACCAATGGCGTGTATGCCACGGGTGGCCGAGCCGTCGGCACGAACCTGCTGGTCAACCGCGTGGCGGTGGACAAACCGCTGACGGTGCGGAGCGTGAACGGGCCAGATGTGACACTCATTCGCGGATTCCAAGTGCCGGGCACAACCAACGGCGAAGGTGCAATTCGCTGCGTTTACCTCACCAACGGGGCGGTCTTGACCGGTTTCACCCTCACTGGCGGGGCCACCCGAACATCCGGACCATACCAGAATGAGCAGAGCGGTGGCGGAGTGCGTGGCGAATCAGATAGTGCCGTAGTGAACAATTGCGCTATTTCTGGCAACTCCGCCTACGAACGCGGCGGCGGCGCCTACTACGGCACCTTGGTCAACTGCGCAATCATCGGGAATGTCGCAAACGAAGGAGGTGGGATCTATCATTGTTCTTCCAGGAACTGCACTCTGACGGGCAACGCAGCCTCAGGAGGCGGAGGCGCTTCTCAGGGCGCACTCATAAACTGCATCGTGTATTTCAACACCTCAACCGCGTACCCATACTTCGCCAATCACCTAAGCTCGGCGTTGACTAACTGCTTTACAACTCCCCTGCCGTTTACGGGCTTCGGGAACTTTAGCCAGGATCCTCAACTGGCTTCGGCCTCGCGGTTGGGATATTCCTCTCCCTGCATTGGCGCTGGAGCGTCGGCTTACACCGCGGGAACGGATATTGATGGCGATGCGTGGAATAGCCCCCCGTCAGTTGGTTGCGATGAATTCCGGCCTGAATCGGCCACGGGGCCGATCACCGTTCAGGTGATGGCGGCCGGGACGAACGTCGCCGTGGGATTCGCAGTTGAATTCCAAGCTGTGATCGCAGGCCGCACTCTCGCGAGCGCCTGGGACTTTGGGGACGGAACAGTTGTCAGCAACCGGCCTTACGCCAGCCATGCGTGGAACGTGCCGGGAGTTTACACCGTCGTGTTGCGCGCTTGGAACCGGGACAACCCCGGCGGGATCAGCGCCACGACCACGGTCCAAGCGGTGGTGGCCACACATTACGTTGCGCCGGACAGTGCGTCGCCCGTCGCGCCGTATGACTCGTGGGCCACGGCCGCAACCAACATTCAGACCGCGGTGGACGAGGCGACAGTCGTGGGGGCGCTCGTATTGGTAACCAATGGAGTTTACACCACAGGCGGGCGTGCTGTTGTCGGGATGATGACCAACCGGGTGGCGGTGAACAAACCGGTGGTGGTCCGTAGTGTCAACGGGCCGCTCCATACCCTCATTCAAGGACGTCAAGTTCCAGGATCTATCACAGGCGACGGTGCGGTGCGCTGCGCATACCTGGCGAGTGGCGCGGTGCTGAGTGGGTTCACTTTGACCAACGGGGCCACCCGCCGGGCGGGGTCCACCGAAGAAACCCGCGGCGGCGGAGTGTGGTGTGAGTCGGGCATGGCCGTGGTGACCAACTGCGTGCTCACGGGCAATGCGTGCGGCAGTAGCGGCGGGGGCGCCTATCAGGGTAAGCTCATCAACTCGAAGCTCAATCGCAATTCGGCCACTGGCTCTTCGGGCACGGCAGGTGGCGCTTACTTCAGCAGTCTTTTCAACTGCGTCGTCACATCCAACTCAGCAACGTCCTACGGAGGGGGTGTGCGATATGGCACCTTGGTCAATTGCACCGTGACCGCCAATTCGTCGCTCAGTTCAGAGGCCGGGGTCGGTGATTCCATGGCGTTGATCAACTGTGTTATCTACCACAACCTATCGGGCGCGGCTGATTCCAACTACGGCACTCGCGACTACCTGTTCCGCTTCTGCTGCACCACACCACTTCCAACGGTGGGAAGCGGCAACTTCACCAACGCCCCGCTTTTCGCTAATATCACGGCCGGCAACCTGCGGCTGCAATCCAACTCCCCCTGCATCAACGCCGGGAACAACGCCTACGCGCCCGGCACCACGGATCTCGACGGCAACCCGCGCATCGTTGGCGGCACGGTGGACATCGGCGCCTACGAGTTCCAGACGCCCGCGTCGCAACTCTCCTACGCCTGGCTCTGGCAATACGGCCTGCCCACCGATGGCACGGCGGACTTCACCGACCCCGACGGCGACCGCGCGAACAACTGGCAGGAATGGCAATCCGCCACCGTTCCCACCAATGCGCTCTCCGCCCTGCGCCTTCTCACGCCACAGACCGTCGGTACGAATCTTGTGGTGAGTTGGCAAAGCGTGTCGGGCAAGAGCTACTTCCTTCAACGCAGCGCCGGCCTGGGCACGAACGCCTCGTTCCTCCCGCTGGCCTCGAACCTCGCCGGGCAAGCCGGCACCACCACCTTCATCGACACCAACGCCGCCCCAGCAGGCCCGCGCTTCTACCGCGTAGGCGTGCAATAATTGGGAACGCTTTTCCCCGTTGATGCGTGCGCTGATTTCTCACCCGTCCCGGCGGACTGCCCTTGAGCCTCACCGGCGAAACCAACCGCGTCTATGCCCTCCACGCCAGTTCCAATCTCACGGCCTGATCCTGGCTGGCCTGGTTGACGAACTCCCCCGGTCAGTCCACTTACACCGACCCGCTCACCCCGCTCCCGCCCGCCCGCTTCTACAAAGCCGTGCCCGTGCCGTAAGGAGTCCCGTTTTCCAAGTTTACAGGCACGAGGAAGAGTGCGAGAAACCTCCCATGAGCACGCGAGAGTTGATTGATAAGGAAGTGGCCGTGCTGCCGGAAGCCCTGCAGCGCGAGGTGTACGACTTTGCCCGTTTCCTTCGGGTCAAAGACACGGAAGAGCATTTCCATGGTCTGCTGCTCAGTGAGACTGCGCTCGCTCGCGACTGGAATTCCCCCGAGGAGGACAAGGCATGGGCAAGCCTGTAGTCGGCGATGTCGTTGTTCTCCCGTTCCCGCAAACCGACCTTAAAACGGGCAAACGCCGACCGGCACTCGTGCTGGCGGCGCTGACCAGTTTTGCCATCTCCACGTCCGCACTGCCGGCGGCGATCACGTCGTCTCCGCCAAGACCATTTCCCTCCGAAGGCATCGCCGCGCGTTACGCCGGCGACGCCGGCATCGAGCGTGATCCGCGGGTCGTCTTCGTCGAGGACTTCGAGGAGGACTCGCTCAACACTCTCTGGCAACGCTGGGAAACCGTTGGCGACAAACCGGGCCAGACCTTTTCCGATGACGTGCCGCCCGGCAGCGCGGGCCGACACTCGCTCATCATGGAGCGTCAGGGCGGCCCCGGCGCGCAGCTTTACCGCCGTCTCAAAAACAAGGACGGCGGCTGGGGTTACGACCGGCTCTTCGCCCGCTACTACGTGAAGTTCGATCCAGACTGCGGCGAGATTCACCACTTCGGTCCCTGCCTTGGCGGCAACCTGCCGGCCACGCGCTGGCCCTCGGTCAAGGCCGGCCAGCCGACCGACGGCGCGAAGTCATTCTGGGTGGGCATCGAGCCATTCGGCGCGAGCTGGACGTGGGACTACTACGCCTACTGGGGCGACATGCGTGGCAGCCCGCCGCGCGGCCAGACCTGGGGCAACAGCTTCATCCGCGACCCGAACCTCCAGGTCGCGAGAGGTCGATGGATCTGCGTCGAGCAGATGATCCAGATGAATGACATCGGCCAAACCAATGGCGAACAGGCGCTCTGGATCGACGGCAAACTGGTGAGCCACCTCGGCCAGGGTTTTCCGAAAGGCCTCTGGACCTACGACAAATTCGCGCCCGGCAAAGGCGGCAACGGGATTCGTTGGAACCAGGAGAAAGGCGGCCCGGAACGCTTCACCGTGCCGGAGGGCGGCGCGCCGTTTGAAGGCTTTCGCTGGAGGACGGTCCAGGAACTGAACGTGAACTACGTCTGGCTTTACATCTTCACGCAGCAGCCCGCCGGGCACCGCATCAAGGTTTGGTTCGACAACGTGGTCGTCGCGACGGACTACATCGGGCCAATCCGCGCACCGGAGCGAAAGGGCTAGCCAGCATTTCTCACCACCCGTTCAACGGGCCTTCAGCGCGTAGCGGCGTCTCGGCAGAGCGCCGCATTCATTGTGGCCCACAACTACGGCGCTCTACCGAGACGCCGCTACGATTGTGGTGAGAAATTCGGCTACCCCGCTGGATGCTTCTTCACCGCGTGGCGCAGCGCCGTGACCAGGCCGGGCACGGTGTGCTGCGCCGCCTCGACCGCGGGCTTCAATCCCAACGCCGTCAGCGCCTTGGTTGTCTCGGGACCGATGGAGGCCAGCCGCATCTGGGGAAACTTTTCGAGCAGCTTTGGCAGGCCGAAGCGCGCGTGGAAGTTTTCCGCGGTCGAGCCGCTGGTGAACACGACCCACTCTGCGCCAGATTCGGCGAGCGCCTGGCCGGCGCCCGTGCGGTCGTCCGTATCCGGCACGGTTTTGTAGAACGCCACGTCATCCACAATGCCGCGGAGATCTTCGAGGGCTTTCGGCAGGTCTGGATTCGCCCCCGCGGCGCGCGGCAGGAGGATCTTCAGATTCTCGACGCTTTCGTAACGATTGATGGCGGCGGCGATTTTTTTCCCGAGCGCCTCTTCGGGCATGACATCCACGCGCAGGTGCAGCGCCTGCAACTTTGCCGCCGTGGCCGGGCCGACTGCGGCCAACCGGATGTTGCCGATGGCGCGCACATCCTCGAATGCTTTGAAGAAATAATCGAAGAACTGGGTGACGCCATTCGCGCTGGTGAAGACGATCCAGTTGTATTCCGCGATGCCCAGCATCGCGTCCGTCACGCCCACGCGGTCGTCCGGTGGCGCGATCTTGATCACGGGAATCTGGATGACTTCCGCGCCCAACTCGCGCAACGGCCGCGCGAGTTCCTCGGCCTGATCCGCGGCGCGGGTGATGACCACGCGCTGCCCGGCCAGGGGACGATGCTCGGCAAAATTCAATGTGGATCGCAACCGCACCACGTCTCCGATCACGATCACTGAAGGTGGCGGCAACTCGGCCTTGTCCGCGCGATCCGCGATGGTGGCCAGCGTGCCCTCGATGGATTTCTGCCGGCCCGTCGTGGCCCAACTCACCATTGCCACCGGCGTGGTTGCGGGCATGCCTTCGGCCAGCAACGCGGCGGCGATCTGCCGGATGCGGCGCGTGCCCATCATGAAGACCTTGGTGCCGGGCGCGCGCGCGATCTGCCCGTAATCCAGCGCCGGCTCGGGCTTGTCCGGATCTTCGTGACCCGTGATCACGCTGAAGCCCGACGAGTGTTCGCGGTGTGTCAGCGGAATGCCCGCATAGGCCGGGGCGGCGACAAACGACGACACGCCGGGCACCACCTCGAAGGGGATTCCCGCCGCCGCAAGTTCCTCCACTTCCTCGGCGCCCCTGCCAAAGATGTAGGGATCTCCGCCCTTGAGCCGGACGATGCACTTTCCCTCGCGCGCCTTGGTGACGAGCAACGCATTGAGTTCCTCCTGCGGCAGCGTGTGCTCCTTGTCGCGTTTTCCGCCGTAAACAAATTCGGCCGCCGCGGGCGCGAGTCGCAGCAGATCGCGATTCACCAGCGCGTCGTAAACCACCACGTCGGCGCGTCCGAGCAATTCCGCGCCGCGCAGGGTCAGCAGCCCGATGTCGCCCGGACCCGCGCCGACCAGATAAACCGTGCCTGTCGCTTTCATGGCGTCGAGTCTAGGGCCGCACGCGCAAGATGCAATCCGGCGACTGCTGGATGGCGAAATGGCGCGAGTGCATCGAGAGGCGGATTTGCCACCCCTCGTCAGTGGGCGTGCCTCTGTGACGGGTTGCAAACCCGTCCCACGGCGCAGCGGTTCATGAGCCCGATGTGCCGCCAATGTCAGAACGCCTCGGCGGGATTGGCCGCGAGCCATTCACCGAGGCCCGGCAGACGGAAGGGCAGCAGCGCCTGCGCCTTCACGCAATTCAGCGACGTGTCGGGCGAACGCGGAGGGCCTTCGAAATCCTTCAGCGAGCCCGGGATCATGCGCGCCGTCACACCCGGCCAGCGGGCGGCGAGCAATTGCCCAATCTCCCAGCGCGACAACCGTGCATTCCCAGCGACGTGATAAACGCCGGTCACGCCCTGCCGGAACAGCGCCCAGACCGCCCGCGCCGTCACGACCGCTGGAATCGGACAACGGAATTCGTCGGTGAACAGCGTGATTGTTTTGCCCGCTTCCCAGGCGAGGCGCGTCTCCTCGTTGAAGCCGCGATTGCCCGCCGGTGATTTGCCGCCGTTGAGCGAAGTGCGGATGACCGTGTGGCGGGGATTGGCGGACACGAGACGCTCCGCCTCGGCCTTGGTCGCGCCGTACACACTCAGCGGATTCACCGCGTCCGACTCGACATAGCCGCCGCGAGCGCCATCGAAAACGAGGTCGGTCGAGAAAAAGAAAAACGGGATGTCCGCCGCGAGTCGCGCCAGATGAGAGGTGACATCAACATTCAGCCGCCGGGCCAGCGCCGGATCGCGTTCGCACTCGCCGGTCTTGGTGAGGCCCGCGCAATGAATGATCGCCGCCGGTTTCTCGGCCAGGTAGGCGCGCCCGACTGCGGCGAAGTTGTTCAGATCCAGACCGTGCCGCGTGAGGCCGAGCGCCTCGATGCCCGGCGCGCACTCCGTCGCCGCCTCAACCAGATGATGGCCGATCAGGCCGCCGGCTCCGGTGATCCAGACGCGCTTCATTTGGACGGCACGGCGAGCGCGAAATGGTGGCAGGTGATGTCCAGGCGCTGGCCGAGGTAAAACCGGTGCGCGTCGAACCGCTGCACGCCGGAGTCAAGGTGAAGTTGCGCGCACCCGGCGACACGGGCGCGCTCGATCAGCCACGCGAACAGCTTCTGCCCGCAACCGCGCGAACGCAACGACGACGCGGTCACGAGGTCATCGACGTAGAGAAATTTTCCCCAGGCGAGACACTCGGTGATCCGAAAACCAGCCACCGCCGCGACCGCGCCGTCCTTTTCCAGAAAGGCGAGTTGATACCCGTGCTGGCGTTGCTGACGACGCACCTGGGCGACGAAGGTTGCCTCGTCGAACTGGGGCCGCAGTTCCTCCATCACGGCGTGACAACGGCGGATGTCTTTGAGGCTCCGGGCAAGGGTGATGGTGCTCATGGACGCGGAATGGTCAGGGCCGCCTCGAACGACTTCAGTTCGGCTGCGGCGCCTTCTTTCGAGAGCAGCAGCGAGGTTCCGACCAGCGCCGCGTCGTAACCGAGCGAATCTCGCAACCGCGCCACGGTGCCAGCGGACACGCCGCTCTCCGCGACCTTCAGCACGCCCGGCGGCAGGTGTGAAATGAGATCGAATTGCCGCAGGTCCGTGGTGAGATCTTCCTGGCCGCCGCCGGCGCGATGCTGGCGCGAGGCTTCGTAAAGCGACGCGTCGCTGGCGAAGGTGCGGCTGTTGATGCCGTAAATCATCGCTCCTGCCGGCACGGCCTGAATCTGCGCGAGGTCGTGGCACTCGAACAACACGTCGAGGCCGAGCGATTGCGCGAGATCGAAGAGGCGGCGCAGTTCATCAGCATCGAGCAGGTTCGCCATCAGCAGAATCGCGTCGGCTCCGAAGGCGCGCGCCTCGATGACCTGGTAGTCGTCGTAGATAAAATCCTTGCGCAGGATCGGCTTGGTCACGGCGGCGCGGATGGCTGCAAGCCGCTTGATGTTCATGCCGAAGTGCGTGGCATTGGTGAGCACCGAGAGGCCGCGCACGATGGGGCTTTGCTCGTAGGCGCCGGGTGCGGCGGCGACGTTCTCCGCGCGCATCGGTCCCTGGCTGGGCGAGCGATCCTTGATCTCGGCGATGAGTCCAAAGCCGGAGCGGAGCGCTGCTTGAAACGAACGGAGCGGAGGCGCATCCGCGAGGCGGCGCTGCAATTCCGCGACGGGCCGGAGGTGCTGCGCCTCGGCAACCTCGGCGCGGACATCGACCATGATGCGGTCGAGGATGGTGTGGGTGTGCTTCATCGTCATCATCGACTTGCTGCGAAAACTTCGGGACTGAAGAAAACTGAGCGCGGTAGGGCGCGTCTGTCCTCAGCGCGCCGCGAACCGTTCACCCAATATTCGGCGCGCTGAGGACAGACGCGCCCTACCCTTTGGCCTTCGGCGTGGAGATTATCTCTGTCCTTCATGCCACGGTCTCTTCCGTCGCCGCGGATTGCCCCCTCCGCCCGCGCTCAATCGTACGTCTTCTCGAGTTCCTTCACGCGCTTGTAAACCGGCGAGTCCGGGGTGACGCGCTGTTTGACCTCGCGAAAGGCGCGCCTGGCCTCGACCGGATCCTGGAGCGACATGGCCACGACGTAATCGATCTCGATCCACGCCAGACGCGGATCGGCGACCATGGGCGATTTCTTGATGCGCTCGATGAACGCCTTGGTGGCCTTCGGGCCGTCGGCCTTGGCCTTGGTCAGATCGGCTTCGAGAGCCTGCGGGAGGCCGGGCAGGCTCTCACCGCGAATGGCCTCCTGCTCGGCCTTGTGGATGCTCTGCACCTTCTGCCGATCGAGGTTGTCCCAGTAATCCCAGAGTTTGTAGACACCGAAGATGAATCCGATGACGAGGAGAATGCTGATGGCTGCTTTCATTTTTCCTGGATGCGTTGGATGCGTCCGCCGAGCCGGCGGAGTTTCTCATCAATCTTTTCGTAGCCGCGGTCAAGGTGGTAGATGCGGTTGACCCGAGTGGTGCCGCGGGCGGCGAGTCCGGCGATGACCAGCGCGGCCGAAGCGCGAAGGTCGCTCGCCATCACCGGCGCGCCGCTGAGTTCACGGCCGCCTTTGACAATCGCGCTCGGGCCTTCGATCGAGATGTCCGCGCCGAGTCGGTTCAATTCGCTCACATGCATGAAGCGCGCCTCGAAGATGCGCTCGGTGATGATGCCCAGGCCGGGCGTGACGCACATCAACGCCATGATCTGCGCCTGCACGTCGGTCGGGAAACCCGCATAGGGCTGCGTGGTGATATCGACTGGCTTGAGCCGGCCGCCGCGCGACACGGTGAGGTTGAGTCCCTGGCGCTCGATGCGCACGTTGGCCTCGCGCAATTTGTCGAGGACCGCCGCCAGATGATCCGGGCGCGCGCCGAGGAGTGTCACCTCGCCGTCCGTCGCCGCCGCCGCGATGGCAAAGGTGGCCGCCTCGATGCGATCGGGAATGATCTCATGCTCGGCGCCGTGCAGTTCCTTGACGCCGGTGACGGTGACGGTCGGGCTGCCGGCGCCAAAAATCTTCGCGCCCATCTTGTTGAGGAAGAACGCGAGGTCCACCACCTCCGGCTCGCACGCGGCGCTTTCGATGGTGGTCACGCCATCGGCCAGGACCGCGGCCATCATCAAATTGGCCGTGCCCAGCACCGTCGGGCCGGCGCGCCCGCCAAGGAAGACATCCGCGCCGATCAACCGCTTCGCCTTGGTGTGGACGTAGCCGCCTTCGACCGTGACCTTGGCGCCGAGCGCGGTCATGCCTTTCAAATGGAGATCGATGGGCCGCGTGCCGATGACGCATCCGCCGGGCAGCGCGACCGTGGCTTGATGCGTGCGGCCCAGCAGCGGGCCGAGGATGCAGATCGAGCCGCGCATCTTGCGGATGAGATCGTAGTTGCCGAACGGCTTGAGCTTGCGCGCCTGCACGGTGAGGTTGCCATCCTCGTAAGTCGCCTTCGCGCCGAGCGACGCCAGGATGCGCACCATGAAATGCACGTCGCTGAGATCGGGCACGCGCCGGACGACGCATTTCCCGGTCGTCAGCAGCGTCGCCGCCATGATGGGGAGCACGGCGTTTTTGGCGCCGCTGATCGTCACTTCGCCGTGCAAGGGCACGCCGCCTTTGATGAGCAAACTGTCCATTTAATGTGTTGCCCCGCCAGCCTGTCCGCCCGCGGGTGAAGTCATGATTTCCATTATTAAACGCAGCGCGCAACCATGAATCGCGCCCGTCCCGAAAGATCCTTCTCGATGGCCTCCATGCTCCAGCCCGGCGCCGCAAACAGCCCGGCCAGCGCGGTTTCCTGACCGTCGCCAAATTCCGCGATCAGCCGTGCGTCCGGATCGAGAAAGGCCGGCGCCTCGGCGACGAACCGGCGATAGAAATCCAGTCCATCCATTCCGCCATCGAGCGCCAAACGCGGATCGTGTTCGCGCACCTCGGGCTGGAGCGCGGCGATTTCGCCGCAGGGAATATAGGGCGGATTGCTGACCAGCAGATCGAAACGCATCCCCGCCGGCACGGCGGCAAAGCCATCGCCGAGGTGGAATTGCACCCGATCCGTGACCCCGTGGCGCGCCGCGTTTTCCCTGGCCACGCGGAGCGCGGCTTCCGAGAGATCGCTGGCGTGGATTTCCGCCCCGGGAAATTGTTTTGCGAAGGCCACCGCCACACAGCCCGAGCCGGTGCCAAAGTCGAGAACGCGCGTCGTCCGCACCTGCCCGGGGTTTTGCGCGGCAAGATTCTTTGCGGCGAGTTCGACCAGTTGTTCGGTCTCAGGTCGCGGGATCAGCACGTCGCGGGTGACGGCGAGTTCGAGTCCGAGGAAATTCACGGTGCCGAGGAGATGCTGGAGCGGTTCGCGCTCGCCGCGGCGGCGGACGAGTTCGCGCAGGATCGTGACATGTTCCTCGCTCAGCGGGCGCTCGAAATTGAGGTAGAGCTTGAGCCGCGGCATTTGGAGGACGTGGGCGAGGAGAAGTTCGATTTGTAGGCGCGGCGAGTCCACGCCTTTGCGGGCGAGAAACTCCGTGCTGCGCTGAATGACTTCCAGAACCGTCACGCCGGGAGGTTAGAGACGGGACGTGAAGTGCAAAGGCGAAAGTTCCCAGGAGGGAGGAGGCAAGGAAAATTCTCGATTCAAAAGCAGCGGATGCTCCCCGCCAGATCGCATCGGTCAAAAGATGGCTGGCGACGGGCGGCGGATCGCGGGCCGACGCGTGGTCATGGCGGTGAGATTGGTCCGCCGGATTTCCTCGTAGATTTCCTGGCGATGCACCGGCACGTCGGGCGGGGCGTTGATGCCGATCTTCACCGAGTTGCCATCGCGTTGCATGAACTTCACCACGATGCGACCGTCAATGACGATGTTCTGGTTAAGTTTGCGGGAAAGCACGAGCATTGGCGGAGCGGTTAAGCGTTTCAGGCGGCCACGGCCACCAGCATGTCTAACGGCTGGCTGAGGGGCATCCGGTCGATATTGTTCGGCACGACTTGTTTGCCGACGCGGGTTTTTGGGTTCACGACAATGGGCGCGCGAGGGTACAGAGTGACCGCGCCACTGGGCGCCACGATGGCGAGATTTAATACCAGCGCCCCGGCCAGATCCGAAAGGCCAAGAAATTCCAGATCCTGACTGCACAACTCCGGGACAGGGCTTTCGCTGAGACCGGTTGGATTCAGGACGTAGAAACCTTTGCCGGGGGAATCCGCCACCTCAAACCAAAGCAGGGCATCCTCGGCGGACACTTGTTGCAGGATGAACCGCTTGGTCTTCTCGAAGCCCAGCAGGCCCATCGGCAGGGAAATGCTGGCCCCGTCCATGGTGTGCGCCAAAGGTGAAGTCTCCAGATGGGCAGTCTTCATGCGCGAGGACAAAGCAACGAATATGCCACGCATCGGGAATATGCGGAAATCAGAGCCATCTGGCGGAAGTTTTGCTCGAACCAGGCGGGTCACGGAGCCAACAAAGGCAAGAATGCAGGCAATTCCAGCCGGATTGGGCCGCCACCCGGCGTTTGTTGCCGGACGGCCCCGGCTGCGAAATCAACCGGCCACAGCCTGGTTCAAGGCAAAGCAATTCTCGCGCACGATCTCTCCACCGAGGAGATGGCGCTGGATGATTTGCTCCAAAACCTCCGGCGTGCAGGAGTGGTACCAAGTGCCCTCCGGGTAAACCACCGCGATGGGGCCGCGGGTGCAAACGCGCAGGCAGTTGGCCTTGGTGCGATAAACGAGCGGCTCCGGCCCGGCCAGCTTCAGTTCCTGCAAACGGCGTTTGAGAAACTCCCACGCTTCCACGGTCTGCCCGCGTGGAGCGCACTTCGGCTCCGTGGCATCGGCGCACAGAAAAATGTGCCGGCGATATTTTTCCAGCCCGAGCGACTCAACGGCTTGCTTCAATGCGTCGTTCATGGTGCCACCATTGCCCATTTCACCGCCAGGCGGGTCGCCTGTCGAAACATTATTCGCCGCGGCGCGACGAAGGATCGAGTCTCCAACTCCAACGAATTCATCCCTTGTCTTCCGCGCGGCACTCGGTTAACCCGAAGGCACCTGTGTTGGTCGAAGTCAAAATCCAGTGTCCGTGTGGCGCGCGTTACAAGTTCGATGTCGAACCGCTGCACGGACGCATGCCCGCACCCGTTCACTGCCCGGTCTGTGGCGCGGAGGGCACGGCGCCGGCCAACACCATCATCCAACAAAAGCTCGCCCCGCCACCTCCGGCTCCTGCCGCCGAGGTCGAAATCATTCCGCCTCCGCCACGCCCGGCGCAGTACCCGGCGCTCGCGATGTCCGCCCCAAATGTGGCGGGGACTCGCCTTGCGGCAAGCGGACGCGCGACACCGCTTCGCGACGATCCGCGTCCGGCAAAGCGTCCGCCGAAACTGGGGCCGGGTCTCGCGGGCGCGATTCTCGCCGCGGCCATCGGCGGCGCGGTCTGGTTCACCCTGCTGGCGCTGACGGGATTTGAACTGGGCCTGGTGGCGTGGGCGGCTGGCGCGCTGACCGGATGGATTGCGCGGGCGCTGGGTCAGGGCGGTTCGACACGTCTGGGATGGCTGGCCGCGACGTGCGCGCTGGGATCTCTGACTGTGGCAACCTGGCTGGCAACCTGGCGCGTGAGTGGCGCCGCGCCAACCGGGTTCCTCCTGGCGCAAGCGTTCGGCGGAGCGACCACCGTCTGGTTGCTGCTGGCAGGCGCCAGTGCCGGCCGGTTGGCTTCGCGATGATTTCCGCGCAGCCGTTCGCACAAAATGCCAGCGGCTGGCGCCTTGCCTCGCGGCGGCGTTCTGTTTTCATTCGCGCATGGCCAACGCTTCCTTGTCCGACATGGTCCGCCACTGCGACCGCACTTTGCGCCCCGCTGAATTCCCCGATTACGAGGGCGCGGTGAACGGCCTGCAGGTGGAAAACGGCGGCACCGTCACCCGCATCGCCGCCGCCGTCGATGCCAGCCTCGCCACCATCCGCCTGGCCATCGCGGCGAAGGCTGATTTGCTCATCGTGCATCATGGGCTGTTCTGGTCGCGCCGCCAACCGTGGACGGGCACGAACTACGAATTGCTCCGCCTTCTGCTGGATCACAATCTTGCCGTTTACAGTTCGCACCTGCCGCTTGATGCCCATCCGCGTCTCGGCAACAACGCGCAACTCTGCGCCACGCTCGGATTGAAGAAGCCAGTGCCGTTCTTCCCCTTCAAGGGCCAGCCCATCGGCTTGCTGGCCTCGGCCCGCTTGTCGCTGGATGAACTGGCCACCCGCCTCGCCCGGGCCACCGGCGGCGCGCCCAAAGTCATTCCGGGCGGACCGCGCGTCTGCCAGCGGATCGGTGTCGTCACCGGCGGCGCCGGCGGCGAACTCAAGCAGGCGGCCGACGCTGGCGTGGACACCTTCATCACGGGGGAGGGACCGCACTGGACCTACGCGCTGGCCGAGGAGCTGGGCGTGAACGTCCTCTACGCCGGGCATTACGCGACCGAGACGTTTGGGGTCAAGGCGCTGGCGGCGGCGCTGGCGAAGAAGTTCCCGGTGCCGTGGGAATTTCTCGATCACCCGACAGGTTTGTGAAGTTCTGAAACGTGAAGCCGTGAACGCTTGAAGACGGCTTAACCGTCCGCCGCGAAATGCACCGCGACTCCCGCACTCGCTAATCCTGCTCGTTCCGTCCTTCGCTGCCTGCCGGCGACAGGATTGATTCCGCCAGCACCGAATGCCGCGCGCCGGTCGGTGACAGTTCGCTGCGCAGCAAAGCCACCTCGTTCACCCGCCAGCCGCCGAAATCGCGATCTGCTTCCTCCAGCCACACCGCGCCAAGCCGCAACGCCTCCCGGCCCGCGCCATCCTTGATTCGGCCGAGAGTCAGATGCGCGTGGAATGCGCGTTCCTCGCGTCGGCCCCACGGTGCGGACTCGGCAGCGATGCGCTCCTGAAGCTTGTGCAGCTCGGTCAATTCGCCAGTCGCACCCACCCAGAGAACACGCGGCCGGCGCGCATCCGGAAAACAACCGAGGCCCGCGGCGTGCAAATCAAATGGGGCCACCGCACATGAAGCGCGATGCAATGCTTCGATGATGGCGGGCACGGATTCCTCTGGCACATCGCCGAGGAAACGCAGCGTGAGATGCATTTGATCGAGCGGCGTCCAGCGCACCAAGCCTCCTGGTATCCGTCGCTGCAACGAGCGCTGCCCCGTGGCGAGGCGCGTCTTGATTGCGTCGGGAAGGAGAATCGCGATGAACAGGCGCCCCATGAACTTTCCCACCACGGAGACACAGAGGCGGAAAATTTTTGAATTCTGAATGTCTGGTCGATCCGTGACGCTCGCTGGGCTTTCACGGCAAGCGCTCGCCGCGCGCGGCTTCCAGCAGGCGGTACCATTCCTCGCGGCTGAGGTCAGTCTCGTCGGCCCGCACGGCTTCGCGGATGCGCGCCGGATTGTTGGAGCCGACGATCGGGATGATGCCCGCCGGGTGTTTCAACAGCCACGCCAGCGCGATCACCGTGCGCGTCGTGCCGTGAACCTTCGCGAGCACGTCGAGCTGCCTGATGACGCCTTCGAGCCGGTAATTCTCTTGTGACGGCAGGAGACGCGTCGCGCCATCGGCGATCTGTCCGCCGGCGAGCGGACTCCACGCCATCGGGGTGATGGTTTTCTCGAGGCATTGATCGAGAGTGCCGTCCTCGAATGGCTTCAACTGGCCGAGGCTGATCTCGACTTGATTCACGAGGAGCGGCATCGGACAGGCCGACTGAAGCGCGGCCAGTTGCGAAGGACGAAAATTGCTCACGCCGAACTCGCGAACCTTGCCGGACTTCTTCAATCGCTCGAACGCCGCGGCCACTTCCTCCGGATTCATCAGGTAATCCGGACGGTGGAGCTGGTAGAGATCGATGGTCTCCACGCCGAGCCGCCGCAGCGATTCCTCGCAGGATGTGGTGATGTATTCGGGAGAAAAATCGTAGCGGTACGGCGCGTCAGGCGCGGGCTGGCCGGGCGGGCGGATGCCGCATTTGGAGGCGATGAGAATGCGCTGCCGCATTCCAGAAATCTCCTTCAGCGCCTGGCCAAAGATGCTCTCCGACACGCCGCCGCAGTAAATGTCCGCCAGGTCGAAAAGCGTATAACCCGCCTCAAAGGCAGCGCGCACCGCGGCGCGGCCGGTGGCCTCTGTCGCCGGCGTGACCTCTGCGGGATTCCACGTGCCGGCCAGGCGCCAGCAACCGTAGGCAAGGCGGGTGGACTGAAGGGAGGATTTGCCCAACGCGATGGTTTTCATGATTGGTGGCGGAGGTTAAGCCCCGCGATACTCTCAGCAAGAGAAAAGGCGTTCATCGCCACGCGAGATCTTCAAGCGACTGGCAAATTGACCGGGCACGGTCAAGATGCCGCGCGTCACGACGGAATGAACCGATTTATGAGCACGACCGCATCCGACAAATACAACGCCACGATCACAGGTCGCGAGGAGATCAATCCGCAGCTCATCATCCTGCGGGTCCAGCCCGACGCGGATCTCTTTGCCTTCGCGCCAGGCCAGTTCGGGGTGCTGGGCCTGCTGGCGGGCGAACCGCGGGTGCCGGAGGCGGACGCGGAAGAGGGAGCGCCCGATCCCGGGAAATTGATTCGCCGCGCCTACAGCATTGCGTCCTCGAGTGTCGAGCGCCGGCATCTCGAATTCTATCTGACCCTCGTGACCAGCGGTGAACTGACGCCCCGTCTCTTCGCGCTGCGGCATGGCAGCCGCGTGTTCTTGTCGCCGAAGGCGAGCGGGGTTTTCACCTTGGACCGCGTGGCTCCGGGAAAGGCGGTGCTCCTCATCGCCACGGGCACCGGGCTGGCGCCCTACGTGTCCATGCTCCGCACGATGCTGATCCACGACGCGGAACGAAAGTTCGTGGTGTTGCATGGCGCACGATGCAGTTGGGATCTGGGCTATCGCGCCGAGTTGGAGAGCCTGGCCAGGCTGCGGCCAAACTTCACCTACCTTCCCTCCATCACGCGACCCGAGCAGGATCCGCATTTCCGCGGCCAGACCGGGCGGATCCAGAACCTGGTGAAACAGGGCGTCATCGAAGCCGCCTCCGGGCTGTCGATTGAGCCGGCGGTGATGGATGTCTTCCTGTGTGGCAACCCTGACATGATCACGCTGGTCAAGGAACTGCTCCAGGCGCGCGGATTCGTCGCCGACCACGGTAAACAGTCCGGCACCATCCATGTCGAGGAATACTGGTGATGGCGGACCTTGTTGCGTCCGGTTTTCCGCTTGAGGCCAGGACTGGGCGCTCTGACGCGATCTGGAAAGCGGCGCGGCGGAAATCCAACTTTACAAGTCGGCGAGGCTTGTGCCACGCTGTCACCGCTATGCGAAAAATGACGGTTTTCCTTCTGTCCGTTCTGTTGGCTGCGCTGTTCAGCGGCTGCGCCCACACGTCGATCACGAATCTCACTTCGACCACGGTTCCGCGCGAACCCAACCATCTGTATCGCGTCGAATACCAGTGGAACTCGAACCAGCAGACGGTCATCGACGAGAGCATTGCGCCGTATGTCGTGTCGGGCGCGGAGTCCTATCCGATGACGCGGGTTAAATTTACCCCAAACCGCTGGGAAGCCTGGGTGCCTGTGCCGGCGAGCCGCGATTACATCGTGTATCACTTCAAGGTGGACTCCAAATATCGCCGCTTCGGCAGCGAGGGCGAAGCCAGTCAGGTTTCACCCGAGTACAAGATGATGATCAAGTAGCCGCGACAAAGAATTTCCAGGCCGCCGGAATCACCGGCGGCTTTTTTCTTTGGGCGATGGGTCGTGTCATCTCACGACATGGCGCGGTGAGAAGGCCCCCTGGTAAAGTGCGGCGAAATCCGTCTCCGTCACGGGACGCGGATTGAATTGGGCCGTCCACTGCCGCGCCGCTTCCGCTGCCAGCACGGGAATCTGGGCCTCCGACACGCCCGCCTCGGAGAGCGAGCGCGGCATGTGCGCGACATTCAGCAGATGTTCGAGGCGCTGGATGAGCATCAGCACGGCCTGATCGTCCGCCTGCTCTGGCCCGGTCAGCCCGGCAGCCCGCGCCAGGTCCGCGTAATGCTGGCAGACTGCTTTCTCGGCGGCGTTGAAGCGCACCACATGCGGCAGCAGCAGACCCACGGCTTCGCCATGCACCACGCCATGATACGCCGTCAGCGGATTGGCTGCGGAATGCGCCGCACCCAGCATGCTGTTCTCAATCGCCAGTCCTCCCAGCGCCGCGCCGAGGAGCATCCGGCCTCGTGCTTCGACATCGTCCGGCGCGGCCAGCACGCGCGGCAGGTTGGTCGCGGTCAGCGCAAACGATTCGCGCGAGAACATCGCCGAGAGCGGCGTGCGCTGGCGCGTGACGGCGGTTTCGACCGCATGCGCGATCGCGTCGATGCCGGTGCAGGCGGTGACGCGCGGTGGCTGCGAGACGGTCAGCGCCGGATCGAGAATGGCGACCCGCGCGGCGGCCTTCGGATCGAGGCAGGCCATCTTCTGGTGGGTGTGCTCGTCGGCGATCAGCGCGGCCGACTGGCATTCGCTGCCGGTGCCAGCGGTGGTGGGAATGGCGATGAGCGGCAGCATGGGCCTGGTCGCCTTGCCGACGCCCCAGTAATCCGCCATGCACCCGCCGTTGGTGAGGAGGAAATTACAGCCCTTGGCCGTGTCCATCGAACTGCCTCCGCCCAGGCCGATGATGAGATCCACCGCGGCGGAGCGCGCGGTCTCCAGGCATTCATCCACGTCACGCGTCGTCGGGTTTTCGCGCACGCCGTCGAACCGGACAAAATCGAGTTGAGCGGCTCGCAGCGCCGCTTCGACGTGGACCGCGTGGCCCGCCCGGACCAAACCCGAGTCGGTGACGAGCAGCACCCGCGTTGCGCCCAGCTCGTGGGCCAGCACGCCGACGCGGTCCACGGTTCCAGCGCCGAACACGAGGCGCGTGCGGGGTTGATGATCAAACGCGGTCATGGCGCATTACTCGACTCGTGATCGCGCGTTTGGATTCACCAGAAAACCGCTGGTCAACCGGCAGCTTGTCAGTAGGTTAAGGAGCATAAAGCGCCCTCGGGCGCCGCGGCATAGAAGCACATCTTGACGTCATGAACAAATTCGTCGCTCTGCTTGGCGCCCTGCTGGGGATCGCGGGGACTGTCATCGCGTTTCTCCTGACCTCGGCTCACCGCGAGCAGGAGGCTCATGCGAGTGAGCGTCTGCAACTGGATGCCGCCGTCCACGCACTTGAACTCCGGGTGGCGGCGCTGACCGCCACCAACGCGGCCGCGAACCAGCTCGCCGCGACGGCGCAGGCGCGCGCGGCGGAGTTTCGTGCCGTGGCCGAAACCAACGCCGCCGCGCTCGCGGCGTTGACTAATCGTCCGGCATCCTCGAATGCGTTCAGCCTGAAACCCTATCAGGTCCGGTCGTTCGTTGGCACGCAGTACGTGGGCATGGCATGGATTATTCCCAGCAATCAACGGCGCGATCCCAAGACGGGACTGATCAGCTATGACCAGATCGTGAGCCTGCCAGACCGGTCGCGCGGCACCTTCACCGCCTACGTCACCAACGTGGTCGAAAGAACGGTGGCCAGCGAACCGCAGTTGGTGGAGCAAAACAACTTTTACGACCAGCGCAGCTTCGACAACACGCCCTATTGGATGGTGCCACCCACCATTGTCGTTCCGCCGGTCGATACGATGCCGCCGATCCGGCCCATTCCGCCGATCCGGCCCGTGCAACCCATCCATCCGAACATCCGCGGCGGCATCTACCGGCCCCCGTCGGAGCGCGGGGACCCCGGCCTCTACGTCCCGCCGGGACTTTGACGGATCACCACGCGCGCTCGATGCTGCGGCGCTTCCAGAGGAACTCGAACATGTTTCCCTCGTGGGGCTGATCCCAGGAGATCTTCATTGTGGAGATCGGCCCGATGTTCAGCCGATCGATCTCGGGGGAGGCTTCCAATTGGGCAATGAAGGCGGGATCTTTGGTGATGGCCGTGCAGGCGAGCGTGTAGCCAATCTTCCCGAGCATCTCCCGCTGCGGCATCTCGACCACGCTGGCATAGGGGCAGAGAAATTCGCGATTCGCCAGCGGGTGCGCAAAGGAATCGCAGAGCGCCACGGTCGGGCGCAGATACGTGCCACCCTCAAACTCCACCCTGCGCGGGCCGCCGCGATGTTTCGCCGTCACATCCGTCGCGCCCGGACTTTTCAATCCCTCTTCGATCTGACTCTCGATGAAGCCGGCCATCTTCGGATTCGCGAAGCCGGACAGGCGGGCGTTCGCATCGTCGGCACGGGCTGGTTGCAGCGGTCCGAGTTTTTGCGCCAGTGCATCGGAAATCTCGGCGGCGTATTTCGGAACGAGGATGGCGCTGGCGTTGATGCAGGAGCGCCCGCCGTTGTCGCTGATCGCGCTGACCATCACGTCCACGTAATCGCGCCACTGCTCGATGCAGTCCTCGCCGATGAGAATCTTGCTCCAGCCCGGCCCGTGAATTTGGATGCGTGGATCGTTCGCGTATTGGGCGGTGGTGGATTTGTCACCGAAGACCAGTGCGCGTCCGCAGGTATTCAAAATGGCCGCCGAGCCTTCGTGATCGGTCGGATAAAAACCAAACGCTTCCACCGGCACACCCGCGGCAATGAACGCCTGGATGAGACGGTAGGGCGTCCACGGCTCTTCCTTGCCGGGCTTGATGATGACGGGCGTCTTGAGCGCGATGGCTGGCAGCCAGAGTGAATTCACCGCGGGCGAGTTGCTCGGCATGACGAGGCCGAGCGCCTGCGTGGCAGGAAAGAAACTCAGCCGAGTGCCGAATTGCTCGCCAAATCCGGCGTCGAGAATCGAGAGGTTCAGACCGCGCGAAAGGCCGTTGAGGATCGCCTCCAGGTGGGTCAGCGCGTAGTGAATCTTGTCCATGTTCCGCCGGACCATGTTCCACGGCAGGCCGCTGGTGGCGGAGAGGGTGGCGATGTAGTCCTGCGGCGATTGCGCGTGTCCCTGATCGCCGAGCGGCAGGGTGCCGGTGAGAAACAGGTCTCCGGCCTTCGTGCTGAGTTCGATGAGTTGCGCGACGGTGAATTTCGCCAATGCCGCGCGGGCCGCCCCGAGCTTTTGCAGATCCTTGCGGACGATGCCGGCATTCACACTGGAGACCGTGGCCTTTACCTCTCCGGTGCGGTGGTCTTTAACTTCGAACTGGTCGAGGCTCGCGTAGTATCGCCCAAGACGAAGGGCCGGGAGATGCGGGATGGTGCTCATGTTTCGTGGCCGCGCAATCTACCTTTCCGCCCTGTGAACGCAACCCCGGGAGTGGTCATCGTTTCAGGCGCATGACCCCATGCGGCCAGCGAAGCGTTCGTTTCAATTGGATTCACCCCCCTGCTTTACCTGCGCCGTTCGGCATCGCCGAGATCGGTTCGCCGTCCAAAAAATAGAAGTGCCGAGCCACTTTGTGGGGAAAAAGGTGGTGGTAGGAGCTGGATTCGAACCAGCGAAGGCGTGAGCCAGCAGATTTACAGTCTGCCCCCGTTGGCCACTTGGGTATCCTACCACCCGGGTTTGGGTCGCGGAATATGCGGCAAACCGGGGCGCGCTGTCAAATCCCGGCTAAGTCCCGGATTGGATTTCTGCCACCCCCACCTTTTCTCCACTTTCTCCAATAAAACGTCCGCTTTTCCGGCGCCAAGCGGCGGAAACAACAATCCGCGCGAAATTATTCCAAGAAAATCCCGGGTTGGACCGTATTTGTCTCACCCTGCTGGCCAGACTCGTCTGCGGATATGATCAAGAAGCAACAACTTGAGATGAGTTTCGGGAACTCGGCGGCCTGCCGTTCCGCCTCCGTGGGTCGTGGTCGTCGCGCCCGGGCGCAATGGTGGTTCAACCAGATGCGCCTCGTGGTGGATCGCGCCGACGAATGGGCGGGCACCGCCAGTCCGCCGTCTCCCTCGGCGGCTTCCGGCAGTATCCGGCGTCGCTGATGACCTGATTCTTCAACTCCTCGCCCTTCCCACCCCAGTTTTGGGGCTTGGCTGCGGCGGAGGAGGATCGCGGTCGCCATGACGTTACCTCGTCAAAAATGTCCACCCGCACGGTTTGGCAGAGGAAATAGAGCGCGGCTTTTCTAAAACCGGTTCTTCCTCTACGCTTGCGGCATGCATGAGGTCACGCGCGTCCTGGATGCGATTGAGCAAGGCGACCCCAAGGCCGCTGAACGGTTGCTGCCGCTCGTCTATGACGAGTTGCGACGCATGGCGGCGCACAAGATGGCCGGCGAGGCGGGCGGGCACACGCTTCAGGCCACGGCGCTGGTGCATGAGGCGTGGCTGCGTCTGGCGTCTGCGAAGCAACAGGGATGGGAGAATCGCGCGCACTTCTTTGGCGCGGCGGCCGAGGCGATGCGGCGGATCCTGGTGGAGCACGCCCGGCGCAAGCAGAGCCTGAAACGCGGCGCAGGCGCCGGACGCGAGGAATTGACGGATTCGATGCTGGTTCTCACCGCGCCACCGGATGAACTGCTCGCGGTCCACGAGGCGCTGGACATCCTCGCGCGGGAAAATTCCCAGGCGGCGGAACTGGTCAAGCTGCGTTACTTCGTGGGCATGAACATGGAGGAGGCCGCGACGGTGTTGGGCTTGTCCAAGCGCACCACCGAGGGGATCTGGACCTACGCCCGGGCCTGGCTGCGCCGCGAAATCCGCAAGAGTTTGTCTCCGCATTGAAGCGGCCGGAGGCGGTCCATTTTCCTGCGGGGCCGCGTCTTCCTCACCTTGCCCGCTGTCGGGCACCTCGTAATCCTTTGCGGACTTTGCCCCCCTCTTGCGCATGTCTGGGTGAAGGTGTGATGCGCAGAAAGATGCGCACCATGGAAAGCAAAGTGATCATGAAATCTCACACGAAACAAATCCTGGCCCTGTTGATCGGGGCGGTCCTGCTCTATGGCGGCTGGATGGCGTGGCGGGCGCATCAAAGTCTGGTGACGCTCAACGTGCGCAACCTGGAAGTGCGCAAGGTAGTGAGCAAGATCGAGTGGCAGACCTGGGCGGACATCTTTGTCCACAAGGACGTTCAGGGCACCGTGACGCTCAATGTCCGCCGGATGCCGCTCGCAGAGGTGTTGCGTCTCATCGGCGACCAGACCTCCTCGCGCCACAGCCTGATCTATCCGCTGTATTCCAACGGCAAGTCGCTCGCCAAACTCAAGAAATCGCTGCGCGGCGAAATCGATCCCGCCGAGAATGGCTGGACGAATCTGGAGAGCCGCGTCGGTTTCCGCGGCGGTCCTGGTGGTGGCTTTGGTGGTGGCGGCGGCGGAATGATGTTCGGTGGCGGGCCGGGCGGAGGTCGCTTCGGCGGCGCCGAAACGAATCAGAATCCGCGCGTGTCGCTCGATTTCCAGGGCAAGGATCTGGCGTTCGCCACTCTCGCCTTCAGCCGCTTCGCCCAGACGCGGGTGGTGCCGGACGATGCCGCCTCGCCCTTGGTGAACCTGTCTGTGAACGAGGTGACGGTGCCGAAGGCCGTGGCGAAGCTGGCCAAAAGCGCCCGCCGGAGCTGGGCCTCGTATTACACCTTGCGCGGGTTTGGTTTTGGCGGTCCCGGGGGGCCGGGGGGACGCGGCGGATTCGCCATGCGCGACGGCGATACCAATGGAGATCCGCGCGGTTTCGCGCGACAGGAAATGACCGAGGCGCAGCGTGCAGCGCAGTTCGAGGAGATGCGCAAGCAGCGCGAGGCGCAGGAAGAGGAGCTCCGGCAGGCGCTGCCGCTGGCGGAACGTCAACGCCTCGAAGCCGAACAGCAGCAGCGCGAGCAGCAGATGAAGGAGATGCAGAGTCTCACCCCGGAGCAACGCCAGGCCCGGTTCGCGCAGATGAGGGGAGGCAGCGGGGCCATGGACCGGCGCAACATTGAACGCTTCAAGAACAGCACCCCCGCGCAGCGGGCCATGCAGCAGCGCCAGATGACGGAAATGCGCAAGCGTTTCCAGGAGCAGGGCGGTCAGCCGCGAGGACCGGGGCAACCCGGCCAGCCGGGCGGTCAGCGCCCGCCGCCTTGAAGGAACGACTGGATCATTTCTCCAACACCCAAACTGCCTGACCATGAAACCCAGAACTCCCCATCGCTTTTTGACACGCGACTGCGCCTTCACCCTGATTGAACTGCTGGTGGTGATCGCCATCATCGCCATTCTGGCTGGACTGCTGTTGCCGGCGCTGGCCCGCGCCAAGGAACGCGCGCGCAGCGTCGCCTGTCTCAGCAATCTCAAGCAATTGGGCATTGCCGTGGTGGCTTATGCGGACGAAAACGACGGCAAGCTGCCTTCTGCCGAGGAACTGCCAAGCGCCCCCGTCGATACGACCAATGTGCTGGCGCGCATCTGCGACCTGCTGGCGCCACAGTTGGGTTACCAGACCAACGCTCTGCCAACGGTCAACACGGTGTTTCGCTGTCCGAGCGACCGGTTGGGGTACTTCGAGACGAACGGGTCCAGCTACGGATGGGTCGCTCACTACAACGGCAAGCCGGCGCATAATCCGCGCAGCCGCCCGGAAAACCCGATCGAGGAGGCACCCCTCATGTACGACTATGAATCCTTCCACAACAGCGGAGGCACCAGCGGATCCATGAATTTCCTCTTCGCCGACTTCCATGTGGAGAAGAAGTGACCGCGGACTCCGGTTGGCGGGCCATCCCGAACGATTCCGGGTTTTAAATTTCCTCCGTTCAAGCACGTCTGGCGACCGATCATCCCGGATCCGCAAAGAATCTTTGCGGATTCCGTCGGTGTTTTGCGCATGGATAAGCGATACCCGAGTCTGTGAATGACCGCGCCCGGCTTAATGCGTCTCTTTTTGCAGCCGGCCAGCCCTGCTTTGCCGGGCTGTGCCGGGGAAGGCGGATTGCGTCCAGCCGGCACCGTTTTTAAGAACACAACCCAGTAAGACCCACATTATGAAGCCCCACCTCACCATCCTCGGACTTGCCACCCTCCTGGGGCTCGCCATCCCGGCCGCGCAAGCCGCGCCGGTCAATGACGCCTTTGCCAGCGCCATTGCGCTTAATGGACCGGTGGTCACGACCACCGGCAGCAACGTCGGCGCGACCAAGGACTTCCGCGCTGGCGAACCAAGCATTACCGGGAACTTCGGCGGGGCCAACGTCTGGTGGACCTGGACCGCGACCGCCAGCGGCTTGACGACCATTGACACGCAAGGGAGCGATTTTAACACGCTCCTCGGAGCCTATACGGGCACAGCGGCCAACGCGCTGACCGTCGTCGCCCAGAACGACAATTTCGAGGCCAACCAGTGGAGTCGGGTGCAATTCAACGCCGTCGCTGGCACGGTGTATCGCATATTGATCGATGGATTTCGCGTCAACTTCCAGAGCCAGCCCGCGCAGGGCAACATCACCCTCAACGTCAAAGGTCCCGGCGGCGTGACGATAGATTCCCCGACCAACGGTGCCGTGCTGACCATTGGAGAGCCGATTCCCGTCGTGGTGACCATCGCCACCAATTTCCCCAGTCCGCCGGCCAGCCGCGTGGATTTCTACCGCAACGGAGTTCTGTTTGCCACCGATACCACGGAGCCGTTCAGCGCCATCGCCAACAACACGCCCGCCGGCTCGAACACGTTCTCGGTCATCGCCGTCAACAGCGGCGGCACGCCCATCCAATCTCCGGCCGTGAATGTCCTGGTCCAGGATATCGGCGTGATCCTGCTCACTCCGGCGGATGGAACCATTTTTGCCAGCACGAATGCGATCACGGTCACGGCCTGGGCTTATCTGCCCGTCGGGACGATCACCAATGTCGAGTTCGTTGTGGACGGCGTGAAGTTCGGCGAGGACGCGACCGCTCCGTTCAGCGCGAGCTGGACCAATGTCTCCGGCGGTTCCCATCGGATTACCGCCGTGATGCGGTCGGGGGCAGGCGCCAGCTACACGTCACAACCGATTTACATCGGCGTCGCGACCACCCTGGTGCCGCTGGGATCGGTGTGGAGTTACCTCGATAACGGTTCAAATCAGGGCACGAACTGGATCGCGCCGGACTTTGATGAAAGTGGCTGGACCAATGGCCCCACTGAACTTGGCTACGGCGACGGCGACGAGGCGAGGGTGGTTGAGGACAATGTCACGCCCGGCTACGTCGCCACGGACCAGGATCGCTATATCACCACCTATTTCCGGCGCGCCTTCGTGGTCCCTCCGGGAGCCACCTTCAGCAGTCTCACGCTCGCTCTCGAACGCGATGATGCCGGCGTCGTTTACTTGAATGGCCGGGAAGTGCTGCGCAGCCCCAATCTCCCCGCGGCGCCCACCGTGATCGACTATCTCACGCTGGCGACGGGGCAGGGGATTGAGGACACGATTGACACCGTCTCGCTGGCCACGACCAACTTGGTGGCTGGCACCAATGTGTTCGCGGTGGAAATCCACCAGCAGGCCGCGAGCAGTTCGGATATCAGCTTCAACCTCCAGCTCACCGGTCTGCCGAACATCATCCGCAATCAGTCGCCTTCCGTCGCGCTCACCAACCCAATCGTCAACGCCTATTTCCTCGCGCCCGCCACGATCCCGCTGGACGCCACGGCCTCGGATGCCGACGGCACGGTGGCCAAGGTCGAGTTCTTTGCCGATGGCGTGAAACTCGGCGAGGACACCTCCAGCCCGTACGCCTTGGCGTGGAACAACCCGCCCGTGGGCGCGCACGTCCTTCACGCTGTGGCCACGGACGATCAGGGTGCCACCGAAACCTCCGCGCAGATTCCCGTCGTGGTTTATGACGCTGCGGGCTGGCCCGTGGCGAAAATCACCAGCCCGGCCGATGGCGTCGTGATGGAAGGTCCGACCAACCTGATTCTCACGGCCACCGCCAACGCCATCGGCGGCGTGACGAATGTGCAATTTCTGTCCAATGGCGTGCTCATCGGCAACGATGATGCCAGCCCGTACAGCGTCGTCTGGTCTTCCAACTTTGGGAGCAACGGATTGGTCGTGGTTGCCTCCGACTCGAACGGCGCTCGCGGCACTTCCGCCGTCGTCAGCGTCAGAATCACCATTCCGCCGACGAACACCGTCGCGCCCAGCATTGCCGCGCAGTTGCCGGCGGCGGCTTCCACGGTCACAAATCTCACCACCATCCAGGTCACCTTCAGCGAGCGGGTCTCGGGCGTGGATGCTTCCGATCTCTTGGTCAATGGGGTGGCTGCCACCAACGTGGTGGGCAGCGAATCGAACTACACCTTCGCGGTGGTGCAACCCGCCTACGGCGCGGTGAACATCACTTGGGCAAGCGGACATGGCATCGAAGACTTTGGTTTTCCATCGAATCTCCCCTTCGACGCCACCGGGCCGGGTGCGACATGGATCTATCAGCTCGTGGATCGCACGCCGCCTACGATTGCCGCTCGCGTCCCGGCTGCCGGCACCACCGTTACCAACCTCACGCAGATCACCGTCACCTTCAGCGAAGCCGTCAGCGGAGTGGATGCATGGGATCTGCTGGTCAACGGCACGCCGGCATTTGGTTTCAGCGACAATGGCTCGACCTACACCTTTGCGATCTCGCAGCCGGCCGCTGGCACGGTGAATGTCAGTTGGGACGTCGATCATGGGATCAGTGACCTGGCCGCTTCGCCGAATTCGTTCAACCACCTGGCCGCCGGGGCGGCATGGAGTTTCACGCTCGATACGCGCACCACGCTCGTTCAGTCCAACTCCACCTGGCTCTATGTCAAAGGCACCACGGAGGCGGCGTCGCCGCCGGACGCCTGGCGGACCAACAGCTTCGACGACTCGGGGTGGACCAATGGAGCGACTCCGTTCGTGTTTGGCGAGGCCTCGCTGACCAACGCGACCATTCCCGGGACCAGCGTGGCCGACATGGCCAACAATGGTTACAGCAGCATCTATCTGCGCCGGAAGTTCGTCGTCACCGAAGCGAGCGTGGTGACCAATCTCCTTTTCAACCATCAGAGCGATGACGGTTTCATTGCCTGGATCAACGGCGTCGAGGTGCTGCGCTACAACATGCCGGCCGGCGAGGTGGCCTACAACGGCTCGGCCACCGCCGCCACCACTGAACCCGGGAACGCTGGATCGGCCTACATCGTCGCGACGCTGCCAGATCCCTCCGGCTACTTGGTCAGCGGGACCAACATTCTGGCTGTGCATGCCTTCAACGTGGTCAGCGCAAACCCCAGCAGTGACTTCTCCTTCAACGGACAGCTTTACACTTTCATCGCGGATCCATCGGTGGTGGCGCCGCGCCTGGCGTCAGTGACACCTGGCGCCGGAACCGTTCTTGCGTTGACGAACATCACCATGCGCTTCACCGAGGGCGTCAGCGGCGTGGGGGCGGCGGATCTGCTCGTCAACGGTGTGCCGGCCACCAGCGTCGCCAGCACCACCAACACCACTTACACCTTCAGCTTTGCGCAGCCGCCTTTTGGCACGGTCAACGTGACGTGGGCCGCCGGGCATGGCATTGCCGACTTCGACGCGCCGCCCAAACCGTTCGATGGCTCCGGCGCCATCACCTACACCTTCCTGAATCCGAGCGCGCCCACCGTGGCGTCGCAGGCTCCGGTGGGTGGTGCGACCATCAACAACCTCACGCAACTCTCCGTCACTTTCAGCGAATCCGTGACCGGGGTGAACGCGAGCGACCTGCTCGTCAGCGGGGTGCCGGCCACCGGGATCAGTGGCGGACCGTCCACTTACACCTTCACCTTCCCGCAACCGGCCTATGGCGCGGTGGCCATCGGCTGGGCGGCGGATGCGGGAATCACTGACCTCGAACCGGCAGCGAACGCCTTCGATCCGGCGCGCTCTGTCAATACCTGGAGCTATCCGCTGGTGGATCAAACGCCGCCGACGCTCGTGACGAAGAATCCGCCGGCCGGTCAGGTGCTCAATCTGACCTCCATCACAGTCGGTTTCAGCGAAGCGGTGACGGGCGTGAATGCCTTGGATTTGCTGATCAATGGCGGTCCGGCCAGCACGGTCAGCGGCGGGCCTTCGACTTACACCTTCACGTTCCCGCAACCCAATGCCACCGTGGTCAACGTCACCTGGGCCAATGCCCACGGCATTCGCGATCTCGCGCCAGTGCCCAATTCCTTCGACGCCACTGCGCCGGGCGCGACCTGGACTTACACCACGCTGGATAACCTCGCTCCAGAGATGGTGGTGGTCGATCCGCCGCCGGGCGCGACCATCCGTTCGCTGTCGCAAATCAGCGTCACCTTCTCGGAAAACGTCACGGGCGTGGGCACCAACGATCTGCTCTTGAACAGCCGTTTCGCCACGCAAGTCAGCGGCTCAGGGGCCGGCCCTTACACGTTCAACTTCTTGCCCGCGTCGAACGGGCTGGTCGAGGTCGCGTGGGTTCCCGGACACGGCATCGCCGATCTCGCCGCGCCGCCCAACGCCTTCGCGGGCGGCCAGTGGACGTATGACCTCGATCCCGACGCCTCGTTCGCGGGCAGCGTGGTCATCAATGAAATCATGTTCAATCCGCCCAGCGGCCGGCCGGCTGATGAGTGGCTGGAACTGCGCAACGTCACGGCCAGCCCGATCAATCTCGCGGGCTGGCGCTTCACGCGCGGCGTGGACTTCACCTTCCCCAACGCCTCCATTCCGGCGGGAGGTTACATCGTCGTCGCGGCGGATGTGCTCGCGTTCCAGGCGAAGTATCCCGGCGGAGCCAATCTGGTCGGAGGCTGGACCGGCCGCCTGGCCAACAGCGACGAAACGCTGGAGTTGGTCACCGCACTGGGCGAGGCCGTCAACCGCGTGCATTACGCCAGCCAGGGCGACTGGGCGCGCCGTGAGCACGTCAACGGCTCCATGCTGGTGGAAAGCATCGTGCTCAACGGCACTACCGCCACCGTCACCCACTTCGACCACGGTTATACGGCCGGCGATCAGGTGCTCATTTCTGGAGCGGATCAGCCCGAGTACAACGGCCGTTTTGTGGTCGGAGGCGTGGCCAACAGCACCTTCACCATCACCGTCGCGGGCTCGCCCGCTTCTCCTGCCACCGGCACGATCATCGGCCGGCAGGTGGTGGATGACGCCTTCACCGGCTGGTCGTGGTTCAGCACCGCGGATGGCTTCGGCAGTTCGATCGAACTGGTCAACTCCGCCATGCCCAACACCGCCGGCCAGAATTGGCTGAGCAGCACCAACGCCGGAGGCACGCCGGGCGCGAGCAATTCGGTGGCGACGACAAACATTGCGCCCCTGCTGTCCGACGTGACGCATTTCCCGCCGGTGCCGCGCTCCACGGATCCCGTGGCCATCACGGCGCGCGTCCGTGATGAACTCAGCAACGGCATCGCCAGCGTCACGCTCTTCTACCGCAATCACACGGCGGCCAACCCGGGCGCGTTCCTCAGCACAAACATGTTTGACGACGGCGCGCACAGCGACGGGCTGGGGCAGGACGGTCTGTATGGCGCGGCGCTTCCGGCGGCGGCCAATCGTGCCGTCTTCGAATTTTATGTGCAGGCCACGGATAACACTGGCCTGTCGCGCACCTGGCCCGCGCCCGCTTGGGAGACGAACAGCACTTTCGTCCAACTGGCCAACGCGCTTTACCAGGTGGACGACGAGGTGATCACCAACCTCATGCCGGCGATTCGCGTCGTCATCAGCGGGACCGAGGACGCCATCTTCCCGCCGACGGATCGCGACACGGACGCGGAGATGAACGCCACCTTCATCAGCACCGACGGCGACGGGACCAAAGTGCGCTACCGAGCGAGCGTTCGCATTCGCGGCGCCGGCTCACGGACGCAGACCACGCCGAACAACCGGGTGAACATCCCCAGTGACGATCGATGGAACGGACTTTCCGCCATCAATCTCAACAGCCAGTACATCCATGCGCAGGTGATGGGCGCAGCGCTGGCGCGCAAATCCGGTCTGCCCGCTTCCCCGGCGCGGCTCATCCAGTATCGCGTCAACGGAGTGAACGGCTCGCAGATTGCCGCGCCAGGCACCAGCGGGCGCGGCGATGGCTACGGGACATTCCTGATGCTGAATCCGGTCAATGGTGATCTCGCCGCGGATCTTTTCCCGGACGACGGCGATGGCAATGTGTATCGCGCCTCCAAGTTCCCGCACGACGCCGACCTGAATTACCAGGGCACCGACCCGAGCGCCTACCTGCTCCGCGGCTATTTCAAGACCTCGAACCAGTCCGAGAACGATTGGAACGACATGTTCAACCTCACCCGCGCCTTTAGCCAGGTCGTTTCGGACGCGGATTATCTCGAGGCCATGAGTACCAACGTGAACGTGCGGATGTGGATGCGCTTCTTCGCCGTCGGCACGCTTCTGAACTACACCGAGACCTCGATGTTCAACGGGCGCGGCGACGATTACGCGCTCTATCGGGGCATGAAGGATCCGCGCTTCGTGGTCATCGGTCACGACTTCGACACCGTCCTCGGCCAGGGCGACACCACCACGGCCTACGCTTCCGGGACGAACTCCTCGATCTACATCATGCTCAGCCCGCCGAACACCGGCGGCAACGCCCCGAACATGCCGCTGCTCCGGCGGTTCTTCACCAACGCCAACTTTGCCCCGATCTTCTTCTCGGAGCTGAAACGGCTGGCCGACACTGCCTTCAATCCTGCGGAGCTTAATCCGCTCGTGGACGAGATGCTCACCGGCTGGGGCAACGGCCCGACCACGGTGACCATCAACGCGATGAAAAATCACGCGGCCAACCGCCGGGCCAACGTGCTCGCGCAGATCCCGCTCACGCTCACGGTTTCCACCGCGCTGGCGCTGTCCAACGGCCTGCCCTACACCACGACCGCCAATGCGATCCTCTTCGGCGTGTCGCACGCCATCGACACGCGCAAGGTGCTGGTCAACGGCGAGGCCGCCACCTGGGCCGCGTGGGATGCGCGCTGGACCAACTCCGTTTCGCTCCGGCCGGGCATCAACCGCGTGCTGGTGCAATCGCTTGATTCAAACAACGTCGAGTTTGCCCGAGCCACGCTGGATGTCTGGTTCGACGATGGCTCGGTGCAAACCATCTCCGGCGCCCTGGCGACCGACACGGTTTTGACGGCCGCGAATGGCCCGCATCAAATCACCGCCCATCTCACCGTCAACGCAGGCATCACGCTGACCATACTGCCCGGCACCACGGTCCAACTCGCCTCAGGCGTCAACATCACCGTGGCCAATGGGGGCCGCATCGTCGCCGACGGCACGGACACGCAGCGCATCCGCTTCACCCGCATCCCCGGCGGCGCGAACTGGGGAGGCATCACGATCAATGGCGGCGCCGGTTCGCCGACGAATCGCTTCGCCTACGTGCAATTCGAGAACAACGGTTCGACGGCCATTGATGTGAACGCCGGCGACCTCGTTCTGAGCCACAGCACCTTTGCCAACACTGCGGCGCAGTATCTCTCGCTCGATGGCGCGTCGTTCCTCGTCGAGGATTGTCACTTCCCGAACGCCACCGCGCAGTTCGAACCGATTCACGGCACCCAGGGCATCAAGGCGGGCGGACGCGGACTCTTCCTCCGCAACTTCGTCGGCCGCCCGGTCGGCTACAACGACTCGATTGACTTCACCGGCGGCAATCGCCCCGGACCGATCGTGCAAGTCATTGGCAACGTCTTCCCCGGCAGCGACGACGATATTCTCGATTTCGACAGCACCGACGCCTGGATCGAAGGCAACATCTTCCTGCACATCCACCGGAATGGTTCACCGGACTCGGCCAGCGCCATCAGCGGCGGCTCGGACAACGCCGACAATTCGCAAATCACCATCGTCGGTAACTTGTTTTACGACGTGGACCACGTGGCCAATGCCAAGCAAACGAACTTCTACACGCTGCTCAACAACACGATCGTCCACCAGACCAAGGTGGGCAGCCAGGACACGAACACCGCGGTGGTCATCCTGGCCGACATGAACGAGTCCGGCGTCTTCACCAGCCAGGGGGCGGGCGTCTATCTGGAGGGGAACATCATCCTCGATGCGGAAAACCTCACGCGCCACGTCACGACGGCGCTGGTGACCTACACCAACAACCTGATCCACCAACTGACGGGGGCGGCGTGGACGGGCCCGGGCGGCAACAACGTCGTCGCCGATCCGCTGTTCCAGTATCTGCCGCAGATGTCGGAGACGACGAACTTCACGAGTTGGGCGCAGGCGCAGGTGATGTGGGATTGGTTCAGCCTGCGAACCGGATCCCCCGCGAGCGGTGCCGGTCCGAATGGACGCGACCTCGGCGGAGTTTCTCCCTCGCCCCTCAACGGGGAGAGGGCCGGGGTGAGGGGTGTTTCGATTTCCGGTGAACCCATCGGCGCAACGCCGTCCACTACCGCCACACTCACTGTCGGCGTAAACCGCACCGGCAGCGGCATCCCGACCGCCGGCTTCCCGAACGGCTCAGGTTTCACGCACTACAAGTGGCGGCTGGATGGCGGCGCTTGGAGCGCGGAGACGTCCATCGCCACACGGATCACGCTCAACGGCCTCAGCGCTGGACAGCATTTCGTGGAAGTCACCGGGAAGAATGACGCGGGCTATTATCAGGACGATCCCGCGTTCGGCGCGAGTGCCGTCGTCACCACGTCCCGCACTTGGACCGTCAATCCCGCCGCCTCGCCGCTGCGCCTCACCGAGGTGCTCGCGGCCAACAGCGGCGCGCTCATCCACAACGGCACCACGCCGGATGCCATCGAGATCTACAACGACAGTGGCAGCGCGTTCGATCTGGCCGGCCTCCGTCTCACTGATGATCCGCAAAATCCCGACAAGTTCATCTTCCCGGCGGGCGCGAGTATTCCGGCCAAGGGCTACCTCGTGGTCTTCGCGGATAATCCGAACGGCACGCCGGGTCATCATCTCGGCTTCAATCTGGGCCAGCTGGGCGACGCGGTTTACCTGTTTGACTCCGCGTCCCGGAGCGGCGCGTTGCTGGACTCGGTCGAGTTCGGTCTCCAGCTCACCGATCTCTCCATCGGTCGAGTAGCCGATGGATCCTGGGCGCTCACGCAGCCCACCCTCGGTGCGCCGAACCGCGCCGCGCAGACCGGCGATCCGCGCGCCTTGCACATCAACGAATGGCTCGCGCTCGGCACCACGCCGTTCGACAACGATTTCATTGAACTCTTCAACGGCGACGCTCTGCCGGTGGCGCTCGGCGGCCTGTTCCTCACCGATGAACTCATCGGCCGGCCGGATCGCCATCGCATCGCCCCGTTGAGCTTCATGAAGGGCCTCGGCTATCAGCGTTTCGTCGCTGATGGCAACACGGGCGCCGGGGTGGATCATGTGAACTTCAGCCTCTCCGGCGACTACGGGGAGATCGGGCTTTTCCTGCCGGACCTCCGGGTCATTGACTGCGTCGTCTTCCAGCCGCAGCGGCTGAACGTGTCACAGGGCCGCAGTCCGAATGGTGGCAGCGCCATTGTTTACTTCGACACGCCGACGCCAGGCGCGCCGAATCCGCTGGTGACCGTCAATCCGCAGGGCGGCGCGCTGGTCCTCAACGAGGTGCTGGCCAACAATGCCAGCCTCGCCGAGGCCGGGCGGACACCGGACTGGATCGAGCTCTACAATGGCACGACCAACATGGTGTCGCTGGCGGACTTCAGTCTGACGGACGATTCATTGCAGCCGCGCCGGTTTGTCTTCCCAGCGGGCACTTCGCTCACTCCGGCGGCACGCCTGCGCGTGTGGTGCGACCCGGGTTCCACCAATGTCGGAACCCTGCTCACCACCAACTTCGCCCTCAAAGCCACTGGTGGTGCGGTCTATCTCTTCGACGCCATGGTGAATGGCGGCAGTCTGCTGAGTGCGGTCACTTACGGATTGCAGGCCGCTGATTTCTCGATCGGTCGCGTGCCCGATGGCAGCACGAACTGGGTGCTGAACACGCCGACGCCCGACGCGGCCAATGCGGCCGTGCCCACGCTCGGCATCGCCGCCAATCTCAAGGTCAACGAATGGCTGGCCGATCCCGCGCCCGGCAACGACGACTGGTTCGAGATCTACAATCCGAATCCGCTGCCGGTCGCCTTGGGCGGACTGCATCTCACCGACGATCTCAACAACCGCACCAAGCACAAGATTCCGGCGCTGTCCTTCATGGGCACCGGCACCAACGCCTGGCAGAGATTCGTGGCGGATGGCAACACCGGAGCGGGCGCCGATCATGTGAGCTTCTCCCTGCGGGCGGCGGGCGAGGCGGTCGGTCTTTCCACCGAGGCCGGGACGCTCATCGACGGCTACGTGTTCGGTCAGCAAATCGCCGAGGTGAGCGCGGGCCGTTTCCCGGATGGCAGCACCAACGTGGTGTCGTTCGCGGGCACCGTTTCGCCTGGCGAATCGAACTGGCGGATGCTCACCAGTGTCGTCATCAACGAAGTCCTGACGCACACCGACGTGCCGCTGGAGGACGCCATCGAGTTGCACAACCTGACGGCCGCGCCCATCGACGTGGGCGGCTGGTGGCTCAGCGACGACAACGGCACGCTGCAGAAATACCAGATTCCGTCGCCGACCGTGATTCCGGCGAATGGCTTCGCGGTGATTTACGAAACGGTGTTCACGAACAATGTCTTCGCTGCGATTCCATTCGCACTCAGTTCCAAGGGCGATGAAGTCGTCCTCTCCGCCTCGACCAACGGCGCGCTGACCGGCTGGCGCGCCCGCCAGGACTTCGGCGCGCAGGCCAACGGCGTGTCCTTCGGCCGCCATGTCACCAGCGATCAGCGCGAGGAGTTTGTCGCGATGAGTGGACGCACCTTCGGCAAGGATGACGCCGGCAGCGTGGAGGAGTTCCGCACCGGCACCGGCGCGAGCAACACCTATCCGCGCGTCGGCCCGGTGGTCATCAGCGAAATCATGTATCACCCGCCGGACATCGGTACCAATGACAACACCCGGGACGAGTTCATCGAACTGCAAAACATCACCACCGCCCGCGTGGATCTGTATGACGCGAGCTTCCCGGCCAACACCTGGCACTTGCGCGACGCGGTGGATTTCGACTTCCCTTCCGGCACCAGCATCGCGCCGGGCGATTATCTGCTGGTCGTCGGCTTTGATCCCGTGGCGAACACCAACGCCCTCGCCGCGTTCCGCAGCCGCTACAGCATCCCGGCCGGCACCGCCATCGTCGGACCCTATTCCGGCAAGCTGGCCAACGACACCGATGACCTCGAACTGCGTCGCCCCGACGCGCCCAATCTTGGCGATGTTCCTTACGTGCTGGTGGAGAGTGTCCGCTATTTCGATACCACGCCGTGGCCGGCGCTGGCCGATGGCACGGGTTTTTCCCTCCAGCGAGTCAGCGTCACCGGCTTCGGTGACGATCCCGTCAACTGGACCGCCGCCAGCCCGACGCCAGGACCGCAAGCCTCGCTGCTCGATACCGATGGTGATGGCATGCCGGATTCCTGGGAAACCGCCAACGGCTTTGACCGGTTCAATCCGGCCGATGCCGCGCTCGACCATGATGGCGATGGCCTGACGAACATTCAGGAGAGCCAGATGGGCACCGACCCGCGCGATGCACAAAGCGGTGTGCGCATCACCTCCATCGCGATGGCGGTTGATGGTGCGAACATCGTGCTGACCTTCACCGCGTTCGCCAATCAGAGCTACACGTTGGAGTCTGCCCCGGCGGCGAATGGCCCGTGGCTGCCGTTCCGGGATTTCGCCGCCGCGCCGGCCACGTACACCGCGCAGGTCACCATCCCGGCGACGGGTGCCGCGCAATTCTTCCGCCTGCGCACGCCGTGGCGGTTGGTGCCAGCCGCCGGCCTGGGCATTACCTCGGCCCAGCCATTGCCGGGGAATCAGATGCTCCTGCTCCTCAACCTTCCGGCGAACCAGCCGGGAGCGGTTGAGTTCAAGCCCTCTCTCGGAGCCGGGTTGTGGAACGAGGTGACGAACTATCCGGCCACGCCGAATGCGCGCGTTGTTCCGTTGACCGTGCCCGCCGGCGGCTCCAGCGGCTTCTACCGCATGCGCTCGCCGTGAGTGGAACCGCGCGGAGCCTGCCAGTGTCTTCGCTCACGTAACGAAGTGCTGGCAAGACCTTGGGATGGGCTGCCCGAAGACGCTTGGTGCCAACCCTCACGGGTAGGGCGCGTCTGTCCCCAGCGCGCCGTCGGGTTGGCCGGGAGTGGTTCGCGGCCAGAAGGTGTCCATGCGTCGTTGAACCTAAAAAACCGCAGTTCAACCACGGATGGACACTGATGGACACGGATACCAGGCATTTGCAGAAAACCAGCGGATCACCCGGAGGGTGCGGAAAACATGCCGCAGGAAATCCGTGTGTATCCGTGCGCATCCGTGGTTGAACGACTTCTTCGTCCGATTCCAATTGCTCCGTTTAGGTTGAACCCCGTTTTCGAGTTTGAATGGAAGCATCCGCGATCCGACTCCCGGCCGGATTACGGTTTCACGCGGGAGTTCTGCCGACCGAGAGATGTTCGACCATCGTCAACCCGGCGAGTTCCGTTTCGAGGAAACGGTTGGCGTCCACCACCACTGCCGGCGGGCGCAGGAGGTGTGCGAGTTCGGCCCACTTCGCCTCGCGAAACTGCGGCCACTCGGTGCAGACCACGGCGGCGTCGGCGTGGGTCAGCGCGCTGCCCAGATCTGCGGCGAGCGCGACTGCGGCGAGCTCCGCCGACAGTGTTTTGACCGCGGGATCGAACGCCCGCACCCGCGCTCCCGCCACGAGGAGTTGCTGGCAAAGCTCGACCGCGGCACTGCGCCGGAGCGTGTCGGTGTTCGGCGTGTAAACCAATCCCAACACGGCGATGCTCTTGCCGCGCAAGTCGCCCAGGCGCGATTGGAGCCGGCGAAACGCCCAGCCGCGGTGGAGGTCGTTGCTTTGCTTGATCGCGGGGATGAGTGAGAGCGTCTCGCCCTTGGCCGCGCCGAGTTGGGTGAGCGTGACGACATCGCGTGCCAGCGTGCCACCGGCAAACGGCCCACCCGGGCCGAGATAGGCTTTGGGTCCGATGCGAGGTTCGCTCTTCAGCCCGGCGGCGACTTCCTTGGCGTCGGCGCCGACCGTTTCGCAAAGGCGCGCGACTTCGTTGATGAAGGTGATGCTGAGGGCGAGGAAAGAGTTCAGCGCGTGCTTGACCATCTCCGCCGATTCGGTGCGCATGAAGAGCACCTGCGGAGTGAACGGCTTGAAGAGTTGTTCGAGCAGCAGCTTCTTTGCGTTGCTGCGTATGCCGACGATGGCGCGCCCGGCCTTCTCGAAGGCGTCGATGGCTTTCCCGAGACGCAGATTCTCCGGAGAACAGGCGAAGTGAAATCGCGGGAACTCGTCCTCCAGCGCACGGCACGTGCCCACTGGCAATTGCGACGATACCAGCACCAGCGCGCCGTCCGGCAGGTGCGGGATTGCTCGGCGCATCCGTTCGAGGACAAATTCCACATCCGATTCGTCCTGTTCGTTGACGGGCGTGTCGTAGCAGACCCAGAGCACATCAGCGTTGGCGCAGGCGTCTTCCGTAGCCGTGGTGAAACGGAGTTGCTTTGCCGCGAGGCCAGCCGCGATCAACTCATTCAACCCCGGCTCGAACAGCGGCGCCTTGCCCTGCTGAAGACCGGCGATGGTGGCTTCCTCAAAGTCCAGCCCGATGACCTTGAAGTGCCGGGCGCAACACGCCGCCGTCACACAGCCGAGATGCCAGAGTCCGAGGATGGCGATGTTCATTTCCGATCCGGGAAAATCATTGCAGGTTGCGCGCTTCGTACACCCAGGTGTTTGCTTGCAGCCAGCGGAGTGTTTGGAGGATGCCCTGTTCGATGGTCAGCTTGGGCTTCCAGCCGGTCGCGTTGACTTTCTTGGTGTCGAGGAAGATGAACGGATTGTCGCCCACCCAGCCGCGATCACCGCCGGTGTATTCGAGACGCGGCTTGAGCCCGAGGCCACCGCAGATGTAGCGAATCGAGTCGTTCACCCGCACGAATTCCGGCGTGCCCAGATTGAAGACTTCGACGTGATGTTTGGCGGCCTTCGCGAGACCCGCGTTCATCACATGGAGCATCGCGTCGAGACAGTCCTGCACGTAGAGATAGCTTTTCCGCTGCAGACCGTCGCCGAGCACTTTTAAACGATCTGGATGCTCCGTGAGTTGACGATAGAAGTCGAAGATGTGCCCATGCGTGTAGCGTTCGCCAAGGATCGAGACGAAGCGAAAGACGTAGCCCTCGAAGCCGTAGCCCTCGCAGTAGGCGTGAATCATGCCTTCGCCCGCGAGCTTCGACGCCGCGTAGAGCGAGGTCTGGATCGGAAATGGATGCGCTTCGGGCGTCGGGATGATCTCCGCCTCGCCATAGACCGAACCGGTGGAAGAGAACGCGATCGTCTTAATGCCATTGGCGCGCATCGCCTCCAGCACGTTGAAGGTGGCGACGGTGTTTTGCTGGAGATCCTTGCTTGGGTGTTCCAGTCCGAAGCGCACATCGGCGTTGGCGGCGAGATGGAACACCGTGTCGCAGCCCTTCATCGCGGCGGTGAGCGCCGGCAGATCGAGATTGTCGTCATGCACCAGCTTGAAGTTGGGATTCTTCAGCGCGCCCTCTAGGAATCGCTCCTGGCCGGTGGAGAAATTGTCCCAGCCCACGACGCGTTTGCCGTCGGCCAGAAGCCGGTCGGCGAGATTGCTGCCGATGAATCCGGCGGCGCCGGTGATGAAGAATTGGTTCATGAAATCCAAGTCCATCCTGTTTCGGCCATTTCATTGTTGAGACGCCGGCACAGACAGGACATTGCGCGGGCAGGTTTTCAAACGTCGCTCCGCAATTCAAGGCTGTAGTCAAACCTGACTTAGCGACTATGGATGGCTCCTCCAAGATCGCCTCATGGGCTCAGGGAGCCGCGCAGGGCAAGAACGCGGTTGGTATCGGCACATGCACCGCGCCCTTCATGATCCAAGACATGCATCTGGGCGTGCAGAATGTACATGAAACTCGGTATAGCGGAGACATTGCGGAAGTGCTGGTCTGGGATCGCTGGCTGAGCGACGCGGAACAAAAAAAAGCCGAAGAATATTTGTCCGAGAAATATTCGATTCCGCTGGTGAAAGACAATGCAGCGGCCCTCGCCCGCTCGGCGTATTCGCTAAAATACCCGCGCATCCCTTCCCGCCAAACATGGATGCACAACGATCTCCCTGGCAAAGACAGTTGGATCCAAGGGGGAATGTGGGATCTCACCGCTTTGCCGGATGGGACGTTCCTGATCTCTTCCGTGTGGGATGAGATGCATAAGGAGATCGGGTTTTACAAGGATGGCAAACCGGTGATGGTCCCGGCTGGCGACGACAAGAAAGCGTTCTCAGATTTGTATAACAAAGGCATTTTTCACATGGGAAATGCCGTGCACTGCGTCGATTCCACCTATGTCTATGCCGGTGTTTCCGGGATGAGCAAACCCAAGATCGGATTGCGTCGCTTCCGGCTGAGTGACCTGCAAGAGGCACCGTTTCCGGGCACCAAAGCTGACACTGCCGTGTGGACCATTCCCGAGACTCCAGGCGTCTGGAAGGAATTAACCGGCATGGCCGTTGTCGGGGATACACTCTTTGCCGCCTCCCAAGGCTTCAACAAGCTGCGGCTCATCGATGCGGGCACGGGATTGGAGAAGTCCGCCGTCGAGCTTCCCGAACAACCGGGCCGGATCCTCGCCATGCCCGACAAAAAAACCTCTGGATTGCGTTGCAGACGAAAGTCATCGAAACCGATCTTGCCGGAAAGGCCACCGGACGGGAAATCCGCGGGGTCAAACCAGGTGGACTGACCGTGGACCCCGAAGGGTCGCCTTGTTGTCGCGGACAACGGTGAGCGCACGCAGATTGTCTTTTATGGCACCGTGGCGATCAAGGGCGCGATCAACCTCGGCGTGAATCCCAAGCTGTCGGACGAGGATGCCGCGCCATACAAGGCTGCCGTCGCGGCAAAAAATGGGGCGACCTGGAGCCCTACCAGACCACCGCCAAATATTTCCAGGCGGTCGAGCCGCTGGCCAAGGCGATCAAGCCGCAGTTGGACAAGGCTGGCATCGAGCCGGTGTTCATCTGCGATGCCACCGGCATTGCCGCCACCCGGCAGGCCGAGGGCGACATCGAGTATCTCTTCGCCGTCAACGCCTCGCCCGACCCGGGCTCGGCGAAACGCAACGCCATGAAAGCGGCCACCGCCACGATTGCCATCGAGGCCAAGGGCAAGACCCTCTATGACGCCATGACCGGCGGGGCGGCGGAGGCGAAGGCCAAGTATGGCTTCATTCCCGGCCAGATGCGCGTGTTCGCCCGCACGGCGCGCCCCATCGGCGCGGTCAGCGTGGCGACGCCCTCGATCACCCATGACCTGACGCAAGCCAGGAATCCCATCACGCTCCGGCTCGCCGCGACCGTGCTTGATACCAAGGGCGGCGTCCTCAGCGACAGCGCGCCGTTGCGGATTCAAGTGCTCGATCCGAAGGGCGCGACCCGCTACGACCTGCATCGCGCCACCAAGCTCGGACGCTCGCGCTCGAACTGCCGCTCGCCGCCAACGACCCGGCCGGCGACTGGAAGATCGTGGTCACCGAACTGCTCAACAACACCGAAGGTCAGGCGACCTTCCGCTATCGGCCCGCCGCCAAATGCGGTGCCTTGGCCGGGACGACTCGCCGGGCGGTCACGCTGGGCGGCGAGGAGGCCAACCTCTTCCGATTCGCGCGCAACCACCATGCGGTGACGATCGTCAAAGGCACGAGCGACGACAACGCCGCCGCCGCGGAACGGCTGCAAAAGACCCTGGTCCCGTGGCTACGACGTGGACGGGATGAGCGAGGCCGTCGGTTCGCTCTACGAAGCCGTCGCCGGTTTCGAGCCGCTGACCCCGCAAAGGGGTTCCACACCCTGACACAGTTCCCATGTTTGTGCAGGGTTCCGCGCATGGCGCGAAAGCTACGCATTGAGTATCCGGGCGCGATTTACCACGTGATGAATCGGGGCGACCGGCGGGAAGCGATCTTCCACGATGACCGGGACCCGGAACTGTTCCTCGCCACGCTGGCCGAGGCACCACGCTTCGCTTGATTTCAAATCGCGGATTGTAGATTGCAGATTTCTCCCGAGGGCACCTGCACGGCGCGGTTCAAGGAGCGGCACTTGGGAAGTGCGAATGACGAATTTCGAGCTCCGAAGAAGAGCGGAGCAGTACGCCTGGCTGATCAGGATTAGTAAGACCCGGCGCATCTGGACCGGCTGGAGAATCCCAGGCTCGCGCCGGAGGGCTTGCGCGGGCTGGTGGTGATTGACGAAATCCAGCGGCGCCCGGAGTTGTTTCCCGTCCTGCGTGTGCTGGCGGACCGCCCCGGCCCACCGGCCCGGTTTCTGATTCTCGGCAGCGCCTCGCGGGATTTGATCCGGCAAGGCTCGGAGACGCTGGCGGGCCGCATCGGCCTCGTGGCCGTGACGCCGTTCACGCTGGGCGAGGTCGGCGTGGCGGAAGTGGAGAAGCATTGGCAGCGCGGCGGGTTTCCGCTGTCGTTTCTCGCGGCGAGCGACGCGGACAGCGCGCAGTGGCGGACACGACGGTGAAGCGCTGTCTCGACGTGCTGTTGCAGCCGACGTGTGGAGGCTCGTCTGCCGCTGGATTTTACCCAAAGCCACGCCATCAGTTCATCCCGTCCTTTGCCCATTTCATCTCAACCTCTCCGGTTTTCATCTCAGGCACGCAGCGGGATTCCAGCGGCGGGGGAATCTGGCAACAATCTGACCGGGCGTCATTCAGTTGTCCGGCGGAGAAGCAAGAATAGCAAACACAACGAATCGTATGAAAGACATCGCAACACTCGCAGTGGTGGCCGTGCTCGGACTGGCCGTCTGCTCATCCGCCCTCGCCCAAGGCCGTCCCGATGGCGGCCCCGGCCAGCGTCCTGCTGGTCACCGTGACGGCGCAATCGAAGCCGAAGGACAAGCTGGTCGTTCCCATTGCCAACGCGGATGGCGAGCAGTCCGCCACCGACTTCATCGAGTATGACATTGCCATCGCGCCGAACAGCCTTCCTCGCGGCTTCTTCTATTCGCCCTTCAAAGGCAATGACAACAAGCCGCTGACTCTCGAGTTCAAGCGCGGCGAAGGCATTGACCAATTCGGTCGCGAGCAGTCCACGGCCCCTGAAATCCAAGGCGGTCCCGGCGTCTGGGAACATCGCGTCATCGGCCTGGGCAGCAGCGCGCCGGGCAAGTTGCCCCGCCAAGGCCTTGTCTTCATTGGCGGCAAGCCCGGCACCGACAAAGTATATCTCGACAACCTCCGCCTCCGTCACGCCGACGGCAGCACTTCGCCGATCTGGACGAACGGCAAAGACACACGCTTTCGCAAGATCGAGGACAGCGAGACGTTCACCAACGTCCGGGTGCGCACCGTGCCGCTTTCCGAAGTTCAGCCGTGAAATCACATGATCGGCGAACTGATGAAGACCCTCATCTTCTTAATTGACGACAACGGCGCCCCGCTCAAACTCATCAATGCCGACGCACTTGGCGGCGGCACCGAGAAAGGCTTCCGCAAGTAGCGCTCCAGATCAGATGAATCGGATACCCATCGAACCAAGCTCCATGAAACAACTCGCCTCATCCTTTATTACCGTTGCCGCGCTGGTTACGGCACTGGCCGTATTCGCCGCCGAATCGACGACCCCAATCGCCACACCCGACCTCGTCTTCGACGAAGCGAACGGCGTCATCGCGATCGAGGCGGAGCATTTTTTTAAACAGACGCTCACGGAGAAGCGCGCGTGGCACATCACGTCTCCGAAGCACACGCCCGGCGCGAAACCCGATGCCGACCCGGCGCACGTTGCGGGCGCGAGCGGCGGGGCCTATGTCGAGGCGCTGCCGGACACGCGGGCGACGCACGATGACCAGCTCATCAAGGGCGAGAATTTCACGGACACGCCGGGCGAGTTGGCGGTGCTGCATTACAAAATCCACGTCGCCAGGCCGGGACGATACTTCGTGTGGGCGCGGTCGTTTTCGACCGGCACGGAGGACAATGGTTTTCACATCGGCCTGGATGGCGCGTGGCCCGCGAGCGGCCAGCGGTGGCAGACGACGCAGAAAAACAAGTGGGCGTGGGACTGCCGGCAGCGCACGCCGCAGGTCCATACCGGCGTGCCGATGCAGCTCTGGCTCGACATCGAAAAACCCGGTGCGCACGAGGTCGTGGTGGCGATGCGCGAGGATGGTTTTGAGTTGGACAAGCTGGTGCTCGCCCGCAGCGCGGAGTTCAAGCCCGAGGGCCAAGGCCCGGTGGTGCAGGGGCAGAGCGGCACCGCGCCCGCGCCGCTCGCCGCCGTGGCAGCGGTGGAGGAAAAAGCCGCGCTGCCAGTGGCGCCGCGCCAGCCGGATGGCGATGGCGCGGCGACGGTGAGTGGGGAGTTGAAGCAGTGGCACAAGGTCACACTCACCATCGCGGGGCCGTTTGCACATGAGCGCGACACGCAGCCGAATCCGTTCACGGACTTTCGGCTGAACGTCACCTTCACGCACGAGAGTGGATCGCCGCGCTCCTTGGTGCCGGGCTATTTCGCGGCGGATGGAAATGCCGCCGAGTCCGGCGCGGAGAGCGGCACGACATGGCGCGCGCATCTTTCGCCGGACAAGCCGGGCCGCTGGACGTGGGAGGCGCAGATGTCGCGCGGGAAAAACGTCGCCGTCGGACTCGCCGGCGAGAATGGCGCGCAGCCCGTCGCCTCGGTGAACGGCAAGCGGGGGGAATTCACCATCGCCGCCAGCGACAAGACCGGCCGCGATTTTCGCGCGCACGGACGTCTGCAATACGTGGGCAGGCATCACCTTCAGTTCGCCGGGTCGCGCGAATTTTTCCTCAAGGCCGGCGCGGACGCGCCCGAGACGCTGCTCGCGTATGCGGACTTTGACGGCACCGCGCCGGGCCGTTCTGACAAGCAACGCCCCGGCGAAGCGAAGCCCGTGCAGGCTTTGAAAACCTGGTCGCCGCACGTTCGCGACTGGCGCGACGGCGACCCGACGTGGCGCGGCGGCAAGGGGAAGGGCCTCATCGGCGCGTTCAACTACCTCGCGGGCACGGGCGCGAACGCTTTCTCGTTCCTCACCTATAACGCGGGCGGCGACGGCGACAACGTGTGGCCCTTCCCGGCGCGCGACGCGAAGCTCCATTACGACTGCTCGAAACTTGACCAGTGGGGCCTCGTCTTCGACCACGCCACGGCGCGCGGCCTCTTCCTCCACTTCAAAATGCAGGAGAACGAAATGGACGACGACCGCATGGGGCACAAGTCCGAGCCGGGCCGCGTGCCCGAGTCGCTCGACGGCGGCGCGCTCGGCGTGGAGCGACGCCTTTACTGCCGCGAACTCATCGCGCGCTTCGGCCACGCGCTCGCGCTGAACTGGAACCTCGGCGAAGAGAACACGCAGAGCACCGCCGAGATCCGCGACATGGCGCAGTTCCTCACCGACACCGACCCGTATCGCCACCCCGTCGTCATCCACACCTTCCCCGACCAGCAGGACAAAGTGTATCCGCCGCTGCTCGGCGCGGCCTCCACGCTCGCCGGCGCGTCGCTGCAAAACGCCTGGAACGCCGCGCACCAGCGCACGCTGAAATGGCGCGCGGAATCCGCGAAGGCCGGACGCCCGTGGGTCGTGGCCCAGGACGAGCAAAACCCCGCCGGCCTCGGCGTCCCGCCCGACATCGGTTATCGAGGCGGGGACGGCCTCGCTTTTGAAATAGGAAAGCAGCAGGAAAATGCCACCACCGGCGACGTGAAATCGCGCGCCTACACCATGCACGACATCCGCAAGCTCACGCTCTGGGGCACTCTCATGGCCGGTGGCGCGGGTGTGGAATACTACTTCGGCTACCAGCTCGCCGAGAACGACCTCGTCTGCGAAGACTGGCGCAGCCGCGACCAGTCGTGGCGCTACGCGAGCCACGCGCTCGAATTTTTTCGCACGGAAAAAATCCCCTTCGCCGAAATGCAGCCCGCCGACGCGCTGATCGGCAACGCTGCGAACACGAACGCCAAGTTCTGCTTCGCCAAACGCGGCGAACTTTATCTCGTCTATCTCCCCAACGGCGGCACCACCGACCTCGACCTTGCCACCGCGAATGGCGAGTTCACCGTCCACTGGTTCAACCCGCGCAGCGGCGGCCCGCTCAAATCCACCGGCCCCACGGTCAGCGGCGGCTCCAAATGCACGCTCACCGCTCCCGATCAGGAGGACTGGCTCGCCGTCCTGCGCCGCCTGCAAGCCACGCCCGCTCGATAAATGACGGTGATGAAAAGACGACGCTTCCTGCTCTGCATCGGGTTTCTTTGGGCCGCAGCCCACGCGGCGTTTGCCCAGGGCCAGGTTGATCCCGCCGCCTCCGTCATCAACGACGGCTGGGTCACGGTCGCTCCCCGCGAGTTCACCGGTGCGATCAACAATCCGCTCAAAGGTTTTCGCGATTACAAGAAGGGCGGCTACGGATTGCTGGAGCGAGCCTACATCCCGTGGAACGTCATCGAGCACGGCGCGGACGACGGTGTGGAGCGCATCATCGCGCACATCAACGGGATTGCCAAAACCGGCGGCCAACGCTTCGAGGAATTGAACGTGAAACTCGTGCCGCGCGTGTATCTCGACTGGGACGGCTCGGCTGGAACGAGGCAGAAGCCGAAGCAGCACTGGCCCGCCGACCTGCACACCTTCGATTACGACAGCCCGGCTTTTCAGGAGCGGCTGAGGGCGCTCGTGGCGAAGCTGGGGAAGGCTTGGGACGATGACCCGCGCATCTTTGCGGTGCAGATGGGCCTCATCGGTTATTGGGGCGAGCATCACACTCCTGCGCCGACGGCGGAACAGCGCCGGCTGCTTGCGGACGCCTTTCACGCGGCGTTCAAAAACAAGCCGGTGCTCGTGCGGCACACCGACCGCGAGTTCATGGAAGCGGGGTTCGGCATTTACTACGACACCTTCGCCAACATCAGCCGCGAGCCGCCGACGGGACCGGAGGACCAGTTCCCGTGGCAAGCCACGCAGGTGCATCGCGACATCTGGAAACGCGCTCCCATCGAAGGCGAGGTGGAATACAACTGGCAGCAGCAGCGCGAGAGCGCGAAGCCAGCGGAGACCTTCGGCCGCACACCGGATGAGACGATGAAGGTGCCCGCCTACCGCCGCTACATGGTGGATAAAATCCGCCGCTACCACACGAGCTACCTCGGCTGGATTGACAACTACAACGCCGCCGACCGCGACGTGCTCGCGGGTGCGGCGGAGATTCAGAAAGCGTTCGGCTACCGCTTCGTGCTCGATTCGGTGAGCTATCCGCGCGCGGTGCAGCCCGGCGGCAAGCTGACCGTGAAGCTGGCGGTGCGAAACTCGGGCAGCGCGCCGTTCTATCTCGACTGGCCGGTGGCCGTCGCGCTGCTCGATGCCGCGACGAAACAGCCCGTGTGGTCGGCTCCGCTGAACGGCGTGGACATTCGCAAATGGCTGCCGGGCGAAGACTGGGACAGCGCGGCCTTTTCCTATCGCAGTCCGGCGAAGAAAAACGCCGCCGCCGGCGAGACCGCGCTGCCGGACGATTTGCAAACCGGCGAATACATCCTCGCGCTCGCCATCCTTGACCGGCAGGGCGGATTGATGCCGAGTGTGCGATTTGCGACGGAGAATTACCTGCGCGGCGGCTGGCATCCGTTCGGGTTCATCGGCGTCGGCAGAGCGCCGCAGGAAGTCGCTCTGAAGAACATCACGTTCGACAGCCCGGCTTTCGACGACAGCCTGCGCTATCAAGTTCCCGAAAAGCTGCTGGCCGTCCGCCCGCCGCCCGTCCTGCCGGTGAAAGCCGTCGCGCCGTGGATTCCCAATCCCCAACAGGAACTCATCAACCCGTGGCGCTACTGGAACCTTGAGACGCGCTCCAGTTCAGTGGAAAACAGGGCGCGCGCCGATGGCCCCGTGGAAGGGTCGGCGGGTCGCCGCGTGATTCGCGTCGAGGGAGACTTCGGGCGCAATTCCAGCCTCTCCTACACCTTCGCCAAGGACGGAAAACTCCCCGCCGGTCGCTACCGGTTCGCGTGCCGCGTCCGGGGCACGGCGGGCCAGTCCGTCGTCTTCGAGGTGGCCGACGGCTGGCGGGGCCTTCCGCCCAAAACGACCATTCCACTGACGTCCGAGTGGCGGGAACACGTCGTGGAGTTTGAACTCAAGAATCCGTTCAAGGACGAGACGCGCCTGCGTTTCATGCTGCCACCGGAAGCCGCAGGCACGTTTGAACTGACGGACTTTCACCTGCGGGAATCGGGCGATTCTCACCCCGGCCCAAAGTAATTCACCATCCTGACAACCCGAAACCAATGATTGCAACGTGTGAACTTACCCAGCCGCTCAGGAAACTCATTGGACTCCTTCTCGCCACCTTCCCACTCGCCTTTTCGCCCACGCTTTCGCCAGCGGCAGTTCAGCCGGGTGAAATGTTTGGTTACCTGTTGTTCGACGGCGTAAGGGTGCCCGGGGAATACAACGCTGGTTTCTCGCGCTATGCCTCGGCGTGGCCACTACCCTGGGCACGACTTCCAAACCGGACTGCTCAGCACCTGGATGCATCCATTGTATGAACCCGGTCAGAAGCCATAGGAGGAATGCTACACCGACATCGAAGGCGGACTCGGCTGGTGGCGTGACACGCACTTTCCCACCACCACTCCGAAGTTCATCATGGGCGGCGTGGGTCCGAACTTCTCGGTGATTGCCAATGGCCCCGGCTACGGCGCGGGCATCTGGGAAAAGGAGCGCGGCCTCTGCGGTGTGGTCCAATTGAGCCCCTGGCTGCTCTTTCCGCTCGACGGCTTGAACCTTGAGCAGGGCAGCCAGGACCTGCTTAACAAACCACTTGCGCACTACTGACGAGTCATTTAGATAGCCTACACATGGCAGCGATTGACGGACGGACGCTTGATCACAAAACGCTGGAACACATCCGCATCCAGGCGGTGCGGCGTGTGCTGGAGGATGGCGAGCGCCCCAGCGAAGTCATGAAGGGCTTTGGCTTGTGCCGCACGACGATCTATCCGTGGTTGCGTGAATTCAAAGAACAGGGTTGGGCGGTGTTGACGGAGTCAATCGCTCAGGGACCCAAACCCAAGCTGAGGGATCGGCAGCGGCAAGAGGTGAAGCGTTGGATCCTGGGAAAAGACCCGCGCCAGTACGGATTTGACTTCGGCCTCTGGACTCGACGGATCGTACAACAACTGATCCAGGACAAAATGGGCATCGCCTTGTGTTTGACGTCGGTGGGCAAATTGCTGGCCAGTTTGGATATTACCCCGCAAAAGCCGTTACGCCGGGCCTACGAGCGGGATCCCCAAGCGGTCGCACGGTGGTTGGAGCAAACCTACCCCAAGCTCAAACGGCGTGCCAAAAAGCTGGGGGCCATGATCTTCTTCCTGGATGAAGCCGGGTTCCAGTCAGATCCACCGCTGGGCCGGACCTATGGCTTGAAGGGAGAAACTCCGGTGCTGAAGACCTCCGGCCAGCGGCAGAGCATCAATGTCATCAGCGCGGTCAACGCCCGGGGCGCCTTCTGGGCGGCCACCTATGATGGCAAGTTAAACGCGGAGTCCTTCGTGTTGTTTGTGCGCAATTTCATGAAGGGGCGGAGTGGGAAAGTGTTTCTGGTCTTGGATGGTCATCCCGCCCACAAAGCCAAGTTGGTCCAAAGCTATGTGGCCAGTTTGCACGGACGGCTGGAACTCCATCCTTTGCCTACGTATGCGCCCGACCTAAATCCAGACGAGTTTGTGTGGACCTACATGAAAAGCAACGGCGTCTCGAAGAAACCGCTGAAGAGGAACGAGTCCTTACGCGCCCGAGTGGAGGAGGATCCGATCAAGATCCAATTTGACCGGCCCTTGGTGCGGTCCTTCTTTGGGGCAACGAGTGTAGCCTATGCCGCCGACTTGTGAGTATCAGGCAGAACCGAAAATCGGATGAGGTAATTCAGAACGTCCCTCAAGTGTCGGGCATCCTTCTTGAGGGACTGAAGCTTGTCCGCAGGGGCCGTGCGCAAATTTTCAGCGAACTTCGCCAACGTCGCGTCCACGTCCTTTAAGGTGGCCTCGTCCTTTTCATAGATTCGGTCCCCACGGCAGAACGGGCCTGCGAGCATTGATGCCGAGTGCCATTTAGTCATCTGGAAGAAGGGGCGATTTCGTGAAGAGGAGTTAAATCGTGCCCCTATGAGGGGATGGGGAGCTTGCTGGCGGGCTCTGG
>JBBRWD010000023.1:0-80494 GCA_038249465.1 Limisphaerales bacterium | reverse complement strand
TTCTTGGGGTCGGGGGTCGGGTTCTGCGTCTTTTTTTTTTTTTTTGTTTTGGTTGGCGTCCCCCTAGCCCACCCCCCGCTACGCTGAGATTCACAACGAATGCCTCGGAGATCCCGGTGAAAATTCCTCCCCAATCTTGATTAGACATTCGTCTTCGGCGCTTTAGAGTAGCTGCGTTCCCGCCAGCGATTGCTCCGTCGCGGTGGGTGAAGGACATCAATCGTTGAATTCATGACAATGAAGGCCAGTTCGCAGTGGAATCGACGCGACTTTCTGCAGACCGCCGGCGCCGCGACGCTCTCGGCGCTGGCCGCGGGCCAGTCGCTTGCGCTGTTCGGTGCCGAAGCGACCGCCGAGAAGATCAAGCCGACCGCTGACACGCTCATCGTCCTCTGGATGGCCGGCGGTCTGGCCCACACGGAAACCTTCGACCCGAAGCGCTACACGCCGTTCACCAAAGGCATCAAGCCCGCCGACGTGATGAGCACGTTTCCGACGATCGACACGGCGGTGGACTCGATCAAGTTCTCGGCGGGTCTGGAGCGCCTCGCGTCGGTGATGGATCGCGGCACGTTGATTCGCAGCTACACGGCGGGCGACCTGGGATTCATCCTGCACTCGCGGCATCAATTCCACTGGCACACCGGCTACGAGCCACCGCAGACCGTGGCGTGCCCGCACCTCGGCGCCTTCCTGGCGCGCACGCTGGGACCGCTCAATCCGGCGGTGCCGGCGTTCATCAACATCGGGCAACGCTTCGACAACGGCGAAGGCGAGGAACTCAAGGCGTTCACCACGGCGGGATTCCTCGGCAGCGAATACGGGCCGTTCAACATCCCGCTGCCGGAGCAGGCCGCCGATGCCATCCGCCCACCGATGGGCATGACGCCGGGTCGCTTCGAGAATCGCGACAAGTTCTACCGCAGGCTTCTGGCGGAGAGCCCGGTGATGCTGCACGGCAGCGATTTTCAGCGCGAATCGCTGCTGCGCTCGATGGACAATGCCCATCGCCTGCTGAGTTCGCCCGCGTCGAAAGCCTTCGATCTCTCGCTGGAGCCGAAGGAGACCGTCGCGAAATACACCGGCGGCATCACCGATCTCACCAAGCTTTCTGGCGCCGGCCGCGTGCGCGATGGCTCGTATGAGAGGAGCACCATCGGCCGCTTTGGCCTCGGCTGTCTGCTGGCGCGGCGGTTGACCGAGGCGGGTGCGCGCTACATCGAGGTCACGACGGAATACATCCCGTTCCTCAACTGGGACACACATGAGCACGGCCACGAGAAACTGGTGAACATGAAGCAGGCAATCGACGCGCCCATCGCGCAACTCGTCCTCGACCTCGAAGAGCGCGGCCTGCTCAATCGCACGCTCATCGTGTTGGCGAGCGAGTTCAGCCGCGATTCACTCATCGAGGGCAAGCCGGGCAAGCTCGTGAAGGATCAAGTGTCGGTGCCGGATACCATCGAGGATCTGACGAACTACGGCATGCACCGCCATTTCACCGATGCGGGCTGCGTGCTGCTCTTTGGCGGCGGCATGAAGAAAGGGCATCTGCACGGGGCCACGGCGGACGAGCGGCCCTGCAAGACCATCAAGGATCGCGTCGTCATCGAAGACCTGCACGCCACGATCTACCGCGCGATGGGCATCCCGCCGACGCTGGCCTACGACGTGGAAAAGCGTCCGTTCTACGTGACGCGCGACGGCCACGGGAAGCCGGTGATGAGTTTGTTTGCGTGAGCGGCCCCGCCCGGCGCGGGCGTTTCGCGAAAGCTGTCAGGACAGTTCCCACCCCGGGCGGCTCGGCGGCTTCACGAAAGCGTTGGCTTCGTCCACGTTGGTGAAGCGCATCGCCGCGGAATTCCATTGCAGCTTCTGTCCGGCGAAACGGATGGCGATGTCGCCCAGCAGCGCGATTTCCGTGAGCGGTCCGCCGTAGTTGAAGTTCGAGCCGCACTCGCCGCCGGTCTTGCACGCCTTGATCCATTCCTCGTGATGTCCCGGTGAGCGCGGCAGCTTCTGCGGAGTTTTGGCAAATTGCTCCATGCGCTCGCCCGGCAGGATCTCCGGTTTGCCCGCACCGTGGGAGCCATAGACGATCTTGCCTTTGTCGCCGATCACCAGACCACCGATTCCCGGCAGTTTCTCGTCTGCGCCCATCTCGGCAGGCTTGTCGGGCTGCGGTCCGCCGTCGCGCCACGTCAGGGTCACGGCGGGGCGCCCGCCCTTGGCCGGGAATTCGTAGCGAAGGATCGTCTTCGAAGGGAAGGTCTCGCCGTGCAGTTTCGGATCGTAGTCGAACGTCTCGGCGACCACGCTGACCGGCGCGCCGAGGTCGTAAGCCCAGAAGACCGGGTCGATGACGTGGCAGGTCCAGTCGCCAATCACGCCGGTGCCGAAGGCCCACCAACCGCGCCACGCTCCGGGCAGGTACACCGGGTTGTAAGGTCGCTGCGCCGCCGGGCCAAGCCACAGATCCCAGTCCAGATCCGCGGGGACGGGCGGCGTTTCCTTCAGGCGGTCGAGTTGGTTGATGCGGCCGTAGGAACTGCCGCACCAGCCGTGCAATTCCTTGACCTCGCCAACGGCCCCGGCCCAGACCCACTCGCAGAATTTGCGGATGGTGTCCGAGGAATGACCCTGGTTGCCGAGCTGCGTGACGACCTTGTGCTGGCGCGCGGCGTTGACCATCGCCCGCACATCGCCAATCGAATGCGCCATCGGCTTTTCGCAATAAACATGTTTGCCGGCCTTGATGGCGCGCATCGCTGCCACGGCGTGCGTGTGGTCGGGCGTGGCGACCACGACGGCGTCAATCTGCTTCTCCATCTCGTCCATCATCCGGCGGAAATCCTGGAACTGCCGGGCGCGGGCGAGGCGGGCGGCAGTTTCCTCGCGGCGCTTCGCTTCCTTTTCGTCCTTGGGCGCATTCTTGTCGCCGCGACCCTCGACTTTGATCGCCTCAGCGAGACGCCGGCTGTCCACGTCGCAAAGCGCCACGATGTTTTCGCCGGCAACGCTTTTAAGATTGTCGTAGCCGCGTCCGCCCACGCCAATGCAGGCGACATTGAGCTTGCTGCTGGGCGGTTCGGCGCCGTTCAGACCGAGCACGGAGCCCGGGACGATGGACAACGTGGCGAGGGTGGCGGTGGAGTTGCGCAGGAAGGCGCGGCGGCTCAACGAGGAAATGCGATGCGTCATAATGTCAGTCTGGCTGCGGGCTTTGGACGGGAGACGGTGCAGGTGAATTCGGTGGAATTTCGGCTGCCCGGATTTCGTTCCCTTCCTGAACGACATGCAGGCTCAACAAGGAAAATCCCCACAACGCCTCAAGGAATTCATGTCAGGTCGCGAAGTGACGATGCGGAACCCAGTCACCAGAAACGCCGATCCAAGGCTGCACCAAGCATCGATCCTCAGCGCCAAGCAGCCTCGAATTCCATCCGGCTGGCCGTCGAGAGTCCGCAGGTTTGTAATGTTACCCGACCGACCGATTGGAAATTCGCGACACAAGATTGGAAACCAGCGCCACGAACCGGTCCGCCGGCAGCTCGTCAAGGCTGATGCCACAACGAGCGCCAGTAAGCCTGATCGGTGGCGAAGACGTCGATCGGATCCTTGGCGAGGTCAAACGAGGCGGGCAGCGTGCCGAAGCGCTTCATCTCGCGGACGTATTGCCGGTTCGGTTTGAAGCCCGGCGTGCCGTAGCGCGGCTCGCGATCGATCTCCACCTTGGCCCGACGAATCGCTCCGAGCACGGCCTGGAAATCTGGATCGCTGGTGGTCTGGAACACGTCGCCGCAACTGCCGTAGCCGCCGGCCGGTTTGGCCAGCGGACCGAGCAGCAGCGCCGAGAATTCCGGCCGGGTGAAGTTGAGCAGGATGTTCGGACTCAGACGCGCCACCGGGTCATTCTCGAACACGATCCGCTCGTACGCGCCGGAGTCCCTCTGGAGCTTGCTGCGGGCCTTGCGCTCCGCCTCGTAGTTGAAGGGCAGTTCCATGTCCTCCTGCTTGTCGGACGGCGGCTTGTGGCAGGAGTAACAGCGCCGCTGCAGCGCCGGCATGCTCTCGTGATAGACGCGAGCCGACGCGCCGTAGGCCAGCTCCTGATCGTGCTGATTGCGCAGCGCGGCGTAGCTGCCGACATACGTGGCGCCGCTTTCGATCCACAACCAGAGCGTGCGCCATTCCTCGGGCGTGGCCTTCGCGCCTTGATGAGTGCCGTCGGCCAGCTTGAGCAGCCGGCTGGCGGAACTGCCGATGGTGCGCGGCGGCTGATTGCCCAGTCCGTTGCGCCCGTCGGCCACCAGGCGATGCGCGAACAGGCTGAAGAAACTGTGCGACCAATGCGGTCCGAGATCACCCGAAAGCACCAGCCGGCCTTCGCGTTTTTGCGGCGAGTGACAGGAGACGCAAAGGCGATCAAGAATCGGCTGCACGTCGCGGGTGAAATCCACCACGTCGGGCTGGCCCGCGAACGATTGGATCGTGCTGGCCGGGCGACGGAGCGCGGCGAGTTGCGTGACGTTCTTGTTCTCGGGAGTTTTCCCGCGGTGCTCATGGCAGCCAACGCAACTAAGCACTTCGCCCGGACGCACGCTGCACCAGCTTTGCATCCGTTTCACCGAGAGATCGTGCTCGTCGAGCGCCACGAAGAACAACTGTCGATCCGCCGGAATCTCGAAATGGGCCGAGCCATCCGTTTCGACCGGCACAGTGCCGAGCACGCGTTCCAACGTGAATGTGCCGAGCCAGGACACCATGTCCGGTCCGCCGCTGAAGTTCACCTGCTTGGGCAGTGATTCGAGAATGAGCAGCTTCCTGATGTCGCCGCGATTCACGCCGGGGAGATTCCGCCCATTGTAAACATCCGCGAGAATCATGCGTCCGGTGGCGGAGGCCGGCTGCGTGCGCGGCTGGAGGAGACGTTCCCGTTCGCGCTGGTGAATGGGACGGGGTTCGTGGATCGGAGTCGCTCCGGGATTCTTGAAAAGCACTTCAACCGCGCCGGAACCGTCCAGCAGGACGATTTCATTGTCGCGCGCGGCGATGACGCAATTTTCGGCGAACGCGTACGGATCGCGCGTGTGTTTGCCCTTGTGCAACGGCCTGGCAAAGGCCGGATCGTCCGGACCCGCATCGGGCGAGACAATCGTCGCGATGCCGGCGTGTTCGTTGACGCCATGGCCGGGGGAGAACGATGCCACGATTTTTCGCGAACCAGGAATGGGCTTCGCGTCGAGCATCACGGTCCAGGAAACTTGATTGCCGAAATAGATCGACTGGCCAGTGCCGTCGGGATTCATCGTCCACAGTCCGTGATATTCGACCTGACTGCGGTCCACGTATTCCCAGCGCATATAGAGCAGCCGTCCGTCGGCCAGAGGCCACGGCGTATTGTCATGCTCGGTGTTCGGCGAGATCATCTGGATGTCGCTGCCGTCGGATTTGCAGCGATGGAGCACGCCGACCTGGGTCATCCAGCAATTGACCCAGCGTTTGCAGCGCGTGGAGATGAACGCGATGTCACCATCCGCGAGATAGGTGGGTTCATAGTCGTCGAATTCACCCGAGGTCAATTGTTTCAAGCCGGCGCCATCGGTGAGCATCTCGAACAGGTGAAAATGTTCCGTGCCGGCCTTGCGCCAGGCAAAGAGAATCTTTCCGCCGTCATAGTGAACCTGCGGGTCGCGGATGGTTCCGCCCTGGGCGTCGATCAGCGTGGTGAGCTTGCCGGTGCGCAAGTTCCACTTGAGCAACTGGCTGGCATCTGGCTGGCCATTGCCCGGATAGGCCTTCTTGTTCTCGTCGTCGCAGTAGTATCCGATATTGGCGTACCAATGCCCATCATCGTAGCGGGTGCGGGTGCAGAAGATGATTTCCTCGACGCCGTGCATCGGCCCCGCCAGGGCTTTTGGCAGCAGCACCGGAGGGTTGGTGGCGGGTTTCGCCGCATTCCTGACCGGAGGGTTTGGCGAGTCGGCGCTCCACGCGAGGCTGGCGCCTCCGCAGATCAATCCGGACAGGAGAAGGGCAAAATACGCCGGGGAACGGATCCCGCAGAAAGCGCAAATCTGGCGTGCGAAGATGAACATATCTCGTGGCATGGACTTGTAAGGCAATGACGCCTTGGAACGTCGCTTTGTTCACGAGTTGAACCGTGCTCGTTGGCAAGATCACGGGAGAGCGGAGCCTCGCACGAGATCAATCGCCTTGGCTCGATCCCACACAATCACGCGCACCCGCTGAACGATTGTAAACAAACACCCCCCCCGAATCCCATTGAGGCTCGATCTTCAAAAGAACAACGCCCCGGGAATAACCCGGGGCGTTGGCGAATCAGATTCTTGAGGCGGACTTGCAGTTACTGCGCCGCCTTGACTTTCGCCGTCAGCCATTCAAAGGTGAGCTTGACCTCGTCACCGGTCTTGATGCCCACGCCGGCGAATTCCGGATTCGGGGGCTTGATGCTGAAGTCGCTCATCTTGACGCTGGTCGATCCGGCCACCTTGATTTTGTCTCCCGGCAGGCGCTCGAAGGTCACGGGCATGACGATGGTTTTGGTCACACCGGCAACCGTCAACGCGCCTTTGGCCTCGAACTTGCCGTCCTTGGGCGTCAGTTCGTCCAGCTTGTACTCGATTCTCTGAAACTGTTTAAAGTTCATGTGCTCCTGCATCACTTGGTCCATCTTCGGGCCGCCGGGCGTCACCTGGCTTTTGAGTTGGCGCACCGGGATGACGATCGCGACCTTGGGCGTTTGCTTGACGGTTTTAAGATCGGCCTCGAAGGCCGCATCCAGTTCCATCGAACCGCCGATGATGCCAATGGTGGTCCAGTCATGCACGGTCGAGGTTCCTTCCATCTTCACGGAACTGCCGGGCTGGGATTGATATTTTACCAAAGCTTCGGCGGCGTGGGCGCTGAGCGCGGCGCCGGCGAGGGCGAGGGCGAGGGTCAGATGTTTGGTCATAAAATTTGTTTTCATGTTTCCAGGGAGGGTCACGATGTTTGGTTTGTTTTGCTTCTTTTGGAATTCGGGCCGGTTGCTGAGATGGGGTTGAATCCGGCGCGAGGGCGTCCCGGTCGGGACGCCCTCCCGCACGAAAGAGTTTTAGATGGTGAACAGGTCCTTGTGCAATTCGACCCGGCCGCCCTTGAGGATGGCCTCGTTGGCTTTGATGGCCACCACGGTCGATTGGTAACCGTCCACGATGCTGGCGGCGGGCATCTTTTTGATTTCGCTCACGTGTTTTTCGAGCGCCTTGGTGTCATTGGGGTCGAAGGTCGCGAGGAAATCCTCCACGCCGGCGCTGACCTCGTTGACATTGAACAGGAAGTTCTTCATCGCGTATTTGAGCGCGGTGTCGGCCGCGGCCGATTCCGCGTCGCCCGTTGCGGTGAGGGCTTTCTGCTTCGAGGCGTTGGCCATGAGGGCGATGCCGGTTTCGTTGTAGAGCGAGAGGTTGTCCTTGCGGGCATACACTTCCCAACCGAGCAGCGGGGCATCCACTTCCTTGAACATCCACGCCTTGCTATCGCGCATCAGCACCGTGGCATCGGAGCCGTAGAGCGCGTCCGTTTCGCCTTCAAAGGAACTGGCCAGGGTGGCGTCGTAATTGAGCGCCACGCCGCCTTCATATTCCACGAGCGCCTGAATGGTGTCGGGCACTTCGCGTCCGTCGTTCCAGAACATGACGCGTCCGTAGCCGGTGACCGCCGTGGGACGCTGGCCCATCATCCAGCCGAGGCGGTCAAACTGGTGGGAGCCGATTTCGCCGACCAGCCCGGTGCTGACCTCCTTGTTCAGGCGCCAGTTCAAATCCTTCTCGCGATCCGGATTCGGCGAGGAGAACCGCCAACTGATCTTCTTGTGCCAGTGTCCGCGCGCGGAAATGATCTTGCCCATCGTGCCGGCGCGGATGAATGGATACATGAAGAGATTCTGCGGATGCGAGCGCCCGTCAAAACCGGTCTGCACGTACTGCTTCTTCGCCGCCACCGCCGCCTTGGCGATGGCCCGGGCGTCCTCGACCGTGTGGGCGATCGGCGCATCGACATACACGTGCTTGCCCGCCTGCAAGGCCGCCAGGGTGATTTCCTTGTGCGCCTGCGTGGGCGTGGCGATCACCACGGCCTTGATCTCCTTGTCGTCGAGCAGAGCCTTGTAATCCTCGACGGCTTTCGCGTCCGGCGCCGCCTTGGCCCCGCGTTTGAGGGATGCAGCATAATTGTCGCAGACGCCGGCAATGATGGCCTCTTTTTGCTGGCCGAGCGTCGCCAGGATGTCCCGACCGCGGGTGCCGAGACCGATGACGCCCACCTTGACGGTGAAGGCCACCATGGCATCGACATCCACTGCTTTGGCCACCTTGGGAGCGATCAGTTGCACTCCGCCGAGCATGCCCATGAGGCCGGCCAGCGAACTGCCGCGCAGGAAATCGCGACGGTTCAAATCAGATTCGCCAAGTTTGTTGATTTTCTTTTCCATACAGGTTTTCTCAATATTGCTAATTCGATGACGCCGTAAACCTCGTTAAAATTCAAGGCCGTCGGCGTGAAGTCAAGTCGGGCTTGGCGCGCAGGGCAAAAATTTCAACACCGTTTGCGAAGCATGCAGTCCGCGCGGAACATCGGCCGCGCCAGACCGCCGTTTTGGCATGCGCGATTCACGGAAGGCGGAAAACAGGGGCGCGCGGGGACGTGAGCAAAGGAATCAAACGACGACGAATGCACATCCTCCAAGTTTGAAGTTGCCGTGTCGCGGACGTACCGGCACAACTCGCCCGGATTTTCCTGACGATTGCTATGACTCGCAACAGATGTTTGACCATTGTGCTGGCCATCCTGGCCGCGGCGTTCTTTTTGACGGGCTGTGATTCCGGCTCGAAGGAGTTCGTGCGCCCGAAGCCGGTGATGGTGTTTCAACCCAAGGACATGACCGACTCGCTCGCCGCGCTCATCGCCGCGCAGCGCGAGGTGTACGCCAGCAACGTGGTCCAACGACTCGCTCGTGATGGCCAGCCCGTACCGGCGCACCTGATGCAGGACGTCATCGCCAATGTGGCCGCACGCGGCGTCGAGTTTCATTTCGTCGGACGCTCGCTCTGGCCCATCAACCCGCGCAACACGCCACAGACCGAAACAGAGCGCAAAGGTCTCGAGTTCGTCGCGGCCAATCCGGGAAAGAACTTCTACGGGGAGGAATCCCTCGGAGGCCGGCGTTATTTCACCGCGGTCCATGCCGACCGCGCAGTGGTTCCCGCCTGCGTTGCGTGCCACAACTCCCATGCGCAAAGCCCGAAGAAGGACTTTCAGCCGGGCGCGGTGATGGGCGGAATTGTGGTGCGGGTGCCGCTTGAACTGTGAGACCGGCTGAATTTTCCAGTTGCGCGGACGGTTCCGTTCGGCATTTTTCCCCGCGCTTGCACAACAATCCATCAAATCTATGAGCACCTCCGCCAAACCTCTCGCCGGCATCATCATGGGCAGCCAGTCGGACTGGGATGTCATGCAGCACGCCGCTGCGCAGTTGCAGGAACTCAAGGTGCCGCACGAAGTGCGCATCATCTCGGCGCATCGCACTCCGATGCTCCTGACCGAATACGCCACCAGCGCGGTGGCGCGCGGCCTGGAAATCATCATCGCGGCCGCGGGCGGCGCGGCTCATCTGGCCGGCGTGACGGCAGCGCAGACTCCCCTGCCGGTGCTTGGGGTGCCCATGGAATCGAAATCGCTCGGCGGGCTGGATTCGCTGCTTTCGATCGTGCAAATGCCGGGCGGGGTGCCGGTGGGCACGCTTGCGATTGGCAAGGCGGGCGCGGTCAATGCCGCGTTGCTGGCCACAGCCATGCTGGGCAACAAATATCCGGAATTCCGCGCGGCCTATGAGGAGTTTCGTCGCCGCCAGACGGAACGCGGACTCGCCAACAGCGTTCCAAAGACCAATTGACTCCGCCAGTCTTCTGCCGCGCTGCCAACAAGCGTGTCGGCCGCGCCGGAAAATTATTCGGAAAATGCTCTTGCCGCGCCGGGGGTGATTGTTAAATTCCGCCCCGCGTCGTGAACCACCTTCACCGGTGGTTTTTTCATTTTTTCAACGAACGGGTGACAACCTTGTGAAAATTTTTAGCGGCACCGCAAACCGGCCCCTGGCCGAGGCCATCTGCAAATCCGTCGGAACGGAACTCGGCCAGTGTGCCATCCACGCATTCCCGGATGATGAGACGTTCGTCAAGATCGAGGAGAACGTCCGCGGCGAAGACGTCTATGTGATCCAGCCGACCTCTCCTCCGGCAAATCACAATTACATGGAGCTGTTCATCATGATTGATGCGCTCCGCCGCGCCAGCGCCAAGCGCATCACGGCCGTGCTCCCCTTCTACGGCTATGCCCGCCAGGATCGCAAGGATCAGCCGCGGGTACCCATCACGGCCAAGCTCTGCGCCAATCTGCTCGTGGCCGCCGGGGCGAACCGGGTGCTGACCATTGATTTGCACGCGCAGCAGATCCAAGGCTTCTTCGACATCCCGGTGGACCATCTCTACGCGGCGCCGGTGATGTTCGATTACCTGCTTAAGAAAAAGCTCCAGAATCTGGTGGTGGCCAGCCCGGACGTGGGCGGGGTCAAAATGGCCTACGCGTATGCCAACACGCTGGGCGGCGGTTTCGCCATTGTCGCCAAACGCCGCAAAAATGCCACCGAGGTCGAGTCGATGGCGGTCATCGGCGAAATCCGCGGCAAGACCGTGCTGCTGGTGGATGATTTGACCGAGACGGCCGGCACTTTGACCGAGGCGGCGGCGCTGCTGCACAAGAAGGGAGCCAAGAAGGTTTTGGCCTGCGTTTCCCACGCAATCCTCAATGATTTGGCCATCCAGCGATTGCGCAAATCAAATATTGACGAACTAATCACGACTGATACTGTCCTGCGCCCCGCGATTGACGGTGTGAAAATTACCACGCTGTCCGTGGCGGGTTTGCTCGGCGAAGCCATCCGGCGCATTCATGGCAATCTGTCGGTGACTTCGCTGTTTGAATCTAAGGGCGGGCGCGCCAAATAACGGTCGCGACCCCGCCAACTGAACTGACTCAAAAATGAAATCGGTATTGCTGACTGCCTATCCGCGCTCCAAGACTCGTCGTGCCGGAGCCAAACAACTACGAAGTTCCGGACGCATTCCGGCGGTCATTTACGGCCGCAAGGTGACACCGCAAAACTTGGAAGTCGTTCGCCACGAACTGGAGGATCTGATCCACAACGCGTCGGCGGAAAATCTCCTCCTCGATCTCTCCGTGGCGGATGATGCCCGTCCCAAGCGTCTCGCCTTGGTTCAGGAAATCCAGCATCACCCCGTCACCGGCGGCATCGTTCACATGGACCTTCACGAGGTGCAGGAGGACGAACCCGTCACCATCACCGTGCCGGTCGAAGCCGTTGGCGAATCCATCGGCGTCAAGAATGGCGGTGTCCTTGAACACGTGCGCTTCAGCCTGCGCGTGCGCGCCCTGCCCAAGAATCTGCCCGAGGTGCTCGCGGTGGATGTCAGCCAACTCGAAATCGGCCAGTCCATCCATCTCGGCGAAATCAAGCCACCGGAAGGGGTCGAAATCCTTGGTGACAAGAAGATTTCCGTGCTCGCCGTGGCCGCGCCGCTGACCGAGGAGCAGGAGAAGGCGCTCGAAGCTGCCGCGGTCGCTGCCTCGGGCGAAGTCGAGATGCTCAAAGAGAAGAAGGAAGAGGGCGAAGGCGCCGAAGCCGGCAAGACTGTGGCCGCCCCGGCGGCTGCGGCTGGCAAAGCAGGCGCAGCACCAGCAGCGGCCGGCAAGGCCGACGCCAAAGCTCCGGCGGCTGCGGAGAAAGCTCCCGCCGCGAAAAAGAAGTAGGCAGCAGCCCCGGCTGCTGTCCGGCCTGTCGTGGAGCACCCTTGTCTCATCGTGGGATTGGGCAATCCGGGCCGGGAGTATGCCGGCACGCGGCACAATGCCGGTTTCATGGCGGCGGAACGGTTGGCCGCCCGGTGGCGGGCCGGTTGGAATCTGGAAAAGCGATTCAAGGCGCGTCTGGCGAAAGTCGAGCGCAGCAGCGGCAGAGTTTGGATATGCCAGCCGCAGACTTTCATGAACGCCAGCGGGGAATCGGTTCAGGCAGTGCGCGCGTTTTACCAGGTGCCGCCAGCCCATATGCTGGTGGTGGTGGATGACGCCGATCTGCCGCTCGGGGAAATCCGGCTCCGCCCAAAAGGCGGAACGGGTGGCCACCACGGGCTGGAGTCCGTGGAACAGCACCTGGGCAGCCAGGATTACGCGCGGCAGCGCATCGGAATCGGGCGCCGCGATCCGGCTGCGCGCGAAATCACGGATCACGTTTTGGGATGCTTCGGGAAAGACGAAGCAAGACTGTTGGAAGAAGTTTTACTGCGGTCCTGCGAGCAGATTGAATGCTGGCTCGCCGCCGGGATTCAACCGGCAATGAACCGCTTCAATGGCACTGTGGAAATCTGAAAAAGGCACAAGCATGAAAAGATACGAAGGTCTGTTCATCCTGAACCCGCCCGCCAAAGAGGACGGCGTGAAGGAAGTCATGGACAAGCTCCAGAAGGAAATCGAGAAGGCCGGGGGCAAGGTGGAAACCACACAGAAGATGGACAAGAAGTCCTTCGTCCGCGTGGCCAACAAAAAACACAACGCCGGCTTCTACGTGAATTTCATCTTTGAAGCCCCCGAGTCGGCCATCGATGCCATCCGCACCCACCTGCGCATGGACGAAGACGTCTTCCGCGTGCTCTTCACCGTGGCGCCGCCGGCCAAGGAAGCCGCCGCAGCAGCCCAATAACGCCACCGCGTCATGGCCAATTTCAACAAGGTCATCCTCGCGGGAAACCTGACCCGCGACCCCGAACTGCGCTACACGCCCAAAGGTGCGGCCATCTGCAAGTTCGGCCTGGCCATCAACCGCAACTGGACCAATGAAGCCGGCGAGAAAAAGGAAGAGGTGACTTTCGTTGACATCGACGCGTTCGGACGCCAGGCGGAAGTCGTCGCTCAATACATGAAGAAGGGCCGCCCTATCCTCGTTGAGGGCCGCCTAAAGCTTGACCAGTGGGAAGACAAGAACACCCACCAGAAGCAGACCAAGCTCCGGGTTGTTCTGGAAAGCTTCTCCTTCATCGACTCGAAAGGTGGCGATGACGGCAACCCCTCGAATCCCCTTCCTCCCCGCCCGGCTGCCGCGCCGGCGAGCGCTCGCCCTGCTGTGAGCGCGCCCGCCGCCCCCGAAGAATCCGGGCCACCCCCCGGCGACGACGACGTTCCCTTCTGATTCACGCATCACGTTTCCCGTTTCACGCTTTACTCATCACTCACTATGGCGAAAACCGAAGTCATTCTCACCTCCAACATTGTCGGCCTGGGCGCCGAGTCCGACCAGGTCAAGGTCGCGGCGGGCTATGCCCGGAATTTCCTCTTCCCGCAGGGCCTGGCCATTCCGCTGACCGGAGCCAATAAAAAGCGCATCGAATCGCTCCGCAAACGGCGCGCCGAGCGCGAAGCCCACGAGCTCAACACCATGCTCGATCTGGCCAAGGGCATCGACAAACTGATCTGCGTCATCAAGGCCAAGACCGGCGACGACGGCCGGATGTTTGGCTCCGTCACCTCGGGCACCATCGCCGACGAACTCAAGCATCAGTTCGACATCGCGCTCGACAAACGCAAGATTCACCTCGAAGAACCCATCAAGACGGTGGGCGACTACGAAGTCGAATTGCGCCTGCATCACGGCGTTGTTGCCAAGCTGAAGGTCAAGGTGGAGAGCACCACGCCGCCGCCGGTTCCTTCGGCCGAGACCAAGGCCGCCGAAGCGGGCAAGGATGGCCCGAACCGCTCGGAGAAACGCGGCCGCCGCACCTACACCAACGAAGCGAAGCCGTCGGCGCCCGAGGCGAAATCCGACAAGCCGAAACGGCCGGCCGCGACGAAGTCCGACAAGTCTGCCTAGGCAGAGTCAAGCAGCGTCCATTTTTGTTCTCGCGCGCAGGCAGGCTCTCCGGAGTCTGCCTGTATTCTTTTCAGCGAACCGCGCGTCAAACCTCAATATCCGAACCGATGAACCGACTCTTTGCCCTCGGAATCCTGACTGCCTTTCTCGGCCCATTTTCCGCCTCTGCTGCGGAACCGGCCAATCCCAGCGCGAACGCCAAAGCGCGCGCCGTCCTCGACTACTTTTACTCATTGTCCAGCCGGACCAACCATCACATTGTTACCGGCCAGTTCGCGGATTTCGGCCGCGGCGCCAGCGTGAAACTCATGGAACAGGTTCATGCCAGGACCGGTCACTGGCCCGGGATGATCGGCGTGGACTATGCCGATTTTGGCCGCGGTGGCCTGACGTTCGAGGCGCCCAACAAGGCGTGCATCGAATACTGGAAACAGGGCGGACTCGTCACCGTCAGCGCGCATCTCTACAACCCGGCGAATCCCAAGGGCGGAGGTTTGCGCGACAAGGGTGTGAACCTGGATGATTTGCTCACTCCCGGCACCAGCACCCACTCGCGTTGGATGGAGGAACTGGATCTGCTCGCCGGCGGTTTGCAGCAGCTTAGGGATGCCGGCGTGGTCGTTCTGTGGCGGCCCTTTCACGAAATGAACGGCGGCTGGTTCTGGTGGGGCGCAAAGGACTCTGACGCCTTCATCAAAGTCTGGCGGCACATGTTTGACTATTATACGAAGACCAAGGGTCTCGACAATCTGCTCTGGGTTTACGGGCCGAACCACGGGCAGAACACCGCCAAGTATTATGCCGGCGACCATTACGTGGATCTGGTGGGCCTCGACGCTTACACCGACTTCGTGGACCGGCAGCACATCAAGGGCTATGACGAAGTCGCCGCGCTGCCCAAGCCGTTTGGGTTTACCGAATTTGGCCCGCACGGCCCCCAGAATCCGCCTGGGAATTTTGATTACCGCCGGTTCCTGGAAGGCATTCAGAAGGACTTTCCAAAAACCTGCTTCTTCAAATGCTGGAACGGCCGGTGGAGTCTCGCCTCGAACGAACACACCAAGGAACTCCTCGAACACCCTGCGGTGGCCAACTTGAAAGATCTGCCGGCCGGACTTTTCAAGGTGACCCCATAGCCTGCCGTTTGCGGCAGGATGGCCGCGACAACGATCGGTGCGCAGCGCCTGAATGCCGGGGATGTCGCCGAATCAGACGCCACGGCGGACAGGTTTTGCGTTCAATCGCCACGGTGCGCCGAGGGCGCATCCGCGCACTGCCCCCGGCGCGCGGCCGGGAGGCCGCTTCAGCGTGCGATGGGTGTTGGCGAAACATTGCCGGACGGTCTCTCGAACAATGAAGCGACGTAAACGTCGCGCTCCAACCCGGTTGCCTTCGGGGGCAGGGTCGAGATGCGCCCGTGCGCCGATTCCCGCGCAACAATGCCTTGAATCCGCGAACGGCGCCTGCTAGGTGGAACGCTTCATTTGCGGGTTTGCTGGCGAAAATTCGCCGCAGCGGTTCGCGGTGAAGTCAATCGATGCCACTCAACCATTTTGAATCATCCCGCCCTTCAGGGCGGGCACCAGCCAGCGTGCCACCGGTGCCGGCACCCTGTCGGACCATGAACGCCAGCCAGACTCGTCATGCTGTTTAATTCCTATCCGTTCATCCTCCTGTTCCTGCCGGTGACGCTGCTGGTGTTCGTGGTGTTGCGCCAGCGCGGGCTGTTGAAGCGGACCTTCGACTGGCTGGTCATCGCCTCGCTGTTTTTTTACGGCTGGTGGAAGTGGAGCAACCTCCCACTTCTGCTGGGCTCGCTGCTCTTCAACTATGCGATGGGCACCTGGCTGAGCCGGCTGGACAAGCGGCGCCCGGCCAAGGCGGTGCTCACCGTTGGCCTGACCGCGAATCTGCTCTTTCTCGGCTACTTCAAGTACGCCAATTTCTTCATCGACAATGCGAACACCTTCTTCGGCGCGCATTGGGGGTTCACGCACATTGTGCTGCCCCTGGGCATCTCCTTCTACACCTTTCAGAAGATCGCCTACCTGGTGGATTCCTACGGTGGCCTGACCCGCGGCTACGGCTTTCGCGATTTCTGCCTCTTCGTGTCGTTCTTCCCGCAACTCATCGCCGGGCCGATTGTGCATCACTCGGAGATGATGCCGCAGTTCAAGAAGGAGAATCAGCGGGGACCGGACTGGACGGACTTCAGCGTGGGCATGACCCTGTTCGTGCTCGGGCTGGCCAAGAAGGTGTTGATCGCCGACCAGTTCGCGCGCTGGGCGACACCGGTCTTCAACGCGGCCCAGACGGGCGCGTCGCCCGGATTTGCCGCAGCGTGGGTCGGGGCGGTCGCCTACTCGCTCCAGGTCTATTTCGATTTCTCGGGCTACTCCGACATGGCGATTGGCCTCGGGCGCCTGTTCGGCATCAAACTCCCGCTCAATTTCAACTCGCCCTACAAGGCGCAGAACATCGCGGATTTCTGGCGTCGCTGGCACATGACCCTCTCACGTCTGCTGCGCGATTATCTCTACATTCCGCTGGGCGGAAATCGCCTCGGCAAGAGGCGCCGCTACATCAACCTGATGACGACCATGCTCATCGGCGGTCTGTGGCACGGGGCAGGCTGGACCTTCATTTTCTGGGGCGGCTTGCAGGGATTGTATCTCTCCGTTTACCACGCCTGGGCCGAGTGGCGGAAGCGGCGCGGCCTGGCAACAGAGACACCGACGGCGCGCGCGATCTGGACGGGGCGTATGATCACCTTCCTCGCCGTGGTGTTGTCGTTTGTATTCTTCCGCGCCGCGACGACCGACGCGGCGTTCAAACTTCTTCAATCGATGTTCGGCGTGAACGGATTCTCCCTGATCGCGAAGGAAATCCCGCTCTCCACCGCCTTCTGGGCCTGTGCGGTGATGCTCCCGGTGGTCTGGATCTTCCCGAACAGCCACGAAATGCTGGCGCGTTACCAGCCAGCGTTGGAATACCTGGCCGGTCCCGCCAAGGTCGCGCTCGCGCCCACTCCCGAGTGGCTGAGCCGCCGCCTGCAATGGCAGCCGACGCTCGCGTGGGCGCTGTGGATGGGGCTGTTGATGATCATCTCGATGCTCTGCCTGTCACGGCCGAGCGAATTCATTTACTGGCAGTTCTAAGTCATGACGCCCCTCGAACATTTTCGTTATTTCCGGTGCTGGCTGTCCGTGGCGGGCGTCGGCCTGGCCTGCGTGGCAGGGTTCAACCTGCTCATCGATCCGATCGGCGCGTTTTCCACGCTGCACATCCGTTCGCTGGACCCTTACCGGCCGCGGGTGGACAACCGCCCCGCCAAGGCGGAACTCGCCCATCGTTCGGGCTGGGAGATCGTCACCCTCGGCTCCTCCCGCGTGTTAAGCGGACTGCCGGCGGATTACCCGCTGTTCCGCAGCAACCGAACGGTGAACCTCGCCATGACGGCGCCGATGCTCACTGAAATCGCCTCGGCGCTCCACACGGTGCGCGCCAACAACGGCAAGCCGCCGCGGATGCTCATCCTGGGGCTCGATTTCTACATGTTCACTGACGGGCCGGACTCGGTCCTCGACTTCATGGAATCGCGGTTCAACCCGGACCTGGACCGCGTGGATTATTTCGCCAAACGCCTCATCGGCCTCAAATCCACCGAGGACTCCTTTGAAGTGATCAAGAAACGCATTCGCGGCCAGGCGTTGGTGCTTCAGGATCAAGATGGTTTCATCAAGCACCGCGTTGGCGAAGATTTTTCCCATCGCCCGGTGTTCGAGCAGACGATGCGCGTCTTTGCTCCCGGCTATCGCGCGATGCCCTACGACACCTCCAATCGCGTGGAGGTGTTGCGGAAAATGCTGCGGGACTGCCGCGACCAAAACATCGACGTGCGGGTGATCCTCATGCCCTTCCACGCACTGGAGATGGAACTGCTCCACGCCTGCGGGAAAGGTGATGGCTTTGCGGAACTCAAACGCACGCTCGTCCGCCTCCTCGCCGACGAGGGTCTGGAAGGCACGGTGCCGCTGTTGGACGCCACGGGTTATGCCGGGCCGGTCGCGGAGGCCGTTCCACCCGCGGAAGTGCGCGGCTTGACGATGAAATACTTCATCGAGAACAGCCATGCCACGCCCGTGCTGGGCGAGATGATTTTGAACCGCCTGTTCGGCACGGGCGGCACGAATCAATTTGGAATCTTCCTCACCCGGACCAACATCGAGGATCACCTCCGGCAACAACGTGTAGATCGAGAGGCGTATCTCCGCGCGCACCCGGAAGACGGCCGGTGGCCGCATCGCATCGTCGAGTCCCTGCCTCCGCTCAAGCAGCGCCCCGCCACCAACGGGCCGGCCAAAAATCCGTAAGTCGCGTCATGCTGTTTAACTCCTATCCCTTCATCCTGCTGTTCCTGCCGGTGACCCTCGCCGTATTTCTGCTGTTGCGCAGCCGCGGGAAGATCGCGTGGACGTTCAACTGGCTCGTGCTGGCGTCGCTGTTCTTCTACGGCTGGGGGAAATGGTCGAATCTCTTTCTCATCGGTGGTTCGCTGGTCTTCAATTACCTGGTCGGAACCCAACTGGGACGAATGGAAGCCGGCCAGCGCAAAACGCGTTGGTTCATGGGGCTGGGCATCGCGGCCAACCTGGCATTCCTCGGCTACTACAAGTACGCCGATTTCTTCGTGAGCAATGTCAATGCCGTGTTTGGGACGCAGTGGCCGGCGCTGCATGTGATTCTGCCGCTCGGTATTTCGTTCTACACCTTCCAGGCGATCACCTACGTGGTCGACTCCGCCAACGGCTCGACCCGGGGTTACAACTTCCGCGATTTCTGCCTCTTCATCACCTTCTTCCCGCAGCTCATCGTCGGCCCGATTGTCCATCACTCCGAGATGATGCCGCAGTTCAGGAAGGAGCAGCAGCAGAGGGTGGACTGGTCGGATTTCAGCGTGGGTGTGACCCTGCTGGTGATCGGTCTGTCCAAAAAGGTGTTGATTGCCGATCAGTTTGCCCGCTGGGCTTCGCCGGTTTTCGATGCGGCGCAAGCCGGCGGCACTCCGGGCTTTGCCGCGGCGTGGGTGGGCGCGGTGGCCTACGCGATCCAGGTCTATTTCGATTTCTCCGGTTATTCCGACATGGCCATCGGGCTGGGCCGGCTTTTCGGCATCAAGATCCCGCTGAATTTTAATTCTCCCTACAAGGCGCAGAACATCTCGGATTTCTGGCGGCGCTGGCACATGACCCTCTCGCGGCTGCTGCGGGATTACCTCTACATCCCTCTGGGTGGCAATCGAAGCGGCCAAATGCGCAGCTCGATCAACCTGATGACCACGATGCTCATCAGCGGGCTCTGGCACGGCGCGGGGTGGACCTACGTCTTCATGGGAGGATTGCAGGGCATCTACCTCTCGATCTACCAGCGCTGGTCGAAGTCGCGCAAACGTGCGGGCCACACCGCCGCGCCGCCGACAGCGCAAGGCATCTGGGCAGGACGTGTGGTGACCTTCCTCGCCGTGGTGGTGTCGTACGTATTCTTCCGCGCCGCTTCACTCAATGCCGCCTTCACGCTGCAAAAGTCGATGTTCGGCTTGAACGGATTCTCTTTCACTTCCACGGATATTCCGCTCGGCACAGCCTTCTGGGCCTGCTCCGCCATGATGCTGGTGGTCTGGTTTTTCCCGAACAGTCACGAGATGCTGGCGCGCTACCAACCGGCGCTGGAATACGTGGACGGCAAGGTTTCGCATGCGCCCACGCCGGAATGGCTCAACCGGCGTCTGCAGTGGCAACCGAACGCCGCGTGGGCGCTGTGGCTGGCGGGGCTGATGGCGGCGTCGATCGTCTGCCTGTCGCGCCCGAGCGAATTCATCTACTGGCAATTCTGAGACATGACGCCCCTCGATCATCTTCGTTTTTTCCGGCTCTGGCTGGGCGCGGCCGTGGCTGCCGTGGGCGTGGTGGCGTTGTTCAATCTGCTCGTCGATCCGATTGGCGCATTTCCCCCGGTGCATCTTAGTTCGCTGGACCTTTTCCGTCCGCGCGTGGAACTTCGGCCGTCCAAGGCGGAACTCGCCCACCGGCCGGGCTGGGAGATTGTGACCCTCGGCTCCTCGCGCGTGCTCCATGCCATGCCGGCCGATTACCCGCTGTTCCGCACCAACCGCACCGCCAACCTCGCCCTCACCGGACCCGTGCTTCCCGAACTGGCGACCGTGCTCCAAACCGTTCGCGCCAACAACGGCAAGCCGCCGCGCATGGTCATCTTCGGCATCGACTACTATATGTTCGCCATGGAAGGAGATCATATCCTCGACTTCATGGAAACGCGCTTCAACCCTGATCTCGACCGGCTGGATTACTACGCGAAGCGGCTCATCGGAGTGAAGGCCACCGAGGATTCCATTAAGACGGTGAAGAACTGGATCCGCGGGCGGGCCTTGTCGCTGCAGGACCAGAACGGATTCCTCAAGACCAAGGTCGGCGATGATTTCGCGCATCGTCCGATTTTCGATCGAATGATGCGACACCTCGCTCTCGGATACCGCCCGCGGCCCTATGCTCCGGACAGGCCGCTGGAAGTCTTGCGCGGGATCATCCGCGGGTGCCGCGAGCAGAACATCGACCTGCGGTTCGTCATCATGCCCTGCCACGCGCTGGAGACCGAACTGCTCCACGCCTGCGGAAAAGGTGAGAACGTCGAGGATTTCAAACGTGCGGTAGTCCGCCTGCTGGCCGACGAGAAGTTGGAGGGCAAAGTGCCGCTGCTGGACGCCACTGGTTACACCGGGCCGCTCACCGAGGAAGTGCCGCCCGCGGAAGTGCGCGGATTGACGATGAAATATTTCATCGAGAACGGCCACGCCCTGCCGCCGCTGGGCGAGATGGTGCTGAACCGTCTCTTTGACACGGACGGCACGAACCAGTTCGGCGTCTTCCTCACGACCGCCAACATCGAAGGCCATCTGCAACAGGAACGCAAAGACCGCGCGGAATATCTCCGCACCCATCCGGAAGATGGCCAATGGCCGCACCGCATCGTGGCATCGCTCCCACCGCTGAAACGGAAAGCCGGCACCAATGCGCCGGCAAAAAATCCGTGAAACCCGCGGGCGGGTTGGCGAAGCCCGGCCGTTTCCGGCGGGTCGGATTCAGTCCCTGCAGTTCTGACGGATGACAAATCTTGATCATGCTCGCTACTTCCGGTTCTGGCTGATCACAGCCTTTGCCGGGCTGGGCCTGGTGGCGCTGGGCAACCTGCTCATCGATCCGCTCGGCGCCTTTCCGTCGATGCACATTGGCTCGCTCGATCCCTACCGTCCACGCGCGGACAATCGTCTCGCCAAGGCCGAACTGGCGCACCGATCGGACTGGGACATTGTGCTCCTCGGATCTTCGCGGGTGCTGTCCGGTTTCCCGGCCGATTACCCGCTGTTCCGCACCAATCGCACGGTCAACCTGGCGTTGCCCGCGGCGGTTCTGCCGGAGTTGTTGGTCGCTCTGCGCACCGTCCGCGAGAACAACGGCCGGCCGCCGCGCCTCGTCATCCTGGGGATCGACTACCACATGTTCTCCGGCGGCGTGGATCACCTGATGGAGTTCATGGAGACGCGCTTCAACCGCAAGCTCGACCGGCTCGATTACTACGCCCGTCGCCTCATCGGACTCACCACCACCGAGGATTCGCTGACGGTCGTGAAGAACCTGATTCGGGGAAAAGCCCTGACGGAACAGGACCGGAACGGTTTCATGCAACACCGCATCGGGGACGACTTCGCCCATCGTCCGGTGTTCGACCGGAACATGCGCGCCATGGGTGTCGGGTATCGCCTGATGCCGTACTGGCCGTCGAACCGGATCGAGGTTCTGCGGCAGTTGGTCCGCGAGTGTCAGGAGCAGAAGATTGACGTGCGGATGGTCATCATGCCCGTTCACGCGCTGGATAACGAGTTGCTCGACGCCGCGGGCAACGGCGGAAACTTCGACGACTTCAAGCGCACGCTGGTCCGCTTCCTGGCTGACGAGGGATTGGAGGGCAACGTGCCGCTGCTGGATGCCACCGGTTACGCCGGACCGGTCGCCGAGGAGATTCCGCCCGCCAGCGTTCGTGGTTTGGCGATGAAATACTTCATCGAGAACAGCCACGCCACCACTCTGCTCGGCGAAGCGGTGTTGAACCGGCTCTTCGGAACCGGCGGCACAAACCAATTCGGCGTCTTTCTCACGCGCACCAGCATCGAAGCGCACCTCCGGCAGTATCATCAGGACCGCGAGGAATATCTCCGCACCCATCCCGCCGATGGCCAATGGCCGCATCAGATCATCGAGTCGCTCGGCGGGCGCATCTCGCCCCGTGGCGCGACCAATCTCCCCTGGCTGAAAAACTGAGGCGCGTCCCTTTCACTTCTGGCGCGCAGGATTGCATCCGCCCGGCCTGGCCGGCTATGCTTCGTTCCATTCGAAAGCAAACCGATGAAAACCAATTCCCTATCGCATTCGTCTCTTCAACAGTTCGCGGTTGCCGCGTTGCTCGCCACGTCCGCCCTGTCCCTCTCCTCCGCGCCACTGGAGGACTGGCAGAACCCTGCGCTCGTCTCCAGCGGCACGCTCGCGCCGCACGCGTCGATGATCATCTGTCCGGATGCGCGGACCGGGCGCCGCATCGAATTCGTCGGCAATGCCGAGCGCGTCAAATCGCCGTTCTACCGCTCGCTGAATGGTGAGTGGCGATTCTATTACGCGACCAATCTCCTCGGCCGCGTGCCGGATTTCTGGAAGCCCGATTTCAATGACCGCGCCTGGGCCACGATCCCCGTGCCGTCGAATGTCGAGAAACACGGCTACGGCGTGCCCATCTACGTGAATATCGAGTATCCGTGGACCTGGCATGGACTGCGCCCGAACCCGCCGTTTGTCCCAGCCGACGACCCCAACAACTCGGTCAACTGCTACCGCCGCACCTTCGAGATTCCCAAGGCGTGGGACGGCCGGCGCGTCTGGCTGACCTTCGACGGCGTGAACTCATTTTTCTACGTGTGGGTCAACGGACAGAAAGTCGGTTTCCACAAGGACAGCCGCACGCCCGCCGAGTTTGACATCACCAGTTTTCTTCAGCCAGGCAAGAACCTGGTCGCCGTGGAGAACTTCCGCTGGTGCGATGGCTCCTACCTCGAAGACCAGGATTTCTGGCGCATGAGCGGCATCTACCGCGACGTGTATCTGTGGTCACCGCCGAACACGCACATTCGCGATTTCGAAGTGAAGACCGACCTCGACGCCGCCTACCGCGACGCGCAACTCAAGGTGAAAGTTGTCATCACCAACTCCGGCGCGCCGGCCCTGCTTGAAGCCGTCCTGCTCCATCCCGCCGGCAAAGTGGTCGCCACTCCACGCTTCGAGACGGCCGTCGGCGCCAAGGGCGAGATCACCATCACCGGCGCGGCCTCCGTGGTTAATCCGCTCAAGTGGACCGCGGAGACGCCGCATCTCTACAAGCTCCTGCTCACCCTCAAAGACAGCGCGGGCAGGGTGCTCGAAGTCATCCCGGTCAGCGTCGGCTTCCGCAAAGTCGAGATTCGCAATGGCGATCTGCTGGTCAACGGCCGGCGCGTCTTGCTCAAGGGCGTCAACCGTCACGAAATCGATCCCGATCGCGGCCAGGCCATCACCGTCGAAGGCATGGTCAAGGACATCGAGGTGATGAAGCAGCACAACATCAACGCCGTGCGCACCTGCCATTACCCGGACCAGCAGGCATGGTATGATCTCTGCGACAAGCACGGCCTCTATCTCATCGACGAGGCCAACATCGAAAGCCACGGCATGGGCTACGACGCTGATTCGCTCGCCAAGAAACCCGAGTGGCTGGCCGCGCATCTGGATCGCACCCGCAACATGGTCGAGCGCGACAAGAATCATCCCTCGATCCTCATCTGGTCGCTCGGCAACGAAGCCGGCGATGGCCCGAATTTCGAGGCGACCTCCGCCTGGATCAAGAACCGTGATTCGAGCCGGCCGGTCCACTACGAGCAGGCCGGAATGAAACCGCACACCGACATCATTTGCCCGATGTATGCGCGGCCCGACGCGCTCGCGGCCTACGCCGCCAAGCCGCAGACGCGACCCTACATCCAGTGCGAATACTCCCACGCCATGGGGAACAGCAGCGGCAACATGTGGCTCTACTGGGATCAGATTTACTCCAAGTCTCATCTCCAGGGCGGGTTTATCTGGGATTGGGTGGATCAGGCACAGCGCGTGAAGTCCGAGTCCGCGCTGGTCGTGAGCAATCGCAGCCGCTGGCCGTTCCTCTGTTTCGTGGCCAACACGAACAAAGGTTCCGAAGGCTGCGTGAAGGGTTTCGTGATGGCCCCCTGGCTGGAGCAACTCAACCTCACCGGTCCGCTCACGCTCGAAGCGTGGGTCAAGCCCGCGGCCACCGACGGCTACGCCACCATCATCAGCAAGGGCGACACGCAATGGGCGCTGCAACAGATCCCTGGCAGGCAGCTTGAATTCTTCGTCAATCGCGGCGGCAAGGGTGGCTGGATCACCGTGCGCGCTCCGCTGCCCAGCGATTGGAACAATCAATGGCACGAGGTCGCCGGCGTGTTCACCGGACAGGATCTCCGCCTCTTCATCGACGGCCAATGTGTCGCGACCAATGCCTACAAAGGCGCGATTAACAACAATCACTGGCGTGTCATGGTTGGCAACAACGCCGAACATCTGGATCGCCCGTTCATCGGTGAGATCCGCGAGGCGCGCGTCTATGATCGGGCGCTGAGCGAGGCCGAGATTGCCCACGCCAACCGGCCCGGCGACGACTCGCTTGTGCTCTGGACCGACCTGCGCGAAGTCACGCTCTGGCAGCCCAGCCGCAAGACGTGGTTCGCCTACGGCGGCGACTTCGGCCCGCCCGGGACTCCGAGCGATGACAACTTCTGCAACAACGGACTCGTCTCGCCCGACCGCGTGCCGCACCCCGGCTTGCTCGAAGTGAGCCACATCTACCAGAACGTCCACTGCCGGCCGGCCGACCTCGTCGCGCGTCAGATCGAGATCAAGAACTGGTTCGATTTCATCAACCTCAAGGACATCGCCAATGCGCGCTGGCGCCTGTTCGCCGACGGACGCGAGATCCAGCACGGCAAGCTCACCGCCACAGAACTCGATCTCGCGCCGCATCAGGCGAAGACCGTGACGATTCCGATGAAGTCGTTCACGCCGGAGCCGGGCCGCGAGTATTTCCTCGAACTCAGCTTCCAACTGAAAGCGAAGCAGTCGTGGGCCAAGGCCGGACACGAGATCGCGTGGGATCAATTCAAGCTGCCCGACTTCACCGCCGCGCCGAAGGCTGATCTGGCCGCGCTGCCTCCGGTGGAGATCACCGACAGCCCGACGCAAATCATCGTGAACGGAAAACAATTCGCGGCGCGCTTCGACAAGACCAACGGCACGCTCGCCTCGCTGCGCTTCAAGGGCACGGAGTTGATCGAATCGCCGCTGCGGCCGGACTTCTGGCGCGCGCCCACCGACAACGACCGCGGCCGCAACATGAAGGACTCGCAGGGCATCTGGCGCGACGCGCATCTCGGCGCGACGGTGCGCGGCTTCTCGGCCACACCGACTCACGACGGACGCGGGGTGGCGGTGAAGTTCGAGCATCAACTGTCCAGTGTCGGCGCGTGGACCACCACCTACACCGTCTTCGCCAACGGCGAGATCGCAGTGGACGCGCAATTCGCGCCGGACGCCGGGGCGAAGCTGCCGAAGATCCCGCGCCTCGGCATGCAGATGCGCCTGCCTGCCGGCTTCGACCGCCTCACTTGGCTTGGACCCGGGCCGCAGGAAACCTACGTCGATCGCAAGGACGCGCGCGTGGGCGAATACCGCGGCAGCGTGAGTGACCAGTTCTGCAACGACTACACCGAACCGGGCGAAAGCGGCAACAAGGTCGATGTGCGCTGGGCCGCGTTGCGCAACAAGAGCGGCGTCGGCCTGCTCGCGGTGGGCGCGCCCACGTTGAGCGTGAATGCGCTGCATCACACCACCGAGGATTTGATGAGCGCCAAGCACCCGCACGAGTTGCCGGTGCGCGATTTCGTGGTAATCAACCTCGACAAACAGCAGCAAGGCGTGGGCGGCGATGACAGTTGGGGCGCGTGGCCCCACAACCAATATCTCATCGAGGCCAAGCCGCAGAGCTACCGCTTCATCCTGCGCCCGCTCGCCGCCGGCGAGGAACCGGGCAAGGTGGCCCGGGCGGTGGCGAGGTGAACATCTGCGAAGGCAAAGCCGTGGTGAGCCCCGGAGGGGCGCGATGTTTATAGCAATAATGCACCATGAATTCTCCCAGCCCCAGCGGGGCGTCATGCGCAATGCGACGATGAACATTTCGTCCCGCTGGGGCGGCGGCATTGATTCAACACCGTTCTGAACGCTTGGCCGCATGGACACGCTCACTTACAACGCTGCGCTCGAACTTCTGGGGTACACAGAATCGGAAAGGCATCCCCTGGAGATTCTCGGCTACGAGTATTCAACGAAAGGTCGTCAGCAGTTTGAGGCAGAGCGACCAGACGTTGAACCGCCACTCACTGAAGCGATTTGTCGGGATCTCCAACATGATGGCGTATTTCCACGTCAGTATCGCTTTCGCCGTCCAGAGTGCGGCATGTTCATAGAGCCACGCGGCGATGGCTTTCTCCTCATTGACCGAGACAAGCCATCGGTAGAGACGCGGTGGCGATTCGAGAACGCGGACGCAGCGGCCAGAGCTCTCGTGCGGAGACGTTGTGACCATGCGTTTCTTTTGCGCCCGGAGGGAAGCGATGAGTTTGTATCAGTGGAGCGTACTTGAGACTCTGCTTGCCAGAGAGCGGTCGAGCAACTCACCGCCCCATTCGCACCGCCAGCCTCGCTGATGCCCATGAGCGCCAGCCAATTCTTTCGCCATCATCGCTGCATCTGGACCACCTGTGGTGCTGTGGCGTTCCTGGTCCTCGCTTGGCAAGCCGCCACGCGGCTCAACTGGAATTCGCGTCACCGCGTCGGCGAGGAAATCGACCGGTTGAACGGCGTGGCGGTGTTCTACAACGGCGGTGTCGGGCATTCGTCGGGAAGGAATGTCGCGCCGGATGGCTACAACCTCGGCCTCAAGTTTCAGTGCGTGGAGTTCGTGAAACGCTATTACTACGAGCGCCTCCATCACCCGATGCCCGACGCCTACGGCCACGCGAAAAGCTTCTTCGCCCCGGACCTGCCCGACGGCGCTACCAACCAGCAGCGCGGCCTGCTTCAATTCACCAACGGCAGCGCCACCCAGCCGCGTCCGGACGATTTGCTCGTCTTCGGCCTGTCGCTCCTGAACCGCTTCGGTCACGTGGCCATCATCTCGTCGGTGACTGATTCGGCCGTGGAGATCGTGCAGCAGAACCCCGGTCCTTTCCGCCCTTCGCGCGAGACCATCCCGTTGCGAAGCGAGAACGGTCGCTGGCGATTGGCGCACTCCCGAGTGCTCGGTTGGCTGCGCAAGGAAGCCGCGCCCACCGATCCCACATCTGGCACGGAGCCGACCGCAAAGTAGCACGGCCGTCCAGGTTGCATCGGCCATGATCCAGAATCCAACAGGTCAACCGCAGATGAACGCAGATAAACGCAGATGCCAAGGGCACGAAGCACGAAAGTCGCCGCCCACAAGACGCCCCCCAGCCTCCACACGCTACGTTTGGTTTCGCAGATCAATCTGCGTCCATCTGAGTGCATCTGCGGTTTCAAGGTTGACTGGACTTCAGGCCTGCCAAGATTGCATCCCAGTTTGACACCCGCACGGGCGACTTCTAGCCTTGCCCAGTCTCCGTTTGCTGAATCCGGAAGGTTCCGGGCAAATCCTGGTTTCGATTTGCCGAAGGATTCAGCCGGGAGAACAAACGCCAACAACGTGCTATTTCCGCCGCCACCCTGCCCTGTTCTGCCGCATCGCGTGGTCATCACCGGCGCGGGCCTGGTCACCGCGCTCGGGCTGGATTGGCAGACGAACGTGAACGGCTTCCGCGCAGGCCGCACGGCGTTTCGTCCCGTCACCCTCTTCGATGCCTCCCGGCAGCGCGTGAAGCTCGCTGCCGAGGTGGACCTGCCGGCGACGCTTCCGCCCACGCGGCTCCATGCTCGCGAAATTGGCCGGCTGGATCGCGCGGCGCGGCTGCTGTTGTGGGCCGCACGCCCCGCATGGGATCAGGCGGGCTGGGAGCCATCCGAGAATCTCCCCCTCGTTCTGGGCACCACCAGCGGCGGCATGGGCAACGGCGAAGCGTATTTCCGTCAGGCCATCTCCACGCCATCGCGGCAGGGGCTCCAAACCACGCGCGCGATGCAGTATCTCCCGCAATGGCAGGCGTTGAATCTCGCTGAAGCCCTCGGCTTTCGCGGTCCCGTGACGATCATCGCCAACGCCTGCGCATCCGGTGCGAACGCCATCGGCCACGCCTTTGAACTGGTCCGCTTCGGCCGCGCGGAACGCGTGCTCACCGGCGGCTACGATGCGTTGAGCGAACTGGTCTTCACCGGATTCAACTCACTCCAAGCGCTGTCGCCAACAACGTGCCGTCCGTTTGACAGGCAGCGCGATGGTCTCGCGCTCGGCGAGGGCGCGGCGGTGTTGACGTTGGAAACGCTCGATTCCGCGCAACGCCGCGGCGCGGAAATCCTTGGCGAAATTGTCGGCTACGGCGCGGCCACCGACGCGCATCACCTCACGCAGCCGCACCCGCAGGGCGACGCAGCCCTGGCTGCGATGCTCGCGGCGTGCGAATCCGCGCGAGTGACGCCCGGGCAAATCGGCTACGTGAACGCGCACGGCACCGGCACGCCGTTGAACGACAGCGCCGAGGCCAACGCCATCAATCGCTGGGCCGGCGAACACGCGCGCCATCTGCCGGTGAGTTCCACCAAGGCGTCCATCGGACACCTGCTGGGCGCGGCGGGCGCGGTCGAGGCGGTGGTCTGCCTGATGGCGTTGCGCGGTCAGTGGCTGCCACCCAACGCCTCGACCCAGGAAGTGGATCCGGTGTGCGGCTTTCCACTGGTCCGCGAACCGGCCGACGCGCGCTTCGAGCTCGCGCTCACCAATTCATTCGGCTTCGGCGGCGCCAACGCGTCGCTCATCCTGCGGAGGTTTTCGTGAACGGCATCCATGTTGCAGGAATCGGCGCCGTATCTCCGGCGGGCTGGGGTCTGCCGGCATTGCGCCGGGCGCTTGATGAAAACGCCGGGCTGCCGGTCAAGGAGGTCCAGCGCGAAGGCTGGCCGCGCCCCTTCAGGATTCGCCCGGTGCCCGCGCCGGTGACATGTCCGGCGTTTCTTGGGCATCCGCGACTCCGGCGGAGCAGCCCCATTTCGCAGTTCGCGCTGGCCGCCTCGATCGAGGCGCTCGGCGAGGATGCGGCCCGCGTCGCCAATGGCACCCTGCGGCTCGGAGTGGTCTTTTGTGTCGCGACGGGCTGCATGATTTACAGCGCGCGGTTCTTCGATGAAGTGTTGCGCGAGCCAACCACCGCGAGCCCGCTGCTCTTTCCCGAGACGGTCTTCAACGCGCCCAGCAGCCATCTCGCCGCGTATCTCTGGACCACCGCGATCAACTACACGCTCGTGGGTGACGCGTCGGCGTTTCTCCAGGGACTCGCGCTCGGCGCCACCTGGCTGCTCGAACAGCGGGTGGACGGCGTGCTGGTGGTCGGCGCGGAGGAGAATTACTGGACTACCTCGGACGCTTACCGCCGCATCTCCCGCACTGCGGTGCTGACGGAAGGAGCGGGCGCGGTGTATTTGACGGGCAAACCATCCGGATCAACTCCCCTCCAACTGGCCGGCATCACGGACGCCGAAATGTTCTTCGATCAACCGACCCGACGCGCGGCGATGGAACGGGTCCGACGGCAGCTTCCCCCGGGCGATGCCGCGAGCCTGCTGTGCGATGGACGAACAGGCGTGGCACGCTTCGACGCGCCAGAAACTTTCGCCTGGCGCGATTGGCCGGGCCGCCGCCTTTCGCCGCAGGCCATCCTGGGCGAGTCCTTCGCCGCGGGGGTGGCGTGGCAATGCGCCGCAGCGCTTGAGGAACTTCGTCATGGATCTGTTGCGAGCGCCATGGTCAGCACCGCGGGCGGCAATGAGGCGGCCATTGGAGCGCATTTCAACCGATGCGAATGATCCACCACGATCCAGCAATCATGCCGCCACGCCTCTACCCTGCCCTCCTCCGCACATGAATCCACGCATCATTCTCGTCACCGGCGCCAATGGCGGGCTTGGCCAGGCCATTGCCCGCGCGTTTCTGGGCGAATCGCCGGACAACTTCATCTGGCTCGGCGTGCGCGCGCGGCGCGAACAGGCCATCGAATTGGAACAGGCACACAAGGATCGTTGCGCGTGCGTGGATCTCGATGTGACCCAACCCGCCGCGTGGGCCGCTGCGGTGGAGCGAATTGCGAAGCGTCATCCGCGGCTCGATGTCCTGGTGAACAACGCCGGCACGCATGAGGATGGTTTGCTGGCCACCATGCCGGCGGAGGCGTGGGAAAGGGTTCGCTCGACGAATCTCGACGGCGTCTTCCACGGCTGCCAGGCGGTGTTGCGGACGATGATCGGACAGCGGCACGGGCGGATTATCAACGTGTCCTCGCTGAGCGCGCTGCTGGCGCCGCCGGGCCAGACGAACTACGCCGCGGCCAAGGCCGGCGTGGTCGCGTTGACGCAATCTCTGGCCAAGGAAGTGGCCCGCATGGGCATCACGGTGAACGCCGTCTGCCCGGGCTACATCGAAACTGAGGCTCTTGCCGGGATGGACGCCGAGCGGCGCAAGGCCGCGTGCGCGCAGGTGCCGATGCGCCGCTTTGGCCGGCCGGAGGAAGTGGCGGCCGCGATCCGATTTCTGGCTTGTGCCGAGGCCGGCTACATCACAGGCTCTTTGCTGAAAGTGGACGGCGGAATTTTTTGAAATGGAAGCGACTCCGGACCTGAAGAAGCAAATCAAAGCGTTGATGGTGGAGAATCTCATGCTCCAAATCAACGCGAACGACATCGGCGATGAGCAACCTCTCTTCGGTCCAGGAAGTCTCGGGCTTGATTCGGTGGATGCGCTGCAACTGGCGGTGGCGTTGGACAAAAATTACCGCCTGAAAATCCAGGATCCCGGGGTCGCCCGCGAGATTTTCCAGAACGTCACCACCATCGCCACCGCCGTGGCCCGCAATCAACGGGCGGCTGGCTGAGGCACGGCGCCGGGAAGTCGAGGATTCGTCGAGAGACAGTGCGGTCGGGTTGGCCGGGAGTGGTTCGCGGCGCGCACGGAGTGACGCGCCCTGCCTCGCCTGGCGTGCCGGCTTCACCCCTTTTAATCACACCCTCCGCCAATTGGGCGCGCGATTTCGGCGCGCGATTTCCCATTCCCTTTCCCACGGGGCGCGGCTACCTTCCCGCCGCGTTTATGTTGCTGGTCATCGACAACTACGATTCGTTCACTTACAACCTCGTCCAGTATCTGGGCGAGATGGGGGTGGACATGCAGGTCCATCGCAACGACCAGATTTCGATCGAGCAGATTCGCGCGCTGCGCCCCGAGCGCATCCTGATTTCCCCGGGGCCCTGCTCGCCGCGCGAGGCCGGACTGTCGAACGAGATCGTCCGCGCCTTTGGGCCGCAGGTGCCGCTCTTTGGCGTGTGCCTCGGCCACCAGTGCATCGGGCACACCTTTGGCGGCAACGTGGTGGTCAATTATCGCATGATGCACGGCAAGACTTCGCCCATCCGTCACAATGGACGCGACCTCTTCGCCGACATGCCGAATCCTTTTCACGCCACGCGCTATCATTCGCTGGTCATCCAGCGCGACACGCTGCCGGAATGTCTTAAAGTCACGGCGGAGACAGACGAGGGCGAGATCATGGGCGTGCGCCACAAGGAATTTCCCATCTGGGGCGTGCAGTTTCACCCCGAGAGCATCCTCACGGAAAGCGGCCGGACGTTGGTGAAGAATTTCCTGCACCTCACCCAGTAGCCGCCGGCCAGACGGCGCGGACCCATCACTCTTTTCCTCATGCGACCCGCAGACATCCAACTCATCGGCCCGGAACTCGCCATCAAATGGGATGACGACGTCGAGAGCTTCATCCCGCTCGAACGTCTCCGCCGCGCGTGTCCTTGCGCCGGCTGCAAAGGCGAGGTGGACGTGCTCGGCAATCTGCACAAAGGACCGGACAAGCCGCTCTCGCCGAAATCATTTCAGCTCGTCCGCCTCGACAACACCGGCACCTACGCGCTCACGCCGCATTGGGCCGACGGCCATTCCTCCGGCATCTTCTCCTACGAATACCTCCGGCGCATTGCCGCGACCTGAGCCGCGCTGTGTCTCTCGCGCCTGAATCCATCCCGGCAGCGCGCCCGCTCCCAACGCACGGTGGGCGGCGCTGGCTTTGGTGGCTGCTGGCCCTCATCGGTCTCTACGGCGGCATCGTTGCGTTGTTCGCAATCTTCCAGCGGAAACTGATTTACCACCCCACTCGATTGACTCCGGCCGTGGCGCAGCAGGCGGCGCGCAACGCTGGCTGCGAAGAATGGCGCGGATCGAAGGGCCAGTTGCTCGGCTGGAAAAGACGCAGCCGCCTCGCGCAGCCGTGGGGCCAGGTGCTGGTGTTGCATGGCAACGCAGGCTGGGCCATCCGTCGCCACGACTTTACCTCCACGCTGCAATCCATCGCCGCGGTGGATGTCTATCTCCTGGAATATCCCGGCTACGGATCGCGCCCCGGCGAGCCGACGCAGAACAGTCTCTACCGCGCATCGGCGGAGGGATTGCTGGCGTTGCCGACGAACCTGCCGGTGTATGTCGTCGGTGAATCTTTGGGAAGCAGCCCGGCTTGCTACGCGGCCGGGACGCAGCCCGGGCGAGTGGCCGGCGTGCTGTTGATCGCGCCCTTCGCGCAACTCTCCGCCGTGGCGCAACGGCACTATCCGTGGCTGCCCGTGCGGTGGCTGTTGCGTGATCCTTTTCCGTCTGCCGCCTACCTGCGCGGCTACCACGGCCCCGTGGCGGTCTGGCTCGCCGGGCAGGATACGGTGGTGCCGCGCGAATTCGGCAAGGAACTGTTCAGCGGCTACACCGGACCCAAGCAGCTTTGGGAATATCCGGAAGCGGGTCACAACACCCTGACCGACCGGCGCCAGATGGATTGGGAGCAAGTGCTCGACTTCTGGCTGCGCCACCGGGCGGCCGGAGTTTCGACGCGGTGAATTGAATGCAGAGCAAGCCAGACCTCGCTGAATAGCCGCGGCAATTCAGCGGTACCAATCGCGAATCCGCACCTCGACACCCGCATCCTCGCCGACGAGTTTCTTGAACTTCGCCAGATCGCTGCCGCGGCAGTGATAGGGATAAACGATCTTCGGACGAAACGCGCGCACCGCATCCGCCGCCTGCTCCGGCGTCATGGTGTAGGGCAGGTTCATGCATACGAAGGCGACATCGATGTTCTTCAACGCGCGCATCTCGGGGATGTCCTCCGTATCGCCGCTCAGGTAAACGCGCTTGCCGCCGAGCGTGAGCACGTAGCCCACGCCGCGGCCCTTGGCGTGAAACTTGGCCCGCTCTGGGGCGAGATTGTAGGCCGCGATGGCTTCGATGCCCACGCCGAGCAGGTTGGTCTTCTCACCGATACCGAGAATCGTCGTGCGCGCCCGCAAAGGCTCCGGCAATTGCTGGGCGACCGCCGGCGGCGCCACGAGGCGGGTCGTCTCGCCCGCAACGGCGCGCAGCGTGTCGGCATTGAGATGATCGCCGTGGATGTCCGTGATGAGAATCAGCCGCGGCTTGGGCAGTCCCTCAAAGCGACCGGCCCCGCCCACGGGGTCCACGTAGATGGCCAGTTCCTTCCAGCCGAGCGCGAGCGTGGCATGGTTGATGGGGCGGACGATGATGTCGCCATCGGTGCCGGGAATCTTATCGCCCTCCATCAGATTCTCCGCGGCGCCGATCGAAGCGGACGCCAACACCGTGATCAGGGCGGAAAACGCCACCGAACGAGAAATCTTCTGGAAGGTTTTCATGGCAAATATTTGAACTTTCCCGAGGCGCTCGGCAAAGCATTTCTCGGGAGCGGTGTGGGGCCAATCAAGCGCCGAGGGCAGCCCCCGGCGCGTCGAACGGCCAGAGAATCGGGAGCGGCTGAAAACCGACCGGAAGAGTCCAATCGGTTATCCAACGGCACACGCGAGAGTCTCCTGACCTCGGGATCCTGTCAGGCGACCGTAACTGATTCGGAGTGCTCCTGCGGTGGCGTCATTTCGAGTGGTGCCTCCATCCCCAGGTCGGAGAGCAGAAGACGCGAGGTGATGCGCGCCGATTCAAAGATGACCGGCAGACCGCTGCCCGGATGCGTCCCGCCGCCGACGAGATAAACGCCCTCCAGATCCTCGAAGCGATTCTGTGGACGGAGGTGGAGCAACTGGGTGAGATTATGCGCGAGATTGAAGGTCGCTCCTCGGTAGATCTCGTAGCGGGTGTCCCAGTCGGCGGGGGTGATGACCCGCTCATAGCGGATGCGCCCTTCGATGCCGCCGTAGCCGGCTTGGGCAATTTTCTTAAGAACCAGGTCACGATAGCGCTGTCGTTCGCGGTTCCAATCGACGTTGGGGTGCTGTTGGGTGACAGGCGCCAGGACATAGAGCGCGCTGTGTCTGCGCGGAGCAAGGCCGGGATCGGTCACGCACGCATTCTGCACGTAGAACGACGGCTCCTCGCTCAGGACGTGCCTGTTCTCGATATCGTCCAGGTTCTGCTCGTAATCTTTCGAGATGTGGATGGTGTGGTGTGGCAGATCGAATGTGCCTTCCACGCCGAGATACATCATGAAAGTCGAGCATGAGTATTTTTTCCTGGCGAGCTTCTGATCGGTCCAGCGGCGGCGGAGATGATTGGGCACCAACCGCGACATCGCGCGGGCGAAATCGGCGTTGACCACCACCGCGTCGGCGCGCTGCACACCCGAAGCAGTGCGGACGCCCACGGCGCGTTTACCGGCAAAGAGCATTTCCTCGACCGGTTCATTGAGGCAGATTTCCACACCCAGTTCTCTTGCGACGCGGGCCATCGCCTGGGTGACGGCTCCACAGCCGCCGATGGGATGCCAGACGCCATGCTCGTATTCGAGAAAGGATAGAATCGAGAAGAGACTTGGACACTGGAACGGTGACATACCAAGATATTTCGACTGAAAGCAGAAGGCCAGGCGCACCCGGGGGTCCGTGAAGAATCGACCAAGGTATTGCTCGACGGATTGATGCGGTCGGAGCAGCGGAAGCAGCTTGAGCATCCGCGGCGTGCACAGGTCGCCCCAGCCGCGAAACGGCTGTTCGAGACATGGGGTGAAACGCTCCAGCTTGGTGCGGTTCTCTTCGAGAAAACGCCGGAATCCCCCCGCGTCCTGAGGCGCGATGGAGGCGATTTCCCGCTCCATCCGTGCGACGTCTGCCGTGGCATTGATCACCCCACCTGCGCCGAACTGGATGCGGTATTGCGGATCCAATCGAACCATCTCCACTTCCCGATGCAGATCCCTACCGACCAGTTCGAAGATCTCCTCCAGGATGCGCGGGTAAAGAAAGAAGGTCGGGCCGAGGTCGAACTTGTAGCCATCCGCCTCGATGGTCGAGGTGCGCCCGCCCACATGCGGGAGGCGCTCCAGAACCTTGACTTTGACGCCTTTGGCCGCGAGCAACATGGCCGAGGCCAGTCCGCCAGGACCGGCACCAATGATGATGGCCGTCTTCGCTTTCTTGTTCGTTCTGATCATGTGCTTTGCTTCGTCCTCGGAGTTCGCTGAGTGCTAAAAACAATCACCGGAAACTTGCTACCCAGGCAGTGGGAGGGACGACCCCCGGACTGGGTAGGGCGCGTCTGTCCCAGCGCGCCGCAAACCACTCCCGTCCAACCCGACGGCGCGCTGGGGACAGACACGCCCTACCCGTAAGGGTTGGGACCCATCGTCTTCTGGGAGCCCATCCCAAGATCCTGTCAGCAACCGCCGATTCACCATCGCTACGGTACTGTTGCAGAAAGGAATGATTCAAGCGGACATGGAGACGGAATCGCGTTCCTCCATCATCCGACGCAACTTGCCCAACGCCAGGTTCTGCAACTGACGGATGCGTTCGCGCGTCACCCCAAATTTGCGGCCGACCTCCTCAAGGGTTCGTTCGGATCCGCCATCCAGGCCAAAGCGGTAGCGGATGATGCTGGCCTCGCGCTCGTTGAGCTTGGTGACGAGTTCACGCAGCAGGTTGTGGGTGATTTCCTCATCCATGCGCTCGAAGGGCATCGCCGCGTTCTCGTCCTGGACGACATCCGCGAGCGCGCTCGAATCCTCGTCGTTCGACAAGCTGGCGTCGAGTGACGCGGGCCGCATCGAGGCGAGCCGGAGTTCCGCGATGCGGGCCAAACTCATGCCGACCTCGGCGGCGAGTTCGGCATCGCTCGGCTCCCGGTTGAAAAGCTCGCGGTATTTCATTTCCGCCCGGCGCATGTGGTAAATCTTGTCCACGGCATGCACCGGCAGACGAATGGTCTTGCCTTGGTTGGCGATGGCACGACGCATGGACTGCTTGATCCACCACGATCCGTAGGACGAGAGCTTGGCGCCCTTGGCCGGATCGAAACGCTCGACGGCCTTCATCAGGCCAATATTCCCCTCGTTGATGAGGTCGAGCAGCGGCAACCCAAGTCCGTCGTAGTCGCGGGCGATCTTCACCACGAGACGGAGGTTGGCCCGAATCATGTGTTCGCGGGCGGCGGCGTCTCCCCTCTTGATCCGGGCGGCCAGCTTCACTTCCTGCTCCGGCGTGAGCAGCGCGACCCGGCCGACTTCGCTGAGGTAGAGAGTCAGGGCGGTGTTGTCGTCAAAGTTGCGGTCGCGCCCCGTCTGCGCTCGTGTCACCCCGGAAACCTCGATGGCTTCCGAGGCGAGGATGGCCGCCGGGGTGGAAGTGACAGTTTTTTGCCGGAGCAACGACTTGGCCCGGGGAGAGGTTCCGTGATCGGCATGGCAGTCGCGGCGGGCGGAGCAAGAGAGCGAGGTGCGACGGTTTCCGGTAGTGCGGGAGGCCGGACGGGGGAGAATGGTTTTTGTTTTCATGGGGCGTTCGGTGGTTTGGTTTGGCACTTACTACGTCTATTCTTTGTCTCACTTGTAGAACCCTGTCAATTTTTTGTTTATCTTTAAATATTTACCGTCTATTTGGCTATTTTAATCATTCAAACAAACATTACACGACATTGCCCGATCTACCTGTCGCATTATTGTTGAATTTATGGCCTGCACCGTCCAGCATCGGCAAATGACGCTGTTGAAGCACCCGATTAAGGTCGTCGCCAGGCGGACTGGATTGACCGCGCATGTGATTCGCATCTGGGAGAAGCGCTATGGCGCGGTTACACCACAGCGAACCGACACCAACCGACGCCTTTACACAGATGCGCAAATCGAGCGGTTGGCATTGCTGCGGCAGGCGACGGCGGCGGGGCACAACATCAGTCAGGCATCCTCGCTGGGTGACGATGACCTGCGCCGGTTGATTTCCGGGCGCAACGGCCCAGGCGAATCCAGCGCTCCGGTAAAGGCAGGCAGCAGGGAAAAGCCCGAGGATTTCCTCGACCTTGGCATCCGTCAGATAGGCGATCTGGACAGCTCCAAGTTTGAAGCCACCCTCGCGCGGGCCGCGGTCCGGCTGGGATCGAACCGATTCCTTAACGAACTGGTGGTGCCCTTGACGCAGCGCATCGGCGACTTGTGGGAAACCGGGCGGATCAAAATCGCGCACGAGCATTTCGCCAGTTCGATCATCCGCAGTTTCCTCGCCAGCCACTACCGTCCATTTGCCACGCCGGAGACGGCGCCGTTGCTGGTGGTGGCAACGCCAACAGGTCAACTGCACGAACTGGGTGCCGTGCTGGTGTGCGCCGCAGCCACCAACCAGGGCTGGCGCGTCACCTATTTCGGTTCAAGCATGCCGGCCGTTGAACTTGCGGGCGCGGCCCTCCAAAACAAGGCGCGTGCCGTCGCTTTGAGCATCGTGTATCCGCAGGACGATCCACTCCTCGCGCAAGAACTGCGAAACCTGCGCCGTTGCCTGCCCGGCGAGATCGCGTTGCTCGTCGGAGGCCGGGCTGCACCGGCCTACGACGCGACGTTGCGCGAAATCGGGGCGCGGCGAATCGACGATCTGAAGGAATTGACCGATGCATTGCAGCGTCTGCGCCAGCCGTCGCCATCCCCGTCTTGATCCCCGGCCCCGGCCTTGGCACGGGCATCGTTCCGATCCGGCAAGGGAGGAAATGTTTTGAAAATTCCCAGTCCGGCGGCGGTTGTCGGATCGAACCACGACTGACCCCTTTCAATCAGAGGTCTTGCGGCGCCACGGAGCCTCCATCTTGAGGCCGAGGCGTTGATCATAAGTGCCGAGCTTCACCGTCGGCGTTTGCCGGGCGTTGCGGATTTCCAAATCAAGCCGATCCAATCGCTGCCGGGCTTGCGCGGCCATCGGCGTCTCGGGACACAGCTCCATCAATCGCTCCAGCGTCTTCCGGGCGGCACCGGCATCCTGCGCCTCTTTGATATGAACATCCGCCAGGAGGTTGAGCCACCGGGCAATCTCGGCCGGAAAGGCGTCGGGGAGAGCGAGAAGATATTCCATCTGCTCCGCGCACTGCTGCGGTTGATGCAATTGGTGCGCGTAGAGCAAGGCCAGTTGTTCGCGCGTCTCGCGGTCGAGCGGAAACTGCCCAAGCTGCCGGTGGAGTTCGTCCACCTGCCCTGCGGTGTCCTCGACCGGGAGAGGTGGCGTCTCGACCATTTTCCGTAAGCCGAGTCGTTGATCGGTCGCAGGCACAGCCATCGCGTGATCGGCGTGCTCGTCGGCGTAGCGTTGCTTTTCCACGATGTGCGCCAGGCGCTGATGGGCGGCGCGGGATTGCGGCAGATGCGGGTAATTCGCCACGATGCGCTCCAGGATTTCCCGGGCCGCGGCATAATCGTGACGGAGTTCCAGATGCCAGTCGGCCAGTCGCGACAGGCCGAGGACGATGAGCTGTGGGCTCTGCCCCTCGCGCGCGATGAACGTCGTGATGGTGGCCGCCCCCTGGTCAAATTGACGGAGGTCCCTGGCCTGGATCTCAGCCAGCATCATCCAACCTTGCACGTCGTCGGGGAAGCGTTCCAGTTGCGCGCGGATTTCCGCGATGGCTTCCGTCAATTTGCCCTGATTGCGCCGGGCTTGCGCAGCGGAATACAGCGGCTTCGGCGCCTCGGCCTCGCTGCTGCCCATGAAGAGGTTCACAAACGGGCGCGCGATCATGTTCCCAAATTCCGGTGCCCAGATGATTCCCAACAGGATGCCAACGATCGCCGCAAGGCCCGCCACAATGAACGCTATCGCAAAGCCCCCCACCATGCCGCCGCCGACGGACCCAGCGCCCATCAGAACCTGGCGCGCGCCGAAGATCGGTCCCACCGTGACCATGAGGCTCAGTCCGACGCGCAGAAGCATTCGCTCCAACGGCCTGGCGGTCTCGGCCGCGCGATTCAATCCTTTCCAATAGAGGAAGGCGCCGCCAACAAGGCCGATTACGACGAGGAGAATGATCAGCAGGGTCAACAAGGTGATTTCAGATCAGGTCGGATTGCATACCTGAATGGACCACCGCGGGGTGGAATTGTCACGGCTCTCGATCAGCCATTTTGCGGCTGATTCCTCGACGCACATTGCCGCCGGGAATGCTGCACTGGAGCGGTTTAATCTATACCGTAGCCGCGTGGCGAGTAAGCGCGACTCTCCCTCACCCCGAGTACCACGAGACTGTGGCCACAGAACAATTCAAACCACTTCAGCAACAGCCGCGTGTCATCCCTCTACCGGACGCCGGAAAGATCTCGCCGCGAGGGCCAGACCCGCGAGCAGCAGGAAGGTCCCGCCCAGGATGACGAGGCGCACGCTCCAGGAAGCCGCGCGCACGGCCTTGGCCTCGATCCCGATCGTCAGATCCGCCCACGGGTCCACCGCCACGGAACGGCTGAAGGTCAGCAGCCGTCCCTGCTCGGGAACGCTGGCGCGAATCGCGCCCGGGCTGCTCACGGCTGAATCCTGTTGCTGAATGAGCCGCTCGGCCAGCCGCATGAACGCGGCGTTCTCCTCGGCGCTGCTGCGATCAATGATCTCCTTGGCGTCCTGTTGCGTGTAGTTGACCTCCTTGCGCCCGCGCAAGTCGCGCAGCTTGCCGGCGACGCCCGCCGAGTCACCCGCCACGGCGGATTGACGGAAGTTCAAACCCACCAGCGCTTGCTGAAGCTTCAGATTGTTGAGTTGCACGCGCGCATCTTCGTTGAATGCGTCATCGCCCTGGCTGAGTCCGTAGGCCGACTGGAAGGCGCGGCGCGCTTGCTGCGGGTCGCCTTGCTCCAGCGCGGTGTTGCCCAGCGCGAGCATCTGCTCGGCTTCCTTCGTCTTTTCGCGCCGCACGCTGGATTCATTCTGGAGGTAGGTCTGGACGTCGATGGCCGCCGGGCGGGCGACGATCTGGTCTTTCTGCAATTGCAACGAGCCGGACCAGTCGGCCAGTTGCCATTTCTCGCTCAGATACACGCGCCAGGTAATGTTCTCCAACGGCAAATCAAACTTCGGCGCGAGCAGAGCGAGATCGAGCGCACTCGATCGTGGCGTCCCGACCCGGCTGCTGTAAAACAGCTCCACCGGAATCGCCTTGCCGCCGCGCGATTGCTGTTCCAGCGGAATGAGGATCTGGTTCGTCTCGCGCCACGGCCAGACACCGTTCTGATTGACGAACGCGAACCAGAACTCCGCCTCCTTCGGCAGCGTGAGATGCAGCAGGCGTTTGTCGCCCGGAACCATTTCGAGGCGCGCCTGGGTCAACATCACGCCGTCGTCAGAAATCACCGAGGTGAGGGTGATGCTGTTGACGCGCGCCGGGAGCAGCTTCGCCGCCTCGTGCCGATCGAGCTTCAGCGCAAGTTGGAACGATGGCTCGACGAGGCGGTAGGCGAAATTCGCCGAGGTTGCCTGCATGTCCTGCTGCAACGCGCGCGGGATGCTTTGCCATTCGGTGGGCTGGAGCGCGCCCGGCAGGGCTTCGACGCGCAATTGCAGACGCCCGCCGGACTGCACCGTGACGAAGCCGCGTTGCAGGTTCACTTCCGCCGCTTGCACGCCGCGCACGATGGCCTCGCTCGCCTGTGCCGGCAGCAGCGTCTGGTAGTTCACCTGGAGCAGATAGCGCCCGATGACGCGCCGGTGCAGCTTCACCTCCCATTCCTGCATGCCATTGGTGATCGCGCCTGCTGTCGGCAGGAAATCAGCGACCTGTTCGCCCTTGAAGCGCACGCTTTCCGCATTGGTCGGCAGGAAGACGCGGAACGCCTTCAGCCCCGTGTTCTCAATCTGGTATTGCAGGTTCGCCGCAATCTTGACCTGCGCCTCGCTCAAGGTGGCGTGCTGCAGGCTGGTTACCTGAATCCAGGGATCCACCTGCTCGATGTCGAGGGTGAGATTCCACGGAATTTGCAGAATGCGAAATGCCAGCACGCCTTTCTGGCGGATGCCCGATTTCTGCGGGTCAAGCTGCGTGACGCCGGTGCGCGTACCAGCCTGGAGACGCATCCCCTGTTCGGGAACGAGCACCAAGGTGCCGCGCTGCTTGCTCGCCTCGCGCAGGATCAGTTGCGGAACGATCCAATTTGTCGAGGTCTTCACGCCCGGCCCGGCCAGGCTGATGGCAAATTGCTGCTGGCCTTCTGTCTTGCCCTTCAAGTGCAGCGTGATGACGCGTCCGGCATCACTCTTCGCCTCCGTCCAATGGCTGAGCGCCGGCCCGCTGATCGCCTCGACATCGAGATTCGTCGGCAGAAGAAAGCTGAGGCGGAAGATGCCCGCGCGCGTGATGTCCACGGTCGCGTTGGCCGCGAGCACGATGCGATCCTCGCCCAGCGAAAGCGTGTCCTGCGTTTCGACGCGCACATCCGGTTCCACCGGCGCGGCCTTAATCGACGCCTTCGCCTTCGCGTCGGCGTAGCGAAAAGCGCGGCGCACGGTGAGGCCTGGAATCTGCGCCTGCAGCGACTGCGCCACCGCACCCGGGAAATCCTCCAGATTGATCGGCGACAAGGCGTCGGCAGTGACCGCGTCGAGTTGCACTTCATTCCCGGTGGCGATGCCCAGCAGACCGATCTCACCGGCGGCATTCTCCACTGACAACAGTCCAACCGATTGCTCAAACGGAAGAGGGCCGGTGGCGATCTGCGAACGGATCAGCAGCGCAAACGGACGAGACTGCGGCGGATTCAAACTCACGCGCAACTTGCGCGAGTCTGGATCGAAGCGCCACAGGGAGACAATGGAAGCCGACGTGCCCGGCGCCTTGGAATTCTTGGCGTCCACCGGCGCCGCGGACTTCGCCGGATCGATTACGTCTGTGATGGTCGCCCCGCCGGGCACGTCGAAAACAAGTTCGCTCAACTCGCCCTGCGCCGGGCGAATGGCGGCATAGTGCGCGCCCTCGATCACGCCGGCCGACGGCGCGTAGAGCTGGAAAATCTCGGCGAAGAACACCGGCTTCTCGCGCTTCACATCGCGGCTCCGCGGCTTCCAGCCAATCCATGCGTCGTTCACCGGCGAAATCACCAGCGTCGCCACCGTGTTGCTACCGACAGCCTCGCGCTGAATCGAGACCGCTTGCGGCGCGAGGACATCCACATCCAGATTCAACAGCGTGAGCCGGAGTTGATTCACCAGGCCGAACTGCGTGGGCAGCGCGAAGCCGCTTTCCGCGTCGCGTTTCGTCACCTGAATTTGGTAGTGCAGCTCCACATCGAACGCGCCGCTCTCCAAGGCGAGCAGTTGCTGCGCGCGCTTTCCCCCCACTGACGACTGGACCAGCTTCAGCGCATTGGTCGGGAAGGCGACCCGCGTGAGGACCGCGGGCTCGAACAGCAACGGCAGCAACTGACCTTTCGTCGCCTGCCAGCGAATCGTCGCGGACGTCATGGCGAACTTCTCCTCCACACGAATCTCCTGGCTGACGGATTCAGCGAGTGCCGGTTCCTTCGGGATGGCGAGGCTGACGGGCTTGGTCATTTCGCCGGGCTGCTGGACTGCTGGTGATTCGGCGGTGGCCTGGGCGAGCAGTAGGATCGGGGAAGATTGGACGCCGCGTGGCTGCGACACACCCCTCACCCCGGCCCTCTCCCCGTTGAGGGGAGAGGGGGCGCGACTTGAGTCCGATGTTTTCGCTACGGTCGCCGCCGCGTTCAAAGGCAAGTGGCTGCTCATTGCTCCGGCAACGGACGCGGCAGGGAATTGCTGTTTATCGATTGCGGCCGCCGCGACTCCCTCTCCCCTCAACGGGGAGAGGGCCGGGGTGAGGGGTGTGATGGCCGAGGACTCTCTCCCCTGCACAGCGCTTCCCAAACTCAAACACGTCGCAATCAATAATACCGTCGCCACCGCTGCGGCTGCTCCGTTCTCTGAGGCCGGAGGAGGCGGCGTTGACCTCGGGCGCTGCGGCATCTGCCACAATCGTCGCAGGGCGGGAATGATGACGTGAATCAACAGGAACGCGGCGATGACGCCGAGGAAGAATGGCGCACCATTCGGACTTCGCAGCGCAGCCCAGGCGACGAGCGTCCAGCCCAGAATCCAGCCGATCGCGTTGAACCAGGCTCGCGAAGTCACCGCACCGTAAACCCACACCAGAAGCGCGAACACCGCCGGCCAGGCGCTCCCGAGGAATCTCACCAAGGAAGGCTCGTCCGACACGTTGGCCACTTCTGCGACGAGGGCGCTGTTGGGTTGCTGCACCGGCGCGAGGAACGTGATGGTGCGCGGCAAGTAACCGTTCTGCTGTCGCGCTGCTTCGCCGAGCGCGAGCAGAGCCGCGGCCGCGAGCGCGAAAGCCAGCAGACCCAGCACCACGCCTGACAGGTGCCGGATGCTGAAACGATAGACTCCCGGTTGCAGCGTCCAACGCCAGACGATCAGAGCCAGCACGATGAGCACCACCGCGGCGATCAGCGAGACGCTGGCCCGCTCCGCATTCGAACCGCGGAACACCCGGGCCAATTGCGCGAAACCCGAAACGTCCGTCCGGCCGCCCACCGGCGTGAGCGAGCCGGCGCGATAAATCAGGCGCTGCGCGGTGTCCGGTTCCAGTTTCCACTCCGCGAGCATCACGGGCACGCTGACGATGGGAGCCGCCACGGTCACACGTCCCGCCTCTTTCGAGCGCGACGCCAGCTTCAGGTCGAGGATCAACACCGCGTTCGGATCAGCGCGCTGCGGCAGTGGAATCAGATTGGCCTGCGCATCCTTGACCGGCACGACCGCGGTGCCGTTGACGGTGGCGGACCACATTTCCATTCCGGCCGGAAGCGTGAGGCGGAAGTTCGGGTTGCCGCGACTCTTCACGAAGTAGCGCGCATCGGTGAGCACCTGGCCTTCCTTCGAGATGCGCGTGGTGAACGAGGCGCGGTCCACCACCTGGCTGAGCGTGTCGCCCTGCGTCAGCGGGCTGAGCGCAAGTTGTAGATTGAACGGGCGCGACGTGTATCGATAGGCCTTCAAAATCGGTGCATCGAAGAACAGGCGATATTCCGCCGGAACCTCTGCGGTCTCCAACTCCAGCAAGCCCGACTCCACGACCGCCGGCTTCACCTGGAACTGATACGCGCTGATGACCAGCGTGTGGCCCTGCTCGGATTGCGCATCGAGCGGTCGCGCGCCGGTGAAGGCCAGCGTCTCGCCCTGCGCCTTGAACGGCCGTTCGTAGGTCGCCAGCAGCGTGTAGGTGCCCGAAACCGGGGTGTGCAACTGCACGAGATAGCCGTTCGTGGTCTTCTGCCAGTTGCGGATGTCTTTGCCGGTGAACTCGACGTTGAAATATTCGTCGGAGAGTTCGATGCGAAACGCCGCCACCGGCGCGCCAGAGATGAGGTAATTCATCACGCTGCTGCCGTAGGCGATGCCTTCACCAATCGAGAACAGGTGGAAGCAATCGGCCAGCACAGTTTGCGGCAAACGCTCGACGCGCAGCGTGGCCTGCCATGACGCGTCGCTCAGGCGGAACGCCGCCTGGATGCCCGCCACTTTGCGCGGGAAGAAAGCGGTGGCGATCTCCGTGAGTCCCAGGGTCCGCTCCGAGGTGAGACGGAAGCCCGCCTCTGCCGACACGCCGATGTTTCCGCGCACCGATTTGGCCTTGGTGACTTCAATGCGCGGCAAGGCCCAACTCGCCGCCCCGAGGGCTTGATTGCGCTCCAGCCGGAGTTGAATCACCTGGCGTCCGGAGACGGGCTGGCCAAACACCAGGCGCAACTCAGCGTCGGTCGGGTCGGCCGGATCGCGCAGGAAATAATCGCTCAAGCCCGCCGCGTTGAGCCGTGCGATGGCGTAGTTCTTCGGCACACGCAGGACCAACTCGCGCAGCGGCGCCTCGCGAATGTCGAGTTCGATCTCGGCATCGATCGCCAGCTCGTTTTCGGCAAGGTGATAGTTCAGCACTTCGGACACCGTCAGCTCCGGCAGAATCTGGTCGGCCTGAATGCGCAGATTGAAATCCGCGCCGGAAAAACGGTAGGCGAAGCGCTGGCTGCCCGCTGCCCGCAGGACGGCCTTCGTCAAATCGCTCTCGGGGAATTGCTCCGGCGAAATCTGCGAGAGCCCGGTGGCTTGCGCGACTTCGAGCCGCACCGCGCCTTCGTTCACGATGCGGAAATAGCCGGCGAAACGCGTCGCGCCCTCCGGCCGCAATTGCATCGCCTCGACCGATTGCGGAAAGGCGCCCAGAGACGTCTGCATTTGCACCTGGAGCGCGAACTGGTCCTTCTGTGGCTGGTTAAACTGGACGGTCAGCAGACGGTTGGTCGAGTTGGGAACTGGCGCCACATTCCAGGCGAGCACTTGATCGCCCTGCACGCGTGTGACCTCGCCGGCACCGCGCACGAGCAGCGTGAGCCGCGTGAGTTCGCCCTGCATCACCTTGCCATCCAGCAGCGCCACTTGGCGCATCAGGCCCGGGCTGACGCTGATTTGCGCCAGCATCTCGGCGGCGTAAAACAATTTGCCCTCGGCTTCGGGGCGCTCCTGTTTCCAAGAAAGTTTCACCGAGCCATCCGCCGGCAGATAGCTCACGAAATCATTGCCCACGCGCTCCGGCCGGGCGGCGTTGGCGAATTGAAACTGCGTGTCCGCCGCCAGTCCTTGCAGTGTGACCGATTGCAGCGCGCTCGGCGCGATCCGAAAATCGATTCCGCTCCAGCCATCCGACTGGCGGACCGCGGCGTTGAACTTGATCTGGATCGGAAACTCGCCCGCCTGATCGAAGACCAGCACGAACTGGCCGTTCTCGAATTTCACGCGCCAGCCCGGATGCGCCTCGAGTGCCGTCAATGCGGCTCCGCCCGAGAGCAGACTCAAGGTGCCGCCCTTGGGATTCTTCACGCGCGCCGTGGCGGTGAGAGTGAAGACCGCGGTCTGACTATCGAGCCGACCGGAAAGCCGGCAGTCGCGCAGGACCACGCGATGCCCCTCGGGGTCGGCGAGCGTCAGCTTCAGCGGCAGCGTGTAGGCCGAGCCATGAAAACGGAACGCCAGCGGCGGCGCTTCGTCGGGCGCCGACTCACCGCGCATTCCATCGGGCAGGAACTTGGGATCGATGGGGACCAGCCCGGGCGGGCTATCGGCCTGGACATCCCATTCCGGCGCGGCCTCGACCTTCACGTAGCCGTTGAACAACGCCGGCTGTGGCGGTGCCAGCGTGAGCGTCTTCGTCGGAACGCTCCACGACTTCGTGTCGCGCTCAGCATCAATCGTCACGACGAGTTGAGTGATCGGCTTGTCGCCCTTGCGCGGTCGCAGCACCAGCGTGCGCGTGCCGTTGGTTTCCTGGCGCACGCTCCAATCCTGCAAGGCGTCACCCGTCACCTTCTTGATCTCGCCCTCACCGTGAATCGTCAGGGGAAGCTCCACCGGATCGCCTTGGAGAATGTCCATCGTCACCAGAAGCCGATGCGCGAGCTTGTCGCGCGTCATCTTGATCGTCTGCTGGAGCGTTGTGGCAAAGATGGGTTTCGCCTTGTCGCCGGGAAACCCGTGCAGGTTCGCCTCGATCACCAGCCGCGCCTTGCCATCCTGCAGCCCGCCGTTGATGGAGACATCCTTCAGTTCGGTGGCGGTGTCTGCGGCGTGGAGGAACACGCTGGTGGCGCACAAGGCGAAGAGCACGATGAGAGGTTTGAGTTGTTTCATAGGAAATTCAGATTGAACGAGTGGAAAATCTGGCAGCCGAGGAATGAACGGATGCGGTGAAAAGTGGAGGATTGGGATGGAGTGGATGTTCCGCGACGTTCACACCCCTCACCCCGGCCCTCTCCCCAATGAGGGGAGAGGGAGTCGCGGCGGGCACGATCGAAATCCGAATGCGTATCGCCGCGCTCTCCTGCCAAGCGATCGAAATTCTTGGACCACCATACGCGGCGAGGGCTATAGAATAATCGCTCAGTGCTGTTCGCGCTCCCTCTCCCCTCAACGGGGAGAGGGCCGGGGTGAGGGGTGAGATAATACCCGAACGCTCAGAATTCCCCAAAGACGCCAATCGCCCTCTCACACCACTTTCGGAGGCAAACGATTCGGCCGGAGCGGCACCTTCTTGCATGGCTCGGCCGAAGGCCGTGGCCGGGATTTCGCTGACGCCGCCATTGGAACGCTGTCTGGATGCGGCGACCGTTCCTGCAAGAGACGCCACAAGTTCTCCCTGACCATTTCCGGTTCGCGCCGCACCTGCGAATTCCAGAATCGCCTGGTGAGGATGCCGCGCGACAGAAGATAGTTTTCCTTCGCTTCGTCCCGCTGTGTTTGATCTGGAAAGCCGTGCTGACCGCCATCCAATTCGAGCGAGAGCTTTGCTTCCGCGCAGAAGAAATCCAGGACGTAGCGCCCCATCGGATGCTCGCGGCGAAACTTGTAACCGGCGAATCGCCGGTCCCGGAGAATTCGCCAGAACCGGCGCTGTGCCTCCGGCATGGATTGCCGGAGCGAACGCGCGCGGGTGATGGGGTTCATGAGATAGGACGATAGGTGGAGCTTTGGGAAAAGGCGAGGGCCTTGTGGCATTCTCACCCCTCACCCCGGCCCTCTCCCCGTTGAGGGGAGAGGGAGCCGCGACTAGCGCACTCGACGTTCGGACACCTAGGGCCGCGTTCGTTGGCCAACTGATTAAATTGCGCGGCGGTTCATCCGCGGCAACGATCGTCGAATAGTCGCAAATCGCGGTTCGCGCCCCCTCTCCCCTCAACGGGGAGAGGGCCGGGGTGAGGGGTGGGACGAAGCCAAAACCGCGCGAACCACCCGACGCGATCCCACCACGACATCGCACCGTTCTCCGAACCTTCCCCGATTCTCGAAGGTTAATATTCATCGACTCACCTCCCCGCCACGCTCTTCGCCTGGCGGATCATCCACTCGAGTTTCTTCGGGCGCGCATCGGCGCCAAACACCTCGGGAACGCCACGCATCTGGTTCAGCAGTGCATCCGGCGTGACCTCCGCCGCGAACGGACTCGCCACCAGCCATTCGCTGAAGGCGCTCGCCGTCGCGGCCAGGCGCATCGCCGGACTGGCTTTGTCGAGCGCGATCGCCGGACCCGTGAACGGCACGGTCCACTCGTTCTCGCGATAATCGGCTGTGCCCGGCACCTTGTAGCGCACCCGCACGACCGCCAGCGGACCTTCCCCGCGCGGATATACCTCCACGGCGTAAAGCGCATTGCCCGCCTCAGCCGCGCCGATCTCGGCGGCATCGACGGTGTTGTCGCGGAACTGCTCCTTCTTGAGCTGATGCTTCGCGTAGCCAATCTGCCGATACGCCGTCACGCGCTTCGGGTTGAACTCAACCTGCACCTTCACGTCCGACGCCGCCACCTTCAGCGCGCCCGCGAGTTGTCCGGCGAATTCCACGTAAGCCGCCTCGGGCGTATTGACGAAGCCATAGCGGCCGTCGCCGTTGCGCGAGAGGACTTCGAGCAAGTCATCGTTGTAGCCATCCCAGCCGATGCCGAAGCAATCGAGCGCGATGCCCTGCTTGCGGAACGACTCGACCTTTTTCTTCAACGACTCGGGCTGCAAATCGCCGAGATTGGCCGCGCCGTCCGTGAGCAAGACGACGCGGTTGATGCCGTTGGCGAGGTAATGACGGCGCGCCGTCTGGTAGGCGAGATTCATCGCCTCTTCGAGATTCGTGCCGCCTTGCGGTGTGAGACCCGCCACGGTTTCGGCCACCTGCGCCGCTTGATTGCCGGGGAGACCATCCACCCAGAGCCGCGGTGTGCGCGCGAACGTCACCACACTGATACGATCCTCGGGGCGCAACTGACCGGCCAGCACGCGGAGGCATTGCTGGATGATGCGCACGCGGTCGGCGCGCTCCATCGAGCCGGAGTTGTCGAGCAAGAGCACGAGGTTCAACGGCCGGCCGGGCTGGCGTCCCGCGGCGGCGGTCTTGACCGACAGGCGCAGCAAGTCGCGATTCTGTGCGAACGGATACCGCGCCCGCTCCCAGGCAAAGGCAATCGGCGCGCCCGTCGGTTCGGGGTCGCGGTAGTCGAAGGCGTTGATGAACTCTTCGCTGCGCACCGTGGACGGATCGGGCATCGCGCCCTTTTCGAGGCTGGCGGCGGCGAGCTTGAACGACACATCGCTGACGTTGAGCGAGAAAGTGGAGAAGGCATTGTTGACGGATTGAATCTCGGGCTGGGGAATGGGGGCGGTGGAAGCGGGACGCTGTGCTGCAGCGTCGCCCGCCACAGCGTTCTCGCTTTTCTCGGACTTGCGAACGTCAATTTCTAGCAGTGCTTTCGGGGTGCCGCTCGCTGACGAAATTTCTGGCAGCCGCACGCCCGTTCCCGCAGTCGCAGAAACGGGACCGTTTGCCGACTTTGCGCCGAACTTTGCGACTTCCTTGTCAACGCTCGCAAGGTATCTCCCCGCGGCCCGTTCCCCCACCGGCCGGCCTTCGTCGCTGCGAACCTTGGGCAAGGCGATCTCCACTTGCTGACGGAGCAAGGATTCATCCTGCCACTGCGACCGGGCGAACTGTGAAATCCCCTGGCTCGAACTCCAATCGGACGGTTCAGCAACAGCGAGAGAATTCGTTGCCGACCCATTCACGAAACCAACCGCATTGACTGAATAGACTCCGCCGGCTTGAACACTGTTGCCCTTGGAAATTTCGCCGCCCGACTGCTTCTCTCCAACTGCCGTCCCCTTTCGTTCGAGCATCCTCTCCTTGGCGTCGAATCGATCCGAAGAATCCCATTCAGCCGGATTCCGGCCATCCGTGCGCGCCAGCGTCATTGCCTCCGCGCGTCCACCGCTGCCTAAGTCCTGTTGCGAAAAGAACAGGTTGGCGCTGGCAGTCTCCGAAACTTTGACATCCTTAACCGCCGTGCCTGTGCCATCCGCGGCGGCACCAAAATCGGCACTGCGGTTTTCCAAGATCATCCTGTGGACACTTCCCGAATCCACCCCGGACAATCGCCCGGCACCGTCGCTGCCATTGACGACGTTCAAGCCAAAGGACGATTGGTTGTTCTTCGCAAGGGCCTCGGTTCCGGACGCCGGTTTCGCCGGTGTCGCGATGGTGTCATCAAAGAGTTCGCGGGTGGACCTGAACATCCGCCCGAGCGCGGGCGTATCGCCAAGCGACGCCACTTTGCTTTCCTTGCGGGCGCGCGAGTCATTGCCGAACCGGGCCAGACCATCGGCGACGCCAACTCCGGCCACTGGCTTGCCCGCAATTGCCCCAAGATTTTCGATCTCGTTCGCCTCAGTCGGGCTGCTGCGATCCGCCAGTTGCTTCTCGGCCACGACGGTCTTCTTGCCCTCGTCGAGAGATTTCTGAAACGCGAGGCCGAGTTGCGTCACCCCCGCATCCGAAGTCGCGCCGGTGTTGGCATGGTAGGAGTCGCCGGCCGCCGGGTCAGCGACGCTGGCCGCGAAGGCGACTGTTTCGGTCGGGGCAACCCCGTTGGCGACGATGCCTTCGCTCAAGGACCGCTCCAAAGAAACGCTGTCTGCGACCTTGCGCCGCGCGGGCGCCGGAGTCGGATTCGCTGCCACCACCGGTCCGCTGACCGCCGGTTCGCCGCGAGAGGACAGCATCACTTCCGCCAGCGATTGCGCCACAGGGGCTGGGGAGGCAACGGGAGCGGTGGCTGGGGCTTGCTGTTTCGCCTTCTGCACGACGAGCGCGCCGCCCCGGGTCCGCAAGGATTCTTCCAGCGGTTCGAGGTGGGGAGACGAGGGAAGCGATTCGGGAATGCCCTTGGTCACGGGCGCGGGAATCTTCAACGGCAATGGGGCCAGGTCGCCCGCAGCAAACGTGGCCAGTTGGTCACGGGCTACGACTGGGCGTTCGACCTGGGCCAGTTCGCGTTTCTCGCTCCGGTCGCTGCTGGACCCCGACCCTCCGGCAATCCCACTGGCGAATCCGCCGAACAATTTAGCGGGAGCAGTGCCCCCTTGCGCGGTAGCTTGATCAAAGAACTCAACCTGCTTGCCGGCGACATCCTCCATCACATCCGCGAAGCGCGCTTCGACATTCACCGTCCCCAAGCCCGCCTCGGGCAGAGCGATGGCTCGGCTTTGCGGTTTCGGCTCGGCAGGCAGCGCAGGCGCGGGAGACAAATCGGATACGGGCGGAGGAGGCGTGGCGGTCGCGGCGATCTCGGGTTCGCCCAATTTGGTGGCAAAGCCAAACCACTGCCTGTTGCGGCGGGATTCATCGGCACCGATTCCATCTTGGTCAGATTCTCCCCTTCCCTCCGGTCCCGCCGGCTCACCAACCTGCTCCATCATGTGGACTCGTTCGAGGACCGGTGGCAGCAGAATCGATCCTCCGGCCAGCAGCATCAGCGCCGCCGCCGCACTCATCGGGACAAACCACGGCATCTGCCAGCGCCGTCGGGGCGCGACTGGTTCCCGGGCCGCCACCGGCTTGGTCTTGAAATGCTGGAGCAACTTCTCCCGACGCTCGGTGGACAGCTTGAGCGCATCCGGCTTGGCGGAGAGTCCATCGGCCGGGCTGGCGACGGTTTCGCGGACCAATCCGATGGTCTGTTTGAGCCGCTCGTGCAGTCGGGCCAATTCGGCGTCCTGCGCGATGGCGTCGCGGACTGACGCCGCATCTTCGGCAGACAATTCGCCGAGCAGCAGCGCGGTCAGGCGCGCCTCCATTTCCTGGCGGGGGGGTTGGGGTGATTCCGGGGTCATGGCACAACTCCCGTTTTGGCTAGTTCAGCGGCGATGGCTTTGAGCGCGTGATGCAGCAGGTAGCCGACGTTTCCGACCGTCAGCCCAGTGCGGGCGCCGATTTCCTTGTAGGACAAATCCTCGTCGAACTTCAGCCGCACGAGTTCGCGGCTTCGTTCATCCAGCGCGGCCAGGCTGAGCCGCACCAGCCCGATGCCTTCCCAGCGCGCAATCTGTTCGTCCGGCAGCGGCAGCGGGTCGGCGGAATCCTCGCCGGCCGGCGTGCCGTCTTCGCCGGGCTGATTGAGTGGGACGATCTTTCCGGCGCGGCGCTGGTGGTTCAGCGCGAGATTGTGGACGGTGCGATAAAGCCAGGCTCGCGGCTCGCGCACTGCGTCGAATTGGACGTGCAACTTCATGAACGCTTCCTGGAGCACGTCTTCCGCGGCCGCGCGGTCGCCGGTCAGCCGCAGGGCGTAGGCGAGGAGGGGCGATTCGAGAGCTGCGAACAGCTCTTCGATTGTCTCCCATCCGGGCGCTTCCGCGCTGGCTCTGTCTGGTCGGGCCACGGGCATGCTGGCTGAGTCAAGGCATCACAACTGCGGGCTCGGTCTGCCGGGCCATCGGGCTTCGGCGGATGACGTGTTCCAGTGATGAGACACGCGTGAGCGACATTCCTTAGACGATTTCGGAAAATAGTTGCTCCGCCTGCCTGGAGATCCCTCCATTCCCGTTCGGCGAAGCCACCACCGCAATGATGTGGAGTGCGGCAATTTCTCGCCGTTTTTGCGCAGGCGACTTGTCGCCGTTTAACGCGGGAGGCGTGCCAAATGGCTCGAGCCGCTGAACGCGGCTCTGCCGGGCTGACCAGTCGGCCCGGCGGGAAAAGCGGCGACAAGTCGCGCGCACTTCAAACCGGCGTCGTCCGTGCGTAGGCTGTCTTCATGGCATTCCAGCGCGTCCTACCGGCGGATACTTTCCCGACGATTGATATCAGGTGGTGCCCTTGCCGGGGGGACAAAGGACGCGCTAAGCCTTCACCAACTTCGCCACGTAGGCGCCATCCACGCCATCGCGCCACGGCAACAGTTGGCGCTCGGTTTCCAGCCGGAAATCGGATTGCCCGGCGAGAAAGGCCCGCACCACCGCGTCGTTCTCCTCGGGTTCGAGGCTGCAAGTGCTGTAAACCAACACGCCGCCGGGGCGCAACTCGCCGGCAGCGCGGCGGAGCAGATCGAGTTGCGTGCGGGTGAGCGCCGTCACTTCCTCGGCGCGAATCCGCCAGCGCAAGTCCACCCGGCGGCGCATCACCCCGGTGTTCGAGCACGGCACATCCACCAGCGCGCGGTCGAAGGGACCGACGGTGTCCGGCAATTGAATCGGCCCTGGCGTCACGATGCGGACGCTGTTTACACCGAGACGCGTGCAGTTTTCGCGGATGAGTTCGCGCCGGCGCGCGTCGGGTTCATTCGCGATGACACGGCCTTGGTCGCGCATCAGCGCGGCGGCGAACGTCGTCTTGCCGCCCGGAGCGGCGCAGAGATCGAGCACGGCCTCGCCGGGCTGCGGATCGAGCAGCCGCACGGCCAGCAGCGTGCTGGGATCTTGAACATAGAAACGTCCCTGCCGGAAACTCGGCAGCGAGGCCAGCGCGGGATGCGCGCGCAGTTCGAAGATCAGGCCATCGCCGGTCCAATCCCACGAGCGCGCCGCAAACCGGACGCCTTCCTTCTCCCACGCGGCAGTAAGTTGTTCCGCGGTGCCGCGCAGCGTGTTGAGCCGGGCATAGGTGACGGGCGGCGTGTTGTTCCAGGCGAGGAGTTGTTCGGTGATTTCCGCTCCCCAGCGCTGCGTCCAGCGGGCCACGAGCCAGTCGGGTTGCGACCAGCCGATCGCAGGGTTTTGTCGCTTCATTTCCACCAAGGCGGCTTCGAGCGTTGCGCGTTCGCGCAGACAGCCGCGCAGGACGGCGTTGATGAATCCCGCCTGGCCGGTGAGATGCAGCCTCTTGGCGAGCTCGACGGTTTCATGCACGGCGGCGTGATCGGGCACGCGGTCGAGGAAGAAAATCTGGTAAAGTCCGAGTCGGAGAACGATGCGAACGGCGGGATGCATGCGCGAATCGCGGGCTTTCTGCGCAATCATCCAGTCGAGGGCGGATTGCCAGCGGACGACGCCACAGCTCAGTTCCTGTGTGAGAGCGCGATCCGCCGGCGAGAGATGGACACGCTGAAGAGCCTCGTCGAGCAACGGTTCGAGGAAATCATCGCCATCGGCGTGTTGACGAAGCACTCGCGCGGCAATTTCTCTTGGTTTCTCAGCTTGCACCCCGTAATACTTGCCGACAATTTTCGGTGTTTGCGAGTATTTGCTGATCTATGAAAGAAGAATTTGAAAAGCTGGCGGCGGCGGGAAAAATCAATCGGGGCCACGTCGACCCCCTGACCACTCTGGCGACTTTTGGCTACTGCGTCCACCGAAGCTGGGGCTTCGGCCGGATCAAGAGCGTGGACACGGTTTTTGCGCGATTCACCATCGATTTTCCGAACAAGGCGGGTCACACGATGGACCTGAATTTCGCGGCGGAATCCCTCAAGGCCATCGACACCAACCACATTCTTGCGCGCAAGGCCGCCGACCTCGAAGGGCTCCGCCAGATGGCCGCGCTGCATCACCTCGACGTCATCAAGCTCGTGCTCCAGAGCTATGGTGGGAAGGCGACGATTGACCAGATTCAGCAGTTGCTCGTGCCGGATGTCATCCGCGACGACTGGCGCAAATGGTGGGAAACGGCGCGCCGGGAATTGAAGAAGGACGGGCATTTTGTGGTGCCGCTCAAGAAAACGGAGCCCATCCTTTACCAGGAGAGCGAAGTGTCCATGCAGGATCGGCTGATGGAAATCTTCCGGCAGGCCAAGGGTCTCAAGGCCAAGGTCAACGCCGCCGGGGAAATTTTCAAGAGCGTGGAAGATCTCACTGACAAGCAGGCGGCCGCGAACGAAATCATCGCGACGCTGAATGCCGACATCGCCACGCACCAGCGCACCCAGCCGTGGAATGCGCTCGAAGCGGTTTTCATGCGCGACGATCTCCGCGCCGCCGCGGGATTGCCCGCGGGCGAGGGCGAAACCACCTCCAAGCAAATCTGGGAACTCGAGACCCGCCTGGCCCCGGTCCTCGAACAGGTCGCCGCCGCCAAGCACAAGCGCCTCCTGCAATCCTTTCGCGAAGCCAACCCGGTGCTGTGGGACGAGACTCTGCTCGCCACCATCAATTTCCTGCCCAACAAAATGGTGGCGGAATGCGCCGAACTGCTCATTCATGAGGGCAAATTCGAGAAGCTCAAGAAGGCGCTGGTCAAACTCATCATCCACCACACCGCGAGCACGGAACTGCTGCTGTGGCTGGCCAAGGAGCGCTCCGATTCCTTCGCCGACATTCTCGGACCCGAAGTCTTCCGCGCCATGCTCACCGCCATGGAGCGCGAGCAGTTCGCCAACGACAAGAAGTCCAACCGCCTCGGCGATTACCTGCTCGAAGACCAGCAACTCATCGTCGAGTTGCTGGAAGCCGCCGACCTCGATGTCATCAAGGATTCCACCCGCGCGCTGCAATTCTCGCCGGTTTTCGAGGACATGGACAAACGCTCGCTCCTGGCACGCATCGTCAAGAACCACCCCTCGGTGCAGTCACTCATCTCCGGCGAGCAGACGAAACAGGACACCACGCTTGTCGTCTCCTGGGAGAGCCTGGAACGTCGCAAGGTCGAATACGATGAACTGGTCCACAAGAAGGTTCCGGCCAACTCCAAGGAAATCGCCATCGCCCGCAGCTACGGCGACCTGCGAGAAAATCACGAATACAAGGCCGCCAAGGAGATGCAGAAGGTGCTCATGCGGCGCAAGTCCGAGATGGAAATCGCGCTGTCGCGCGCCCGTGGCACTGATTTCTCGAACGCCCACGCCGACGTCGTCGGCATCGGCACCCGCGTCGAGGTGACCAACCTGACCACCAACCGCGTCGAGCTCTTCACCATCCTCGGCGCGTGGGACAGTGATCCGGTCAAGGGCGTCATCAGCTATCTTTCGCCGGTTGCGCAGGCGCTGTTTGGCCACCAGCCGGGCGACGAGGTCGATCTGGAATTCGAAGGTCTCAAGCAGCAATTCCGCATCAACTCCATCGAGGTGTGCCCGCCCGTTCCGCCACCGCAACCGCCCGCCGGTAGCTGAACACCTCCTCACTTTCACGGCGGCCGTCGAAGCGATTCGGCGGCCGCCATTTTTTGAACCGACGGAGTGCGTGTGAGGGTCTCCTCCCCTCCGATCACGATTCGATCAACACCTCGCGCACCACCTCGGGCTGCTTTGGATCATGCGCCTCAGTATTGAACGCCGCCACCAACTGCGTGCCATCACCGATGTTCTTGAACGCGTGCGGCACACCCGGCGGGAAGACAAAGCGCCACGCCTCGCCCGCCGGCACCACGAAGTCCCGCACGCCTTCCGCCAGCCGCACCCGCACCAGGCAAACCCCGAGCACCACGGCGATCTCGGTGCCGCGATGGTGAAAGTGGTTGCCGCGAATCGCGCCCGGCTCGGACAAAACGATGTGGACGTTGCGCTGCGCCGGGATCTCGCCGGGCGTGATTGGCTCGAAGACGCACCCGCGTAGATCGGCGTGCAGCGTGACCGGCTCGCAGCGAAAGTTTTCGCTGGATGGACGGGAAGTTGTGCTCACAAGGTAAATCCTCTTCGCGTGCGCCCCCGGTCCACGCGCCTCACTTTTTCGGGCGGAACCCCGGAGGCAGACTCGGCTTGGGCGGTTCGGGTGGAGGTGCCGGAATCGCCTCGGAAGCAGGCGGCCGCACGGGTTTGCCCACCGCCTTCACCTGGAACTGCGGCGGCGAGGCAGCCTCCCGTGGCGGGGCGGCTTCGGCCTGCGCAGCGGGCGCGTCCGGCGCGGCGGTTTCTTCCTCGACCGGTTCGGGAATACCGAGGCGCTGACGGGCTTTTTTGGCGGCCACCGTATGACCGTAGTCGTTGATGATTCGATGCAGGATCTCGGTGGCCTGGTGCGGCTTGTCGAGTTTGCCAGAGTAAAGATTGGCGAGGTGAATGGCCGCCCAGCCCCAGCGTTCGTCAGGCAGTTTCTTTTGGAGGATTTCCTCGTACTCCAGCGCCGAGGCGAGGTAGTTGCGCAAATCCGCTTCGTAGATCTCAGCGATGCGCAACGCCACATAGACCTCGCTGGGGTGCCTCTTGTAATAGTCGCGCATGAGTTGCACCGCTTCGAGATGACGGCCCGCTTTCCAGATGTTCTCGGCCTCTTCGTACTCGGGATCCGTGACGCCGACGAGGTCGTCGTTGAAGACAAACCGATCAAAGCGGTTGGCCATCATCGCCGAGACATCGCGTCCGATGAGCAACGCCAATCCGACGAGACACAGCAACGCTCCACCGCCGAAGGCCACCGCCCGGCCAACATTGCGGCCTGATGTTGCGCCTCCGGCTTTTCCGGTGATCGCGGGCGGCGCGGCGGCCGTGAGGTTGGTGGACACCGCCGTGGCGGCGTTCGTGGCCGGCGCGTCGTTGGTTTCCGCGGCAAGATTCGCGGCCGTCAACACAACATTGGTGGTGCTTGCGGGCGGGCGGTTTCCGGCGTCCTCATCGTTTCCAATCGCTTCGACGCCCGCGAGGTTGACCTTAACCCCCATGGCGCAGGCGATCCCGACAGCGAGCAGGATGACGTAGAGCAATATTTTGACAGCCGGTTTCATTTGCGCGAACGACGGAATGTAAATCAACGGACCGCCATCTGAAAAAGGAAATTTCCGCGGACTAGAGCAGCACCCCGGCCACGCAACTGCTGAGGTAGCACGCGAAAAGACCTCCAATCATGGCGCGCAACCCGAGGCGGGCCATTTCCCCGCGCCGCTCGGGGGCCAGCGAACCGATGCCGCCCACCTGGATGGCAATGCTGGAAAAGTTCGCGAATCCGCAAAGCGCAAACGTGGCGATGGCATAGCTGCGCGGATCGACCACGAGCTTGTTGAGGGAGTTGTAGCCGATGAATTCGTTGAGCACGATGCGCTCGCCGAGCACCTGTCCGATGGCCAGCACGTCCTTCGACGGCACGCCCATCAGCCACGCGAACGGCGCGTTCAAATATCCGAGCATCTGCTGCAAGGTCATCGGCTCTGCCACCTGTGCGGCGGTCTGCACGGTGATCAAGAGAAAATTCGCCAGCGCCACAATGGCAATGAAGGCGATGAGCATCGCCAGCACGTTCAGCGTTAGAAAGAGCCCGTCGCTCGCCCCGCGGCAGAGCGCGTCGATGCTGTTGACCGTGGTGCGCGGCACATCGGCCGGCGCGCTGGCGGCGGTTTCGCTGCGTTCCGTTTCCGGCAGCAGAATCTTCGACATGAGCAACGCCGCGGGGGCGTTCATCACCGAGGCGGTCAGGAGATGGCCGGCGAAATCCGGGTGGCCGGCGTCGGTGGCCATCTTGACATACACCGCTGCGACACCGCCGGCGATGGTGGCCATGCCGCCGGTCATCATGCAGAGCAGTTCGCTGCGGGTCATGCCCAGGATGTAGGGCTTGATGACCAGCGGCGCCTCGGTCTGGCCCATGAAGATGTTGGCGGTGGCGGAGAGCGTTTCGCTGCCGCTGGTCCGCATCAGCTTGCGCATCACCCAGGCAAAGACGCGGACGACTTTTTGCAGCAGGCCCCAATGGTAAAAAAGCGAGGAAAGCGCCGAGACGATGATGATCGTGCCGGTGACGACAATGGCGAAGACGAAGGTGTTGCCCTCGCCAAAGGGAGTCTTGAGCACGTCGGCCCGGGCCAGCGGACCGAAGACGAATTCGCAGCCTTGATTGGCGAAGCCGACGAGTTTGTTGATGGCCTTGCCGGTGAAATCAAATACCGCCCGGCCCCACGGTGCCTTGAGAACCAGAAGGCCGCAGGTGAATTGCAGCGCCACCCCCCAAAAGACGGTGCGCCACGGAAACCTCCGGCGGTTGAGCGACAGGGCCCATGCGGCGGCGATCAGGACCGCCACCCCCAACAGACTGGTCAGCCGGAGTTGCATGGGCGGGAAGTATCCAGAGAAGCGCGCCGCCGTCCAGCGTGGCCGGATTTCAGTAGGTCAAGAGGCTGAGCAAATCCTCGCCGCGGCTGGCCAGAGCCCAGCGCCCGCTCTGGCGCGCGACGATCTTGCCACAATGGGCGCGCTGGTACTCCGCTTCGTTGACAGAAAGCAGCTGCACCTTGGACTTTGATTTCATTTCGGAGGCCGCGCGCGGGATGAACTGCAGCGGCAGGCCGTTGAAACTGAGCGCGATTTCGTAGCCGGCCACCCCTTCGCGCTCGGCCACGGGATTCTTCTCCGCGAGCATGGGGTAGCGGCGCAGGAATGGAATGCTGGGGTCGCGCACGAGCACCCGGCACAACTCCGGGCGCGTGCGCAGATAGGCCGCCAGATTGAAACGTTCGCCCTGATGGGCCGAGGCCCAGAGGACATCGCGCGGATCGATGCCGGCAAGGTTCTGGCCGTTCCAACCACCGTGATCATTGCGCTGGCCGGCGCGGTGTTTGCGATGCCACTCGGCGAAGCGTTCGTTGAGCAGAAGGTTGAGTTCGAAGTGAACGTGGGCGCGATCCTTGGAGATGCCTTCACGCGTGTTGGCCGTCCGGCCCATCACGCCGATTGGTTCTCCCGCCTTGACCGCCTGGCCTGATTGAAGTCCGGCGCGGATTTCGCTGAGGTGCGCGTAAACCGAGTAGAGTTCCACGCCATCCACGGAGTGGCGGAGGATGATGTATTTGCCGAAGTTGGAGAGCGCCTGGCGCTGGTTGATATAGGCCACGGTGCCGGAAAGCGTGGCGTGGATGGGATCGGTCGGTTCGCCGCGTTTGTCGCGCGCGAGACCGCGAACGTCGAGACCTTCGTGGAACTGCCAGCCTTCGGAGCGCACGCAGCCAAACGCGCCGCTGGTCCACCCGCGGCCAATCGTGCCGACAAAAAACCGTTCCTCCCCGCCGGGTTCGAGGAGCGCGCGGTTCGCCGTGGGCAATTGGAAGACTTCCGCCGCGCCGGCGCTGACGGTCCTGGCAGCGAGCACCATGGCGAACAGCCATGAAACGATCCGCCGCCGCGGAACGCTGCCGCAGAGTGCGCGCGGCTGGAAAGGGAGCATTTTCATTCGCGTCCGAGCCGATCAGTAGTCGTGAATCTTTTGCTTGGCCTCTTCCTCGTTGATTCGCCTCGCCATCGTCTCAGCCTCAGCGCGGGTGAGGTCGGGAGTGAAAGTAAGACTGCCGTCGGTGATGCGGTTTTTCATCACCGGCGCGGCCGTCCAGTGCGCGATCTCGTCGAACCTGATGAAGATGACGGCCCGCCGCCCCTTGTTGAGGGTGGACGCCTCATCCAGCAGCCAGCGACCCTGACGATTGAATTCGAGGACCATTTCAATGCCACCCAGTTTGTCATCGCGCACCTCGGCCCGCTTGAGGTGGAATTCGGTCAGGAACGGATCCTTCTGCACCGAGACCTCGAAGAGCGGACGCCGCCCGATCGGGATGGTTTCCTGATTGCCGGTGCCATCAGGGGGCATTTCGAGATAGACGCGCACCACCGGGGCATCCTTGCTGCGAGGAGGGCTGGCACATCCCCCGAGCCATGCCGCAAAGAGGGCCGCCAGCAAATAGGTGTTGAACGTGTTCCGACGAGTCTTCATATTTGCCCGCAAGTCAACCGAATCGCTTCGGGGACGTAAAGCCACTTATGAGCAAGCAATATAACAAAGCGGAAAAGCTGAAGCGCCGTCTGAGCCGCCTGAAACGCAAAAAGGCTGCTGGCAAGGTCAAAGCCAAGGCCAAGGCAAAACCAGCGACGGCCTGAGCCTGCTTTCCCCACCAAGGCCACCCGACGCGGGTGGCTTTTTGTTTTTCCACTCCAGAACATCAACACAACCGGACCGACCTCGCGCCATCCCCTGCTCCACCGTTGAACAAACGGCGCGCTCCCGGTAAAACCTCCCCGGCCCACGCAGCCAAATCGCCCATCAATATGAATCTCGACGACACGCAAAAACAAAAAGTCCGCGCCTGGATCGACGATGGCCAGAAGCTCGCTGAAATCCAGAAACGCCTCGGCTCCGAATTCGGTCTCCAGTTCACTTACATGGAGGTGCGCCTCCTGGTGGATGACCTGAAACTCATGCCGAAAGATCCGCCGCCACTGCCCCCAGTGAAGTTGCCTGCTCCCTCCGCCGCATCCGCCACCGGCGTCGGACAGGCGGCTCCGGCTCCGGTCGGCAGCGATCCGCTCGCGCCCGCCGCGAGCAAGGTTTCGGTGGGGGTGGACGCCATTCCGCTACCCGGCGCGATGGTGACCGGCACGGTGACCTTCAGCGATGGCCAGACGGGCAAATGGTACATCGACGACGCCGGCCAGCTCGGCGTGGCCCCGACCATCAAAGGCTATCGTCCGCCGCAGGCCGACATGGCGACCTTCCAGAAGCTGCTCCAGGTCGAACTGCAAAAGCTGGGTTTCGGCTGAGCGTGGCGCGGCTCTTTACCTGGCCGGCGAGGCGCGGAACGCTTCAACGAATTTCACCATGCCGCGCACATCGTGGTAGTTGGCTTTCCACGAATGCGCCTTGCCCGTGCTCTTGGGCTTGCCCTCCGCCGTCACCGTGTCCAGCCAGATGCCATCGCGCGGATCGACCTGGTAGGTCCAGACGAACTCGATGAGTTGATCGAGCGCCCTGGCATAGGCAGGATTCGGCTGGTGCTGCAAGGCGTCAGACAAGGCGGCCATCATCTCGGATTGCACCCACCAGACCTTGTCCGTCTTGTTGGCGGGCTGGTCTTCAACTCCCCGATCATAAAGTCCGCCGCGCTGATGGTCGTAGCCGTATTTCAGTGCGTGCTGGAGATGCGCGTCGAAGTGCGGCCACGATGGCTTCTTCCCCATCACGGACTCCGCGCGCACCATCAGCCAGGCAAACTCGACGTTGTGCCCGTAGGAAAGCCCGGCGCTTTTCGGATCGATGACCGGCTTCCAATCCAACTGGCGGTGGAAGCAAGACTGTCCGGCGTTCATCGGGTAAAAATAGGTCGCGTTGATCTGCACCGCTTCTTCGAGCGAGCGCTTCACCTCCGGGTCTTTGGTGACGTCATACAATTCCGCCAGCGCCTCCATCCAATGCAGGTGCGCGTTGGCGCTCTTGTAGCCGGGCACCTCGACTTCGCTACCCGGATACGGCGCCAGCAGTGGCTTCCAGTCACGGGAGAAATGCTCGTACCAACCGCGGTTCTGGGCGTCATGTCCCTTGGCCTGGATCAGCCGGTACAGCACCATCGCCTGCTGCAAAGCTTCCCGGTTCCCGCTGGCGCGATGGTATTCGACCAGCGCGTAAACCACGAAGGACTCGCCGTAGAGCACCTTGCGCTCGTCAATCGGCTTGCCGCCGAGATCAGTCGTCCAGTAATAGCCGCCATTCACGGGGTCGAGGAAGTGTTGCAGAAGAAACCGGCAGCCCTGCTCCGCGGCGGCGAGGTAGTTGCGCGACGCATCGCTGTAGCCTTTGAGATGAGCGTGGGAAAACGTCCACACCATGCGCGCCTGCGAAACGATCTGTTTCTCCGACGGACGCGTGCGGCCTTTGACCGCGTCATCGGACAGCAGGTATCCGCCGTTGGTCTTGTCCTGCGCGGTGTCGAACCAGTAAGGCAGAACCTTGGCGCGCAGTTCGGCGTCGATCTTTGCGGCGTGATTCGTCAACACTGCCGTGAAAAAGGGCGCGGCGTTTGCCGAAAGCAGGGCCGCCATCCACAAGAGCGGCGAGGCCAACCGCAACAGGGATCTCAACATCACGGCAGAAACGGAGCGAGGCGTGGATTTCATGCGCGGCAGATTTCCACATCGCGCCCGCACCCGCAAGAATTCAACCAGCCGGGTGGAATGGAATCGGGCGAGCACCCGGTCCGCGCAGGCCATTCACCCCGTGAACCGCCCCTCTCAGGTCCCTCGGACACCCTCCCCATGAACCACCTGGCAGGACGCGCCCCGCATCCAGCACGCTGCGCCTCCCGCTGTTCCGCGGCGTCCTGCACTATTTCACGCACACCGGGTTTTCCGCGAGGGCGCGGCAAACTGCGCCCGGGGCGGGTGCCCTCCCCATCCAACTCCGGAGTTCGGGTAGATTGCACTTCGGATGAACGCTCAATCCCGCTGAAATGCCAAAAAGGTGTTTGATTCCGCTGAACATTAAGTGATTACATCCGTTGAAACCCAATGCGGAGAACTGTAAGGCCAGGAACGAATATTCCAATCGCGAGCCTCGGTCGAGGGTCTGCGGTGTCCTGAACCGCCAACCAAACTCGCGCAAAATGGCCCGCACAAAACAAAGCGTCACCGCTCCCTCGGCCCAGTCCACCGCCACCATCGGCTTCGAGGCGAAGCTCTGGCTCACCGCCGACACCGCGACGCGCGCAAGCGCGAATCTTCACTGCGCAGCCACTTGGCGGGACTTGCGTGGAACGCAAGACCACCGGAGCAACGTTTCGACCGCACCACTCTGATCATGGCTCGCAAATCACCAAGCAATACCAGCTCAGCAACTGTAGGCTTCGAACAGAAGCTGTGGTTGGCGGCAGACAAATTACGGTCGAACATGGACGCGGCGGAATACAAGCACGTCCTCCTCGGCCTCATCTTCCTCAAATACATCTCCGACACCGCTGGAAAATGCAGAAGGTCGAATGCCGAAGTCCGAACTCAGAATGCCCGAACACTTGGACATTCGAAATTCGTCCTTCGACATTCGCCTGCGCCCGCCATCGGCAAACTCGTGGACGACGCCATGGTCGCCATCGAGCGCGACAACCCGCGCCTCAAAGGCGTCCTCCCCAAGGACTACGCCCGCCCCGGCCTCGACAGGCACTGGTCCCAGACGAGGCGTTTACCAGAGAGGCGTGCAGTTGTTGCAGATTTTGCAACAGCTCAAATCGAAACGAGGCTGAACCCTTGAGCAAAAAGAAACCCACTCCCGGCGGTCGCGCCAAAAAGAACCCCGCCGTCTCCCTGGTTCGCTCGTCGGCGGCGGAATACCTCACCTTTGTGGCGGCCAGCGGCCAAGGGGGCGTCGAAGCCGTTTACGCCGATGAAAATGTCTGGCTCACCCAGAAGATGATGGGGCTGCTCTATGATGTGGAAACCCACACCATCAACTACCACCTCAAGAAGGTCTTTGCCGACCACGAGCTTCAGGAAGATTCAGTTATTCGAAATTTTCGAATAACTGCCGCCGATGGCAAAACCTACGACACCCAGCACTACAACCTCTCCGCCATCATCGCCGTCGGCTACAAGGTGAACTCCGAGCGCGCCGTGCAGTTCCGCAAATGGGCCACCTGCATCATCGAGTCCTTCACGATCAAGGGCTTTGCGATGGATGATGAGCGCCTGAAGAACGACGGCTCCATCCTCGGCAAAAAATACTTCGAGGAACAGCTCCAGCGCATCCGGGAAATCCGCCTGAGCGAGCGCAAGTTCTACCAAAAGATCACCGACCTCTACGCCACCTCCATTGACTACGATGTCACCGCTGCCGCCACCAAACGCTTCTTTGCCACCGTACAAAACAAGCTCCACTGGGCCATCCACGGGCAGACGGCAGCAGAGGTGATTGTTTCCCGTGCCGATGCCTGCAAAGACCGCATGGGCCTGACCACCTGGAAGGACGCGCCCAAGGGGAAAATTCAGAAGTTCGACGTCTTGGTGGCGAAAAACTACCTCACGGAAAACGAAATGGCGCAGCTGCAACGCCTCGTCTCCGCCTACCTGGATTTGGCCGAAGACATGGCGCTGCGGGAGATTCCCATGACCATGCAGGACTGGGAAACCCGCCTCAACCGCTTCATCGCCGCGACCGACCGGGAAATCTTGCAGGATGCCGGCAAAGTCACCGCCGAGATCGCCCAAGCCCACGCCGAAAGCGAGTTTGAGAAATACCGCATCGTGCAGGACCGGCTGTTCGAGTCGGACTTCGACCGGGCGATCAAGAAGCTGCCGGAGAAAGGGGACAAACCATGAGCAGAGATTCGGAGACACCGCCGCCACCGGGAGGGCAGTTCCTCGTTTACCAGACGGAGGACGGAAAGTTGAAGCTCGACGTGCGGTTTGAGGGCGAGACGGTCTGGCTGACGCAGCAGCACATGGCCGAGCTGTTCCAGACGACTCAGCAGAACATCAGCCTGCATCTCCAGAACATTTACGCAGAGGGTGAATTACAACCAGGGGCAACTCACAAGGAATCCTTGTCAGTTCGGCAGGAAGGCGCGCGATCCGTCCGGCGGCGGGTGGATTTCTACAATTTGGACGCCATCCTTTCCGTCGGCTACCGGGTGAAAAGCGCCGTCGCCACCCGCTTCCGCATCTGGGCCACCCGGCTGCTGCGGGAATACATTGTGAAGGGCTTTGTCCTCGACGATGAGCGGCTGAAGAATCCGGATCAGCCCTTCGATTACTTCGATGAGCTGATGCGGCGGATTCAGGACATCCGCACTTCGGAGCGGCGGTTCTACCAGAAAATCACGGACATCTACGCGACGAGCATCGACTACGACCCCACGCAGGATGTGAGTCTGCTGTTTTTCAAAACGGTGCAGAACAAGGTGCATTGGGCCATCACCGGGCAGACGGCGGCCGAAATCGTCCACGGACGGGTGGATGCGGCGAAGCCCAACCTCGGTCTGACCAACTGGCGGGGAGCCGTGATCCGCAAACAGGATGTCTCCATCGCCAAGAACTACCTCAGCGAGCCAGAATTGGAGGCCCTGAACAACCTCGTGGAGCAATACCTGATCTTTGCCCAGGGTCAGGCGATGCGGCGGGTGCCAATGCACATGGCGGACTGGATCGAGAAACTGGACGGGTTTCTGACTTTAAACGACCGCGACATTCTCACCCATGCCGGGCGCATCTCGCACGAGATGGCGCAGGCCAAAGCCGAGTTGGAATACGACAAGTTCAAGGCGTTCACTGCCAGCGCCCCCCGCCCAGTGGATGCCGACTTCGAGCAGGCGACTAAGGATTTAAAGAAACTGCCGAAACCGAAGAAACCCAAGCCGCCGAAAGCATGATGCACTCATTCGACATTCGAAATTCAGCATTCGGAATTTGCCGTGTCGCGCCCAAGGGCAACGCCAACTTCGCCTGCCGTTCCTTTCGGCATTCGCCTCGCCTCGCCCCGCAGGGCATGACCGGATTCGTCCTCGCCAATGGCAGCATGTCCTCCAACCAGACCGGCGACTGCCATGCGCGACCACGATTCGCAGAGCGAACGGCGTCAAAACCTGTGGCGGCCTTGGGAAGGCAACCGCACGTCGAGAATGGGCCACTAACTCGCAGGGCTTGGGAAGCCAACGCGACAACCGCCGCGCCCTCATCGAGGCCGACCGGGAAGTGCCGAGTGACGAAATGCGAACGATGAACCGCAGCCTCCCCACTTCGACATTCGAAATTCATCCTTCGAACTTCGCCTCCCTCCCCGGCCAGCTCTTCTACAGCACGCCCATTCCGGTCTGCCTCTGGTTCTGCGGGAAAATAGCACGCTCGATTCGGCGAACGATGCCCGTTTGTTCGATGGCGAAACGGAACTCAGCTTGGTAGCATAACGCCATGAAACTCGCGGCCATTGAAAACCCCAGAAGTCGTCAGGAGGAACTCGGACAGTTCCTCACCGCGACGCCTGTGGCTGACTTCATGGCTTCAATGTTTGGGCCGCTTCCGCGAACGGTGCGCTTGCTGGATGCGGGCGCTGGTGCTGGCTCACTCACTGCCGCATTCGTTTCCCGGTGCTGTGAAAATCGCGCCGGTGTTCGTGCCATCGAAGCGACGCTCTACGAACTCGACGGTGAAATCCTAGATGCGTTGGCCGAGGCGATTCGCGAGTGCGAGCCTCGCTGCGCCGACGCGGGCATCCGCTTCACGTTCACAATTCATTCTGCCGACTTCATCCAAGAAATGTCGTCGCGTCTCGCGGGTGATTTGTTCGGCACACTCCCGCCGGTGTTCGATGCCGCCATCGCGAATCCGCCGTATCGCAAAATCAGCACCGACTCCGCCGAGCGGCGCGCGCTGCGTTCCGTCGGCGTCGAAACCAGCAACCTCTACACCGGCTTCATCGCGCTCATCCAACGCCTGCTCGTCCCCGGCGGGCAACTTGTCGGCATCACGCCGCGCAGTTTTTGCAACGGACCCTACTTCCGTCCGTTCCGCGAAGACTTCCTGAGCCATTTGGAGCTTCGCCGACTTCACGTCTTTGAATCCCGCCAAGCCGCTTTCCGCGACGACAGCGTGTTGCAGGAAAACATCATCTTCCACGCCGTGAAGGGCCGGAACCAACCCGACGAAATCACCATTTCCAGCAGCAGCGGCGAGCATGGCGACGACATCACCGAGACCGTTTTTCCGTTCGTAGAAATCGTCCACCCGCACGACGCCGAGAAGTTCATCCACATCCCCTCCACGGCGAGTCACGCCACGGCCAAAGAAACCATGGACGGGCTCCGGTCGAGCCTCGCCTCGCTGGGCGTGACCGTCTCTACCGGGCGCGTCGTGGACTTTCGGCTCAAGGACGCCCTGCGAAAGGAACCCGAGCGCGGCACCGTGCCGCTCCTGTATCCCTGCCACTTCAACGGCGGCACCGTCCACTGGCCCAAGCTCGAAGCCCGCAAACCCAACGCCATCCTCGACAACGACGAGACGCGCCCGTGGCTCGTGCTCTCAGGCGTGTATCTGCTCACGATTTCATTGACGGCTTCGCCAAGCACATGCGCGATCCGTTGCCCAAGGCGTCGTTCATCGGCTTCACCGGCACGCCCATCGAGAAAACGGACGCGAACACGCGGGCGGTCTTCGGCGATTTGGCTTCCCAAGCCCGCCACGAGTTAGTTGCCCCATATTACGACTCGCGCTGTCGCGCGCCGTGGTCATTTCCATCTACCACATCCAGCGCGCCGTCGCCGACAAGGCCAGGGAGTGGGAAATGTCGAATGACGAATTCGGAATGACGAACTGACTGAACTTCGCAATTCGCAATTCTGCATTCGCACTTCCCGCAGCGCTGGTGGGCGACCCGAAACGCATCGCGCTCGTGGCCGCCGACCTGGTGGCGCCACGAATGTCGAATGAGGAATTTCGAATGTCGAACTGGCTGAACTTCGCAATTCGCACTTTATCATTCGCACTTTGCTGACGGCCCCGAGTGGCAGCAGCACATCGGCAACAAGAAGCAGCGGCGGGATTTGGCGAACCAGTTCAAGGACGCCAAGAACCCCTTCAAGATCGTGATCGTGCGCGAGGGTGAGGCACCCCGCCGTTCATGGCTGACCGGCTTTGACGCGCCCTGCGGGAAAAGGCAGAAGCATGCAGTATGAATGATGAGGTTCAGGCCGGTCCGTTTCATCCTTCTTCCTTCTGACTTCCCACTTCCCCCGGGCCAGGTGATCGATGTCTTCACCGCCGCCGGATTTGAGCGCCAACGGCGCGGCACATTTCAGATCCCAGGGCGTTGCCTTGGGCTGGCATATCTCAACCCTTTGGGGCTGAAGGCGCATCAGCACGATGCAGGTCATCGAAATACTCATCACCCTCGTCAAAGACCTCGCCGCCGCCACCAAGCGCGGGGAAAACCTCGGCCTCACCGACGACGAGATCGCCTTCTACGACGCCCTCGCCGCCAACAGCAGCGCCGTGCAGGCCATGGGCGACGACAAGCTCAAGCTCATCGCCGCCGAACTGATCACCCAGGTGAAGAAGAGCGTGACCATCGACTGGACGCTGCGGGAGAGTGCGCGGCCAGACAGGGAATTCGACACCTCACCCCGGCCCTCTCCCCGTTCGAGGCGGAGAGGGTGGAGAAATGGTGAAGCCCATCCTCAACAAACACGGCTACCCGCCGGACTTGCAGGAAGAGGCGGTGAAGACCGTGCTCGCGCAGGCGGAGTTGCTGTGCGCGGAGTGGGCCGGGTGACAATGGTCACTTTGCCTTGATCGAGAAGTCCCCCCACCGTAACCGGCCATTAACAGCGGCACAGTCATCGACGAACGGCTCCAGAGAAGCGGCACATTTCCTCTCCGCCGACATGGACAGGCTGGAAGCCCATCCTGCCGTCACAGACAAGATGTCTGTGCTACTTCATCGCCACATAGACGTGATGCACGTCATCGTGGTCGTCGAGGGTGTTGAGGAAATTCTCCACTTCCTTGCGCGCGGCGTCGGTCACTTCACGGAATTCCTTGGGAAGGTAGCGCATCTCCGCGGCAGTGACATTCCATCCCGCCGCCTTGAGCGCCTTCGAGACGACATCGAGGTCGCGCGGCGCGGTGAGGAAGCGCGCGCCCTTCATTCCCGCCGGCGTTTCGTCCGCTTCCAGCGCTTCGACTTCCTGCGCGCCCGCTTCGATGGCGTCGCCTTCGGAGTCGCGGTTCGCATCGGGATGGGTGGCTTCGACCACGCCAAGATGGTTGAAGAAGAAGGCCACGCTGCCGGGCTGGCCGAGCGAACCAGTCTTGAAAAGATTGCGAATCTCCGGTGCGGTGCGATTGCGATTGTCCGTGAGGCACTCGACTACCACCGGCACCTTGTGCGGCGCGAAACCCTCGTAGGTGACCAGTTCAAAGATAACCTTTTCGTCGGTGAGCCCGGCGCCCTTGCGGATGGCGCGCTCGATGGTGTCCTTATAGACGCAAGCCTTCTTGGCCTTCTCAACCGCCGCGGCCAGGCGCGCGTTCAGATCAGGGTCCGGCCCGCCGAGCCTGGCGGCGACCATGATTTCGCGGGCCAGCTTGACGACCATCTGGCCCTTCTTCTGCGCGTTGATTTCGCGCCCGCTTTGTTTCCATTGTGCGCCCAAGTTACGTGGTCTCCTGCTTTCGTTGTTGCGATTGAATCTGGCGCAGCATGGGGTTTTTGGACAAGCACCGTCAATGGCGCATCTGCGTCGCGCCGGCACGCCGGCGGCCGGGGGTCACGATGTTTCCCGGCCGCGCCGGCATCTGCGTCGCGCGCGTTACGGGGCGCATCCGCGCACTGCCCCCGGAGCGCGGCCTTCAGGCCGCTTCGATACGCGGTGGGACAAGGTGCAATCATTGCCCGGCGGGCTGGCGCACATTGAAGCGACGTCAACGTCGCGCTCCAACCCGGTTGCATCCGGGGCTGTGCAGGGATGCGCCGCGCACGTCATGCGTTCATGTCACTCCACCGTTTTGCCATCCGGCCGAAGATCCACAAGCCAATGGCCGCCAACACACCGATGCAGGCGAAAGGAATCCAGACGTGATGCGGCGAATAGGTGTCCCAGAGCAACTGGGTGGCGGCGAAGGGATCCAGGCCGGTCACCTCCTCGAGTTTGGCCATGGCCGCCATGCGCTTCACGCCGAGCGCGGCTTCCAGTGTGGCCACGTTGCCATCCCAGTTTTTGCCCGCGCCAAAAGGCGTCTTCTCCGCCAGATAGCGCAGCGCCAGAACCGCCTTCTCGCCGAAGCGGCCATAGACGATTCCCGCGATCCAGGAGCCGAAGAACACCCCCACGCCCACGGGAATGTTCACGTAGCCAAGGTAAAGCCCCTTCTTGCCGGGCGGCGCGATGAGGGCGAGATACTCGCTCTTCTTGGGGCCGGTCATCATCTCGCCGAACGAGAAGAACAGGATGCCCGCCACCAGGATCCACCCGCTCTGCGTCCAACCCGCCACCAGCACGCCCGCCGTGGCCAGCATCATGCCAAACAGCATCGCCGTCAGGGTGCGCATCCGGCGCGTCAGCCAGGCCACGCCGACCACGCCCAGAATGATGAAGAACGAGTTGAAGCTGAGCAACACCTGCTGCGGAATCATCGGGCCGCGCGGCGTCTGCTCGACGAGCACCTTGCGCACGCCGGCCGGCAGCCATTCGAGCGCGCGCGCCATGGGACCGCTGTCCACCCAGTCCGCGATGAAATTCGGCTGCAGATCCCAGAGCTGATACATCATCAGCCAGAAGCACGACATGATGGCCATCCACGTCAGCAGGCGCGGCTCGCAGATGTTCACCAGCGTCAGCCACAGCACCCGCAGCGGCGAGGTGGTCTTGGATGCGCCCGACGGCACATCCCGATAGGCGAGCAGGAGCAGCAGGTTGAACGACGTGAACATCGCCGAGGCGAGGAAAAGGTTGCGCCACGCGGCGGGCGAATTGGCCTCCGCGTGAAACGGTCCCGGCAGGTACATGCTCAACACGAGCAGCGCCGACGGGAGGAAATGTCCGATGAACGCGCCCACATTCACCACCCAGTAAAAGATGCCCCAGCCGACCGACGACGTTTCCTTTGTCATCTGAAAGGATAGGGACGCCTGGATGCCAGGCTTGAAGAATGCGGTGCCGGTGGCCAGCGTCAGTATGCCAAGAAAGAAACCCCAATAGTTCCCAGAGTGCGCCAACCAGCCTTTCAGCGTGGCTCCGACGAACGGCACCGCGCCCGCCGCCCCGCCAATGCCCGCCGCGAGTTGATCCAGCAACGGCAGGTCGCGCAGGAACGCAATCAACAGGTAGCCCACCATCATCAGGCTGATGGCGAAGGTCAGCGTGCGTTTGTAGCCGAAGCGGTCCGCGAGTCCGCCGGTGACGATCGGCAGCAGTGACTGAAAGACCGCCCACCACGCATAGATGATGCCCTTGTCCTGCGAGGCCAGATGCAATCCGCCCGGATTGTCCGCCTGCATGATATAGATGGGCGCCATGACGCGGAGATTGTAGAACGCCAGGCGCTCAAACATCTCGATGGAGTTGAGCGTCCAAAACGTCCGCCCCAAACGCGGTTTGGCGGCAGGCTCGGGTTCAGCACCCGTGGCAGGCGGGGGTGTCATTTCAGGCGAAGCTACCGGGCTTCCGGGCATCCCGGCAAGCGGGGATGAAGGCGGGCGGGCCCGGCGGTGAAAATTTGCAATCCTTAACCCCGTCCGAGCGCAACCGGGCTGGAGGGGGCGCATCTCGACCCTGCCCCCGGCGCGCGGCCTTCCGGCCGCTTAAATATGCGGCGGGACAAAGTGCCATCATTGGCCGGCGGGCTTGCGCACGGTGAAGCGACGTCAACGTCGCGCTCCACCCCGGGCGCATCACCGCAAGGCGGTTGCGCCATGCAGCTTGGCGGTGCTGGTCCGAGCCGGAAAGGCGACGAGCGGCTAGGCAGTTTCGGCGGCAGTTTCCATTCGCGCACCGCGCCCGGTCGTGCCACTGTTCGCGCGCGATGAACCTCGCGTCCATCTACTTTTCGAGCAAGAATTGGCTGCTGCCGGCCAGCGTAGGTGTCGTCGCCGCCGCGGTGTTGTTGTGGTGGACCTACCGCGCCTCGCCGCAGGCGCCGCGCTGGGTTCGTCTGACTTGCGTGACGTTGAAATTCCTCGGACTGCTCGCGCTCGCCGCCTGCCTGCTGGAACCGCTCTGGTCCAAGGAACGCGCCAAGCCCGGCGCGAATTACCTCGTGCTCCTCGCCGACAACAGCCAGAGCATGCAGGTGAAGGACAGCGCCGCTGCCGCCAGCCCGGGAGCGAAGTTCCGGGAATCTCTCACCGCCGAAACGTCTCCGTGGCAGGCCGCGTTGCTCGACAATTTCCAGGTGCGCCGCTATTCGTTCGACGCCCAACTTCAGCCGGCGCGCGATTTCTCGGAACTCACCTTCGAGGGCCGCGCTTCGTCGTTGCTCAGTTCGCTCAAGACGGTGGCCGAACGTTTCCGCGGCCAGCCCATCGCCGGCATTCTCCTCTTTACCGATGGCAACGCCACCGACCTCGATGAAGCTCTGCCGGATCTTGCGGGGCTGCCGCCCATTTATCCGGTCACGCTCGGCCCGGGCGGCACATTGCGTGATCTGGCGGTGGAGAAGATCGCCGTCAGCGAGTCCGCCTTTGAGGACGCGCCCGTGACCATCCAGGCAGACATCGCGGCGCCGGGTTACGCCGGCCGCAAGATCGTCGCCCAGCTCATCGAGATCGCCAACGCGTCCGCCCCGGTCGGTCACAGCAACAAGCTCGTCACGCTCACCAATCGAGCCACCGCCAGCCCGCCACCGGCCACGCGAGCGGCCAGCACCACGAACACAGCGGCTCCGAAATTAATCGCCGAACAGGCACTCACCGTCCCCACGGACGGCACGCCACTGGCCGCGCGTTTCCAAGTCCGGCCCAGCAAGCCGGGCGTCACCTATTACCGGGTCCGCGTGGCCTCCCGGGGTGAAGCCGACAAACTCGACAACGCGCCGGCCACCGAGGAAGCCACCCTGGCGAACAACACCCGCGTGGTGCCGGTGGATCGGGGGCGCGGCCCGCACCGGTTGCTCTACGTTTCAGGCCGGCCGAACTGGGAATTCAAGTTCCTCAACCGCGCCCTGGCCGAGGACGATCAACTGGAGATGGTCAGTCTGATCCGGATCGCCAACCGCGAGCCGAAGTTTGAATTCCGCGGACGCGCCGGTGACGCCGCCAATCCGTTCTATCGCGGCTTCGACAAGCCCAAGGACGAAACCGAGCGCTACGACAAACCGGTGCTGGTGCGGTTGAACACGCGCGATGCCTTCGAGTTGAGCGGCGGTTTTCCGAAAGACCCCGAGGAGCTGTATGCGTTCACGGCGCTGATCCTCGACGACGTCGAAGCAGAGTTCTTCACGCCTGACCAGATGACACTGATTCAGAAATTCGTCAGCGAACGGGGCGGTGGCCTGCTGATGCTCGGCGGCATGGAATCGTTCGCCCAGGGAAGATTTCAACGCACGCCCATCGGCGAATTGTTGCCCGTCTATCTGGACGGCGTGCATCAGGAAACCGACCCCGGCGCGATCAAGTTTGCCCTCACCCGCGAAGGCTGGCTGCATCCCTGGGCGCGCCTGCGCACCACGGAGTCGGATGAAGCAGCGCGGCTCGACACCATGCCGGCATTTGAGGTGTTTAATGACGTGCGCGGGCTAAAGCCCGGCGCGAGCGCGGTGGCCGCGGCGAAGGATGCCGAAGGCCGGCAGCGTCCCGCCATCGCGGTGCAGCGTTACGGCAACGGACGCGTGGGCGCGGTGATGATCGGCGATCTCTGGCGCTGGGGTTTGCGCGAGGAAACCTTGCACCGCGACCTGGACAAGGCGTGGCGCCAGCTCGTGCGCTGGACGATCGCTGATGTGCCGGGGCGCGTGGCTCTGGCCACCGAAGCAAAGCGCGGTGACGCCAACCACGCCGTGGTGCTCAAGGTGCGGGCGCGCGACAAGAAGTTTCAACCTCTCGACAACGCCACGGTCAGCATCGAGGTCCGGTTCGCCGGCCAGCCAACGGGGGCGGAAGCGACCAGCAACGCCGCGCCCGTGAGGCTCACGGCTGAGCCATCGCTCACCGAGGCGGGCGTTTACACCACCACATTCATCCCGCGCCATACCGGAGGTTACTTTGCCGAGGCCACCGTGACCGACGCGACGAGTGTCGAGGTCGGACGAGCGCAGGCGGGCTGGAGTTCCGATCCGGCGGCGGATGAATTCCGCTCGCTGCAACCCAACCGCACGCTCCTCGAATCCCTTGCGCGGCGCACCGGCGGCGATGTGCTGGCCATGGAGAAACTCGAAGAGTTCGCCCGCACGCTGCCGAACAAGAAGCTGCCCGTGACCGAATCGATGACGACGCCGATATGGCATCAGACGGGCGTGTTTCTTTTCGCGCTCTGCTGTTTCGCCGCCGAATGGGGGCTGCGGCGGTCCAAAGGGATGGTTTGACACGCCCGCCGACGGTTGAAGTTTTGCAGATTTTGCCGAAACAGAACCTTGACAGGCGGTGCGACTGCGGCGATTTATCACGTGCCTTGGCTCCCCTTCAGCCCTGCTGAAGTATCCCGCGGAGCCGCAAGGGGGCCTGGAGGCCCCCTTCCTTTTTGTACAAACGCCCAACTATCTGACGAAATCCCAGCGATTCCACTCGGTGCCAGATGCTGGAAATGAATCGGGGGCTTCGAGAACGCGCCTGGTCCCCACCTCACGGGCAGGGCGTCTGTCCCCAGCGCGACGTCGGGTTGCCCGGGAGTGGTTCGCGGCGCGCTGGGACAGACGCGCCCCACCCAGCCCGGGTGTCGTCCATCCCACTGCCTGGGTAGGAGGGCGCGTTCTCCGATGACAGCGGGGCACCCGCGCCGATACCGCGTGCCACAAGACGGCGGTCTTTCGCCGGGATTGATTCCCATGCTCTGAAGTCGGTAGGGTCAATGCATGGAATCCCCATCGCTCCACTTGCCATGAAGCCCACCGCATCTCCTTCCGAGCCCGTTGCACGGCGGGGCCGTGCGCTGCTCGCGCTGGCGCTGTTGCTGCCCGTGCCCAGCCTCGGCACGGCGGCGTCGTTGATGTGGTGGCCGGAGTCGCCGGTGGCCAGGGCGGTCTTCGTCGCGGGAAAGATCTGGATCACGGTACTGCCGTTTCTGTGGCTGAAATGGGTCGAGCGGGGACGCTTGAGTTGCTCGCCTCCGCGCCAGGGTGGGTTCCTCGTGGGTGCGGCGCTCGGGACGGCAATTGCCGCGTTGGTTTTCGGGGCGTACTTCGTGGCGAGCAAAGCCGGGCTGATCGACGCCGCCATGGTGGCCGAGCGCGCGCGGAGGACCGGCTTGAATGACCTCACGTTGTATGTCGCTGGAGCGATCTACTGGATCACCCTGAATTCATTGATGGAGGAATACGTGTGGCGCTGGTTTACCTTCCGGCAGTTTGAAGCGCTGGTGGGTGGCCGGTGGGCCGTGCTCGGCGCGGCGCTTGGGTTCACCGCGCATCATGTCATCGCGCTGGCGGCGCAGTTTGGACCGGCGGTGACGGTGCTGGGTTCCTTGGGAGTGCTGGTCGGCGGCGCCACCTGGAGCTGGCTTTACCTGCGCTACCGGTCTGTCTGGCCGTGCTACGTCAGCCACGCCCTCGTCGATTTACCGATCTTCGTCATCGGATACTGGCTGATCTTCGGGCGAAACAACTGAGTTGTGTTTGGGTGCAAACCCGCTAAGTATCCACGCATGATCACCTTGGAAGTGCTGAAAGGAACAGCACGCACAAATGGATGGAGCAAATCCTATTCGACCACTCTGCGCAGCGGCCTCCTGCTCCTGCTTCTCACAATTGGAGCGCTGGCGCGTGCGGCTTCACCAGCGACAAAATTGGAAATGCAGAGCTTCCCTGTGTTAAAACTGACGGGGGAAGTGGGCACAACAAACCAGCTTCAATACTTGACAGATATGGGCCAGACCAATGCTTGGAATGTTCTGACCAACATAATACTGACCAACAACCCGCAGTTTTTCGTCGATGCCAGTGCAACGGGATGGGTGAAACGGTTTTATCAAACGGTGGTGGTGGGTGAAACAATTACAAACATCCCATCCGGCATGGCGCTGATTCCCGCCGGGGCGTTCACGATGGGGGACAGTCTCGATGGCGACGGCGCAGCGCTGCCCCAGCACAACGTCTATGTCTCCGCCTTTTACATGGACAAGACATTGGTAACGAAGGCGTTGTGGGACGAGGTCTATAATTGGGCGATCCAGCACAACTACAGCTTCGACCATCCCGGATTGGGCAAGGCGGCGAATCACCCGGTCCACACCATCAATTGGTATGACGTGGTGAAGTAGTGCAATGCGCGCAGCGAGAAGGAGGGACGGGTGTGTGCCTATTACACCAGCGCGGCGCAAACGACGGTGTATCGGACCGGGCAGTTGGCCGTGCAAAACGATTGGGTGAAGTGGAACACCGGGTTTCGGCTGCCGACGGAGGCGGAATGGGAGAAGGCGGCACGGGGTGGGTTGAGCGGAAAACGGTTTCCATGGGGGGACACGATCAGCCACAGCCAGGCCAACTATGCCAGCTATAGCGGATACAGTTACGACATCAGTCCCACACGAGGATTCCATCCAAAATACAACGATGGGGTATATCCCTACACGAGTCCCGTGGGGTCCTTTTCGGCGAACGGGTATGGCTTGTATGACATGTCAGGAAATTTATGGGAGTGGTGCTGGGACTGGGATGGATCGTATTCGAGCGGCTCGCAAAACGACCCACGTGGTCCCGCATCGGGCTCGAACCGTGTGTTTCGCGGCGGCAACTGGAACTACAGCGCCCGCGGCTGCCGGGTTGCGGGCCGGGGCAACCGCTGGCCGGACTACGGGTACTACGGCTTAGGGTTCCGCTCCGTCCTGCCTCCAGGTCAGTGAGCTCAGAGCAGAAAACGGGTGCGGAGTGACTGATAGGAATTTGGTTTTGACGCTGCGCGGTTCACCGCCCTTCTTTCGGCGAGCGGAATCCGGTCTTTTGTAAAGCCCCCTGCAGGAGCGACCTGATTCCCGAGCGACCCGGAGAACCTTGCTCTGGCTGCTTCTCTGGTGCCAGTGCGCTGCCGTAATTTCCCCGATTCGCATGGGGAAAGGGTGCGGTGGGAATCGGTCGCCCCAGAAAACCGCACAGATCCTTCCATCCGTGCCCCTGCTCCCAATCCACGGCCAGCAAGCACTCCGGGCGGTTGTGGAAATAAGCCAGCACTTCGTCGTTGTGCCTTTGATACGTCGCGATGAGTTGCTGCCCGGAGACGTGCGGGAACGGCAGATCGTAAAGGATGCGGCGGACTTCATTCATCTCCCCGGTCGCTTCGCCCTGGCCTCGGAGCATGTTCTGATAGCTGCGCAGCCACTTGCTGGAATCCCTCCGGGTCAGGACAAATCGGCTGCCCGGAAAAGCCTGGTCCAATTCCCGATACAACAGAAGCCACGGCCAGTCTTCAAAGGTTTGCTTCCTCCCCGCCAACGCCAGGATGCGGGACAGATCGCCGCGCCGGAGATCCCCGACCAAGTCCAGTTGCTGACTTTGATGGTCAAAGCCGAGGATCTCAAAACATCGGCCGAGGGTGGTCGTCCCCGTCTTCGCCCAGCCGATTCCGAAAATCCTGCTCATGAGCAATCTCGCGTCAAAGTGTTGGCGGTTCGTGGAGTCACAACGTGCGATTTGAATACTCTGCTGCCGGGACCGGACGCAAGGGAGCATTGCACCCGAACTCCGAAGCTGGATGGGGGCGCACCCGCCCCGGGTGCAGTTTTCCGCGCCCTCGCGGAAAAACCGGTGCGCGTGGAATAGTTCAGGACGCCTCGGTACAGCAGGAGGCGCAGCGTGCTGGCCGCGCGGCGCGTCCAGCCACACCCCAGGGCGGGTGCGCTCCCCAGCTTCGGAGTTCGGGATCAAGACTGCCTCGGGCGAAAAACTGCTCGTGGTCGAGGATGTCGTCACCAAGGGCGGACGCGTGCAGGAAACGATGGATAGACGAGGAGCCGCCCGACCGATTCCTCGTCGTCAGACTCATTGGCAAGACCCATCAGCTCAAACACGCGCTGGCGGTCAGTCCAAGGCGGTGGAGTGGAACAAGGGGTGGGCAGGCATGGGCAGACACGCCGCACGGAAGGGAGGCGTGGGGTCGATGGCTATTGTTCTTTCAAAGCGATTCGCAGCCCGAAGGTCTTGGCCGGATCCAACTCGATGCCATCGGGAGTGAGCTTGCCGAGCAAGTTTCTCTGCACCAGAACCGCCTTGGCCTTCACCAGGGATTCCACCTGCAAGACGATGGACTCGATCCGGTTCTCCTGGGACGCCACCAGGCGGAGCGCGGGGCCGTTGCCGACAAACCACACATCGCCCTCACGTCGTGCGGGGGCGAGCAGACGTCCCCATTGCTCCAAGCTCGTCTGGCTGGAATACCCCACCCTCACCTCGTCGAGGCGGGTCACGCCCAGAGCGCCACCTTTCGCCTCCCGCAACATCGAACTCACGAAGTGGAGGTTCACGCGATCCTTTTGATCGTCCCGCTCCCAGAATCCGAACGACAACAGTTTTCCAGAGAGCGCAGCCTCAGTGACATGGGCAAAGCGCACCCGGGTTCCGGACACCCCCGTGTGGGAAATGCCCCGTCGCGTCATCTCTTGGGCGCTGTCGGCCAGCGAGGTGGCCGGAGCGCACGTCAACCCGTGAAAGCGCGCGGGCCGTTCCGGGCTGAACGGCGCATCGCTCTTGTATGGGCCGCAGGGCTCGAGGTAGGCGTTGCCCACGGAAAACCCGGCGTAAAGGCGCTCGGTTTTGTCTTCTGGCTTGCTTGGCTCTCCATAAACCAGCGGCACCTGAATCACGTCTCGCAGCAGCACAAACACGGCATCGAAGGCCGCATGGTCCGGCACATGGATCGAAAGGACATGCACCTGGGAAACCACCGGCTTTGCAGCCGGAGCAGCCCAGCCGGCGCGCGTCAAACAACAGGCCAGGAGGAGCGGTGACAGTCTTCGCATCATAAGTTGCGCTCGGACGAAGCCTCCCGGCGTTGCATTCAAATGCCCGGGGTTGGTCGAGCCAGGACTTGCCTCCGGGCGAAGGAAGCCGGCGAACCCAGTTCGACAAACCGGCGCAGCCCTGGCTGAGTCCGCTCGAAGCTATCCGCAAACGCACCCTGCCGACCGGGAATTTCTGTCCGCAGGAGGGCTTCCGCGCGGTCTGCGGTGAATCCAGGTGGATCGAAGGCCGGCCAGACCGCAACTTGATCAGGCCCTCTGCTGGTCGAGCGGTTCGAGATACCAATTGGCCAGTCCCGACGGGTCGGGAAACTGCTCCATCGGTAGCTCCGCAGCCGCGCTTTTTCGGGAAACAGTTTCGCCCGCCCCGGATTCAAATGCACCTGCTCGCAAACCGTCCGCAAATAGCCCTGCCCGCTGACCAGGAGCGTTCGAATGGCACGGTGGATCTCGGCGTGCCGACGCGTTCAGCCTGCTGAGGATGAACGTGGAGACCTTCGCGCCGGCCAAGCTGCCAACCGACCTCGCCTCGCCTCGTAAGAAACATGGCTGACGGCGAAGGCCCGAGTTTATTGGGGTTTTGAACGGGTCTGTTTTTGGTGCGCCGCCGTCGCATTAACACAAAAAGACCGACGTGGTTTTCGTAGAAATTTCCACGCGGCCAAAGCGCTGAATCAAGTTGGGGAACCGGAGGCGGGCCGCACGGTCAATCGCAAATAATCAATCTCGTAAACGGGGTCGTTACCCGTGGCCTTGC
>JBBRWD010000022.1:0-84842 GCA_038249465.1 Limisphaerales bacterium | reverse complement strand
TTTCCGCTGCGCGTCAATCCTTCCAGTTGATCACGTTCTTCTTGAGTGAGTGTGACTCTGTATCGAGGTGCCATGCCCCGATCATTCCTCGAAAAACAAGCAGGGTCAATATGCGAATTATATTGTGTTACGTGGTACTAGCCAGCCCGGTGGACGGTTGATCCTAAAAACCGCAGTTCAACCACGGATGAACACCGATGGACACGGATGCCAGGCACTTGGAAAACCAGTGGATCACCCGGAGGGTGAGGAAGAAATGCCGCAGGAAATCCGGGTTTATCCGTGTGCATCCGTGTGCATCCGTGTGCATCCGTGGTTTAAGACTTCTTCGCCCGATTCCAATTGCTCCGTATAGGTTGATTTCGGGTGGGTGCGAAGTTGCGGATGACAGAGGCTTCTGGGGTGGCCGATAGGCGGTTTCAAACAGCGACGACGCCTCGATGTCTGAGGCAAGTTTTCCGGGAGTCGTCCAGCGGTAGGCCCCCAGCGCGTTTGATTCGCGCACGATGGGATCCTTGCCAGCGAGCGCGAGATACGCCCACGCTTCCGTCTCGTTGAGGCGCCGTTTGTCGAGCAACTCCCCGACACGACCGGCTTTGGAGTGCGGCGAGTTCTCGCCGCTTTCGCGCAGGCGACTTGTCGCCGTTGCACGCGCGAGGGCGTCCGGTGGTTGTCCCGGGCTGTTGAACGCGGCCCTGCTTTGGCGACAAATCGCCAAAGCGGTGAAAGCGGTGAAAGCGGTGAAAGCGGTGAAAGCGGTGAAAGCGGTGAAAGCGGTGAAAGCGGTGAAAACGCAGGGCGCGTCTATCCCAGCCCGCCGCGATCCACTCCCGGCAACCCGACATCGCGCTGGGGACAGACGCGCCCTGCGTAAGGGCTGGAACCAAGCGTCTTCTGGTAGCCCATCCCAAGGTTTTGTCAGCAATCAACGAAGCGGGGGGCTTGATGCCCCCCGCCTCGAAGGAACGAAACATTCAGTTGGGGAGGATTACAGTGTCGATGACATGGATGACGCCGTTCTTGGCGGCGACGTCCGTCTTGACTACCTTGGCCTTGTCCACCGTCACAGCGCCGCCGTCGAGCACGATGGTGAGTTCCTGACCGTTAACCGTCTTGGCCTTCATGGTTTTGACATCCGCGGCCATGACTTTCCCGGGCACCACATGGTAAGTGAGGATGGCAATCAGCTTTTCCTTGTTCTCGGGCTTGAGCAGATCTTCCACCGTGCCCTTGGGCAGCTTGGCGAAGGCCGCGTCCGTCGGCGCGAACACGGTGAATGGGCCGGCGCCTTGGAGGGTTTCCACCAACCCAGCCGCCGTCACTGCGGCGACCAGGGTGTTGAATGAACCGGCGCCAACCGCCACGGCGACGATGTCACCAGCAGGAGCGGGCTTTTCGGCGCGAGCAAGGGGAAGTGCGATGGTCGAGGCAATCAGGGCCGTGAGGGTGAGGATGCGAGTCGTTTTCATTTTATCTTTTTGCTTTCTGGTTTTGTTTTTCGTTTGTCACTCGGAGGCTCACCGCGAACCAGGTCGTCCGGGCGAATCGGATTTTCAGCCGTCGCTGCACTGACACAACCCGCGATGCGCTACCGCTTTTTATTTTTCTCAGGTTCGACAAACCGCTGAGCGGAACTCGAACGTGTGGATATTTTGTCTCAAAAATGTCTGATGTCAAATATTTGTTTAACATTGTCCAAGGCTGGACATAGGCGCGCAATACATCCGTAACCCGCATTGATTATGACATTATTGGCGAGTTGCCGATTCTTTGCTTGCACCTCAGTTTCTTTGTGTAGAATGTTTGTTTAGTATATGAATAAAGCCCATCATCCCATCCAGTTGGTGGCCCGCCTCACCGGTTTGAGCACGTTTTTCATTCGCATTTGGGAACAGCGTTACCGTGCGCCATGGAAAACCTCACGCAACTGGGCTTGACCCTCGACGCACTGCGCAAGCCCGCGAGGGAGGCCAAACGATGAAACCGCTCTTTGCTCGAAACATCAGCAACACCGGCCGGCTCGTGCGCGGCTTCGGGGCACTGGCATTGCTGGTCGCAGCCGGCTTCGGCTTCATCGTGTCGGCATGGCTTGGGACGGTATTGGCGGTTGCCGGCGCGTTTGTTTTGTTCGAAGCCCTGCGCGGCTGGCGCGTGATGCGCGCCTGCGGCTTTATGACCCGGCCCTGAACCATTCCGCCCATGAACGAATACACGCTACAAACAGAACTATGGCTTTCTACCCCGCGCGACGAGGTGTTTGCCTTCTTTGCCGACGCACGGAATCTGGAAACCCTTACGCCGCCTTGGTTGAAATTTGAGGTGCTCACGCCCGCGCCCATCGAACTGCGTCCGGGCACACTCATTGACTACCGCATCACTGTTCATGGCCTCCCCATCCGCTGGCGGACCGAAATCACCGAATGGAATCCGCCGCACCGCTTCGTTGATGTCCAGCTTCGCGGCCCCTACACCCAGTGGCATCACACGCACACTTTCGAGGAGCGCGACGGGGGCACCCTCTGCCTAGACCAGGTGCGCTACCGCCCGCGCGGCGGGGCGCTCATCAACTGGCTGTTTGTACGGCGCGATGTGGAACGGATCTTCCAATATCGGCAGCAGCGGCTGCAGGAGCTTTTTGCTGCCAAGGCGGCCGAGACGGTTCATCCCGCCAGCAACCGATAGTTGATCCAGGCGATGACCGCCGAGAAGACCAGCAGGGTTAGCGACGGCAGCATCTTGACCACCGGGTTCTTCACCCGCAGATGAGTGACAAAGGCGGCTCCCATCAGGACGGCGATTCCGACGCCGCCCGCCACCGCAAAGGGTCTGCGCTCAATTCCAATCACCAACATCAGCGAGAAAGTCATCTTCAAAATACCCACCAAATCCCGCAACCAGTCGGGCAAACCATATTGTTTGAATTCCTGGACGATGTTCGGATAGCGAACCACCCAGACAAAGAAAACCGACGCGGCCACGAAGGCCTGCAAGGAGATCGTCAAAGCATGCATGCCTGAAGAGTATGTCGTTGCAGATTAAGATTGAAGCAAGATTCCACCTCGCCGGCTTCCATAGTCTCGCCGAGCGGCCAGCGCGCCGCGAACTTGAAACTCGAATCAAGCCCCGCCATCCAGCCAGCTTTGCAGCCGGCCCACGGCCAACTCCTTGGCTTTCGCTTCCACTTCAACGGTCAGCGGCCGGCCCAGCCAGGCTCGAGGAAAATCATTCGGGTCAATGTAATCATGGTGCCGCTCCGGCTTCGGCCCCTGCCAGCCCTCCAGCGGACTTGAGATGTGGAACAGCGGTTCGCGGTTTTTCCACGTCGTCCTCGCGGCTTCGGTCGCCTGCTCCACGGTCAAGCCGTCAGGGCAGCAACGATGATGATGCACGTCATAGACCAGCGGCACGCCTTCGCTGTGGCAAAGCGGCAACAGGTCGGCGGGAGTGAAAGTCTGGTCTTCGTTCTCGACCGTCAGGCGCGAGCGTGCGCGGGGTGACAGTTGGTCCAGATTCCTCCGGAAGCGTTCCAGTGCCGCGGGCTTGTCGCCGTAACCGCCGCCGCCGTGGATGTTGACCGTGTCGGCGTTCGTCCATTCCGCGATCTCGGCCTGCGACTCGATGTCCGCGACGGAGCGGGCCACGATGCCGGCGTCCGGCGAGTTGAGCACCACGAACTGGTCGGGATGGAAACCGGTGCGAATGCCTTGCGCGCGGGCGAATTCACCGCAGCGACGGAACTGCGCTACAAGGTCGTCCGCGCCGGGCAGTTCCTCGACGCGATAGCCCACGGTCGGGTGCGTCTTGATCGGCAGGATGGGACTGCAAATCCGAAACGATCCGATGCCGTGCGCGGCGCAGAACCGGAGCGCGACGAGCAGCGACTCCGCATTGGCCGCGGCCAAGGCCGCGAGCCGTCCGAGTTGCTCCCGCCGTGGCAACCGCGTCATCGCCGTCGCCGTGGTCGTGCGGAACCGGATGGGCTGCGCGCTGAACTGACAGCAGAGGCCCAGCCGCAAACCGCCGGCAGGTGGACCCGCGCTCATCCCTTGGGACGCGGACTGGGCGGGCTGCGGGTTTCGCTTCACGTCCTTCAAGCGGTCACTCATCGGCCCGCCACGGTGCGCAGCATGACCTCGTTCCGACGCAGAAACGCCGGCGTCCACGGCGGGTCAAAATATCCGTACACCGGCGGGGACAACACGCCCAGTCCTTCTGCCGCCATCCATTTCGTCAACCGGCCCAGCGTCTCCACTTGCTTCGTAGCGTTGCGACCACCGCTGAAGCGCAGCACCGCGAAGCGCCCTGCTTCCATTTCCCGAACCTCCACCGCACCATCCGTCGGCCTGGGGGCTTGGCCGGTCTTCAAATTCGCGGGCAGCACAAACGCCATCGTCGCGTTTGAGTCGTCACCGGACATGAACACTGGAGTCGTCATCGCAATCTTTTGCTTCGCCTCGTTCCCGCCCGTGATGAACCGGAACAGGCGGTTGAAACTCCCGTCGGAGCCGCTTCCGCCCCCGGACATCGGCGTCTCGACGACCCGCAGCGCAGGGTAATCCCGCACCTCGAACTTGCCGTCGGCACGCACGACCTTGTAAGGCGCGGACTCGTAACCAGCGCGCGTTGCCTTGCACCCCACCAGGACGAGGGCGATGGCAGCCACCAAGATCAAGAACGAGAGGAGAATTTTCTTCACCGCGTGAGGATAAGCGGACATCCGCCGGTTGGCGAATGCAGAACCGCTCCCCATCCGCCGTGCGCAAGCCAGGGCCATTGCGAAGTGCGCACGGCAGGCATCTTTCCATTCAGCCGCGGTGCGGGCCGGGGATGAGTTTCTGTAGAAACGCCTCGTTCCCCTTCGTCAGAGCCAGGTAGGCAATCTCGCCTTGGGTCCAACTCGCGGTGCTCCAGCCTTTCACGGAGGCGAAGGCGGGCGTGGCGGTGAGCGGCGCGTCCGGCAGGTCGGCCTTGGGCACGACGAAGAGATGCACAACCTCGCCCTGCGCCGCGAAGCAAACGAGCATGAGCGTCTTGCCGCGCCACTTCACTTCGCGACAGCCGAGGCCAGGGAATTTCTGCAAGCCGGACGGGACGTCGGCGCGGGCCAGAGCGGGTTTGTTGGTCAGCCAGCGGAGAATGTCCGGCCACTGCTCACTCGCCAGATCGAGCTTGGGAAACTGCACCAGGAAGCCCGCCATGTCCGTTTGCAACGCAGCGAACTCGGTGACCGGCGGTTTGGAATGTTCGACCACGACCACAGCGAGTGAAAGCAGGAACACCATCGAGGCGGCCAGCGCCAGCGGCATCAGGTAGCGGTTCCGTCGCGGCGCAATCCGCGCCTTGCGTCCCATGATGATCTTCTCGGCCAGTCCCAGCGGCGGGCGCACCTGCTGGAGTTTGTCGCCGACGGCGGCATCGAGGGCGCGCTGTTGGTTGAACCACGCGAGCAATTCCGGGTCGCGGCGGGTTTGCGCCAGGGCTTCCGCCCATTGCGGATCATCGGGGTCGCCGGTGCCCGAGTGGTAGGTGTGGAGCAGGACTTTGGCTTCCTCGCTATTCATACTGCCTTTCACGAAAAGACGGGTCGGTCGTCGCGGCGGCGGTCGTCTTGGGTTGAAGTGTCTTGGCCAGCAGCACGCGCAATTGCTCCTTGCCCCGCGCCAGCCGGGACATGACGGTGCCGAGCGGCACGTCGAGGACCGCCGCGATTTCCTTGTAAGCCTGGCCTTGGAGATAGAAGAGCATTACTGGCACCCGATAGATTTCATCCACCTGTTCCAGCGTCGCCATCAACACGTCGGCGTCCATTGCGTGGACCCGCTCGGGCGTGGCGTCGGGCAGCGCGTTCTCGACGAGGCTGAGTTCGACGTGCGGGAAACGCACCCGGTGCCGTTCGTCGCGCAGGAATTCCCGGTAGCAGGTCGTGAACAACCAGGACTTGAGCTTGGTGGCATCCTCCACTTGCCGGCCTTTCGACCCCAACAGATAAAAGGACTCCTGCGTCAGGTCGCAGGCTTCCGCCTCCCGCTTCGTCAGACTGAGGGCGAAGCGGAACACGTCGGCGTAGTGCCCCTGCACCACTTGCTCGAATTCCTGATCGGTCACGCCCATGAGAGTAGCATGGCGCGGTTTTCTTCCCAAATTTCGGCGCGGTCCCGCCCTCCGATGCTGCCGGGGAAATTATTCCGGGAATAAACTTCACGCTCAGATCTTTCATCCGCGCAGTGCAACAAAACGCCGCTCCGGCCACGACGCCGAAGGCGGCAAAAACCATAACAAAGAAACACAACATGCAATTGACATCGAAACTCCTGAGGCAGCATCCGACCTCGTCGGCTTTGCTGGTCACTCTGCTCGCGCTTGCCGCTGCGTCCGCGCCGGCGGGTGAGTCTTACCAAACCCGCGTCGTCGCCCGCGGCCTGAACCGCCCCACCGGCATCGTGGCGGAAGGCAGCAAGACGCTCTACATCACGCAACTGCCCACGCCCGGCGTTGCCGGCCCGAACGGCGGCATGAACCGGGTGGACAAGATCAACCTGGGCTCCGGTCGCATCACCAACCTGACAAGGGGCGAGCCGGAGCCGACCAACCTGGCCCTCGACAAACACGGCCACCTGTATTGGACCTGCAAATCGGCCGGCGTCATCCTGGAGCGCAACCGGCGCGGAACGGTGGCTCCGTTTCTGACCGGCTTGACCAAGCCCAGCGGCATCGCGGTGGACCGTTGGGACCGCGTCTATTTCACCTTGCTGCCCACTCCTGGCGTGCCGGGCACCAGCGGCGGCCAGAACACCGTCAACGTGAGCGACGGCACCCAAGTCCACGTCCTGACTTTGGGCGAACCGGAGCCAACCGACATCGCCGTCACGCGCCGCGGCGAGGCGTACTGGACCTGCAAGTCCGCCGGCGTGATCCTGAAACGCGCGACCGACGGCACTGTCAGTCTGGTGCTCAACGGCCTGCACGCCCCGACGGGCATCGCCTTGGACGCTCGCGGCGAGAAACTCTATTTCACCGAAGTGCCGACGCCGGGCGTGGCGGGAGGCGCGGGCGGGATGAACCGGGTCTCGGTGTATGACCTCGACGAGAGCGAGCTTTCGGCCGTGAACATCGGCGACCCGGAGCCGACGGACATCACCGTGGCGCGCAATGGCCGGGTGTATTGGACGTGCAGCAGCGCCGGCGTGATCGTGGAAGCAAAGCGCATCTGCGATTACAACGAAGACGAAGATTGATCCCGTTGGAGAACGCTTCGCCCGTCTTCCAGACCGGAGGGCGGGCGTTTTGCTTTTCCCGACACCGACTTGTGAACGGCGCAGACGAAATTGGCCCGCCGTTCAGTAAGCCGGATCAAAATGCTCCGGATGATCCTGGTCGGCAAACTCGCGCCGCACCGCTTCCACATGCCCGTCGGCGAAGGCAACGTTAGCCCGGCCGGAATGACGCATGGTGAGTGGATAGCCTAGGGGCTGCCAGCGTCCGTCGTCAATGAACGCACTACCGGGGCCGTCTTCCGCGCTTCCCTTCTCCTCGGCCAGCATGATCTTGTGCGAGGGATTCACGACCGCACCGCGCTTGTTGAAGAACTTCATCGAGCGGTCCTGGGAAATATAGCTGGCCATGCCTCCCATCGAGTGAGCGTTCAAGGAGTAGCTGTAGGTGTAAAGCTCCTGACTCATGTTCTGCTGCCAGGCCAGCTCCCGAGCCAACGCATCGCGATCCGCCGGACACCGGAAATAGCTCGACCGGTAGCCGCTCAAAAAGGGCGCCAACGCGCTGCCCTGAGCGTCCCGCATCGAAGGTTGCCCCGACGTCGCCGCCTGCATCTGCCACCAAATCCAATCCTCCGGGTGCGCGCCGATCGTGCTCGCAGCAGCCCCGGTCGGAAAGATGTCCTCGTGGTCGTCGCAATAAAGCAGGAAGGCGACAGCCAACTGCCGCTGGTTGCTGATGCAAGCAGCGCCGCGGGCTTTTCCCCTAGCCCCAGCCAAAGCCGCCAACAGCAGCGCTGCCAGCACTCCAAGAATCGCCACCACGACCAGCAACTCAATCAGCGTGAAGGCCGGGAGCAACCGCCCGCGAGCGCGGAAGGGCCTCCGCCAGCGGGGCCTGACCAGAATGAATCGAACTTCCATCAAACAGTAGTCACGCTAGTCGCAGTCGGACATGAGTCAAGCCGGCCCGGTTGGTCTCGGTGCCTCGCGGGACCGTGCCACTGCCGGATTCGCACTGTTCGTTCGGCACCGGATTCACTTGCCACGGCGCCCTGTTACACATCGAATGAACATCGCGCAGCCTGCCAACTCTCGTGGGGCAAACAAACATGGAGCGTAGCCTTCAGCCCGAACTGCTCGACGAATTGCCGGGCAACGATCCGCTCGCCATCGGCTTGCGCCGCGACCTGCGGCACATCAACGCATGGATGGGCAACGCTGGTTCCACCGCGGCATGGCTCGCCGCCGCCTCCCGACGATCGGCGCCACGGCGCATGTCGGCTCGGTGGCGGTGATCTCAACGTGTGCGGGTTGTTGGCGGTGCGCGGGCCGGTGCCTCAGTTGGCGGCGCACTGGCAGGAATTCCTCCGCGGCCCGGCCGGCTCCATCCTGCGCGAACGGCTCCAGCGGTTTGAGTTCGTGGAAGAGTCGTTCTGCGCCGTCTCGATCCTCAGCCTGCTCCCAACCCGGGCGGAAAGGGTTCCGGAGTGCTGCGTGGGCGATGCGCTGTCTATGATTCCACCGGTGACGGGGAACGAGATGTCGATGGCCTTTGAATCGGCGTCGGGGCTGCCGAAGCGCTGGCGGCCTATGGTCGCGGCGAACGCACCAGGGATCAGGCGCGACTCGCCATCGCCCGCCGCTGCGACGCGGGTTTCGCGCGGCGGTTGTGGTGGGCCAGATGGCTGCAATCGGCGCTCCTGCAACACGCATGCCGTGGAGTTCTTCTGGAACTGGGAGACCGCTGTGATTGGCTCTGGCGAGCCTGGTTCGACAAGACCCGCTGATCGTCAAGTCCGCCGGGAGCGCGAGGTTCAACCCGCCGGGATCAGGTCTTCCAGCAGCAGGCGCGAGCTGATGCGGGCGGATTCGAAGATGACGGGCAGGCCGCTGCCAGGATGCGTGCCGCCCCCGACGAGGTACATCCGGTCAAACTCCTCGAAGCGGTTCTGCGGGCGGAAGTGGAGCATCTGGCCGAGGTTGTGGGCGAGGTTGAAAGTCGCCCCCCGATAAATGTCCACTTTGTTCTCCCACTCGACCGGCGTCACAATCCGCTCGAACCGGATCCGTTTTTCGACATCTTCCAGCCCGAGCTTGGCCAGTTGTCGCAACGCCACCTGCCGATACCGATGGCGCTCCTTGCTCCAGTCAATGTTCGGATGTTGATGACTGACGGGCACCAGCACATAGAGCGCGCTGTGAGCGGGCGGCGCCATCGTGTCATCGGTGCGACACGGATTCTCGACGTAGAACGACGGGTCCTCGCTAAGCACATGCCGGTTCTCAATCTCATCGAGGTTCTGCCGGTAGTTCTTCGCGACGTAAATGTTGTGGTGCTGCAGTTGGTCGCACCGTCCCTCGATGCCGAGATAAAGCATGAAGGTCGAGCACGAGAAGCGCTTGCGCGCGATGGTCGCGTCGGTCCAGCGTCGGCGCAGGCGGCCCGGAACCAGCTTGGTCATCGCGTGACCGAAGTCCGCGTTGACGACCACGGCGTCAGCGCGCAACTCGCCGGCGCCGGTCCGCACGCCAACGGCGCGACGACCTTCAAAGAGAATCTCCTCGACCGGCTCATTCAACCGGATCGTGGCGCCTAGTTCGGTCGCAACCCGCGCCATGCCGTTGCTCAGCGCATTGCAGCCGCTGATCGGATGCCAGACGCCGTGTTCGTATTCGAGAAACGACAGGATCGAGAACAGGCTTGGGCACTGGAACGGCGACATGCCCAGGTATTTCGATTGAAAGGTGAAGGCCAGTTGCATCCGGGGATCCCGGAAGTAGCCAGCCAGCTCGGCGTGGAGCGATTTCCACGGTTTGAGATACGGCAGGACCGAGAGCAGACGCGTCTGCAGCAGGCTCGTCCAGCCGGCGAATGGGGACTGGAGACACGGTGCGAACTTCTCCAACTTCACCCGGTTGTAGTCCATGAACCGGCGGAATTGTTGCGCGTCGTCGGGCGCGATTTTAGCGATCTCAGCGGTCATCTGATCGACATCCGACCGGCACAGCAACTCGCCGCCCGCTCCGAAGACGAGCCGATACTGCGGGTCGAGCCGTTTCATCGGGACCTCGCGGTGCAGGTCGCGCCCCACGGCAGTAAAGATCTCCTCAAGGATCTGAGGGTAGAGGAAAAATGTCGGCCCAAGGTCGAAACGGAAGCCGTCGCCTTCAATGGCTGAGGTCCGGCCGCCGACGCGCGGCTGCTTCTCCAGCACGGTGACTTCCAGCCCCGCCTTGGCCAGCAACATGGCTGTTGCCAGACCGCCAGGCCCGGCGCCCACGATCAAGACTCTCTTTGACATGCCCATTGGCTTATCGCGACCAGGCCGCACAAGCAAGCTCAGCCACCCAACAAAAAGCGCATCGCGCGCTTCAAGGTCGCCAGCGCCATGCGCGGCGGCGGGTAGCGCAGCTTCGGATCGAACGCCATTGAGCGCCGCAACACCGACCGGTAATGCGTGAATCCGTCAAAGCTCGCCTTGCCGTGGTAGGCGCCCAGGCCGCTCTCGCCGAGTCCTCCGAAGGGCATCTCCTGGCCCACCATGTGCGTGACGGTGTCGTTCAGGCAGACGCCGCCAGAGCGGGTCGTATCAAGCACACGTTCCTGGGTGGCGCGTTCGTGGGTGAAAAGGTACAGCGCCAGCGGCGTCGGCCGATCCCGCAGCAGCGCCAGGGCGTCATCAAGCGTATTGAATTCAAGGACCGGCAGGATTGGCCCGAAGATCTCCTCCTGCATCACCGGCGCGTCGTGCGGCACCTCGGTCAGAATCGTCGGCGCGAGATAAAGATCGCCGGCGTCGTGCTGACCGCCGTGAGCAATCTGTCCGGCGCCAAGGTAGCCTGTCAGTCGATCAAGGTGTTTTCGGTTGATGATCCTGCCGTAGTCGGGGCTCTTTTGCGGATCCTCACCGTAAAACTCGCGAATGGCCTTCTTCAGCGATTGTTGGAAACCTTCACGGACATGGCGATCCACCAGAACAAAGTCGGGGGCGACACAGGTCTGGCCCGCGTTCATGAACTTGCCCCAGGCGATGCGTCGCGCCGCGAGGTCGAGCGGCGCATCTGCGCAAACGAGGCACGGACATTTGCCTCCGAGTTCGAGCGTGACCGGCGTGAGATGCCGGGCGGCCGCCGTCATCACGGCGCGCCCGACGTTCGTGCTGCCGGTGAAGAAGATGCTGTCGAATTTCTCGCGCAGCAGCGCTTCGGCGACCTCGCGTTCCCCCTCAAATAGAGCGATGTATTCCTCTGGAAACGTTGCCCGGATCAACCGGGCCACCGTACCCGAGGTCTGCACCGCAAACTCGGACGGCTTTAGCACGGCGCAGTTGCCAGCGGCAATCGCCCCGACGAGTGGCGCCATCAGAAGCTGGAGCGGATAATTCCACGGACCGACGATGAGAGCCACCCCACGCGGTTCAGGCCGGATGATCCCACGCGACGGCCACGCCAGCCAGGGCGCGCGGCAGCGGCGGGACTTCATCCACGCCGGCAGATGGCGGAGCGCGTGGCGGATTTCTCCCAGCACGAGGCCGATCTCCGACGTGTAAGCCTCGTGCGCGGGCTTGCGCAGGTCGGCGTGCAATGCGTCAAGCAACGTTGACTCGTTCGCCACCAGCGCGTCGTGCAGCTTGCGGAGTTGCGCGTGGCGGAACTCCAGCGAACGGGTGGCCCCTGTCTGAAACAGGACGCGCTGGCGTTGGATGGCGGCGGCATAGTTCATAATCAACTTGGAGAAAGCGCGCCGCCAGCGTATCACTCGTTCGAGAGATGAGCTATTGGATTTCCATTTCCATCCTGTTTGCCGCCCTGATGTCGCACGCGGAGAATCCGGCCGAAAAACTCACCGCAGCGGGCGTCGCGGAATTCACCGCAGCGTATCAAGCCTGGGATGGCAACCGCTTCGCGGCGGCAGCGGAGCTGCTACGTCAGGCCAGCACGAACGCGCCAGCTTCCAGCACGAATTTCTACTGGCTGGGCGCAGCGCAGTTCCATCGCATGCTGCAATTGCGCAGCCTGCCCGCCTCCCGCACCAACACTCTGGCAGCCGACGCGGCCATGGACGCCGCCCTCTCGGCACTCAGCAGCGCGGTCAAATTGGACGGCCAGCACGCCGAGAGCCACGCGCTCCTCGGCACGCTTTACGGAATGAAGATCGACGGGAACCTGTTTCGGGCGGTGCGTTTCGGTCCCCGCGTCGAGAAACACCGCAGCGCGGCGACCAAAGCCGGCTCTGACAATCCGCGGGTGCGGTATCTCCTCGGCACCTGCCAGTTTCACCTGGCGGAAAAGCCGGCGGCGTGGCGCGAGGCGCTGGCTTCCTTTTTGGCGGCGGAGAAATTGTTCCTCTCGGAAAAGCAGCGTCCGGCCGGCCCGCTGGAGCCACGCTGGGGATACGCGAGCTGCCTCACCTTCATCGGGCGGACCCATGAATTACTCGGCCAGACCGCGGAGGCGGGCGAGTATTTCCGCAAGGCGCTGGCCCAGCATCCGGCGGATCATCTCGCGCGGGAAGGACTGGCGCGCGTCACGGAAAAGAAATGAGGCACGCATGGACAAGAAGAAGAACGTCATCATCATCGGCTCGGGTCTCGGCGGTTTGTCGGCGGCCATCTCCCTGGCGCAGGAAGGTTACGCCGTCACCATTCACGAGAAGAACGCCAAGATCGGCGGGAAACTGAACGTCCTGAAGGAACGCGGCTACAGCTTCGATCTCGGCCCCTCCATTCTCACCCTGCCGCACATTTTCGATCGGCTGTTTCAGCGGTCTGGAAAGAAGATGAGCGATTACATCCCCATCCGCACGCTGCGACCTCACTGGCGCAACTTCTTCGAGGACGGCAAGGTCGTGGACCTTTATCCCGAGCCCGACAAGATGGCCGGGGAGGCGCGCAAAGTCGGCGAAGACCCGGTCAATGTGCAGCGATTCCTGAAGTATTCCGCCGACCTCTACGACCTCGTCAACGAAGGCTATTTTGAGCAGGGCCTGGACAATTCGGACGAATTCGCCAAGTTCTACGGCCTCTGGAAATTCCCCAAGTTCGACCTCTTCCGCACGATGCACGGCGGCGTGAAACGGTTTCTCAAGACCCGCCACATGCAGGACATCTTCGACTACTTCATCAAGTACGTCGGCTCGTCGGCCTATCACTCGCCGGCGTTCATGAACTCCCTGCCGACGATCCAGTTCCGCTACGACCTCTGGTACGTGGATGGCGGCCTCTACAACATCGCCCTCGGCCTCCAACGCTTGATGGATGAACTCGGCATCATCGTCCGCCTCAACAGCGAAGTCGCCGAAGTCCGCAAGGTTGGGGCGCGCGTGACCGGCCTTGTTACGAAGGACGGCGCGTTTCATCCCGCCGACATCATCGTCTCGAACATGGAAGTCATCCCCGCGTACGAGAAGCTGCTCCGCGAGGACAAAGCGTTCCTGCGCACGCTGGAGAAATTCGAGCCCTCCTGCTCCGGCCTCGTCCTCGAACTCGGCCTCGACTGCCAGTATCCGCAACTCGCTCACCACAATTTCTTGTTCTCTGAGCACCAGAAGGAGCATTTCCACACGGTCTTCCGCAAACGCCAGTTGCCGCCGGACCCGACGATCTATCTCGTCGCTGCGTCGCGCACCGATCCGACCGTCGCGCCGCCCGGGTGCGATTGCCTCAAGATCCTGCCGCACATCCCCCACATCGACGATGAGCGCCCGCTGACCCGCGACGATTACCTGGCGTTCAAGGAGCGGGTGGTGGACAAGCTGGAACGGATGGGTTTGAAGGACCTGCGGAAGCACGTGGTTTTCGAGCATTGCTGGACGCCGCTCGACATCCGCGAGCAGTATTACTCCAACAAAGGCTCCATCTACGGTGTGGTCAGTGATCGCTTCAAGAACCTCGCCTTCAAAGCGCCCAAGCAGAGCACGAAATATCCGAACCTGTTCTTTGTTGGCGGCTCGGTAAACCCCGGCGGCGGCATGCCCATGGTGGTCCTGTGCGGACAGAACGTCGCCAAGAAGGTCGTTGCCTGGGACCGATGCTGATCCTGTTGCTCGTCACGTTGCTGCTCTGGTTGGCAGGCTTTCTTCTACTGGATCGCCTGCGGCCTTGCGTTGAGACCGGTGCGCCGGGTTCTTTGCCAGCGGTCAGCATCATCATCCCCGCCCGCAACGAAGAGCACAACCTCGCTACACTGCTTCGCTCCCTCGCAACGCAACCGGTCAGGCCGAAACAGATCATCGTCGTGGACGACGGCTCAACCGACCGCACGGCGGAACTGGCCCGTCAACTCGGCGCAACGGTCATTCCTTCACAACCACTGCCCGAGGGCTGGCGCGGTAAAACGTGGGCCTGTCACCAGGGGGCCAACGCCGCGACCAGCGACCTCCTGCTGTTCGTGGACGCGGATACGTGGTTTGAGCCGGACGGATTGGCCCGCATTCTATCCGTCTATCCCGGCGGCGCTTTCTCGGTCGGTCCCTACCACGCGGTGCGCAGACCGTTCGAGGATCTGTCGCTCTTCTTCAACTTCAACATGACCGCGGGCACCGTGCCATCCGGTCTGTTTGGGCAGATGCTGCTCGTCGCTCGGGAAAGCTACCGGCAGGTCGGCGGGCATGAAACCGTCCAAGGTCGGATTCTGGAAAACTTCTGGCTGGCCGGACGATTTCGCGCCGCGGGGATTGCCGCACGCAGCGTCGCCGGCCGGGGAGTATTCTCCTTTCGCATGTATCCGGGAGGACTGCGCGATCTGATCGAAGGCTGGACCAAGGCTTTTGCCTCCGGCGCCGGACAGACTCCGCGCGGGACGCTGCTGATCATCGTTGCCTGGATGATCGGACTGATGCTCGCGCCGATTGGCTGGGCGGCGTCCGGTGGCGGGCTGCACTGGGGTGCCGTCTATCTGGGCTGCGCGCTGCAGGTGGGATGGTTTGGCCGGCAGGTGGGGGCGTTTCGCTGGTCGTCGGCCCTGCTGTATCCGCTACCGTTGCTGTTCTTCTTTGTCATCTTCACCCGCTCGGCCATGCGATCGGGCAAGGCGGTCACCTGGAAAGGACGCGAAATCCGTGCTGATTGAACTCCCCACCTTCTGGATCATCGTGCTGAACGTGGCCGGCTGGCCGGTCATTCAAGTCGTCCTGGCGTGGGCCTTCCTGAGAATGCCGGTCGGTTGGTTCAATCCCCCGCAACCGAGTTCGTGGGAGCGGGGTGGACGCAGCTACGAAAATGTCTTCGCGATCAAACGCTGGAAAGACCGGCTGCCCGATGCCGCCAGTTGGTTCGGCGTCGGTTTCGCCAAAGGTTCCATGGCCGGCCGCACCTCCGATTATCTGCGCCGCTTCGTCATCGAAACCTGGCGCGGGGAACTCTGCCACTGGGTTGCCCTTGGCTGCACCCCGGTATTCTTTCTCTGGAACCCGTGGTGGGCGGACCTCATCATGGTCACCTACGCCATCGCGGCGAACCTGCCGTGCATCCTGGCCCAGCGCTACAATCGCCTGCGTTTCCAGCGGCTGCTGGCGCGGCGATCCTCACGCACGGGTGCGTAGCATCCTGTCCGACACGGGCGGGATGGCTCAACCGCACGACTCAAGGTTTCAGCTCAGTGCTCGATCCGCCGTTTGCTGAAAACGTGGGTGGCTTCGCCGAAGAATACTTCGGCGCTCTCCATGAAGGTCTCCGAGAGCGTCGGATGCGGATGCACCGTTTCCGCCAGGTCGCGCACGGTCGCGCCCATTTCCACGGCGAGCACCCCTTCGCTGATGAGTTCGCCGGCGTTGTGGCCGACCACGCCGACGCCGAGGATGCGCTCGGTTTCCGGATCCACGATGAGTTTGGTCAAGCCATCGGTGCGGCCGAAGGTCAGTGCGCGCCCGGAAGCCGACCACGGGAAACGCGCCACTTCCACTTTGATGCCCTTGGCTTTGGCCTCGCCCTCCGTCAGGCCGCACCAGGCCACCTCGGGATTGGTGAAGACCACCGCCGGCACTGCGATCTGATCGAACTCGGTCGCTTCACCGATGATCGCCTCGATGGCGATGCGCGCCTCGCGCGCCGCCTTGTGCGCCAGCATCACGCCGCCCGCGATGTCGCCGATGGCGCAGATGTTCGGGTCGGCGGTCTCCATGCGGTTGTTGACCTTGATGAAACCCTTTTCGTCGCGCTCCACCTTGGTGTTTTCCAGGCCGATGTTCTCGCCATTGGGCACCCGGCCCACCGAGATGAGCACGCGGTCGTAGAGTTCTTCCTTCGCGCCGTCGGCGCCGTCGAACGTCACTTTAATCTTCTTACCGGCGGTGGACATCTTCGCGACCTTGGTCTTTGGGCGCAGTTCCTTGAATGCCTTCTCGGCATAGCGCAGCACCGGCCGGATGAGATCCGGATCGGCTCCGCCCAGAATGCTGTCGGCCGCCTCCACCACCACGACCTTGCTGCCGAGCGTGGCATAGACGGTTCCCAATTCCATGCCGATGTAACCGCCGCCCACAATGAGCAGATCGCCGGGGATTTCCTCGATCTCGAGAGCCTCCGTCGAGGTCATGATGCGCGGATTGCCGAGGTCGAACGCCTTGGGCAAAGCGGGCTTCGAGCCGACGGCAACGATGGCCTTGTCGTACTTGATGAAGATTTGCCCCTCGTTGGTTTCAATGCGCAACGTGGTCGAATCCTCGAAATAAGCACGCCCATAAATGACTTGCACGCCCCGCTTCTGCGCCAGCGCGGCAATGCCGCCGGCAAGGCGGTCAAGAATCGAATTCTTCCACGCGCGCAGCTTGTCGAGGTCGATGGTCGGAGTGCTGAAAACCACGCCGCGCTCGCCGGATTCGCGGGCCTCCTCGATCTGGTGGGAAACATTGAGGAAGGCCTTTGACGGGATGCAGCCGCAGTTGAGGCAGACACCACCGAGGCGGTGTTCTTTCTCGACCAGAATCACTTTATATCCCTTGTCCGCGGCGGCGAACGCCGCGGCATACCCGCCCGGGCCGGCACCGATGACGACGATCTGAGTTTTGATTGGCTCCATAAAAATTTTTCGTGGTTTTAAGAAAGCTTCAGTTCCGCCTCGGCGAATTTCTCCAGCGCCTGCACCAGGTCCACCGTGAACCGGGCCGCGCTGCCGCCGTCGATCAGGCGATGATCGTAGGCCAGCGTCAGCGGCATCATCAATCGCGGCACGATTTTATCCTCGCGCACCACCGGCTTGAGCGCGCTGCGCCCGAGCCCGAGGATGGCCACCTCGGGCAGGTTGATGATGGGCGTGAAGTGCGCGCCGCCGATGCCGCCCTGATTGCTGATGGTGAAGGTGCCGCCCTTCATGTCGTCCAGCGACACCTTGCGCTCGCGCGCCTTCTCGGCGAGTTCGGCCACGTCCTGCGAGAGCTGCAGAAGGCTCTTCTTGTCCACGTCGCGAATCACCGGCACCAGCAAGCCCTGCTCGGTGTCCACCGCGAGGCCAAGGTGGATGTAGTCCTTGAAGACAATTTCGTTGGCCGCCGCGTCGAGGCTCGCGTTGAAGAGGGGATGCTTCTTCAGCGTGGCCGCCACCGCCTTGAGAATGAGCGGGGTGAGAGTGAGCTTGGTGCCCTTCTTTTCATAGGCCGGCGCGAATTTTTTGCGCAGGTCGTTGAGCGCCGTGATGTCGGCCTCGTCGAATTGCGTCACCCGCGGCACGGTGTGCCAGCTTGCCTGCATGCGGCGCGCAATGGTCTGGCGCAACGCGGTGAGCGGCTTGCGCGTCACCGGTCCCCACTTGGCGAAATCGATGCTTTCGGCCGGCTTCGCGGCCGGCACGGACGGAGCCGCCACGGCCGCCGCCGCCACGGCCGCCGCCGGGCGCGGGGCAAAGGCGAGTCTTTGCAGGTTCTCGATGTAAGCGCGCAGGTCGGACAGCACGATGCGTCCGCCGCGTTCCGAGCCGCGCACCCGGCGCAGATCGATGCCCAGTTCGCGCGCCATGCGGCGGATGGACGGCGCGGCAGCCGGCGCTTCGCCTTCAGGCAACGGCTCCATTTCGCGCGACTCGGCAGGCTCCACCGCTGGCGTCGCGGGCACCGGTGCCGGTGCAGGTGTGGGTGACGCCGGCTGGGGCGGAAGGGCGCGTTGCTGTTCGGCCGCCGGTTTGCTCGCGGGAGGAAGAGTCGCCGGCGCAGCAGCAGCCGAGGCGTCGAGCGTGATCAGCACCTGGCCGACCGAAACTTTGTCGCCGACCTTGACGCGCACCTGCGCGACCACGCCGCCGGCGGTGGCGGGGACCGGCGCCACGGCTTTTTCATTTTCGAGTTCGAGGATGGTCTGGCCTGACGACACGGTGTCGCCCTCTTTGACGAGGATGTTGACGACTGTGCCGGATTCTGAGCCTTCGCCGAGCTTGGGCAGTTTGATGTCCATAAATCTGTGCAAAATCTACCACACCGACCGGAAGCCGCGTCTGCCACGTCCACACTGCGGGCGCGACTCGTGCCGTATCCGGGACGGGATGTGCCGGCGGCGGGAAAACGTCGGACCCGCCAGGAAATGGTTCAGGCCGAACGCAGGTAACGAAGCCGCCTTGCTTCCGTTCACGGGCCGGAGTGTAGGACGATGCAAGGCGATGCCAAGCCGAAATCAGGACCGCGAACGCTGCGGATTATCCCCGCTTGGCTCGGGCAAGTTTGCTCCTGACTCTGGCGCGCAGAGCCGGAATTCGGCGGATCGACACCTCAACGCCCAAGCCGCTGGAGCAATTTGTCGTGGATGCCGCCGAAGCCGCCATTGCTGAAGGCGCAGATCACGTCGCCACCCTGCGCGTGCTTCACGAGGTGATTCACGATGGCCTCGACGTCGGGCAGGTAGTCGGCCGGCTTGCCATCGGCCTTCAGGTCCGCCATCAGTTTTTCCGGATTCAGCCGCTGCTCGGGAGGGAGCAATTCGAGGCGCGCCACCTGTGCGACCACCACGGCGTCCGCCTCGACGAAGGCGCTGACCAGTTCCTCCTGGAAGACATTCCGCCGCGTCGAATTCGAGCGCGGCTCGAACACCGCCCAGAGCTTCTGGCTGCCGAAGCGCAGCCGGAGCGCCCGCAGCGTCTCGCGGATGGCGGTCGGATGATGCCCGAAATCGTCCACCACGGTCACGCCACCCACGATGCCGCGAATCTCCATGCGCCGTTTGAGGCCCTTGAAAGTATCGAAGGCGGACTGGATTTGTTTGTTGCTCAGCCCGCAATGCTTGGCCGCGCCGACCACGGCGAGGGCGTTGCGCACGTTGAGTTCACCCACCAGATTCGTGTGGAATTTGAAGCTGGGAATCTCGAACTCGCTCGCCGTCGGACCGAGGCGGAGGTTGAAGCCATGCACGGCGTTGCTTTCGCCGAGGCCGAAGCGTTTCACCGGGCAGTGCGTCACATTGAGCAGCGCGGCCAGGTTGAAATCGTCGCCGTTGCCGAGCAGCAGTCCGTTGCGCGGAACGAGGTTGATGAAACGCTTGAACGAAAGCTGCACCGCCGCGAGGTCGTCGAAGATGTCCGCGTGGTCGAACTCGACATTGTTGATGATCGCCACCTCCGGCAGGTAATGGACAAACTTGCTGCGCTTGTCGAAGAACGCGGTGTCATATTCGTCACCCTCGATGATGAACCACTCGCTGTCGGTGAAGCGCGCGCCCTGACCGAAGTTGTTCGGGATGCCGCCGATCATGAAGCTCGGGTTGAGGCCGCTGTGCTCGAAGACCCACGCCAGCAGCGACGTGGTGGTGGTCTTGCCGTGCGTGCCCGCGACCACCAACGAACGTTTGCCGCGGAGGAAGAATTCCTTGAGCAACTCCGGCAGCGAGCAATACCGCATCTTGTGATCGAGCAGATACTCGACCTCCGCATTGCCGCGCGAGAGGGCGTTGCCCACGACGACGAGGTCCGGCTTGTGCGCGAGGTTCCGCTCGGCATAGCCGTTCATCACTGCGATGCCGCGGTCCGCGAGGAAGGTGGACATCGGCGGATAAACGTTGGCGTCGGAACCGGTGACGCGCACGCCTTTCTCCTGGAGCGCAACGGCCGTGCTGGCCATGGCGGTGCCGCCAATGCCGATGAAGTGAACGGAACGGATATCGGAAAACATGGGTCGTGATTTTCGGCGCGTGCGCCGCGAGGGCAAGAGAAAAGCATCTGGTCCGAGATGTTCCAAACTCCTGCGTCAAGCCTCGCGCAAAGCCGCAGTGCGCGCAAAAAAAGCCCAGAGCAGTCTTCCTCGTCACCAATCCGCCCCGCTGTCACGGGGTTTGATAATAGTGGCGAAAGTCTCCGTCGGTCGGGCGCGTCTGTCTCAGCGCGCCGCGACTGGCGATGTTCCAAACGGCGCGCTGAGACAGACGCGCCCGACCTTTCCGCCTGTCTGAGTGGCGATCTTGGTGCGGATGTTGCCCCCCCAATGACTGATTTCTCTTTTTGGGTTGGCCTCCTCACGTCTTGGAGCGAGCCGATTTCGGTTTTGGATTCAATTCGGCCACGCGCCCCGTCATTCTCCTCGCCATGTTGCATCATGAACTGATTCCCGCGGTCCAGAAAGACTCGCGCCGCCTGCTGATCGCCCTGCACGGCTTGGGCGACAGCATCGAAGGCTACCGCTGGCTGCCCGAGGCGCTGGGCCTGCCGTGGATGAATTATCTCCTGGTCAATGCGCCAGATGATTACTTCGGCGGCTTCTCCTGGTACGACTTCAATGGCGATCCCGACGCCGGCGTCGCTCGCAGCCGGGATCTGCTGGACGCAGTGCTCGACGCCCAACGCAGCGCCGGATTTCCCACGGACGAAACGACGCTGTTCGGGTTCTCGCAGGGCTGCCTGATGACGGTCGAGGTGGGTTTCCGGTATCCGCACCGATTGGCCGGAATGGTCGGTGTCAGCGGCTATGTGCATCAGCCGGAGAAATTGCTGCGCGACCTGCCCCCCACGGCGCGCAAACAAAGGATGCTCTTCACGCACGGCACGCTCGATCCAATGATTCCCTGCGCCCCGGTGCGGCAGCAGGTGGAGGCGTTGCGCGCCGCCGGCCTGAACATCGAGTGGCGCGAGTTTGCCAAGGCTCACACCATCGCGGGCGAAGAGGAACTGGGCGTGCTGCGGGACTTCATCGTCGCAGGCTATCGCGGGTGAAGAATCCCATCGCCAACAAAAGCCTTGCGGCCAGCCGATGAATCAACAAAATCGGCCAACCTAAGTTAAACAGGCATCATTGCCACAAATCGGAGAACTGATATGGGCCGTATCTACAACAACATCGTCGAAACCGTCGGGAACACTCCTCTGGTGCGCCTCAATCGCGTCACCGCCGGACTGAACGCCACCGTCCTGCTCAAGTGCGAATTCTTCAACCCGCTGGGCAGCGTCAAGGACCGCATCGGCCTGGCCATGATCGATGACGCCGAGGCCCGCGGCATTCTCAACAAGGACACCGTCATCATCGAGCCCACCAGCGGCAACACCGGCATCGCGCTGGCCTTTGTCGCGGCAGCCAAAGGCTACAAGCTCATCCTGACCATGCCGGAAACCATGTCGCTCGAACGCCGCGTGCTGCTGGCCATGCTGGGCGCCAAGCTCGTCCTCACCCCGGGCACCGAAGGCATGAAGGGCGCCATCGCCCGCGCAGAGCAACTCGCCAAAGAGACACCCAATTCATGGATTCCGCAGCAGTTCGAAAATGCCGCCAATCCGACCATTCACCGCAAAACCACCGCGGAGGAAATCTGGGCCGACACCAACGGCCAGGTGGACATCTTTGTGGCCGCGGTCGGCACGGGCGGCACCATCACCGGCTGCTACGAAGTCCTCAAGACCCGCAAGCCGACCTTCCAGGCGATCGCCGTCGAGCCGAAAGATTCGCCGGTGATTTCGCAGACCCTGGCCGGCCTGCCGATCAAACCCGGCGCGCACAAGATTCAGGGCACCGGCGCCGGCTTTGTGCCGAAGAACCTTCATCTCAAAGACGAGCAAGGCCACCCGCAGATCGTCGAGGCCATCCAGGTTTCCAACGACGACGCCTTTGCCATGGCGCGCCGGCTGGCCAAGGAGGAAGGCATCCTCGCGGGCATCTCGACTGGAGCCAACGTCTGGGCGGCCATCGAAGTGGCGAAGCGCCCGGAGAACAAGGGCAAGATGATCGTGACCGTGGCCTGCTCGACCGGCGAACGCTACCTGAGCACCGCGCTGGCCGCGGATGCGCGTGCCGAAGTCGGAGGTTGATCCCTGGCCAACTGACATTTCGCGCGGCGGATTTCCCCGGAAGTCCGCCGCGTTTTTGTCAGCGAAACGGGCGCCTCTGGTCCCGAGGCGAAGGCAAAAGGGCAGGGGAGGGAGGTCATCATCGTTTTCGTCAGCATGCGCCAACACGGCAAGTCACCCTCCGGGCCTCGGGCGAATCTGACGCTGCCCCCGATGCAACCGGGTTGGAGCGCGACGTTGGCGTCGCATCATCGTTCGGCAGCCGCTGCGCCAATCGTTTTTCCATTACCCATCACATCCTGGAGCGGCCTGAAGGCCGTGCGCTTGGGATAAGTGGGCGGGTGCTCACCCCTGCATTCACGAACGGTGAGGGACGGGAAAATTGAGGAGGCACGCCGCCGGGTGCTCAAATGGTCTCACACAGCGCCGCGTAAACGTCGTCCACCGGCACACTGGCCATGATGCGCTGCAATTCCTCCGCGGTGCCTTTGATCGGCCGGCCGTTGTAGCGGTAGAACTCGAGATTACGGCCGGCCACGGCGGGGTTGCGAATGATGCGGTAGCTCGTGTTCAACGGCAGGTTGGTGGCGTTGAGCGTCGGCGCTTCGATGACCACCTGATTGGGCACCTTCATGGCGGCGGCCAAACACATCAACGCCGTGTCCACGCTGACGAAGGCGTGGCAGTGCTGCAGCAGCGCCGCCGCCTGACGAAGGTTTCGCGTTTGCGGCTGAAAAACCAGTCTCCCCTGAGTGGCTTTGGCGATGCGGGCGTGCGCTTCCTGCTCCTCCGGCCCGCCAAAAAGGAGCACCGCCACCTCGGGATGCGAGGACGTGAAGCGTTGCAGCAGTTCGATGTAATGCTCCAGCGGCCAGCGTTTGAGCGCGAGGTTCTTGGTGCCACCGGAGCCGACATGGAAACCGACGCGACGACGTGTTGTCAGGCCGGGCCCGGCGAGGAAGTGTTCCGCCCACGCTCTCTCCTCTGGCAGCAGGAAGACCTCGTAATCGTGCGCCGGCAGCACCGGTTTCTTGCCCAAAAGACCCAGGAGCCGGTTGTTGTTCTCCACGCAATGGACCGCGTAATCCTCGGGAATCATGCGGTTCACGAGAAACCGGTCGAGCAACGGGTTGGTTTCGTAGCGATGGCTCACGCGCACCGGCGCGCCGATGATGCGCGCCGCCACCCGGTAGTGGATGCGTCCCTGCGTGTGAACATTGATCGATACGTCGTAGCGTTCCCGGCTCAGGCTGCGAAAATATCGCACCGCCTCGATGGTTCCCGCCTTGATCAGGTTCTTTTGGTGGACGGCGTCAAGGTGTGGATTGTCATCCAGCAGATCCTTCGCGCCGGGCCAATGGACCAGGGCATGGATGGCGGCTTCGGGGAAGTTCGCGCGCAATTCGTGAATGAAGGGAGTGGCGATGATGCAATCGCCGATGCCAGATAACGCAATGACCAAGATCTTCATTCCTGCCCGTGTCCAAGGACGCCGGAATATGGCGGCCGGCGCGGCGAAATAACAGCACAACCTTGCCGGCGACCGGTGGAAGACCGGAAATCAACGCAACTCACGGCGATACTGCCACCAGCGGGCGCGGAGATCGGCGAGTCGCGTCGCATAGGCGGCATCCTGGGCGAGATTGTTTTCCTCCAGCGGATCGACCGACAGATCGTAAAGTTCCTCCACCACCGGATTCGGCGCGATGTAGCGCAGGTAGGCCCACCGTTTCGTGCGCACGCCTTCCATCGGAGGAATGATCTTCGCCACGGTGTGGTGTTCGTAGAAAAACTCTTCGCGCCACGGGGCGCTGCTGCCTGCGACGAGCGGACGCAGGCTCCGGCCTTGCATCTCCGGTGGAATCGTTTCACCCGCCGCATCGAGCAAAGTCGGTGCGAGGTCGATGTTCAACGTCATCACCTCCACTTTGCGTCCACGCTGCCCCGCCGCCAAGGATGGGTCGAACACGATCAGCGGCACGCGCAGACTCTCCTCATACATCAGCCATTTGCCGGCGAGACCGCGTTCGCCGAAGAAAAAGCCGTTGTCGGAGGTGAACACGACGAGCGTGTTCTCCGCCAGACCGAGTTCGCGCAACGCCGCCAGCATCCGGCCCACCTCGCGGTCGATGCCGGAGATGAGCCGGTAGTAATCCTTCATCGTGCGCTGAAACATTTCCGGCGTGGCAAACCGCCGTTCCCAGCGCCGGCGCAACTCGGAGTCCTGTGCGAAGGGCGGCAACCTCCCAAATAATTCCTCTGTCGCCGTCCTTGGGACCGGCACCAGATCGTCCGCGTAGAGCGACTCGTCGCGGAAATCCGGCGGGAACTGCCGCGTTGCGCCATCCTGGCAATGCGGCGCCTTGAAACTCACCGACAGGCAGAACGGCTGTCCGGATCGGGCACCGCGCAAAAAAACGAGCGCATCTTCGCCCATCAGATGGGTGAGGTGATTGGTTTCGCCTTTCTTGAAGTAGGCGCCCTGCCCGGGAAAACCGCGCCAGAAGTCGAACGCGTTTCGCGGCATCTGGTCGCCGACACCAAACTTGCCGATGAACCCGGTGCGATAGCCGGCGGCGCGCAGTCGCGCCGGGTAGGTGTTGGACCAGGCAGCGCGCGAAAAGCTCTTCGCAAAATCATCGATGCCGTGCCGGCGCTCATACTGTCCGCTGAAGATGCTCGCGCGGCTCACCGCGCAGATCGACGTGGTGACGAAATGATTGCGAAACAACACGCCTTGCTGCGCCAGGCTGTTGAGATGCGGGGTCTGCACGATCTGGTCGCCCAGGCAGCCCAGGGCATTCCAGCGCAGATCGTCGGCCAGCAGGAAAAGAATGTTCTGTTGTCGCGCGGAGGCATCTGCCACCGGCAGGGCCACCGTGGCAGCAATCGTGAGGAGGGCGAGACACGGCAGCCAGATGGTTCTTCGCATAAATTTGGGCAGGAATGTGAGCCGCAGCCGAATGTTGGCTGCCGGGCGGTTGGTGAGAAGCAAATTTTCATCCGCAAGCGTATCGAACAGGACGGCATCTCACCAGGATCGGCGCGTGAGGAAGCTCGTTTTGGGCGCGGGAGCGCAACTGCTTTCGCGGTATGTCCATCCGCGATGCATTGTTTCCGAGTATCGCACCGGTGCGGAACTCAGCAGGCGGTGGTCGCGGTTGGATCGATCCGCGTTGGATTGGAAACCTTCCCCTTCAGATCGCTGCGGCGCGTCAAGGCTCGGTAGTCATACGGAGAAGTGGTCTGATCGACCCCGGAGAAGATCTGCCGTCCAGACAGCCTCATGAATGCAAGCGCTTTTTCTAACTGTCCAGAGCCGGATCAATCCTGCGCCGGCAGGCCCGCACCATGAGTCAAAACTTGCCTCGCCAGGACAGGATTCGGCTCGTTGATGGAAACAGGACGATTCTCTGCCAGCACTCCACCCCGACTGGGGCAATGCTTCGCGATCCCGATCACGCTCCCCGTCTATTCAGTCCGCCCGCAATCGTTTAGACCGTTTGTCGTCGAGCGAAACAACCTTCCTCCATCTGGGCAGCCGTCCTGCCTGCGCGTGCCAGCCGCGGGCAATGACCTGTTGTTGGGATTATCTGGCATCACATCTGCATAAAGGACGGCATGTTAAATTTAGATAAAATTTCGCCGTCAGGTGCCGTGCTACGTGGTCTCCGCGCGATTTTGTTTTTCTCCGTACTGGCCGCAGCCTTGTCTGCCGCGGCTGGACAAAAAGTTTCTCTCGCGTGGGATCCGAGTCCCGATGACAGCGTCACCGGCTACCGGCTTTTCTGCATCAACGTCACCCTCGGGCACACGAACCAGATCGATGTGGGCAATACCAACTTCTGCGTCATCACCAGTCTGGCGGAGGCGAGAACCTATGCGTTCTATGTTACGGCCTATGATGGGAATGGTTTGGAGAGCGACCCCTCGAATACGATCGGACTCACCGTTCCGCTCGGGCCGATTGAGACGACAATTGCGCCCGGCTTGGGTGGAAGGGTCGAAATGCGATTGCAGGCGAACGGCAGTGAGGGAATCCGGCTGGAGCTGCAAACGTCCACCGACCTCGAGAATTGGGTCACTCTCACCACCGCGCCCTCGGCAGGAGATTCGATCGACTACACCGTCACCAACCTGAACGGGGACGCGAAACGGTTCTTCCGGGCAACGGTTGTGGAGTAAGCAGCGCTGCGCGGGTTGCGCCTCATCCAAACGTGTCACGCCAATCACCGGTTGAAAAACACCGCGAGGAGTTGGAGCACGATCGTGCCGGTCGAAGGCACGAGGAGCGCGCCCACCAGCGGCGCGCGCCAGGCCGAGACGAAAGCGCCACGCCGCAGATTCTGGATCTCCGCGAGCAATTCCTCGCCCTGTTGGGCGGCATGGGCGGTGGGCGTCGGCGACGCGGATTTTCGCGCATCGTTGACCTTGTCCTTCAGATTCTCCGCCCCCGTTTCGCGTGCCTTGGCGGCTGCGCGCTGGAGAATGAAGGAGCTGGTGCCGGCCAGGATGAGATTGCCCGTGAAGATGACCACCAGGGACCACGGCCAGGTCCAGCGGTCCCACAGGGTCGTGCGCGAAACGAGCATGAGAAAGAAAATGATGAACGGCAGGTAAACGAAACGCCCCACGCGCTCCGTCAGGTCGGCGATGAGGTTGAGGTCGATCCATTCATCAAGCAGCGCGTAGTTGCTTTCGCCGATGGCCCGTTTGCGCGCGAAATGTTCCAGCGTGGCCTGGGGGTAGCTGGTGGGCGCGCCGCTGAGACTGCCAATGAACCAGCGGCAGAATCGCGTGGCGTCGATCATCCAGAAGGTCAGGAACAGAAAGGACAGGACCGCCAGGAGGAGAAGGGAAAAATCGATGCCGGACATGGCAGTGCCCCGCACCGGCCGGGAGGGAAAACCGCACAGCACCGTCAGCATCATTCCGAAGGCGAGATAAAGCGTGGTGGTCAGAAGCGCGCGGGGAATGCGCTGCTGCCAGCGGTTGACCTGCTGGAATTTTGCCCAGAGGTGATTCGCATCCACCGCTCCGGCCACCGGCGAGGTCCGGGGCAGGTCGAAACAGCGTTTTCCGGGCAGGTCGGACAGGCACAACCGGAAGCGGCGCGTGATGTCGAGGATGGCTTCACGCAGGCTGCGCCGCGCCTCGAGTACCATGCCCAGGCATAGGAACAGCACGCCATAACGGATGAATTCGGCTGGCCAGACGCTGATGCCGTTGAAGGCGAAGGGCTCGCCCTGCGAAACGCCAAAGGTGTTGAACCACGCCATCCACATCAGGAGCAGCAGACCGAGTCCGCCCGCTGCCGCCGCCAGCCGAAAGAAGAAAACGTGCTGGCACCGGAGGCGATACAATTCCTCAGCCGCTTTGCGGGAACAAAACGCGGCAGCGGTGGCATCGAATTTTTTCGCCGGCAGGGCGCACGGCGGACCATCGAGCGAGGGCGCTGTCAGGCGGTTGAGGATTTCATCGACCACCCTCCGGTTCTGAAAAACCTCGGCGTGGGGCACGCGCAGATGGGAAACTGTGTCCGGGTCGTTCGACCTTGTAGAAGAGCGCGGAACGGTCGCCAACGCCTCGAGATAGTTTCCCTTGAGTTCCGGCGAGAGCAGGCCGGTCTCCCGGACGATCTTCTGATGGGGCAGCCGGCCGCCTGCACGCGGGAAGAGCAGGCGGTTGAAGGTGGCGATCATCTTCTGCAACACCTCTTCCGTCTTGTGGTCAGGCTTGCCGGTCCATTCCGCATCGGCCGCGAGGACTCCATCCACCACCTGATAGGGCCAGTCGCCGGGATCGGCGGGCAACGCTTCCGCGGCCGTGCCGGAGAGTTCCAGATGCGCCTTAAGCCAGACGGCGAGTGGATCGTTTTTCCACCGGTCCTCGTGCAAGGCCAGCATGAGTTTCTGCGCGCCAAACACGCCGCCAAAATCCTCCTCGCGGAATTCCAACGGCTCGACGCGAAACTCGTCCGTGCGCCAGACCAGCCGGTTCAGCGAGTCCGAGAGGTAGATCAGCAGCGTGCAAAGGGCCGCCGCCGCCATGAGCAGCGGAAGCACCAGGCTCATGCCCGGCGTCGGCTTCTGAGACTGGCCGGGTGCCTTGGGATTCAGCTTCCCTCCCTCGTCGGTGACGCTCAGGTCGTAGGCCGACTGGCGGCTGATTTCAAAGCGGCGCGCACTCACTGGCTTCTTCAGGTCGAGACCGGGGAAACCGAGGATTCCCAAAGTGCCGGCGTAAGTGGCGCACTGCGCGGCATCGCGGAAGGGCGGGGTGTCCTTTTGCAGCGCCTCGGCGAGTTGGAGCCCATAGCTGCTGGCCACGAGCAGATTTCGGCTCCATTCCAGTTCGTCCGGATTCCACATGCGCACATCCAGTTCCGTGGTGAAATACAGGGCTTCGGGCAACTGCCGGCGGAGCGCCTGGAGGATGAGCAACGTGTCATAGACATCGCTGCCCATGACGCCTACCGCTTTGATCCGCCCCAACCCCCGGCTCTGCAAATCACGGTCCTTCTCTCTGATCATCTCGCCGAGGCGCGCCAGGTAATCGAACTGCGCGGCGCCTTCCGCCTTGTTCGCATCGGGCGACCAGCGCCGGATGTCCTCGACGCTGGTGGGAATCTTGCGCCCGTTCCGTTCGTCACCCGCCCGGCTGGACTTGCCCGCCTTGCCGTCGGCGGATTCCCCGTCCAGACCCCGGAGATAGACGTAGCGCAGGACGTTCGAGGGGCTCGTGGCATTGTCGTGCTGCAACTGGTTGCGGAAATCGAGACGACTCGTGCCGGTGGGACTTTGGCGGGCGACTTCGGCGGCAAAACTCACCGCCGTCATCCGCCCGTAAAACGAATCCCATTCGGAGATCACCGCCACAAAATCCTTCGGGTCGCCTGCTGGATTCACCCCGCGCAGTTGCAGTTCGGCGAGGATTTCGGACGAAAGCTGGGCATCGGTGCAGGAAAAATTGAGAACCTTGTTGAAGCCCTGGGCCAGCAGCGCCTTCTGCACGGGCAGGCGCGGCACCGCAAAATCCGCCGCGCTCACGACCTCATTGGTGCCCACCAGAACCTCGTCCATCGCCGAGGCGGTGTTGAGACAGATCTGCATCCGCCTGAAAACATTGGTCATGCGGAACCAGAGGTTTGCATTGGATAGCGAGATCGGTCGGCGGCCCTCCAACTCGCCGGGCATCATCAAGCGCAGGGTCGCGGAGGATCGCGGTCCCAAGAGGGCCGTGGTCACATTGGCGTTCTGGGTCACCCGGTCAAATAACAACGCCAGCCTGACCAGCGGTTCCTCGCCGAAGCGCTCTTCATCCAGCCACAGCACCACGACCGACCGATGAGAGGTGGTGCGATTGGTCTGTGGGTAAAAGGTTCTGGCTTGGAATCGCTCGAAGGGGAGCCGCAGATCCACCCGGCTGTTGGTCCCCAGGAGGGCAAAGGTCTCATTCGTCGTGACAATCCGAAGATCCGCGCCTGATTGATTCGTCATCCACGCCGCCAATTCCCCCCGGTCCGGCCAGGGCGAAATCGCAATACCCAGATGGCTTGAATCCTCCGGCTTGAAGCCGCAGACACCCAGCGCCGAGACCACGGAGTAACGCAAGCGGATGCGTTTCTCCTTGTCCTCGGCATACGGTTCGCCGGGCAGCATCACGCCCAGAACCAGCACGCTGTTCGTGGGCTGTTTGGCTGCGTCCTCGATCACCCGGTAAACCGGTCCGAGGCCGGCTTCCTTGCGCTGTTTGTGTTCGCCGGGGGGCAGCTTTTCGGCCGCGCTCATCGGGTCTTCCCACAAGCGCGCCTCCACCTCCTGCCAGCCCATGCCCGCCGTGGGCGTATCTGCCGGATTGGAAGGGCGGTCACTGGTCAGTTTGCGGGAGGCGAGAAACAATCCGCCCGCCACCATCATCACCGCCAGCGCGGCGTTCAACATCCCCTGAATCCCCGGTCCCGAATTTCCTTCGTTGCTTGCCATGATGGACCTCCATGTCGTGGGTGTTTTTCAGCCAGCCGGGCTTGTGTTGCAGTACACCGCCCGCAAGGAAACAGGCTTCAGCCATATTCTTACTACCAAAACGGCTGATGCTGACAAGTGGTATTTCTGATCCCGACCTGCCCTGGGCGCATCTCGACACTGCCCCCGAAGGCAACCGGGTTGGAGCGCGACGTTGACGTCGCTTCCTCGTTCGAGAAACCGTCCGCCAATGTTTCGCCAACACCCATCGAACGCTGAAGCGGCCTCAAGGCCGCGCCCCGGGGGCAGTGCGCGGATGCGCCCACCTGCCCTGGCGTAACGCAATCTTCAGACGTGCATGATGGTGGCGTCGGCGCGGCGGGGTGGCAGCCGATATGGACCTCCGATTATGGGTCCCCAGGAGGCGGGAAACCGGCGGGGCAGGGGAGTCAGTGGCGCGTGTCCCGATCTGGCGGGTCCCTAATCGCGTATGGAGGTGTTTTCCCCTCTCACGGCTCGCCGTGAATCCAGCCGGCTTGTCCGGTGCGACGGTAATAACGGAAGGCGCGATCGCCGAGCGCAGCCTGAATCGCGCTCTCCGCCTCCTGCGTCATGGCGCCGAGCGCCTGCTGCTTTTGCGCGGGGGTGAGCGCCGGATCTGCGGCCACCTGCGCGCGGTATTCCTGGAGGATGGACTTGTAGCCAAAGACCTCCGCGGCCTTGGCGCGCGGCAACTGATAGCGTGTCGCCAGCGCGCAGAGCTGGTGGTAATCGGGATCCTCGCCGCGTTTCCATTCGGTGTAGCGCTGGTCGCCGAGCGCGCGGCGGATTTGCTCTTCGCTTTGCTGTTGGGCCTGCTCACGCTGCTGCCGGGCGGTGGGATCCAGCAGCGCCGGATCGAGGTTTCCCCAGGTTTCCTCGAAGGTTTTGCGCGCCTGGTAAACCGCGCGGAACTCCTGCTCGCTCGGCTCCAGGCCGTAGAAGGCCGAGCGCACCGCATTGGCCGTGGGCGACATCCACAGATCGTACTGCTCGCGCTCGGCGGGTGTCAGGGCCGCATTCAACTCGGCCTCGCGCTGTTTTCGCAGGGCGCGCGCCTGCTGCTGCTCGGCGAGAGTGAGCGGCTCGCCCTCCTCGGTTTCCCGGGCGCGCAGACGCGTCTCCGCATCGTCGAATTTTTCGAGGATATCCCGCACCGCGCTGCGCCGACCTTCCGGGAGAAAGCTGAGGCGGCGTTCGTAGTAATCATCGTGGCCTTGCTGCTGGAGACGTTCGCGGCGCAGGTCCGCGCCGGTGAGTTCCTTGAGGATCTCCTGCTTCTGCCGCTCCACCTCGCGCTCCTTGCGCGCCACCTCGCGGGCATCAACGTCGTTGAGCAATTCCTCCTCGACCGGCTCCCAATAGTTGATCTCCGCTTTACGCCGGCGGAGCGATGCCACGCTGGGGGCCATGAGTTTGTCGAGGTCGGCGATGAGAATGTCGCGGATGGTCTGCTCCGGCACGCCGATGGCGCGCAGGCGTGCCACGTAGGTCTTGTAGTCCTCGGATTCAATCTGGGACCACTTGAAATCGTTCGAGACAACCAGGAAACGTTTCTCCACCCTGACCGGTGGGATTTTGCTCAAGGGCATTTCTCGCGACTCCTCGGTCACCGTGGCCCGCGCTGCTTCCGCTTCCCGATCCTGCCTTGCCCGGACCATGGCCCAGGCGAGCAGCCCGAGCCCCAGCAGCAGCAAGGCATTGATGGCAACACGCGATCTCACGCGGATGGATGTACCGCATCGCCCAAGCCGTCGCAATGCCCAAGGCTCGGATTGCCGACGCCAGTGGCGCCGGACCGCGAGTCGCGCTACTATTGCGCCCATGCACAGGAATCGATTCTCACGCTGCCTTCTGCCCATGCTCACCCTGATCCTGCTGAGCGGAGCCTTGTCAGTGCTGGCGGCGGGCGAGGTGCGTGTCGAGGCGCCGACCGGCACCCATCGCTATACGTGGCGCGCCGATCACAGCCCGGATGGCATCGGAAAATTTTTTCTGGGTCGCGAGATCGCCCACGTGATGGGGCATCCGGCCGCGGACTGGCTGGAGCGGCCGGAGCGCGAACAGGAGGAACACACTGCCGCGCTGGTTCAGGCATTGAATCTCAAACCCGGCATGGTGGTGGCGGACATTGGCGCGGGGACCGGCTATTTCAGCCGCCGGATGGCGCGGTTGGTTTCGCCCGGCGGCCGGGTGCTCGCGGTGGACATCCAGCCGGAGATGTTGACGCTGCTGACGAATCAGGCCGCCAAGGCTGGCGTGACGAACATCGTCCCGGTGCTCGGCACGGAGCAGGATCCGCGATTGCCGGCTGGTCTGGTGGACCTCGCGTTGTTGGTGGATGTCTATCACGAGTTCGATCACCCGTTCGAGATGATGGCCGGCATCTGCCGCTCCTTGAAGCCCGGCGGCCGTCTCGTGCTGGTGGAATTCCGCGGCGAGGATCCGAAGGTGCCGATCAAGCCGCTGCACAAGATGACGGCGGTCCAGGTGAAACACGAGATGCGCCCGCACCCGTTGCGTTTTGCCGGGAACCTGGCCGTGCTCCCGCGCCAGCATATCCTCATCTTCGAGCGGATCAACGAGGGCGCACCATAATCCGGCGATCGCGTTCAGCCCGCGCAGTTCGTCTCACGGAAAAAACGGGCGGCAAGCCAAAGCTCACCACCCGTTCGTTGGGACCTCTGCGGGTTGGCAGGAATCTACGAGCAACCGAGGCTTTCGCCGCAGTTGAGGCATTTGAAACAGGCGCCGTTGCGCACCGCGATGTGCCCGCACTTGGGACAGGCCGGCGCGTCTTTCATCATGTGCGCCACTGAGTCGCTCAGTCGGGTGATGGTCCGTCCCGGCGGCGTGGCGGAATTGCCGGTCAAACCATTTCCCGGCGCCTTCGTGGTGGCAAGGTTGATGACTTCAGTGTCGTCGTTGATCGGCAGTTCCGGGATTGGCCGGTTGATCTGCCGCTTCAATTCCTCAAGCAGGCCGGGGATGGCCAGCTCGGGCTGGTTGCGGGCGGGCGAGTTGGCTTCGCGGTAGCCGGGGACGAACTGCAGCGCCATCCAGCGGAACACGTAGTCGGTGATCGATGAGGCGCTGCGAATCTCCGGATGCTTGGTGAATCCGCTCGGCTCGAAGCGCTGGTGCGAGAATTTCCGGGCGAGCGCGTCCAGCGGCACACCGTACTGCAGCGCGATGCTGGTGAGCGTGCCAATCGCATCCATCAAACCACCGATGGTCGAGCCTTCCTTGGCCATGGTGATGAAGAGCTCGCCCGGCTGCCCGTTCTCGAAGAGGCCGACGGTGAGATAGCCTTCGTGACCGGCGATCTCGAACTTGTGGGTGACGGCCGTGCGCGTCTCCGGCAGGCGCCGGCGCAGCGGCTGGGCCGGAAGCTGGAGCGACTGCACGAGCGCTTCGAGTTCCTGCACGCGGCTTTGGAGCACGGTGAGTTCCTCGCTGGTCACCGCCGCCGCCGAGGGATCTTCGGACTTGCGCGTGTTGAGCGGCTGGCTGCGCTTCGATCCGTCACGATAGATGGCGACACACTTGAGCCCCATTTTCCACGCCTCGACGTAGGTCTGGCGAATCTCCGCTGCCGTGGCCTCGCTGGGCATGTTGACCGTCTTGCTGATGGCGCCGCTGATGAACGGCTGCGCGGCCGCCATCATCTTGAGGTGCGCCATGTAATGGATGCTGCGTTTGCCGCGATACGCCTTGAAGGCGCAATCGAAGACGCCGAGGTGTTCCGCCTTGAGCGGCGTCGGCGCGATCCGGCCGTCGTCGAGCGAGGCGTCTTCGATGGTGTCGTGCTTCTCGATGTGCGCGATGATCGTCTCGATTTCCTTCTCGCTGTAACCGAGACGGCGGAGCGCATCGGGCACGGTGCGGTTGACAATCTTGAGCATGCCGCCGCCGGCCAGCAGCTTGTATTTCACCAGCGCGATGTCGGGCTCGACGCCCGTCGTATCGCAGTCCATGAGGAACGCAATCGTGCCGGTGGGCGCCAGCACGGTGACTTGAGCGTTGCGGTAGCCGACCTTCTGTCCGCGGGCCAGGGCGCGATCCCAGCATTGGCGCGCTTCATCCTTGAGATAGGCGAAGTCGGCGCTGGCCTGGATGCCTTCGACGGCATCGCGATGCTGCCGGATGACGCCGAGCATCGTTTCGACGTTGTCCTTCTGGAGCGGATTCTGGACCCCGGCGCAGCGCGCGTCCTTGTAGCCGGCGAAGGTTCCCTCGATGGCCGCAATCTCGGCGCTCTGCTCGTAGGCATGACCGGTCATGATGGCGGTGATGGCGCCCGCCAGGGCGCGGCCTTCGTCGGAATCATACGAAAGACCGTAATCCATGATGAGTGAGCCAAGGTTCGCGTAACCGAGACCGAGGGTGCGGAAGATGTGCGAGTTCTCCGCGATGTCCTTGGTCGGGTAGCTGGCGTTGTCCACGAGGATCTCCTGGGCGGTGATGTAAATGCGCACCGCCGCCTTGAAACGCTCGATGTCGAACACGCCGTCCTCGCGCTTGAACTTCATCAGGTTCAGCGAGGCGAGATTGCAGGCGGTGTTGTTGAGGAAGACGTATTCGCTGCACGGGTTGGTCGAGTGAATCGGATCGGTGCCCTTGCAGGTGTGCCATTTCTGAATGGCGCCGTCGTATTGCAGGCCGGGGTCGCCGCAAGTCCAGGTGCCTTCGGCGACTTGATCGAGCAACTTCGCCGCGTCCTTCTTTTCGAGCGGCCGCGGGTTGGTGATGGTGCGCGTCCACCATTCGCGCTTCGCCGGATCGGTCGCCGTGGCGGCGGTCATGAATTCGTCACTGACGCGCACGGAGAGATTTTCATTTTGATACATCACCGAGCCGTAGGCTTCGCCGTTGAAGGAGCCGTCGTAGCCCTGCTCGATGAGCGCCCAGGCCTTCTTCTCCTCCTTCATCTTGGCGGTGATGAATTCCTCGATGTCGCCGTGCCAGTCGCGCAGCGTGTTCATCTTGGCGGCGCGACGGGTCTTGCCGCCGGATTTCACCACGTTGGCCACCTGATCATAGACTTTGAGGAAACTCATCGGGCCGCTGGGCCGTCCGCCGCCGCTGAGCTTCTCGCGGCTCGAACGGATTGGCGTCAGGTCGCTCCCGGTGCCGGAGCCGAACTTGAAGAGCATGGCCTCGGCATGGGCGAGGTGCATGATGCTTTCCATGTTGTCCTCGACGCTCTGGATGAAGCACGCGCTGGTCTGCGGGTATTCATACTGCGTGCTGGCGCGGCGGGCTTCCTTGAGCTTGGGATCGAAGAACCAGTTGCCGCGATCGGAATTCTTGCCGATGTCGTACTGCTGCATGAGCCCGACATTGAACCACACCGGCGAATTGAACGCGCCATACTGGTTCAGGCACAGCCAGGTCAGTTCGTTGTAGAACACCTCGCCGTCGGCCTTGCTGAAATAGCCGTCCTTGACGCCCCAGTCGGCGATGGTGCGCGTGACCCGGTGAATGAGCTGGCGCACGGAGTGTTCGCGCTCCGGCTTGGCCGGGTCGCCATAAAAATACTTCGAGCAGACCACCTTGGTCGCCAGCACCGACCACGCCTTGGGCACTTCGACGTTTTCCTGCTTGAAAATGACCTTGCCGGTATCGTCGGTGATCTCAGCGGTGCGTTTCTCCCATTCGACCTGGTCGAACGGGCTGATTTTGGGCGCGCTGAACACGCGGTTAACGCGCAGCGATTTCTTCACGGCGGAAGTTCCTTTCTTGGCACTGCGGGGGGCATTCACCCGCGGCGAACGGCTGGCGGTGGCGGCAGACGACACGGAGGCATCACGAGCGTCGATCATGGTGGCTTCTTTCTGGTCCGATTCGGGAGAACCGGATGGGGTTCTAGGCGAAAACTTGGCCCGGCTTCAAGCAGTGAGGCCGGATTGTCAAAAATCAAGGCCCCGCGCACTGGTTGCAGCTTGGTAACATGCGCCAAAGACTACATCCGGTAGCGGAGCGATGGCTACGCTAACACCACATGTTGGGGCATCAAGAAGATTTTTCAAAAAAGTTACTCGACAGTTATTCGCACGGAAAAGCCCGGCAAAACGCCCGGAAATCACATGGTTTTCGGTGGATATTCACCGGGCGAATTACCTGCCTTGGGGATAAAACAGCCTGCGCTTTTGTTTGGACGGGATGGTGCCGCCAAAATGCCCGCCCGGAGCAAATGGCCCCTGGCCATTTTCCAGTCTCATCCGTCCGCAAGCTGCCGGCAGTTCAGCGGGCCGGACGCGGTCGGCGCGTCGGCCGGATTCGCGCCTGGCGAACGCGTCTGATTCCACTGGCCGGTCCGCCCTTCAATCCGGCCCCGGATGCCGGCGCCGGACGCGCCCGGCGTGCCGGTTCGATGGTCTTGGTCCGATCTTTGGGGGCGAGCACAATTGGGCAGCCCTCGAAGCCGAAGGCGCGCCGCAATGCGTCGCTGAGATATTTCCGGTACTGATCCGAGAGCAGATCGCGGCGGTTGACGAACAGGAGGATGGTCGGCGGCGCCTGGCGCACCTGCGTGGCATAGAAAAACTTCAGCCGATGCCCGGCGCTGCTGACGGGTTGACGCCGCTCGATGGCGTCGCGCAGCGTGCGATTGAGCAGCCCGGTGGGAATCTTCTGCTGCAATTGGGCTGCCACGTAACGAATCGCTTCCAGCAACTTTTCCAGGTTCAGCCCGGTTTGCGCGGAGGTGAAGAGCACCGGCGCATAATCGAGGAAGAACAGCTTCTCCTGCACCCACGCTCCAAACTCCGCCAGCGTCGTCAGTTGGTCGGACTTCTGCTTGGAGTGGAGCTTGCGGTTGGCTTCATCGAGTTGCGCCTTTCCCACGGACTCGGCCATCAAATCCCACTTGTTCACCACCACCACGCAACCTTTGCGATTTTCGACAATCAGGTCGCCGACTTTTTTGTCCTGCTCGGTCAGGCCCGCCTCCGCATCGAGCACGAAGACCACCAGATCACACCGCGCCACGGAGTCCTCCGTGCGCTTCACGCTGAAGAACTCGACCGAATCATCCACCCGGCGGAATTTGCGCAAACCCGCCGTGTCGATCAGCACATAGCGCTGCCGCACGCCTTCCGTCTCCACCTCGAACGGCACATCCACCGCGTCGCGCGTCGTGCCCGGCACCTCGCTGACGATGACGCGCTTGGAATGGGTCAGCGCATTGATGATCGAGGATTTGCCCACATTCGGGCGGCCGATGATGGCGATCTTCAGCGGGCGATCCTCGATCTTTGCCGGGGCCGCCTCCTCCGCGCCGGGCGGAACGTCACCCGCTGCTTGCGCGCCTTCACCTTCGGCTGTCACCGCTTCAGCGCTCGCGGCGGGCACTTCGGTGGGCAACAACTTCACCGCCGCATCCAGCAGATCGTTGATGCCTTCGCCATGAATCGCCGACACCGGGAACAACTGGTCAAAGCCCAGCGCGGCAAATTCGGCCGTGCCCACGTCGGCCTTGTCCGTATCCACCTTGTTCACGGCCACCAGCACCGGTTTGCCGGCGAGCCGCAAGCGGGCCGCCACTTCGCGGTCCAGCGGGACCACCCCTTCCTGCACATTGACGACAAGCACGATGACATGAGCCGACTCGATCGCGATCTGCACCTGGTCGAAGGCCGCGCGCGTGATCACGTCCTCGGACTTCTCGCGACGCAGCAGGCCGATGCCGCCGGTGTCGAGCAGCGTAAAGGGCCGGCCATGCCACTCCGTCTCGGCGCTGACGCGGTCGCGCGTCACGCCCGGCTGATTGTGGACGATGGCAATGCGCCGCCGGATCAGGCGGTTGAACAGGGCCGATTTGCCGACATTGGGCCGGCCGACGATGGCGATGATTCCAGACATGGCAGAGGGATGATGCGAAGGCCGCGCGTTGCGGGGAAGCCAAATCGCCGATGTTCACTGTGGGCGCGACCGCAGCCAGCGGAACCACCGCCAGGCGTCGCGCAGCGGTTGGATCTTGCTGCGTTCGTCGCGGTAGATCACCTGCACCGGCACGAACTCGATCCCGTGTCCCGCCGCCACGAAGGCCAGCAGCCATTCGGATTCCGCCTCGAACCGCTCGGCGCGTAACGCGAGTGCGGCCCAGGCGTCCAGGCGAACCAGGCGAAAACCGCATTGCGTGTCCGGCAAGTGGCGTCCGGCCAGACACGACAATCTCTGGCTCATCCAGCGATTCACCGCGCGACGCAGCCACGGCATGGCGGCCGGCGTGTTCATGCGGTTGCCCACGACGAGTGGCGCGTTCGTGTTCTGCGCGCATTCGAGGAATCGCGGAATATCTGCCGCCGCGTGCTGGCCATCGCCATCGAGGCACAGCGCCCAGGTGAATCCTGCCGCCCGGGCGCGCTCCAATCCGCTGCGCAACGCCGCGCCCTTGCCGCGGTTGGCTGGCTGGCGAATAATCTGCGCTCCGGCTGCGGCGGCGTGCTCTGAGGTGGCGTCCGTCGAAGCGTCGTCCACCACGAAAACGTGTGGCAATTGTTCGCGCACCGCTCGCACCACGGAGGCGATGGCGGCGGCTTCGTTGCAGCACGGAATCACGGCGGCGCAGCAAGACGGCCAATCGGGCGATGGATTCATGAGACGCCTCCGCGATTTTCCCAACCGGTGAGTCGATGGCACGCCGGACGGCTCGGTGGAAACATGCGATGCGGCGTAGCGGCGCGTCGGCAGACCGCCGCACTCTCAACCAGCGAATCCAATTGGCGGCGCTCTTCCGAGGCGCCGCTACGAAGACGCGGTTCACACAATCGCATCATGGCTGCGCTCCTTTTGCCGAACCGATTTTCTTCAGCAACGGACGAAGTTCACCAGCGAGGCGCTCGGCGATCCGGGCATAGCCCTGGTCGTTGGGATGGATCGCGTCGCTCATGTAAACAGGCCGTCCCCAGATGCCGCGCAGCAGGTCGGCGATGTAGTAGCACCCAGTCTCCCTGGCCAGGGAACGGAAGAGCGATTCGTTTTGATCGCGCAGGCTGGCGCTGCGAATGCCGAGCAACACCACGAACGAACCTTCGCCCTGCAACCGCAGGATGATGGCGCGCAGATTCGCCAGCATCTGTGCGCGCGGCAGATGATTGAGCACGTCGTTGCCGCCGAGGCACAGCAGCACGACGCGCGGCTGAAGAGCCGCCACTTCATCGAGACGCTTGAGTCCATCTTCGGTGGTGTGACCGCTCGCGCCGAAGTTGCGGATGGCCACACCGAGTTCCCTGCCCAATAAGGCCGGGTAGCCGCCGTTCTCGGACGCCCCGTAACCTTCCGTGAGGCTGTCGCCGAACGCCACCCACGAGCCGGTGGCCGCCGGCGGCAGGTTGACGAGCCGCCAATGATTCGGCTGACGCCACCAGAGCCAGCCGGCCAGCATGGCCAGCAGCGCGATGAGAATGATGAACTGTTTCCTCGTCACCGCCGCAGCATAGGCAGCGGGGCGGCTTTGAGAACGAAAATTGAACTTCATCTCAGGCGATTGGTTCGCAGGACAAAGGATCTGCGCACAGGGCTCGCGCTGCATTCGCGGAAAAGAGCCTTCGGTCTCGAAGTTCCTGACATCCGTCATTTTCATTCGAGGCTGGCGCGCAACAATTTGCTAAAGCGCTTCGGACGAGCACCGATGGTGCGGCATGGGCTTTATGGATTCGCTGAGACGGGCCGTGGTGCCGAGAGGTGACGCTCCGGCCCCATCGCGATCACAACTTTCCCCGCCGCCCATAGCCAAAGGAACCCGGACAGAGGAAACATCCATCCGGACCAACGGACTGGAAAACTGCGATGTCAAACCAGCAGCGCCCCAGGTTCGCACGGCTGCCCCAGAAAGAAAGATCGACTGGCGCGTCCTGTTCATGGGTGGCGATGCAGCCTGGTTTCGCTGGATGGAAGGTGAGTTAATCAAACTCCAGCCGAATTGGCTCTGCCGCCATGCCGAGGATGCGGCAAAGGCCAGGAGCGTTTTGGCATCTCATAATTTCGATGCTGTGATCCTTGAGGCCGGAATGAGTTCGGGCGCCGACGTGCTGGACAATGTGGCCCAGCATTCGCCCGGCACTCTTCGCTCGGTTCGTTGTAACATTTGGGACCGCGCCACCTTCGCCCGGTGGAACCGCCCGGGCGTGATCCCCATGTCCATGGATGGGGATGCCACCGCGCTGGCCGCGCATTTGAAGAGGGCGGCGCGCCTGCATGGATGGATGCTTGATCCGGCCATCGGCAAGCTGCTTCCCCTGCTGCGCAAACTGCCTGCCATGCCCCGGCTGCACCTGGAGGCAACGCGCGAACTTCAGTCGGCGAACGGTTCTTTGGACGTGGTCGCCCGTTCCATCGCGCAAGATCCTGTCATGGCCGCCAAGATTCTTCAGGTGGTCAACTCAGCGTATTTCTCCCCGGTGGAAGAGGTCACGGACACAGCCCAGGCGGTGATGTTCCTCGGGGCCGATCGAACCCGCGCCCTGATCCTTCTGGCGGGCATCTTCTCGCAGTTTGACCGCGTCCGCTGCCCCGGCTTTTGTCCCGACAAGATCCTCACGCACAGCCTGCAAGTCGCCACGTTCGCCAGTCAGTTGGCCGCTACCGAGACCAAGGACGAGGGGGTGGCGGAGACGGCCTTCACCGCCGGGCTGCTGCATGACATCGGCAAGCTGATGCTCGCCGGCAACGAACCGGAATTGTACGCCAGCATCCGCCAGCATCGGATTCGCGAACAGGTTTCCCAGCGCGACGCTGAACTCGCGTTGCTCGGCACCACCCATGCCGAACTTGGAGCGTGTCTGCTCGGCACCTGGGGTTTGCCATTGGCCATACTCGAAGCCATCGCCTGGCACCACCAGCCGGACCGGTCGGACTACACCGGCTTCACCGCGATCACCGCGGTCCATGCGGCCAATATCATCGCTGGGGAAAGTGCCGGCACCGATGTCGAAGGCGGGCCCTTTGGTTCGATGGACCACACTTACCTGGTGCGAATCGGCTTGGGAGGTCGCAGGAATTCATGGCGGGAGATCTGCGGGGTTCCGGCCAGGCCGGAGGAAGACACCGCTCAAGAGAACGTCCGCCGCCGCAGCGAAGCCCGGCAGAACTGATCGGCTTTTCCAGAACGCCGGCTTCGGCTCCCGGCCCGGGTCGCCGGTCATGACCAGTTGAAACGAGCCGATCACCCATCATCACCGGTTCCCTCATCGGCGGCACCTTGACCTTGAATTCGCCCTGGCGAGCCGTCAGATTCCGCGCCGATGAAAATCGCCGCCCATCTTCTGCTTGGCTGGATCGCCTTGTGCGCTTGGAGTGCCGGCGCGGCGTCCGCCGGCCGGAGCGACGTCTTCAATGTCGGTGGGGTCGAGTACCGGCGGGTCGAGGAATATGCGCGCGCGCGGGGTTTGCAGGTGCGCTGGATTGTGCCGCGAAAATCCGTGCGGCTCACCGGTTCCTCCACCTTGTCCATCGAAGCAGATGCCCGCCTCGTCGTCGTCAACGGCATCGCGGTTTACCTGAGCTGGCCAGTGGCGCGCGGGCCCGAGACGCTGCTGCTGTCGCGCGCGGATATCGAAAGCACACTCAATCCCATTGTCGCGGGCGTCCGTCCCGCGCGCGGCGCCCCGCTTCGCACCATCGCGATCGACCCCGGCCACGGCGGCATCGATCCGGGCAACCGCGAGGGGCGCATCAGCGAGAAGACTTACACCATGCTGCTGGCGAAGGAACTGGGCGCGCAATTGACCAAGGCGGGATTCAAGGTGGTGTACACGCGCACGGGCGATTCCTACGTGGACCTCGATGACCGCGCGGCGCTGGCCCGCAAGCGCGGCGCGCATCTGTTGCTCAGCCTCCATTTCAACGCGGTGGGCAGCGGTCCGGGGTCGAGTGTGCGCGGCGCCGAGGTGTATTGCATGACGCCGGCACGAGCCAGTTCGACCAACGCGCAGGGCAAAGGCTCCGGCAGCGGCAGCTATCCTGGCAACGCGAATGACCCGCAAAACGTCGCGCTCGCCTATCAGGTGCAGAAATCGCTCGTCAATCGCTTGGGCGCGGAAGATCGCGGCGTGCGGCGGGCGCGCTTCGCCGTGCTGCGCCAGGCCACCATGCCCGCGGTCCTCATCGAGGGCGCCTACATGTCGAACGCATCCGAGGCGAAGAAAATCTACAGCGCGGAATGGCGCCGCCAGCTCGCGCAGGCCATCACCAGCGGCGTGATCGCCTACAAGAAAATCACCACGGGATGAATCACCGCCACCTGCCCATCGGCATCTTCGACAGCGGCATCGGCGGACTGACCGTGGTGCGCGAAATCCAGCGCATGCTGCCGCGCGAGGATCTGCTTTACCTCGGCGACACCGCCCGTGTTCCTTACGGAACGAAATCGCCCAGCACCGTGATTCGCTTCGCGTGCGAGGACACGCAATTCCTCGTGCAACAGGGCGTCAAGGCCGTCGCCGTGGCCTGCAACACCGCGTCCGCGTGGGCGCTGCCAACGCTGGAGAAGCGCTTCAGCGTGCCGATCTTCGGGGTCATCGTCCCTGGCGTGCGCGCGGCGCTGGCAAGCTCCACCACGCAGCGCATCGGCATCATCGGCACCAGCGCGACCATCCGCAGCCGCGCCTACACCAACGCGCTGCTCGCCCAGTCGGATCGCATCAAAGCCTTCGTGCGCGCCTGTCCGCTGCTCGTCCCCCTCGTCGAGGAAGGCTGGTTGCGACATCCGGTGACGCGCACCGTCCTGCGCACCTACCTCGCGCCGTTGCGCCGGCACCGCATCGACACCCTCATTCTCGGCTGCACGCACTATCCGCTGCTCAAGCCGGTCATCGCGGGCATCCTCGGCAAAGGCATCGCGCTGGTGGATTCCGCCGAAAGTTGTGCCAAGGACATACGGGAGCAGCTCGAGCGCGCGCAATTGCTCGCGTCGGGTCGCCGCCGCGCCGGGATCATCCAGCCTTTTCTCACTGACGAGACGGATCGATTCAGCGCGCTGGCCGAGAAGTTCCTTGGTGTGCCCACGGAGACGCCGATGAAAGTGGATCTGGCTCCGCTTTGATTCGGGTAGGGCGCGTCTGTCCTCAGCGCGCCGTTGGTTGGCAACCAGGAATCGCGGCGCGCTGGGACAGACGCGCCCTACCATTGGGCACTTCATTCCGGCTCCTCAGCGTTCAGGTGCGCATCAACCGCGTTGGCGCGGTGACCCTCACCTGACCGTCACCACCACGTAGTTCTTCTTGCCCTTGCGCAGGAGGAGATGGCGGCCGAAGAGCAGATCACTCGCATTCACGACCCGCGCGACGCCGGCCTCGCGGATGTTGTTGAGGTAAATGCCACCGCCTTCCACATCCTTGCGCGCCTGCCCCTTGCTTGGACAAAGACCCGCCTCGATGAGCAATTCGACGAGCGGCAGACCCGCGCCGTCGAGCTTCGCGCGATCCAGATCCCTCGTCGGCACTTCGCCCACCACATCGTTGAAGATGGATTCGGGCACGCCGGCCAGTTCGCCGCCGAAGAGAATCTGGCTGGCGCGCAGCGCGTCCTGCGTGGCGTTTTCGCCGTGGATGAGATCCGTCGCCGCCTTGGCGAGCGCGCGATGGGCCTCGCGGGCGCCGGGATTGGTCGCGTGCTGCGTCGCCAGCGCCTCGATTTCGTCCTGGCTGAGGAAGGTGAAGAACTTGAGATAGCGGATGACGTCACGGTCGTCGGTGTTGATCCAGAACTGGTAGAAGCGATAGACGCTGGTCTTCTTCGGATCGAGCCACACCGCGCCGCCCTCGGTCTTGCCGAACTTGGTGCCGTCCGCCTTGGTGATGAGCGGGAGCGTGAGGCCGAAGGCGTAACGTCCGAGTTTCTTGCGGATGAGATCGATCCCGGCGGTGATGTTGCCCCACTGATCGCTGCCGCCGATTTGCAGTTCGCAATTGAACTCTCCGCACAGATGGCAGAAGTCGTAAGCCTGGAGCAGCATGTAGCTGAACTCGGTGTAGCTGATGCCCACCTCGCGATCCTCCATGCGGGCGCGGACGCTTTCTTTTGCGATCATCTGATTCACCGTAAAGTGCTTGCCGAAGTCGCGGAGGAAATCGAGGTAGGTCAGATGCGCGGTCCAGTCGGCGTTATCCACCAGTTGCGCGGCATTGGGCTGGCGATCAAAGTCCAGCAGGCGCGCGAGCTGCGGGCGGACGGCTTCGACGTTGGCCTTGATCTGATCCTTGGTGAGAAGCTGGCGTTCGGCGGATTTGCCGCTGGGATCGCCGATGCTGCCCGTGGCGCCGCCGGCCACGGCGATGGGGCAATGCCCGGCGTTCTGAAACCGGCGCAGCGCGAGCAATGGCACCAGATGCCCGACGTGCAGGCTGTCCGCCGTGGGATCGAAGCCGCAGTAAAGCGTGACGGGACCGGCGGCGAGCCGCTTGGTGAGTTCCGGCGTGTCGGTGCAATCGGCCAGAAGGCCGCGCCACTCGAGTTCCTCAAAGATGTTCATCGGGGCGGGAATTTAAGGGGAGGCTCTGTGAGATTCACAAGGGCAAAGTCAGGAAGCGTGGTATGAACACCGTTCCCATTGACTGCCCCGGCACACAAAGCTTTTCCGAATGTTCGGCGGAGGTTTTGCATCTATGTCTCCATGCAACATCAGACCCGTCATCACGCGAATGTTTCCGCCTCCCTTTCCCGCCGCCAGTTTCTCCGCCGGGCCGGACTGGCCGCCGCCGTCATTTCCGTCCCGAATTTTATTCCCGCTTCCGCGCTGGGCCGCGACGGTTTCATCGCACCGGGCGAGAGGATTGCGATGGGCTTCATCGGGCTGGGTGGTCAGGGCAGCGGGCATTTGCTCGGTGGCGCGTGGACCTATGTGCAGGGCGGCTACATCGCGCGCGACGACGTGCAAGTGCAGGCGGTCTGCGATGTGCGCAAGGAGAGGCGCGATCATGCGCACCAGCGGTGCAACGAGATCTACGCCGCGAAGTTCAGCCAGGCCGGCTACAATGGCGTCCAGTCGTTCAACGATTTCCGCGAAGTCCTCGCGCGGCCGGACATCGACGCGGTGCTGATCGCCGTGCCGTATCACTGGGCCGCGCCGCTGGCCACCCTGGCGATGCAGGCGGGCAAGGATGTCTATTGCGAAAAGCCGGTGGCGATCACGGTGCGCGAAAGCAGCACTCTCATCGAGACGAGCAAACGCTTCAGCCGAATCTACCAGGCCGGCACCCAGCAGCGCTCCGAGTATGGCGGCAAGTTCCGCCAGGCCTGCGACCTGGTGCGCAATGGACGCCTCGGCCAGCTCAAGGAGGTTTATGCCTATCGCCAGCCCGGCGCGCTGTTCCCGACCGCCTGGACCTCCGATCGCTCGGCGCCCGTGCCGGCAGGCTTCGACTGGGATCTGTGGCTCGGACCGCTCCCTTGGCGGCCCTACGGTGGCGAGGATGGCCACGCGATCTCCGGGATGTTCGTCGGCGATGTCAATTGGAGCCCGCATCACTACGACATCATCCAGTGGACGGTGAACCCCGATGTCACCGCGCCCATCGAAGTGAACTACGAGGCCAAAGGCGCGCGGCCCGATGATGCCGTCATTCACTACCGCTACTCGAATGGCGTCGTGGTCCACTCCACCGCCTTTCCGGGCGAACCTATCGGCAACAACGGCGGCGCCTGCTTCGTCGGCACGGCAGGACGCCTCGCCGTGGATCGAGATAAAATTGTTACCTACCCCGGGAGCATTCTCCAGGAACCGCTCCGGCCGGGCGACGCCCGCATGGAACGCATCAACAGCCACTCCGGCAATTTCCTTGATTGCGTGCGCACCCGACGCCAGGCGATTTGCCATCCGGAAACCGCGGCCTACACCATCAACGCGATTCTCATCGGCGGCATCGCCCTGGCCTTGCAACGCTCTTTAAAATGGGATCCGGTGAAGTGCGCGTTCTTCGGCGACGAGCAGGCCAACCGTCTCCTCTCCTACGCGTCGCGTGCTCCGTGGCGCATCTGAGTGAAGCCCGAACGAAACCATTTTCCACCGATCAAAGTGAATCCCATGAAGAACCATTTCCCGAAGCTTCTCCTTCTTGTCGGCACGCTTGCCCTGGCGACAAACCCTCTTCGCGCTGCTGAAGAACAGAACCTCATCGCCACTCTCCAGTCTGCTTCCGGCGCACCGCAAAAATGGGGCGCCAGCCAGCGGCTGAGAATCATCGGCACCGCCGCGTCAGTTCCCGCGCTTGCCGCCCTGCTCGGCGAGGAGCGAACCTCGCAGGCGGCTCGAAATGCGCTGGAGGCGATGCCCTGTCCGGAAGCTGGCGCTGCGCTGCGCGAGGCGCTGGGCCGAACATCTGGTTTGACCAAGGCTGGCGTGATCGATTCGCTCGGCTGGCGTCGTGAACCAGCCTCAGTTCCGCTGCTTGTCCCTCTGGTGTCCGGGACTGACGCCTCGATCGCCGCCGCTGCGGCTTCGTCGCTCGGACGAATCGGCGGCAAAGACGTCATCGCCGCGCTTTCCAAGCTGCGCGACTCGGCGCCAGCGTCCGTTCAGCCCGCTGTGGTGGCGAGCCTTCTTAAGTGCGCAGAACTTCTCCTCGCCTCGGGTGACAACGCGGGCGCGACCGCCGTTTACCAAGGTTTGTTTGACACCCAATATCCGGTGCAAATCCGTGTCGCCGCTTGGCGCGGCCTGGTGCTTTCGGACGCCAATCAGCGCGTCGCCATGGTCACCAAAGCGCTCGTCGGCCGGGATGGCCCGATCCATGCCGCCGCGCTCAAGCTGGTCCGCGAGTTGAATGACGCGGAGGTGATTCGCGCCTGTCTGCCGCTGTGGCCGGCGTTGCCCGCGGAGGCACAGCTCGCCGGTCTGGACGCGCAACTCAAACTTGGTGCGGCGCTGAACACCGTCCAGTTCGCGAGTGGCAGCGCCCACCCCACCGTCCGCGCCGCCGCGTGGGCTGCCATGGCCGAACTCCACGATCCGGCGACGATCCCGCTCCTCGCCAAAGCCGCCGCTCGAGGCGAACCCGCCGAGCGAGACGCGGCGCGCGACACGCTCTCGCGTCTTCATGGTCCGGGTATGCGCGAAGCCCTGCTGGCGCAGATCAATTCCCTCCAACCTGCGGAGGAGGCGGAACTGCTGCGCGCGTTGGGTGCGCGTGGCGACAAGGAGGCGGCGGACGTTCTCATCCGGAACGCTGCTCTCGGTGTTGAGCCGGTTCGTCTCGCCGCGCTGGATTCGCTGCGAAAACTGGCCGTGCCAGGAACGCTCGCGCCGCTGCTGGACCTCGCCGCCAAAGCCAAGTCTGAGGCCGCGTGCGAACCCGTGCTCAAGGCGCTCTACGCCGTCTGCCAGGCAAGTCCCGACAAAGACCAGACCGCGCGTCGAGTGATCGAAGTGGTGAATCGCATTCCCACTACCGAACGCCGTCAGGTGCTGCCGTTGCTTGCCGAACTCGGCACCGCGGATGCCCTGGCCTCCGTGCAAGCCGCCGCCCGCGACAACGATCCTCAACTGGCCAGGGAGGCGGTCCGCGTGTTGGGTCGCTGGCCGAATGCCTCGCCGGCTTCGCAGCTTCTCGAACTGGCTCGCACCAGCACCGACAACTCGCTGCGCATTCTCGCCCTGCGCGGGTGCATCGAAGTAGCCGGTCAGGAGCCGGACCTTGCCAAACGTCTCGCCGTTCTTCAGCAAGCGATGGCCGCAGCAAAACGATCCGACGAGAAACGGCAGGCACTCGGTCAAATTGGCCAGATCCCGACCGCCGAGGCATTGCAGGTGGCTTTGGCCAACCTCACGGACGAGAGCCTCATTGACGAAGCGGGTCTGGCTGGCGTGAGCATTGCAGAGAAGCTGGCTCCGGCGAATCCGAAGCTCGCCGATGACGCCGCCACCAAGGTGCTGGCGCAATGCAAGGCCGCCGACATCGTCAAGCGGGCCTGGGCGTTGCGCATCAAGCCGGCGAGCGCGGCTTCGTTCATTCGTGAGTGGGTAGTCAGCGGGCCATACCGTCAGGCCGGAGCCACCGGCGCAGATGCCGTGTTCAACATCCCATTCGGTCCGGAAAAGGCGGGCGAAAAGGTGGAGTGGAAATCCGTGCCGCGCGCCGACCATGTGAATCTCGCCGCGCTCTTCCCCGACCAGGCAAGCTGCGTGGCCTATCTGCGGACGCAGATTCTCGCGCCGCAGGATTGCGACGGGGCGCTGCTGATGGGCAGCGACGACGGCATCAAGGCGTGGCTCAACGGCGCGGTGGTTCACAGCAACAATATGGATCGCGGCGAAGTGACCGATCAGGACACCGCGCCGATCAAACTCAAGAAGGGCACGAACCAGCTCATGCTCAAGATCAGTCAAGGTGGCGGTGGCTGGTCGGCCAGCGCACGATTCATCGGCTCCGATGGCAAGCCCATCCCGGGTCTGTTGGTGGAACGACCAGCCGGTGCGGCAGCGCCGGTCGCGGTCTCGGCCGCGAAGCCAGCGGCAGCGGCCAAGCCGGCCACGCTTCCTCCGCGCGATGCATTTCAGAAAATGCGACTCTCCGACAAGTTTTACACCGAGGGCGCGTACTACGGTGATTTCAACCGCGATGGCAAAATGGACATCGTCGCCGGACCGTTCTGGTTCGAGGGGCCGGGTTTCCAGAAGCGGCACGAGTATCGAACGGTGAAAGCGTTCGATCCGAAGGAATACTCGGACAACTTCCTGACCTTCGCGGGCGACTTCAACGGCGACAACTGGACCGATGTGTTGTGCGCGCCATTCCCCGGCGCCGAGTGTTTCTGGTACGAAAATCCGGCGGGCAAGGTTGGAGCGTGGTCGCGGCATCTCGCGTATTCCAACGTGGGCAACGAATCACCCGTGTGGGGCGACGTCACCGGCGATGGCCGGCCCGAAATCATCTTCTGCAACGACGGCTACCTCGGCTACGCCGGACCGAATCCGGCGAAACCCGGCGAGCCGTGGGTGTTTCAAGCCGTCTCGGCGAAGGACAAACGCTACCAACGCTTCACCCATGGCGTTGGCTTTGGAGACATCAATGGCGACCGGCGCGTGGATGTTCTTGAGTCGGCTGGTTGGTGGGAGCAACCGGCCGAAGTAAAAGCGGATCAGCCGTGGACCTTTCATCCGTTCCGGTTCGCCACCGATGCCGCGCAGATGCTGGTCAGTGATGTGAACGGCGATGGCTTGGCGGATGTCATCACCGCGTGGCACTGCCACCTTTACGGTCTCGTCTGGTGGCAGCAGATCAAAGGTGCCAACGGGCAGCCGGACTGGAAGCAGCACGTCATTCTTTCGCCCACGCCCGATGTCAGCACGGCCGACTTTCGAGTGAGCCAGATGCACGCGCTGGAATTGGTGGACATGAATGGCGATGGCCTGAAGGACATTCTCACCGGCAAACGCTTCTGGGCGCACGGCCCGACCGGCGACAAGGAACCCGACGCCCCCGCTCTAGTGTTCTGGCTCGAACTCCGCCGCGACGGGAATGGTGGCGCCACGTTTGTCCCGCACTTGATCGACGACGATTCAGGGGTCGGCACCCAGGTCGCCACCACGGATCTCAACGGAGACGGCAAGCCCGACGTCATCGTGGGCAACAAGAAAGGCATCTTCGTTCATCTGAAGAACGGCGTGGCGAAGTGAGAAGCCGCAGGATGGCGTGCGTGCGTCCTACAGCACACTGGCGATGGCTTCGCGCAGGTTCTCGCGGGAGAAGGGTTTGCTGACGATGCAATCAACGCACGGCAGCGTTGGCGGCAACATCTGAGCATAGGCGGTGATCATCACCACAGGGCACTCGGCCGCGCGGCTCTTGATCGCCGCCGCCAATTCAGTCCCCTTCATCCCCGCCATGGCATAGTCCGTGATCACCAGGTCAAATCCGCCGCTCGCGAACATCGACAATGCTTCCTCGCCGCTGCTGGCGGTGTCCACGACATGGCCATCGCAATTCAGAACCATCTTGACGGAGGCACAAATCAACTCCTCGTCATCGACGACCAGAATCCGTAATTGGCGCAAAGCGGGCACAACCATGAGATGATTCAAATTGACCAACCCCATTCACTTCCAGTGGCGCCAACGAGCCTGGCGCTCCATCGCGCGGGACCGTATTGGCGAGACGATTCGATTGGAAGCTTTTAGGAAGGATATATTTCGGAGCCAACCCCAGGCACCCTTGGGTTTTATCCGGCGCCTCCTCTCTTGGAACAGGCAATTGGCGTCTGACGAGGATGCCAGGACGATGGATCTTCAGGCAAAGATGGGCTGGGAACCGGTGTTCACTTCCTCGTGCGGAGCTGATGTTTTCTCCCGCACCGGGAGCTTGCAATCGCTCCAGCCAACCACCATTCTCGCCCCTCACTTGAACCGGCGGCGCCCTTTCAACACAAGCGCCGCCACACTTGAGCATACTGAGCACACATGAGCGCATCGAAGGATGAATTGTTCGATCTCGAGCAGGCCTTTCTGCCTGCCTGGGCCAAACAGCCGGCCACCGAAAACCGTTTTGCCAACTACCAGGGCGGCGGCGGACGTGAAGACCGCGGTCGCGGTGATTTTCGTGATCGTCCGCCCGGACGCCGCGATCAACCTCGCGAAGGCGGCCCGCGCGGCCCGCGTCCGCAAGGCCAGGGGCGTCCGCCGTTTGGCGGTGACCGCCGGGATCGTCCGCCCCGCGGCGGCGACCGCGATTTCGGCGAGCGTCGTCCTCCCGCGCCGCCTCCGCAGCCGTTGCCCGAGGTGAGTGTGGCGATCGTGGCCGAGGCGCAGGGCGTGGATTCGCTCACCCGGCAGATCCGCGTCGGGGGCCGCTGCTATCCGCTGTTCGACATTGCGCAGCTCGTGCTCGCCAAGCCGGAACGCTACACCGTCACGATCAGCGTCAGGAAATCGCCCGAGGGCGCGGTGATTCAACCGCTGTTCGTCTGCGCCCTGGACGAATCTCTCTGGCTCTCGCTTGATGAAGCCGTCGCGTGGGCGCTCGACAAGCATTTCAACCTTTTCTACCAGCCCGAGAAGACGCAGATCGAGCCGCCCAAGGGCACTTACACCTTCGTCGGCCAGTGTGGCATCAGCGGCGTCATTCTTGGCCCGCCGAATCATCACGACTATCAGAACCGCCTGCGCCGTCTGCACCAGGAGCGCTTTGCGCGGATGCCCTTCGAGATGTTCAAGTCGCGCGTGCGCATCGTGCGTGATGAGGCGGTGGTGAAGAAATGGGTCGAGGAGCAGAGCTTTCGCACGGAATACGTCTGCCTCAACATCCCGGAGCCGCTTCGGCTCAGCAGCCGCGAGGAGGTCGAGAAACATTTCCGCGAAACGCACGCGCCCACCATCATCAAAGAAGTCGAGAAACACGAACTCAGCGGTCCAGCCAGCCGCAATCTCCGCTCGTCCGGTCTCATGCGGCTGGTGCGCCAGGCTTGGGAAGACCAGCGTCATTTTCCGCTGCAACTGGCCACCATTCTCAGCCAGCAGTTCGCCAGCCGCGGCCTGCAGTTCTTCAAGGTCAACCGCACCGTCACCCATGTCGCGGTTGCCCGGCCCCGGCACCTCGACCTTGACGCCGCGCCGGTGTCGGATGGTGTCCGCCGGATCGTTACCTACATCGACGCCCATACGAAATGCACCCGCAAGCAGATGCTCGACGCGCTCGCGCCGGCGCCGGCGGTCATCCCGGTTGCGCCCGCTGCGGTGATTCCGGTGGCAATTCCCGCCGCGCCTGCGGTTGAAAACGCGGTTGCGTCCGCGCCGGTGGAAGGTGTCGCCGCGGAGACGCCGGTTGCGCCTGTCACGCCGGCGCCCGCTCCGGCGGCCCGTCTGGAAACACCGGAGCGCACGGCGATTCTCTCCGACTTGCACTGGCTCATTCATCAGGGCCACGTGCTGGAGTTTGCCAATGGCCGGCTCGAAACGGCCAAGAAGCCGTTGCCCAAGCCGGTGAAGGCTGCGCCGAAGAATGCGCCAGGAGTCCCGGCCGCCGCTCCGACCGGAGCATCATCCGCCGAAGTTGAGGCCGCCGCCGACACCGGACAATCCGAGGGAACTGTCGTGGGTGAAGTGGTGACGCTGGCGGAACCGCCCGGAGCGACGGCAGTCGAGGAATCTGGCGAAGCTTCCGTGCCGTCACCGGCGGCGCCGGTGGAGACGCCGTCCGGGGCTGCCCCTGCCGCGCCTGCGGATGACACTGGCAAGACGCCGGCCTGAGTGGCTACGCAGGCAGTCACGCCATGAAAAAAGCTGCGCGATCCGAGGCGGATTGGGGCAGGGCGGTGCTGCTGATCGCCTTGCTGCTCTTGGCGGGAATTGCGCGGGCGGCCGAGACCAATGAAGCGGCGGTGATTCCCGAGAGGGGGACTCCGCCACTTCCTCAAGGCGCTTTGAGCCGTCTCGAAACCAACGCCGTTGCCGGGGCGGCAACTTCTTCGATCCCCGTCAAAGCCCTGGTGCCCGCCGCTGATGAACAGGCGCTGCGCTCCTATCTCGAAGTGCAGGCCAAGCTCCATTCGACGCTGCTGGCAATCGAACAGGCGCGGCAGGAGGCCGGCGCATCCAGTGCGAGCAACGCGGCGTTGCTGGCGGAGCGATTGCATCAACTGGAATCGGCGCTCGCCAGCCAACGGCTGCGGGAACGCGACGCCACCGATCAATCCAACCGCACGCTGCTGATTGCGGCGGGAGGGTTCGCTGGCCTGGGCGTGCTCGCGCTGGGGCTGATCATTTTCTATCAGATGCGCGGCATGACGCGTCTGGCCGAAATTGCCACGGCCATCCCGATGGCGCGTGGATTCGCTGCGGGATTGAGTCTGCCGGCGCCGGGCGCGGGTGCGGGCGATTCGCCGCTGGCGTTGGTCGCCGGTTCCCCTGCGGGTGGCGCGGAGGCGGATGCGGCTCGCTTGCTCGGCGTGATTGACCGCTTGGAGCGGCGTGTCCAGGAACTGGAACAAACGGCTCACGTTGGACCCACGGTGCCGGATCGATTAACGAAGGCGGACAAGGTCGTGCCGCAAGGCGCTGCGAAAAGCGGTCGAACGGCGGCGCTGCTGGATCGCGCCAAGGCGCTGGAGAAAGAACAACGACACGCGGAGGCGCTGGCTTGTTGCGACGAAGCGCTGGCTGCGGAACCGACGTTGACGCGCGCCTGGCTGCTGAAGGCAGCGCAACTCCAGGCGCTGGGACGCGAGAAGGAGGCGCTCCGGTGCTACGAAGCTGCCTTGCAAGGTTTGGAAGCGGGCGGCCCTGCGACCGTTTGAGCCGGCGCCCTTGCCTTCGCCGGAAATCCAAGGAAATGCGCGAGAATTCGCTTGCGCGCACTTCGCCGCCCCCTACAGTCGTCCCGCCTGAACTCCGCGTGTGCGGATGTTCGTTGTGGCTGAGAAAGTAACCGTTAACCGAACAATCAAACCATCAACCCTCCGTTGCCGGAGAGCCGATTGGTCGGTTGGGCAATGGAGTCTTCTTTTGGGCCGGTTTTCCGCGCCCCGATCAAGCCTCCCACCGAAAGAAACACTATGTCAGGATCTGCCGCCTTTGCGGAAATGTTAAAGCAATACGAGCGTCCCTTCAAAATGGGGGACATCGTCAAGGGAACCGTCATCGAAATCCGGGCCAAGGAAGCGCTCGTGGACGTCGGTGGCAAGAGCGAGGGCGTCGTGCCCGGCTATGAATTTGAGGATTTCTCGACCGTGAAGCCCGGCGATGAAGTCTCGGTGCTCATCGAGAAAGTCGAGGACCGCGAGGGCAACATTGTCATCTCGAAGGAGAAGGCCGAGTTCGTGCAGAACTGGGACCGCATCCTCACCATCTGCAATGAAGGCGGCAAGGTCAGCGGCAAGGTCAAGGCCGTGGTCAAGGGCGGTCTCGTGGTGCATATCGGCGTCGAGGCGTTTCTCCCGGCGTCGCAGGTGGACATCATGCCGCCGCGCAATCTGCAGGTTTACGTGGGCAACACCTACGAGTTCAAGGTCGTCAAGATCAACCAGGAGCGGCAGAACATCGTGCTCTCCCGGCGCGAACTCATCGAGCAGGAGCGCAACGAACGCCGCCAGAAACTGCTCACCGAGATGATGCCCGGCGACATCCGCAAGGGCACCGTCAAGAACCTCACCGACTTCGGCGCGTTCATTGACCTCAACGGCATCGACGGCTTGCTGCACATCACCGACATGTCCTGGGGCCGCATCGGCCATCCGTCCGAGCTTCTCAAGGTCGGCCAGGAAATCGACGTGGTCGTGCTCGACGTCAACAAGGAGAAGGAGCGCGTCAGCCTCGGCCTCAAGCAGAAGATGGCCAATCCGTGGGACAACATCGAAACCAAGTTCCAGATCGGCCAGAAGGTCAAAGGCAAGATCGTCAACCTCGTGCCCTACGGCGCGTTCGTGGAACTCGAACCCGGCGTCGAAGGCCTGGTGCATGTCACCGAGCTTTCGTGGACGAAGCGCATCGCCAAGCCGAGCGACGTGCTCAAGCAGGATCAGGAAATCGAAGCGGTCGTGCTCGGCGTCAACAAGGAAGAGCAGAAGATCTCGCTCGGCCTGCGCCAGCTCGAAACCAATCCGTGGGACATTGCCGACCAGAAGTATCCGGTGGGCAGCAAGGTCAAGGGCAAGGTCCGCAACCTCACCAGCTACGGCGCCTTCGTCGAACTGGAAGAAGGCATCGACGGCATGATTCATGTGTCCGATGTTTCCTGGACGCGCAAAATCAACCATCCCTCCGAAGTGCTCAAAAAAGGCGAGGAAGTCGAGGCCGTGGTGCTCGAAGTGGACAAACCCAACCAGCGCATCGCGCTCGGTGTCAAACAGCTCGCCATCGACCCGTGGGAGCACATCGACACCTATTACAAGGTGGGCGACGTGGTCGCCGGCCATGTCACCAAGCTGGCCAGCTTCGGCGCCTTCATCGGCCTGCAGCACGACATCGACGGTCTGGTGCATATCAGCCAGGTCAGCGAGGATCGCGTGGACAAGATCAAGAACGTGCTCAAAGTCGGCCAGGAAGTGACTGCGCGCGTCATCAAGATCGACAAGAGCGACCGTCGCATCGGCCTCTCGATCAAGGCCGCCACCTATTCCGACGAGCAACTCAAGGAAGAGCAAAAGCTGCTCGACCAGCTCAAGCCGGGTGAAGACCTCGTGGCGTTGCAGCATGCGTTCGATGCCGCCGAGGAAATCATCAAGCCGGACGACGAGCCGAAGAACTGAGGCTCAGCACAACAGCATTTCGACGCGACAGGCGGGCCGGAAACGGCCCGCCTGTTTTGCTGGGTTTTGGTGGCGATCGCCCGACCCTGCGGCCTCCGATGCTTGCTGGGTGAAACGAATCTGCACGGCCAGCGGAAGACAATCCTCCAACAATTCATGAACCGCCGACACGGTCTTGCTGCGCGCCGCAGTCAGCACGAAACAGGTGGCAGAACAAACGCGGGGTTACAGATGGCGTGAAGGAACTTGATCCCAAACTCACGCAAACCCTGGCTGATTTCGGTGAATGAGAATGGATCGGTCTTTCCCTTCAGCAGCGTGGCACTCTTCCAGATGCCGCGCTCGAAATAGAGCACTGGTGGAACGCCAAACTCGCCGAAGACATGCGTGCAAAGGCTGCGGATAGTAAGTGAGCTGTAGGACTTCTCCGGCTCCAGCGACCAGCCGAGCACGCGCCGCGTCCGGAAATCGATGAACAAGAGCACTTGTCCGCGGGTGAGATCAAACCAGCCGTTGCCGTCGGGTTTGTAGAAGTACGAGTTCAGGGTGAAGTCATCGGCCTGCATACATTGCAGCGCCGAGATCCCATCGTAACTGCGCGTGACGTGGCCCTTGATGGCATCGAAGGCGCGCGGGCCTTGGTGCATCACCGTGAGGACATCCACCTCGGGGGCGACGTCATCGCGGATGCGCGTGGGCACATGCGACTTGTCAGCAGCCTGTCCGCGGTAGCGCTGCAGGACGGGAGCGGAGAACTCGCCGCGAAGGAGGCAACCCCGCCACGCGGGCGCGATGTCGCCCCGGTATTTGAAGACGGCGCGGGCAATGAGCAGATCGCGATCCGCGGCGGGAAACTCAAAGTGATCGCCGTTTCCGGCGCGGCCGTCGCGGAGCGCCTTGGCGTCGCGCCCGGATTCCAGCCACCGGGCGAGCTTGCGATCGAACGCCTTCAACAAGGCATCTCGCGAGGCTGCCAGGAAAGGCGCGCGGGCCGCGAGGAAAGCGCGGACTTGGCGCGCGGCCTGTTTGCGGGTGGCCCCGCGCCCGACAAGCTGATCGTAGTGCGCAAAGGCCAACGTCCAGATCCCGCGCCCTTCCGTCTCCGTGGGCTGCTGTGGATTGCCCAATGAGGCGAGGTAGGATGCCAGGGAGGCGAACTCTTCGGCCTGCTGTGGGGCAACGTCGCGCGCCGCCGTGGCTTTCTTGAGGGCGAGGCGATCGGGGAGGAAGATCTCAATTCGCTGCCATTCTTCGGCGCCGGCGTCGCGATCCCGAGTGCGCCGATACAACTCGCGGAAATAGCGGGGCGAGATTCGATGGCCGAAGATCCGCGCGTAATCATCGACACCACGCTCTTCAAACTCCGCTTCGCTCAGGCTCATGTCATCATTGCGCGCCAGCGAAGGCGCGAGCGCCTTTTGCAGCTTCGCCGCGGCGGCGATGCAGTCCGGGCGAAGCTCAGACAGAGGAATGGCCGGCTGCCATGGCGGCGCGGGCGGTGCATTGAGCTTCGCTTCCAGATCTCGGTATCCCTCCCGGCGCGCGTCCGCTTCGCCTTTCGCACGCCACGCCGCCGGAAGCGCTGAGACCGGCCATGCGCGAGCCGGTTGCGGAACCGTCGCGGCGGGCTTGCGCGCGGGTCGCGGGCTTTTGGTTCGAGTGCTCATCTGGCCGGAATTTGTAGAGGCAGCGAGATTGTCTGCGGCAACCCGTGGCGGCGAATCGCGCGCGGCGGACGGCCAGGCGAAGGCCTCGGCGCCAGAGCGGCGGCGCCCCCCGGCCTTATAGCGCTGTACCATCACGCAAGCCCATGACGCGCTCCTGGAGAAGGCGCGCGCGGCGCTGTTCAGCGAAACGCGGTTTGACATCAAAGCCAGGATCGCTTGGACAGTCACGATCCGACGCACTAATACGATGTGGTCCCGCACGGCGGGCAGTTCCAACAGCAGGCGCTGCTGGCCGGGAGGAACGTTGAGATCGAACCGGAGATAACCCCGGCGTTTGCGGAGAGGCTTGGTGGCTTTGGTGGGCATCGGGAAGATTCCGCCGAGGGATCGGCCTGGCGGGCGGCGGGCGGAGCGAGGCCCCGCGTGGTTTGAGCCGCAGAGGCATCCGGCGGGATCTCTCCGTTGCTCTGCCGAAATGCCTCTGCGGCGCCTGTTGATGCTCCGTGAACGGGGGAAAGGGAACGCCCGGCGCCACTGATTCGGCGCCATGCAATGCGCAGGCACCCAGTTTGGGCCGGGCTACCGTCGTCGTCGCCCCAACGACTGCGAGCAGATTCCCATAAATCAGCGACCAAATGACTCCAGCCAGCCAGCCGGGCACCGGTGGCGGTGGTGCCGGAGCGCAAAGCGAGGATGTTAAGAGGGTGGCGCGCATGGGGATCAGCCTTGCTCAGCCTTCCATCGTGCCACCTTTTCTTCCTGGTCCATGTAATCCCACGCCTGAGCAAAAGACCACTTTCTGGATTTCATTAAATCCAGAGCGCGCACGCGGCGCTCATTGGCCTTCACTTGTGCCTCAACGCACGCTTCGGCGTAGGCTGTTTCTTCCGAAGTCTTCTGCCGTTGGAGGCGCGCGGCGGCGGGATGCGCGGCGGCAGAGAATGACGCGAGCGAGGCAGCGGCCAGGGTCAGATTAAAGACGGCGCCCGCACGGCAGAGTGCCACCGAATGCAGCCCTAACAACGTGCCGTCGTCGGCGAGCCAGGTCGCCGGGGAAATATCCTCGTAATTGGCAACGTTCCGTTCGCCCTCGGGAGTCGCGACGATCCCTTCAAGGTAAAGACCATCACCGGGAATCAGCCGCGGAGCGCCAAAACCAGCCACAGGGCGCGGCTCCTTGCTGCGTGCATATTCCGGCGCGCCCTCGACGGTGTTATGCTCGAAATCCACCGCGACGCGCTCGCGGCCCAGCCGCCACTGATTCGCGGCGAACGCGCCGCGGGTGACTTCGTTCAGCACGACCGAACCCTTGGTGGTGTCGTTAGAGCCCCAACCGAAGAGCTTGATCCGGCGCGGCAGTGTGCCGGCGGAAAGAGCGTGCAATGGTAAAATGCGGAAGCTGTCGAAGTTGGATCTCATGTTGCGTTATAGAATCGAAGCCACCGCCGGACAGTTGAACTCTGTGAGATCAAACCGTCCGGCGATGTGCTCGCGGAATTGCACTGCCCCGCGTGAAAAAGTTGAAAACCGCGAGACGACTCGCACCCGGGCAGACAATCCCGTTCGCGAAGTGCAATCCAAGTTGGGGTTGGCGCGGTCAATTTGTAGCCGCCCGGAATGCGTCTACGCACTCAGCCAGCCTCTGAGCAGAGGGGAACGGATCTTGATCCTTCGACCAGCCAAAGCCGCCGCTAAAATCGAGACTGAGGATGCGCCGAGGTTCGATGCATTGCTCGGCCACATGGGCACGCTCGATAGGGTCAGACAACAGCCGCGAGAGGGCTGATTCAGCGGCCGACTTGGCCCCCCATAAACCGTCTGGACCGCAGACGACAGAGACAGTCTGCAGGAATCAAACGCGGGGCGGAACTCGGTGTTGATTTCGCCGAGCCGGGCCTCGATCTGGCGCAACTTCATGGAGATTAGGTCGAGGCGAAGCTGCAAATCGCTGCACTTCGCGAACACGGCCGGCGCAGTGGCATCGCCGCTTTTCACGATCTGGTCGCGCTCCGCTTCGAGCTTCGGTTTCATTTTCGTGAGGCGGCCGACCTCTACCGAGCAGAGGCGGTGTTCTTCGAGCAGGCGCCGCAATTCTGCGTCATCAACGATGGGGCATTTCATGGTCTTGATTGGGGGCTGGGGGTGGTGGTGGTGGTGAACTTCGGATTTGCGGCGAGAAATTCCTCGATCCTGTGAACGGCCGATCCTTTGGGTTTTCGGGCGCCGGCGAGATCGATACCTGCGCGCTGCGCCGCCTCGGTGAGTTTGCACAAACTGTCAAAGCCGAAATCAACTCCAAGCGCGTCGAAGACGCGAGTGCGCCGGTCAAACTCCGCCTGGCTGGACCAGAAGACTTTGCCCAGAGCGCGCTCAATGCGGCAGCGCATCTGCGACGCAGGCACCCCGCGCGACATTTCGGCATCCAGCCCCATCCGTGTAACGCCGCACAGGGTAGCGAGCTGCCGCACAGTGAGACCGCGCCGGATCAACTCGATCCGGACCGAGGCAACCTCTATCGACCGTCGCACTATGTTTGTTTGGCTGTCCATTCGTTGCATTTAAAAAGGCCGACTGTCCGGCGCTAAACTTATCTTGCCGATCCCCGCCTTTCAGCGGAGCTTTTTTGTGTAACATACACACTTCTGGATCCGTGCCAATAGCGTTGTCGCCGGGCTTGGGTCTGCCATTATCAATCCGTGCGGGATGAGCAGCAAAAGCGAGCAGCATGGGAAGCCGAGATCGCCGGGCGCCTGAGGGAGTTCCGGCGGCGCATTGGTATTTCTCAGCGCCAGCTTGGCGAGTTGATCGGGTTGACTCGTGATCAGTTTGCCAGCATTGAACTCGGACGCGCCCCCCTGCTTTATTCTGCCGCATGGCGCCTCCACACTCACATGGAGTTAAGCTTGGATTGGCTGGCGGGAAGCGGGGCGGCCCCTGGCGATTCTTCGTTCGCCTTTTTTCCACCGCCCGAAGCGACGGGAATGAGCCCGAGAGCGCGGTTTTCTGACGTAGTCATCGAAGTGAGCGCACGGAAAAGATCCGATATCCACCGGAGACAAATTCAACGGCAGGACTCGACCCCAGAAAATATCAGTTGGCGTTTGGCGATGCAGATGGGTTTCGACGGCTACGTATGCGGTTGGTTCGCCGAGGTGCCTGACAATTTGCTGAACAAGTTCATTGATGAAGTTGTCGCTGCAGGGAACCGCTTCGTAATGGGTATTCCCAAAGAGGAAACGGGGACAGTAAGGAAACGGGCGGAGGAAATGGGTTGGGCGGCGCTTCGCGAGCGCGTGTTGGAAAGCGGAGTATTATCGGGTTCTCTCGAAAAATCAGAGATTGACAAAGTTACGCTAAAGGGGAATTATTCCCCCGTGCTTTCCGAGATTCAAAAGCTGATTGAGCGTCTGAAAATCGTGTCGTCAGTGCCCGGACGGAAGAAATTCCTCGCTGAGCGCTTGGACGTTTCACCAGCTCGGATTTCGGAATGGCTGTCGGGTGAAAAGGAGCCCGGCGGCAACTACACATTGCGCCTTCTTCAGTGGGTCGAGGAGTGGGAGCGCGAACAACAAAAGCGCCCTGGCAGTGCTAGTAACACCGCCAGAGCAAGGGTCCAAAGCGAAAGGAAGTATGAGCAACCAAACACGTCAGGCCCGCCGAAACGGTAACGCTTCGCGCGTGCGCAAACAAGCCCCGGCTTCGACCACTAAGAAACCCGGTTTGTCCAGGCAAGTGAGATGGACTTACGCGATGGCCGTGCGGGGCGCTTACTCGCTGCCATTGAACGAGGCAATCGATGCCTTCACTGCGATCGCCGAGACGGCGCCGACCGGCGAACTCCGGACTCGCCTCCTTGCCATTGCTCGTGAACTCAGGGGCGCGAAGGAAGCGGGAGCCGATCCGAACCTCCGCGCGCGAGATGTCTATCGGGAGGAAGGCGAGGAAATCAACGCCAGCGGAGGCGCCGCGGCAGCGCCAGAACAAGCATCGGCGTCAACCGCTGCCGCCAGTCCGACTGAAGACGGGCCGATCTCTGGAGATCCGTTTGCCGGCTACACCCCGCATGAAGGGCGCGCGATCATGGAGTTTTCCGCAGCATGGAACATTGCGCCCTCGAATTACGCCAAAGTCGGACGTGCTCTGATTGAGTCCAGGGATCTGGTGGATTTCTCCGACAAGTTCCGTGAATTGCAGTCAGAGATCTGTGGTGCCAAAGCAGTGCTCGATCTCGGCGGGCATTATCTCGATCTCCCGTTCCTCAATGAGTTGGATGCAAAAACGGCCATGGAAGCGGTCCAGCGCTACCATTTTCTCAAAGAAGGCATTGAGAAGGGGCTGGCCGAGAAAGTCGCCCGCGTCGAAGCGGCTTGGGAGTATTTGCGGACGTGGGTTCTGTGTGAGCGCCTGGCGCGTGGAGAGATCATGATCGAGCCGGGAAAGGACGCCGCGTGAAACCCTCGCTCCTCAAGCCAGGGCAGCGCGTGGTCATGTCCCGCACATTCGGCGCGCCGGTCGAGCTGACTTTTATCCGGCGATTGCGGCCGGGGTTTGAGATCCCGTTGGGCCGGGGCGCGGAGTGCCACTTTCAGTGCGAGGCTTTCCGCGGCCTGAATGGTCCGGACGAACCTGGCCGTTGCACGATGACTGACGCGCGCGTGGTGCGCACAGTGCGGCCCGCGTGATGAATTGTTGCCGCGGCGCCGTCGGATTTTCTCCCGACTGGCGCCGCGTTCGTTTTGTGATGATGCCTGATTACCTGCCATTCGATGCGTTCACCGCAGCGCACCACCGCGAGCCGCTGATGCGTTTCACCAGCGTTGGCATCATTCACCAGAGGCGGCGGTTTTGGTCCAAAAAGTTGGCGCGGTGGCTCGGCAAACGCGGCAAGCCGATCCGATTCTTCATCGATGCCACCGGGCCGTGGGGCGACTCCGCCGTGGCGTTCAAGGAGAGCGGCGCGTTCATTGATAATGTGCCCGAGGTGGGGCGCCCGCTTCGACTGTGAATGACCGTGCGCTTGCGGCCGGGTGTCGGTTCGCAGGTTGACAAAGGCCCGGCTGGGCTTGTGATTCTGTGGAGGATTTTCCCTCCAGTGAGCGGACTACAGCCTTGGCGCGGCGCCCTCGCGAGCACTCCGCGAACGGCGTGCCAAGCGCTCGCCAAGGGCGAAAAACCTTCACACCTTCACACCTCCAAAAGCGAAGTGATTCTGTCCGGTTTGGAAAATGGTCGAGTTCCAAAGCCTGATATTCAACTGCTTGCGTTTGGAAGTTTCAGACACCGCGATCCGGACACAGCCTCGCCAATCCGGACAGGCAATGGGCGCCTTCCCTGCTGTAAGTGGCTGTAGTTCCTCAGGGGGTGTAAGTGGAGCCAGCGGAGGGGATTGAACCCCAGACCCTCTCATTACAAATCAAAGCCTTGCCTGTTTTGTGGTGTTGAGTCAAATTGCAAGAAGTAGCAGCAAAACCTTGCAAACACTGAGCAAAACAAACAAAATGGCACTCCATGAAAAAACGCGACACAACATCACAAAACCCCAAAAGTGGCAGGGGAATGGCAGGGGAAATCAACCCTGCCACTTTGCCGAAGTCCAAATTCGCCCGCGATTACTGGTTGCCGAGGATCTACCGCTCAACGTACGCGGCTGATGGAACTCGACGCCCTGTGGCGGAATGGAGCGTGAGAATTCAGCACGCCGGCCGCCGCACTGAGATCGCGCTTGGAACCAATGAGGCCCAGACGGCAGCGCGGAAGGCCGCGAAGCTTTACGGCAGAATCCGTGACGTCGGATGGGAGGCTGCTCTTGCCGAATTCGCGCCGGACAGGGCCCCGCAGGAAACAGGCTTCACCACCCTTGGCGACGTCATCGCCGCCGCCGTGACTGCCAAGGCCAGCGAGATCGCGCCGCGCACCCTCCGCGACTACCTCAACGGCACCCGGCGCCTGGTTGCGCTCGCCTTCAACATCAAATCCGACGAATCGCGTTTCGACTACATGACCGGCGGGCAGGCGGAATGGGCTGCAAAACTCGACCGGATCAAACTCGACAGACTGAGCAAGGCGAAGATTCAGGGCGCATTGAACAAGTTGATCGCCGACGCGCGCGGCAATCCACTTCTTGAACGCCGGGCGCGCATCAACGCCGCAAGTATGCTCCGCATCGGCAAGGCCGTGTTCGCCGCGGCTGCCAAGACCACCAGCGAAACGATCTTGAATCCTCTCACCGGCCTGACGGTGAAGGCCGGAGAAATGCCGAAGTATCGCTCCACGATTGACGCCGGGCAGCTTTTGCGCGCCGCCAAGGAGCAACTGGCCACCACCGATCCCGAGGTTTACAAAGCCTTCCTGCTGGGCATCGGCGCCGGACTGCGGAAGGGAGAGATCGACGCGCTGCAATGGCAGATGATTGACGCCGAGCAGAACACGATCCGGGTTGCTACGACCGAAACCTTCGCGCCGAAGACAGACGGGAGCGAGGCGGCCGTTTTCGTTGATCACGGGTTGATCGCCGAGTTGGAGGTTCACCGCGCCAAGGCGACGAGCCTTTACGTTCTCGAATCGAAGATCGCACCGCGGCCGGGCGCGACGTTCAACCACTACCGCGCCAAGCTCACATTCGAGAGGTTGACGAAGTGGTTGCGCGCCCAGGGCGTGAATGAACAGAAACCGCTTCACGCGCTCCGCAAGGAATTTGGGAGCATCATCAACGAGTCCGCCGGCATTCACGCCGCCAGCCGCCAGCTACGTCACGCGGACATTCTCACGACCTCCCGCCACTACGCGGACAACCGGCTTCGCGTTGCTCCGCAGATCGGCGCGATGCTCAACCCGCAAACCACCGAAGCGAAGGCCGGGAAATGAAAGCGACAACGGAACAACCGCCGATTGGCCGTCGCACGAAGAAGCCGGGCCGCAAGCTGCCGATGTTTTTCCGGGAGGGACTGGCCAATGTTCTAGCCGAAGACTGTCGCGCTGTGTGCCATAAACACGGCGCGTATTACACGGAGCACGAGATGGAGTTCATCACGCGATGCCTGATTTCTCCATCATGGACGAAGGCGCCCGAGCGCGCGGCTGAATTCACACGACTCTATGCACAGGACGCCGAGAAATTCGTCGTTGTGTTGGCGGCATTGCTGAAGGTGTTCAATAAGCGGTCCAATTCGCCAGAGGTTGTTTTGGCCGCTCTGTTTGAATCCGACGATCCGGAGCTAAGGTTTCCAGCCTGGCACAGAACCGGATTCTGGGGAATGAAACCTGCCGAGATCTCCGACCACCTCGAGCGGGTTGGTTTTCCAATGCCTGTGACCGCGAAGGCGATTGAACACGCCAGAGAACGCGTCCGACGCCTGAAACCGTTCGAGTAATTTCCCCCCGGAACTGCGATAATTTGGGGAATTCGTTAAGTGGCGTCGAGTCGCCCGGTGTTGTTCTGTGTCTCGCATGAGACGCAGAAAAGTTGATGATGGAACGGCACCAAACGCAGACGGAAAGATTGCTTCGCAGCCGTCTGTCGGACTTACAACCGAGCAACTCGCCGCCGCGATTTCCTACCACGAAGAAAGCGTCCGCCGCGCGATTCGCCAGGGCCGGATCCGCGCGCTGCCCTTCGGACGCAACTGGCGGATCCCGCCCGATGAAGTCGCCCGCATTCTCGCGCACGGCCTGCCTTACACGAGGGGTGCAGCGTGAGCCGGCGGAAGTTTTCCCTTCGCTGGAGCAAGGCCAGCCAAAGCACTCGCCGGCTGGTTGAGCGCATCCTTGCCGGCACATGGAGGCGCCCAAAGCGGCATGAGGTGAAGCAGTGAATGCCGCCGAATTCGTTTCGAGACTCGGACCGGATGCGCGGCCGAAACACAACGGCAACGGATCATGGGTTTGCCGCTGCCCGGCGCATGAAGACCGCAACGCATCGCTTTCGGTTAAGGAGAAGGCTGGAGGCGGCGCGCTTGTCCACTGTCACGCCGGATGCACCGCGGATGCCGTCGTTGCTGCCGTAGGTTTGAAGCTGGCGGATCTGATGCCGCCGCGAACGGAGCGCACCACCAGCAAGGAGATCGTCGCGACCTATCCTTACACTGACGAAGCCGGCGCGCTGCTTTTCGAGGCGTTGCGTTACGAGCCGAAAGACTTTCGCCAGCGACGGCCGGACGGCAAGGGCGGATGGATTTTCAACCTTCAGGAAACCCGTCGCGTTCTGTTCCGCCTGCCCGAGGTAATTGCGGCCGTCAAAGCCGGACGGGCGATCTATGTCTGCGAAGGGGAAAAGGATGTTCTCGCCCTGGTTGCTCGCCACCTTGACGCAACGTGCAACCCGATGGGCGCCGGGAAGTGGCGCGCGGAATTCGCCGACGTTCTGGCCGGCGCCGACGTGTGCATCATCGCAGATCGCGACGAGCCCGGCCGGAAGCACGCCGCCCAGGTTGCCGCCAGCCTTCACAGCAAGGCCGCGTCTGTTCGCGTCATCGAATGCCCGGACGTGAACGGCACCACGATCAAAGATGCCGCGGACTTTCTCGCCGCCGGTGGTAATGGCGCCGACTTGCTCGAAATCGCAAGCTCCGGGCCCCTGTGGATGCCCACTTGCCCGAGTAAGATCGCAACGGTTGAAGCTACAGGCCCGGAAGGCGGCGACGGTTTCGACAAAATCACAGCGGACGTGCGCGGGGAAATTCTCAACATTCTCACCGATGCCAACTGCAAAGGCTCGGCTCGCAACCGCGCCGTCGCAAAGGTGGCAGTCGGCGCGCTGGCCAAAGCCGGCCGGCTGTATTTTCACGCGGAGCGCAGAGACTTCGACTCGGCCATGTTTTTCGACGCCACGGCGAAGCGGCTCTTGCGAATTCAGGCGGACGCTTTCGGCTCTTGGTTCTCGGAATGGCTCGGAATCAATCGGGCCGATCCGCTCTTCAAGTTCGCAATGGCGGAAGTCGAAACCGCGGCGCTGGCCGGAGCGCAGACCACCGGAATTTTGCCGGAATCGTTTTGGACGGCTCGCCCTGGCGCGATCTACTTGTCCACCGGCGACGGCACCCTTGCGAAAATCACGGCGGCCGGTGTGACTCTTGCCGACAACGGCAGCGACGGCGTTTTGTTTGCCTCTGGGCGGACTCTGGCGCCGTGGAAACTGACCGAGCCGCGCGACGCTTTCGAGACGTGCGCGCTGTTCAGGAACGCGCATTGCAACGCCAGCCACGCGCCGGACTTGGTTCGCCTGTGGCTTTATTCGCTGCCAAGCAGCCCGCCGAGCAAGCCGCCGCTGTGCCTGGCCGGAGACATCGGCAGCGGAAAGACACGGCTGGCGAAGGGTTTTGCGGAACTCTACGGGCTGCCGTTCGTGGCGCAGAAAGTTGAAGAGTCCGCAGAGGATGATTTTTGGCCGTGCGTGGACGCTGGCGGGATCTTCACCCTCGACAACGCCGACACGAAATGCCGGTGGTTGGCCGACGCGCTCGCGAACGCCGCAACGGATGGCTGCTCGCAACGGCGCCGACTCTACACCAATTCCGAAACGGTAGTTCTCCGCGCGCGCGCTTGGCTGGCTGTGACCACCTCGAATGCGACGTTCGCCGCAGACTCTGGCCTTGCCGACCGCCTTTTGCTGGTTCGCATGGGACGGCGCGACGGTGAAGAAACCAGCGACGGCGCGTTGACTGACGAAATTCTGGCCAATCGTGACGCCGGCCTTTCCCATATCGCGCAGACCCTTCGCACCGCCCTCGCCGACAAAGCACCCGCGCCGAGTGGACTGAACAAACGACACCCGGACTTTGCCACCTTCGCCGTTCGCATTGGGCGCGCCCTTGGTCGCGAGGCGGAAGCCGTTGCCGCGCTCAAAACCGCCGAGCAAGACAAGTCGGCGTTCTGTCTGGAAAACGACGCAATCGGGGCGGCGCTTCTTTCCTTCCTTCGCGCTGCGCAAACCTTCAACGGCACCGCTGCCGAGCTTGCGCCGCATCTCATCGCAGTTGACGGCGACCTGGACGGCCGACTTTCCGCCAAACGCCTCGGCAAGCGTCTGTCCGCACTCTGGCCACACCTGCAAAGCACCCTCGCCACCGCTCGCCGCGATCCGGACCGCAACGGCGTCGCTGTTTTCACGCTCAAGACTCCCGAGCCTGCGGGGTTTGCGGGGTTTCAAACGGCATTTCCGTAAAACCTCCTATTAAACACTCCCGTGAGACTTTTCTCAAAACAGCAAAACAAACCCCGCAAACCCCGCACCACCGAAACCAAGGCGGGGATCTGCCTCATTGTGGCCATTGTCGCAAACCTCGTCGCTCTCATCCTCACCCGATGAAACCCACCCAAGCCAGCCTGCCTGGACTCATCACCGGCGAAATCGAAACGATAGAATGCCGGGGCCATGAACTTGATCGGCTCATCGAAACGCTGAACCAACAAGGCCGGCGGATCATCGCCATGAGCGTGTGGTGCCAGAGCGGCTGGCGTTGCACCGTGGCGCGGATGCCGGACGCGCAAGTTATTCCTGCCACCCGCAACCCGTGAAACTCCCCGATGAACGCAACATCTCGCAGGCCGTCCGCCGGCTCAACCCCGATCTGTTTGTGGCTGGACTACACCGCGCCGAGTCTCAACCAATTGCAAGGCCTGCATTGGAGCAGGCTGAAGCGCCATCGGCGCCGAGCGCAAGACGCCTGGCAAGCCGCACTGGTCCGAAGTGGGTTGTCTGTATCACGTCCTACCGAACCCGCGCCTTGGACTCCGACAACATGATCGCCGGACTCAAACCGCTCCGAGACTCGATAGCAGCGACGCTGGGCTGCGATGATAACGACCGGGAGGTTGAATGGACTTACTCCCAGGTCATCACCAGGCACCCGCAAGGCGTCGCCGTCATCATCCGCCAGTTGGACGCACCCGGCGCGAGCCGCGCGCGCCTGCGCGAACGTGGAGCGCGGGCGAGGCATCAGGACAAACCGCAATGAGCGACTCCACCTTTCACGATCCCTGGCATGATGTTGCCGACGACCCACGCGCGTCGTACGAGCATCATCCCGTTGAAGACATAGAGCCGTTGCCTGAGCGCGATTGCACGGCCTGCGGCGAGTATCACCTGCATCTCGTTTTGTGGCTGAGTGAACCCTACGCCCGCCAGCGAGCGCCGCACAAAGCCTGGCAACGCACCGCCGTTTACCTGTGGCTGGTCGCTCCGGACAAGCTGCCCTGGAGCACGGTTGAGGCAATGGCGGATGCACTGCGCCTCAGTCGGCGGCACGTCCAAGCCATGCTTGCCGAGGCCCGCGGTGCGGTGCCCACCCGCCCCCTACTAGGGAACCTACGAACCAGCTTCAGCCCGTAGGGGCAGAAAAGTCCCGACCCAAAAACATGAAGACCCAGAAAAATAAAAAACACACGGAAACACAGAACCGGGCCACCATGCGGTGGTCGCAACGCCGTGCTGCCGCAGAATTCGGAGTACCTCGCTCACGCCTGCAACGCCTGCTCAAGGCCGCCGGCATACCGACCGACCGGGGCGCGATCACCACATCTCAAATTCACTCCGCGCTGGATCGCGCGAAGAAATTATCCAGCCCCGGCGACCTCAATTTCACGCAAGTCGAAGTTGATCGCCTGTGCGCCGACAGCCTGAAATGACCCTTTCAACTGCAAACCCTAACCACCCCACACTCATCATGAAAAACGCCGAACTCATTCATCTCTTCGACTCAATCCCCGCGCAGATCGCCGTCGTCTCAAAACCACTTGGCGATGGTAGCGCCCGGATCGCCACGGCCACCGCCCGCTTGACTGCGACCAACGGCCGGCTGACGGAACTGCGCGCAAGTCACGCCAGCGCTGGCGCCGCCCTGGCATCCGTCTCCGCCAGCGTGGCGACGCTGAAGAAGACTCACCGCACTCCCCATCAACGCTGCATCGATGCGGTAGCCGGCTTGGGAATTTTCCCGCCAGTTGCAGCAACGTCTAATTTTCCGGGACAGAACCGCGAAGCCCTGCTGGTGCGGCTCGCCCGCGAAACCGATCCGGTCAAAAAAACCAACATCGCGCGCCAGCTCCGGGAACTCAGTCAGTAACCAAAACCACACCACCTACCCAAAATGAAAATCGAAACCCTACTCCAAACGCGTCCCTTCAACGGTGCGAACGGCCTTGCCCTGCTGCTCAACGAACTGCGGGGAAGTCCCGACAGCATCATTACCGAGGACACATGCAAACGGCTTGGCATCTACAGCCGCCAAGCCGGCGGCACTCCGATCCCGGATGATCTAAACAAGGCGCTGGCCACCTGGCACAAGGCCGCGTCCGCCGCGCTGCCCCGCCGTGGTGCCATCGGCCAGATCGGCCGGCGCCTGCTGGCGTCCCTGCGGAAGCCGCTCCCCGTGGCGTCAACACCATCGGCAACACCTTTCCCAGCCGCTGCCAAGGAATGGCTGAGCGGGACGGCCGCGACAATTTCCGCGTGCCTGGCTGAAAGCCCGGAAGTGCGCCGGCTGGTCGCAGAAAACGATCCCGAGGTCATGCGCATCGAAAGCCTGGCATCGGATGCCGAGCAAGATGCCGTCCGCCTCGAAACCGAGATCGGCCAGTTGCATGAGAGCATCCGCGAACAGCAGGCACTGCTCGAAACGCTCAACGCCGACGAAAACAAGCAGGAGATCGACGCGTTGATCCAGATCCCCGACGGTCTCGGCGCCAGCATTCTGGAAGAGCGGAAGCGGCTCAAGGCTCAGGCGGGACGCGCTGCCAAATGACGGGTTACGACGACCAGGGCCGCCCCGTGCTGGCCGTCGGGTTTGAATTCCCCGACGACGAGCCGCAGCCGACGACACGCGCTGTCTCATCCACCGAACTGGACGGGGCGATCGAAGGCGCGCTGCTCATCGTCGTGACGGGCCGGCGCGCAGGCATCGCCACCCGGGCCGGCGCGCTGTGCCACCTTCTTGGCGTGCGTGGTTTCGGAAGCCAAAGCGAATCTGCGCGTCGAGTTCACGTCCAGCCCGCGGCATTGTCGCGCGCCGTGAAGGCGCTTCGCCGGGAGTTACGGAAACTGTCTGAGGTTGGTTTTGCTGCCGCCCACATTGAACGAGCCCGCACCCGCCTGAAAAATACGGAACAGCCTCACGCATAGGTAATGAACGATCCTATTTCAGCCATCAGCGCCCCGAGGGGGACGCCCGCCGGAATGAAACGCGCATCCCTCACCCCTGACAGCGTGAATCCGCCGAAGCCCCCCGATCGCGTTCGTGAGATTGCCCCGACGCCCCCGCCCGTGGTCCCTCCGCAGAGCAAGGCGGATATCGTCCTGGCCTTGCTGGAGCGCGCACAGCAGAACGCCCTGCCGTACTTTCAGGGGCGGATCGAACGGTTGCCGGATCGTCTCCGCTCGAAAATCTCGCCGGCACTCACCAAACGCTTGGCCGATTATCGGAAGGCGTGGATGGCATACACGGCGGAACTCGACGCACACGACTCTTCCCGCGCACATCCGATCCGCGAAGCGCAGCACGCCGCGGCCATAGCCGATCCGCTCGGCGCGCCAACTCCAGCAACGCTCGACGGGATCAAGCGGACGCTTCGCTTGAAACGCGAGGCCATCGATGGCGCGTTTCGGAAAACAGCCGTCCCCGCGGGTCTCGCGATCACCCGCGATTTTGTCGGGGAAGTCAGGCCGCATCTCACAACCGAGCTCGACGAGTTGGTGCGGGAGGCCCGCGAATGGAATCTGGATTGGCGTCTCGACACCGAGAGCTGGGACAGTCGCCACCTGGCATTGGCCCGAACGCTGGTTTCTCTTGGCGATCAGCTCGCTCAGTCCGAACAGAGCGCGGCCAGCGGGAATTTCTGCCTCGCGGAATGTTGCAAGCTCCTCGATTGAACTTCGGCCCGTGCCCACCCACGGGCCTTGGGCAGTTGTGCTGCCGCCCACCCCGGCGGCGTGGCTGCCCAGAATTTCGCCAGCAATGGCGTAACACTCTCCGATGCCTGTTGCTTCGGGGATCTTTGAACAGCGACTCGCCCGGATTTCCGGATCCGGGCGAGCTCGTTCTCAGGCGTTTCCTCAAATTTGGCTGGCAGACGGCACCGAACACCGACCGACCACCCACAAGCGCCGCTGGCTTCCGCCGGCGGCGCCCCTGTTTCGACTGCCGACGTGGACCAACCCCTCTTCGTGGACCTGCGCCTCGACCCCCGCAGGATCGTTTCTGAGGCGTCGCACCTGTCCATCCTCTGAAGTCCTTGCTCATGCTCCAATCGTGGCAGGCTGGCCAACGTGGCGCGCGCAAACGCTGCTGGGTGAGTTTTTGGAGAAGATGGAGAAGCAGAAAGGCGAAAGCGGAGGTAGGCCACGCAAAGACGGGAAACCTGCTACTCAAGCGATAGGAGGTTTATTGCCACCCACCCTTTCCGATCTTGGTCTGACCTACAACCAAAGCAGCGAGGCGCCTGTGGTGCATCGAAGGCCACGAACCGGATCTGAGGCGTCCAGAACCTTCCGCCGTATTGCACCGCCACGCGAGCAGAGGTGAACTGGCCACGGCCCGCCCAAAGCTCGCCATCGAGATGCAGTCCAGCCGGGAGTAAACGCAATTCAAAAGACGCCGCCAAGCGTCAGGCACCCAGGGCGAGGCCGTGAGACTCCCCCACATCCGGAGAGCGTGCGCCCGACTCCTTGCGAAGCCGTGCTGAGGAGAATTCACCGGGAGGGGATGAGCGGAGCGGTAGGCGGAAAAAGTGGCAGGGAATGGCAGGGGGCAAAACCACCCCCGAGAAGTGGCAGGGAATGGCAGGGTGAATTTTTGTTGAGCGAAGAACGGAAAGGCTAAATCGCTGCAAGTTGCTTTTGTTTAAGCTACTAGAACTGGAGCCAGCGGAGGGGATTGAACCCCCGACCCTCTCATTACAAATGAGACGCTCTACCGCTGAGCTACGCTGGCTGAAACTTCTGTAAACCGAAAAACGTGCGCCGAATATTTCCCGGAGCTTGAAGCCTTGCTCCCCATTTGTCACCCATCAGGCTTCCAGCATGGCTGGTGCCCATCGAAGCCCCAGGCAACTTCTGGAGAAAAACCCAAGCATTCCGTGTCTCTATCGACTCAAACTTGACGGGATTGACTATGGTGCAAAGGAGGTCTCAGGCAAGCGCAAAGAGCCCAGCCCCGTTGTCGTGCGGTTTTCAAAAGGTGATTGCCGTGTGCGATCACATCGCGACTGGTGGTCAGAAAACGGGCAAATGACGCAGGACGATCCGGTTTGGCCCTGGGATCGGGAGGCATGGCCCAGACAGCGGATGACGGTGGCGCGTGGAGGAGCCTGCATGGATTGACGGCGGGCCGCGGTGGGGGCGCGGGGACAGGTTGGCAGGTTGGCAGGTTGGCAGGTGATTGGGGGAAAACTTGGGCAGGGCTGAGGAATCTCCGCGCGGGGAGAGTTCGATGGCATCCACCGCCAGCGGCACGTTTCGGTGATTGCCATCCAGCTTCGCCCCGGGTGCTTTCCTCTGCCAATTCCCCATGGGGAGATGGACGACCATGGGCAGGTCGGACGCGCCAGAGCAATCCGGCGTCTGGCAGCGCCGTTGCGTCTCAGACAGGCGGCTTCACAAATTCAAACCTGTGTCTCGACCAGGGGTCTCCTATTGACTAAAACCTCATTCATGAAAACCCCGCGTCGCCAGTTTGTCTCGACCGTCCTTGCCGGCGGTCTGGGTGCCACCCTGCCGCTCTTGTCCCGCGGTGCCGAAGACCCGAAGCCCCGCCCAAAGACATTGAACTCCGCCTATGTCCGGCTCGATGAAATCCTCAGACAGCCGGTGTTCAAAAGAGAGATGTTCGCGGCTCCCGTGATCATTGCGTCCCTCGAATTGCTGCGTTTCAAGAACAGTTTTCTCTGCCGGGTGCGGTCCAAGGACGGAGTGGAGGGGATTTCAGTGGGGCACGGTGGTCAACTCCAATCATTGCACCCCATCTTCACCAATCTGCTGCAGCCCTTCTTTCTCAACAAAGACGCGCGCGACCTCGATCTGCTGCTGGAGAGAGTCTTTATCTACAAACTCAATTTTCGATTGAACGGTCTGGCCCTGGGGGTGCCGCTGGCCACCATCGAATTCGCCATTCTCGACATGATGGGGCGCATCGCCCAAAAGGCGTTGGGACAGTTGATCGGGGAAATCCGCCACCCACAGGTGGCGGTCTATCAGGCCACGGAGTACCGCGACAAGTCGGTCGAGGAATCCATGGAACTGATCAAGCGCGACGTGCAGGAGAACCGGGCGCAGGCGCTCAAGATCAAGGTTGGCGGACTGATGTTCGAAACCGCCGACCTGCCTGCCGTCGCCCCAGTCGGCCGAACGGAGACAATTGTTCCGCTCATCCGGAAAACCTTCGGCGACAAAATGGTCCTTTATGCGGATGCCAATGGCTTTTATTCGGTGGATGAGGCAATTCGCGTGGGCAGGTTGCTGCAAGAATACCGGTTCAGCTTTTTTGAAGAGCCCGTCTTCTTCGACTGGTATGAAGAAACCAAGCAGGTTGCCGATGCCCTCACGATTCCCCTTGCGGGTGGCGAACAGGAATACAGCCTGCACGGGTTTCGCTGGCTGATTGCCAACGATGGCCTGCAGATTGTGCAGCCGGACACGTATTACTTCGGCGGCATGATTCGTTCGATGAAGGTGGCGCGGATGGCCAGCGCCATGGGGAAAGCCTGCACCCCGCACATGTCCGGAGGCGGGCTTGGCTACCTCTATATGATGCACTTCGTCTCGGCCTTGCCGAACGCCCTGCCTCATCACGAGTTCAAAGGTTTCAAGTCGGAGGTGCCGTTTGAGTGCCAGACCTCACCGCTGGTCAGTGTCAATGGGGTGGTCAAGGTGCCCACCGGTCCGGGATTGGGCGTGGATATCGACCCGGATTATGTCAGCAAGCACCGACCAGTGGACGGATGATGACCCTTGGCGGCCTGTGGAGGCCGTGCGGCCGGAGATATTGTCGTCTGGGTCGCATTGCTGTCGAGCCGCGCATGGCGGAAGGCCCACTGAACGGGTGGCAGGTGATCGCACAGGCCATCGCCCGGGTTCTTGCCCAGTCAAGCGATCATCGCACCGGGGTTACCAATCGATAGAAGCGATTCGGGACGGTGTTGGCATCCATCACGATTACGGGTCGCGTATTGGTGTAGGCGGGAATGTCCGCCAGCGCCCGCCAGATCGCCGGGGAGAGTCCGTCACTGAATTGCACGGTATAAGTCCGGTTGGAGACCGCGTTGAAACTCAGGCTGGCTTGTCCAGCAGCGGCGATTTCGACGCTCAGATAACTCGTCGGGTCGAGGTAGTCTGTTCCGGCGAAAAACTCGTCACCGTTGCTCATGCCATCAGCATCATCGTCTCGGGCGGCGTCAGCGGGATCGTTGGGATCAAAGCCCGGGCGGCCGGATTCCCAACTGTCCGGGAGCCCGTCCCCGTCCGTGTCAGCCGCGAGAGTGAGGACGGCGTTGGTGGGCGAGGGTCCGCTCAACGTCACCCCGGCGGCGTTGGACGCGGCGATGGTGTACTTGCCGGTGACCGCCAGGCTGATGTTCGTCAACACGAGGAAGGAACTGGTCTGGTTCCCGAGGATATAACCGGCAAAGAATGGAAAATAAACATAGCCCGTGCTTGGGGTGATGTAGTTATTGCCAATGTTCGTATTGCCGTGGCGCCAGCGATGCCCCATCGGCGTGGAACCGGTCCAGTTCGCGCTGAAACCGGCTGTTCCGCCGGGCACCACTGCCTGGCTGATTGGATGCAGCAAGAACACGGGTTTTACGTTGACGGACAGCGCGGCCACCTCGCTGGTGATGCTGCCGTAGTTGTCGCTGACCACGACAGTATAGGCACCCCCGTATGCGACCTGCACGTTGCTGATGGTGAGGCTCACGTTGGTCAGGCCGGCGATGTTGGTGGCCGGGGCCAGTTCGGTGCCGTTCAACAGCCAGCGGTAGCGCAGCGGCGTGGCGCTGACGGCGGTGACAGCGAACGAAACATTGATGGCCGCCGTGCCCAAAGTCACTGAACGGTTGGTCGGGTGGCCGGTGATGAGCGGATGCAGCAGCACCGTCAGTCGTGCGGGAGAACTGGCTACCGTGCCGACGCCATCAGTGACGGCCACGGTATAATCGCCGTCGCCTCCGGGTGGCGCGACGGGCAGCGTGTAGGTGGCGTTGGTGGCATTGGCAAGATTGCCCCCATTGAACCGCCACTGGTAGCGAAGGGGAGTGGTGCTGGCCGCGTTCACCGAGAAGCTGACGTTGGCCGTGTTTGGAAAGACGGCCGTGCTTTGTGGCTGCGCGTAAATCCGCGCTGGAATGAGCACCGACAGCGACACATTGGAACTGAGAGTCGCGCCGGCGGGGTTGAACACCGCCACGCTGTAGGAGGCATCGCCCAGCGGTTGCGGACTGAAAGTCAGGCTCGCGTTGGTGGCGCCGGAAAGGTTGATGCCGTTGCGCTGCCACTGGTAACTCATCGGTGCCGATCCGGTGGCCGCCACCGAGAAGGTGACCGGCGAAAAGGCGACCACTACGGCGTTGGTGGGTTGAACCGTGATCATCGGCGGGGAGCCGCCGCCGGAATCGCTTCCCGCAGTGGGCACCGCCGCCGTCCAGTTCGTGGGGTCGTTGCCGTATTGAGTCAGCGCGATTCGCCGGAGCGAGGCGCTGGTGCCGTCAGCGCCAGTGGGCCACGGGGCCGAATCCGCATAGATGACTTCATCCACGAGGATGTAGGGCACGGTGCCTGACGGATTTGGCGCATCGGGCTTGCGGAGCCGGATGGTGTCTGTCGAGTTATCCAGCTTGCCAACATAAGGACCGAAGACGGGCGCGCCGGGCGCGATCCCGTAACGCTGGCGGAAGGCCGCCAGTTTGACCACGTTGGTCGTGTTGAAGCCCACCACCAGCACGCGTCCGCTGGATGCGAGAGTCGTTCCCGGTGGAAAATCGTAGTCAATCCCGCCGCGCACCTGCCAGCGGTTGGTGGGGAATGCGGCGTCGAAGAGCGGCACTTCGGTGGCAGTGAGGTTGCGGAGTTCGATGAACTCGTCGTCCTGATTGTCGCCACCTTCGGCTAGATCGGGCGGGTGATACATGATTTCCGAAATGACCACCGGCCCAACCTTTGGACCGGAGTTATTCGTGCTGAGTGTCAGCGTCGTCTGCGCGACGAAGTGTTCCTCGCCGAGGCTGGTCACGTGGCGCCCGAAAGACACGCCATTCTCGGCGGCGTTGAAGCTGAAGCCGTGGACGTAGCCGGTGAGATTGGTGCCATCGCCGCTGAACAGATAGACCTCGTCACCATCCGACCCGAGGGCAAAGCCCCCGGCGCCCGCATTGAACTCGCTTTCATAAAAAGTCACATAGCTTCCAGGCTGGATAACCCGACCGTCGGGAATGCGGAATTTGTAGGCATTGAGGCGGTCGTCCGTGAGGAACCAGCCGGCAATGCTGACTGCGTTGGTCGTCGGATTATAGAGTTCAATGGCATCCTCCTGCGGCAGATCCGTGTGGGTAAGAACTTCGTTGATCAAAACGGTGCCAATGGTCGGCGACGCCGGGTCCGCTGCTCCAGGCGAGCCGCCCGCCCGTCCGCTGGGCCGCCAGCTTTCCTTGAAACCCCAAGTGTCCCACGCCGCGTTCTCGTTCACGATGACCAGCGAGAATCCAGAGCCGTCGGTGACGGGATACCAGGAGTTGTTGTAGCTGAAATCGAGAATCTTCTCCCCGACGGCGTCATCGAGACGGAGGTTCTCGCCGCCGTTGTCGAGGAAGCCGTAGTATTGCCCGGCGACCTTCAGGCCGGCGCCGTAACGCGCGGTGAACGCCACAAGGTTATGCACGATCAGCACGGCTTCGCCGGCCGCAAGGTTGGTGACAGCACTGGCGGCGGTGAAGGTGAATTCCACGCCGCTGGCCAGACGGACGCCCGCCAGATTCAGGGCCGCCGGGCCGGTGTTCTTGAGTTCGATATATTCAAACTGCTCGGGATCCACGCCATCCGCGGGACGCGAAACAGCGGGGTGATACATGATCTCGGTGATGCGCAGGTGCTGTTGCGCGAGACTTTGACTCGCGGGATAATTCGTGGACTGGACCACGCGGCCTTTGTTGTCGATCAGTTGCACCAACTCGCCCCGCGCCGAGAGCTGCCCTTTGTAGTTGCCCTGCACAAATAGTCCCATGCCACCGCGCGGAGCGGTGGTGCGCCCCCGGAAAGCCACGACATCCGGCGAGACGTAGATGACGCTGTTCGAGGGAATGACCGTCCCGCGCCGGAAGGTATGTTCGATGGCCCCGGCGATCTTCCAGTCGGAGATGTCCACGGGGAACCGGTTGGTGTTCACGAACTGGACATATTCCTGCGCCTGGTTGCCGGAGGCGGGGTTGTATTCCAACGCGCCGAACCGGATCACCACGTTGGTCGGTTGGGGTGGGATGTACGGGCGGGCCGTGGTGTAAGGATCGGTCGCCTGGCCGGTGGAGGCTAGAGCGTTGTAGATCCACAGCCGGCGAGGCGGGAAGTATTTGACATTCAAATCGGCGACGGCCTGGGCCAGCATCTGGGTGGGAGGATAGATGGTGGAATTCGGAACGACCCACCTGGCGAAATCCAGCGCGGCATCCGGGGCGATCTGGGAGGCCAGCGAATCCACCATGGCCTCATACTTCAACCGGTAGGGATGCGTGTTGGTTGGCTGGAGTTTCTCATCGGTGATGGTGCGCACCCGGCGCAGATACATCTGGTAAATCGCCGAATTGCTGAACAGCGCATCGACGAAACGATTGCCGCCACCGATGCCAAGGGTGGTCTGGCTGTAGGCGTTGGTCGCGTAGATGCGGGGATCGTAGTAGTAGTAGTGGTTCACCGGGTCATCGGTCCACATGTGACCGAAGCTCAAATCGGCGTCCCACGGCAGGATGCGCCACTCACCGGTGCCGTCGGAATCGCGGTAAAGATAGTAGTTCTTGTGGCAGCAATCCTCATCGTTGGCCAGCACATGACCCGCGAGATGGCCGATCGCCGACGGCAGGTCGAGGTTGTCGAAGACGTAGTTGACCTGCGCCTGGCCGCCCTGGGTCACCGCGGCGTAGAGCGCCACCAGATCGGCGTTGCCTTCGTTCTTGCGGGTCTTCTTTTCGGCATTGACGTTAATGCCGAGGGCCGTGTGGCTCGGGTCGTTGAACCCATTGTACATCTTGTAGAGTGCGCCGTTGGAATCGAGTCCCAGCCGGTCGAGGTAGTTCGCATCACCGTTTTCCATGAGGTTGGCCACGCTGAAGAAAACGCCGTTTTGCTGCACGCGGATGGCGTTAACCCAGTGGTAGCCGGCGCCCGCCTCTTTGTAAGCGTCATAGGCCAGCATGTTTCGCAGATGAGTCTTGTCCGCCCAGGTGCTCAGCAAGTTGATGTCGTCCACCGTTTTCTCCCCTTCTTTCCACACGAAGCCGTAGCCCGGGTTCATATCGACATCGTAGCTCTTCTTGGGAAAGCCCGAGCTGGATTGGCCGTGAATGTTGATCCCACAATTGTCATAGAATCGCCCGAGGTAAAAAACCGAGCACTTGGTGCCGGTCGCAGTATTTGCGTCATTGGGAGTCTGGATGAACCAGTGGAACACCGGCAGCGCGTTGGTCAGGCTCGGATCAGAGACCACGGTGCCGTAATACTGGGGCGAGTTGACGGTACTGAGGTAAGCCGGGATTCGCGTGCCGTTGGTGCGGGTATCGGTGGAGTAAACGAAATAGCGGATCATCTGGCCGCCACCCGCTGCGCTGGACGGAATCACTCCGCCCCAGACACCGTCCGCCGCCAGGCCATCCGCGTGCAAGCCGTCGTCGAACATCGGCACGGTCACTTCGTTGCTGAACATCACCCGGTAAGTGAGAGACACGTTGCTGAGGGCGTTGAATGTTCTGACCAACTCGGCGGTCACGTAGAGGTCTTCATTGTCCGCCGGTTCGTTGGGCGTGTGCTTCACATTCGTGATGAGAGGTCCGAGATTGGTGGTGCCCAGTCCATTGGGTCCGCCGGGCGTCGGCGCCGCGAAATAGAGCCGGTTCGTTGGGTCAGACGTCACACTGACACCGCGCAGTTCCGGCAGAATCAGGAAGTCGCCGTCGTCGGCGTTGAGGTTTAGTCCGTGGATGGCGAGCACGTTGGTGCCCGGTCGGAGAAGCCCGGCGACCGCCGTGAGGTCAAAGTCATCGAACTGGATGGCGTCCGCGTCCGGGTGCGAAGCGGTGGCGCCGGAGTTCCACTGTGGCACTTCGGGCGCGACCGGCGCATTGCGCGCGGCCACCGCGACGCCGTTCAGGTAGGCCACGAAGCCGTCGTCATACTTCATCCGCAGCGTCAGGAAATTGATGGGCGCCGCATTGGTCACCACGAAGGGAATCCGGAGGTAGGCGGTCGAGTTGATGTTCGTCATGATGGCCCGAATGTCGCCCGCCACGGCGCCGGCCAGGCTGGGCGAACCGCGAATGACCGCGGTCATGGTCGAACTGTCGAACCCATCATTCGAAATCGCATCCGCGCCGACGGGGTCCAGGGCGATGTCGATGAAATCGCCCACCAGCACGTTGGTGATGGTGACGGTGCGGCTGACGCCAACGCCGTTGGCTCCGGCGATGGTGGCCGAGTCCATCTGCCCCCCGTTGCGGAAAATCCGCCCGGTCACGCCGTTGCCCCCACCGGTGTTCTGCTTGGCCAGTGTCCAGTCCACCGTGATGCGTCCGCTGATTTTGCTGGCCCAACGCCGAATCATCCAATGTTCGCCGCCGGTGCTGTTGGTGCCATTGGGATGCATGCCCGTCTGGCTGATCTCATCCCAAGGCGGGTTGCCGTTAAACCATTCCCACTGTGTGCCGGTCCAGAAGTTGCCCGTGCTCTGCGGACCATCGTTGCGCGGGAACGCGATGAAATTTGTCACCTGGTAGCCGGGGACCGTGTCCGCACCTTTGTTGTAGTAACCGTAAGACCAGTTATGCTCGCCCTGAACGCCGTTGATCGACCAGTCGGCGACGGAGTCCGCCACCACGACGATGTTTGTCGCGTCGGTTTCAAAACCGACGCCGGTCTGGGCGCTGAGCCAGGCGGCGTCGTTGAAGTTGGTGGCCGTCCAGTTGAATCCGAGTGCGTCGTCGGTAGGAATCAGCACCCGGGCTGGCGCACCCGTTGACATCAGGGTGAAGGCCGTCTGCTTCAACGGAATGCCGAACGACACCCGCCCGACCTGTGGCGGGTAGGCGGGTGAGTATGCCGAAACCACGTTTGTGCCATCGGGCTTCACCAGGGCAAGATACTCGCCATCGCTATTCAACTTGAAGTTGGTGTGCAGCGGCGCGCCCGCGGTCCGCCGATCCTTGTTTGATGCGAACACGATGAGATAGCCGTTCGGCGGCAGGCTGGTGGCCGGAAAACGCCACATGTTCAGATTGCCGGGCTTGTCGGTGAGATGCCAGCCATCAAGATTGACGGTGTTGGTGCCGGCGTTGTGAATCTCCATCCAGTCCGATTTATCCCCGTCTTCGTCCAGGAGCGGCCCATCGTTGACCGCAGCGAGTTCCGTGATCCGCAGGAGATCCTGGGCGCTGAGGGTTGCGGTGACCAAGTCGAATGCGATGGCGCAAACGATCCAAGATAAGAGACGAACTGGTTTCACGGTGAAAGATGATGACGAGTGACGATAACGGTCAAACTACATGGACGCAACAGCGTTTGAGAAGCGAGGCTCTTTGAAAAGCTCGCTTGCGTAGCGGCGTCTCGGCAGGGCGCCGCATTCTTTGGCCAATAGAAACAGATCGACCCTCCATCGGAGAATACTCCCGATCGAGGGTCGGATGAAAGTCAGCCGACTGGCTTTACGGTTTCTTCAGGCGGAAGAAGCGGTTTTCGCCAGACACAACGGCCTCCGAATAGGGCGGCGTGGGAACGGGGGTGATCGGTGTCCACGGGCCGAGAATGGTGGGCGCCTTTTCGAGTTCTCCGGGGACGACCCAGTTGAGTGTCACTTGGCCATTCGTGACCACCGGAGACAGGAGCTGCAGCGGGGCGGTAGTAAGCTGGACATAGTCGATGCCCATCCAGGCACCGCCACCATCGGCGCCATAGTTGATGCCCTTGAGGGTGACGATGTTATCAAAGCCGGAGCCAACCTGAGCGTTCACGCTTGCCAGAGAAAACGCTGGGGTGGTGTTAGCCACGCCCGCTTGAGCAGGGCGGATGACGGTCTCAGGCTGGACTAACACGCCATTGAAATAGACTTCGACGCCATAGCGGGCTCTCGCCTGGTCAGTCGTGTCCAAATCGGACACGTCGAAGGTGACCGCGAGCAGGTCGCTGGGCTGCAGCGTGCCCGGAAGGTTGAAGTGGTAGCGCAGTTCATTGTCCGCGCCAGGAGCGGCGCTGCAACAGAATGCGCGCTCGGCGCCCTCTTCGTTGACGGGAACCAAACCGACGGGCGTGTAAGTGCCGTTGCCAGCGATGGTCGTCGTATAATTGCCGCTGAAGTAGTAGTCGTTGTCCGACTCGCGGTCGGCTTCCCGGCTTGCCGGGCTCCCCGGAAGCGCAGTGAGGGATCCACTTTCCTGCACGAAGGTGGTGTTGGCTCCTCCGCCGTCACCTGCGGTAATGTGAGTGTTGTCGTCGCTGCCGACGGCCCAAGGGAACGGGCTCGGCCTGACCGGATTAAGCTGGACATAGTCGAGGCCCATCCAGTTGCCGCCCCCATCGGCGTTGTAGTTGATGCCTTTCAGGCTGACGATGTTGTCGAAGCCGGGGCCAACCCTTGCGTCCACACTCGCCAGAGTAAATGCCGGGGATGTGTAAGCCACGCCCGTATTGGTAGCGCGGATGACGATCTGAGGCTGGACCAACACGCCATTGAAATAGACTTCGACGCCGTAGCGGGGATCAGTAGGCACCGGGTTTCCACAACAACTTGAATAATCCAAATCGAGCACGTCGAAGGTGACCGCGAGCAGGTCATCGGGTTGCAGCGAGCCTGGCAGGTTGAAGTGGTAGCGCAGATCAAGGTCGCCGCCAGCAAAAGCGCGCTCGGCGCCCTCTTCGTTGGCCACCACAAGCCCTAGCGGCGTGTAAGCGCCGTAGCTGCTGATGACACCCGGGAGGGCTGTCGAATATTCGCCAGCGAAGTAGTAGTCATTGTCCGACTGCGTATCAACCTCCGGGCTTGATGGGCTTCCCGGAAGCGGCTGGATGGTGCCATTTTCCTGCACGAAGGTGGTGTTCGGTCCTCCGCCGTTACCTGCGGTAATATGCGTGTTATCGTTTTTGCCGACGGCCCAAGGGAACGACTCCCGTGCTTTCGGATTAAGCTGGATGTAGTCGATGGTCATCGAATCGCTGCCGCCCTGGGCACTGTAGTTGATCCCCCTGAGGGTGATGATGTTATCGAAGCCGGGTCCCACCTGCGCATTCACACTGGCCAGAGTGAACGGCGGGGTCGTGTAGTCCACGTTCAACTGAGCAGGGCGGATGACGACCTGAGTCTGGACCAACATGTTGTTGAAATAGACTTCGACCCCGTAGCGGACGTCAGTTCCAGCGCCCAAATCAAGCGCGTCGAAGGTGACCGTAAGGAGGTCATTGGAGGTTAGCGTGCGCGGAAGGTTGAAATGATAGCGTAGATCATTGTTGGCACCGGAGAATCCACCCTTGGCGGTTTCTTCGTTGACAGAAACAAGGCCGACTGGAGTGTAAACGCCGTTGCCGGCGATGGTCGTCGTATAGGCGCCGGCGAAGTAGTAATCGTCGTCCCAATTGAAATCGAACTCCTCGCTTATCGGGCTCCCCGGAAGCGGGTTAATCACGCCGTCTGAGTCCACGAAGGAGGCGTTGGTTCCTCCACCGTTACCGACAGGCCAGGCGTCATCGTCGAGACCGGCGCTCCAAGGGAATATCGTCGGCGGGATGGAGTTGGTGGAGGGGTTAAACTGGACATAGTCGATGCCCATCGAGTTGCCGCCATCTTGGGCACTGTAGTTGATGCCCCGCAGGGTGATGATGTTATCAAAGTTGGGTCCCAACTGCGCGTTCACACTGCCCAGGGTGAACGGCAGCGTCGTGATAGCCTGACCCACTTGGGCGGGACGGATGAGGATTTCAGGCTGGACCCTCACACCGTTGACATAGACCTCGACGCCGTAGCGGGGATCGGCTGCTGAGCTATCCAAACTGAGCGCGTCGAAGGTGACCGCCACCATTTGATTGGGCGCCAGACTATAGGGAAGGTTGAAGTGAAAGCGCAGATCATTGTCGCCCCCGATGAAGCCGCGCTCGGTGGCCTCTTCGTTGACAGGAACCAGACCGACAGGCGTGTAAGCGCCGTTGCCGGCGATGGTCGCCGTATAGATGCCGGCGAAGTAATAGTCATCGTCCGCCTGCTGATCGATCTCCGGGCTGGTTGGGCTTCCCGGAAGTGCGTTGGCCAGCCCATTCTCCAGCACGAAGCTGGCATTGGGCCCTCCACCATTGCCAGCGGGCCAGGCGTTATCATCGAGGCCGACCGCCAAAGGGAACACCGCTGGCGGGATTACGACGACATTGGTTTCCTTGTTCAACTGGACATAGTCGAAGCCCATCCAATTGCCGCCGCCATCGGAACCGTAGTAAACGCCCTTGAGGGAAACGATGTTATCGTAGCCGGGACCCACCTGGGCGTTTACGCTGGCCAGGCTGAACTGCGGCGTCTTGAAAGGCACACCCAACTGAGCAGGGCGAATGACGATCTGCTCCTGGACCTTCACACCGTTGAAATACACCTCGACACCGTAGCGGCGAGTGGCAAGGTCCGCCGTGTCATCCAAATTGTTCGCGTCGAAAGTGATCGAGAGCAGGTCCGTGGGTTGAAGCGAGGCTGCGAGGTTGAAGTGATAGCGCAGATCAATGTCGCCGCCGCCCGAATAAGCGCGCTCGACGGACTCCTCGTTGGTCGTCACCACACCGACCGGCGTATAGGGGCCGTACATGGCGGTGATACTGGCGATGGTGTTCGCGTAATCGCCGGCGAAGTAATAATCATTGTCCCCCGACCGATTGATCTTTGGGCTTGCCGGGTTGCCCGGAAGCAGGTTGAGCTCCCCATTTTCCTGCACGAAGGTGGCGGTGGCTCCCCCGCCGGGGCAATACGCAGGATTTGGGGGTTCAGCGTTACAAGGCCAACCGTTATCGTCGAGGCCGACGGTCCAGAGGAGTTGTGCTTGAGTGGTGGGGGGAGTTGCAGCCCAGAGAAGAACCGCAACTGCGAAGGAGATCGAACGGTGTGGTTTCATGATTTTGCATTGCCAGAATTCTGGCAGACGGTCAAACACAATTTCTCAAAAAGCGGACTTTGCCCCCAGTCCATTGCTCTTCACCCCTGCTGCCGCGCACTTCGCCCCCTGTTGCCTGGCGTGAGGATGGACTTTTCCATCGTCCAGTTGAACTGAGCCGCTACGCGGCGGAAAGCGGCGGACGCCTTGACGAGTGCAGCGCCTTTGCTTACCAAGGAGCGCATGGTCTTGGAACGTTCGTGGAACTTCGCAAAAGCATCGCTGGCCAGAGTGGCGGACGATGTGGT
>JBBRWD010000021.1:0-85695 GCA_038249465.1 Limisphaerales bacterium | reverse complement strand
GGCGCGCCCCGTTGCCGATATGCCGCCGCCATCAAGTTGCTCTTTCACCAGCGTATTGGAACCTTTTTGAGGGCGGATGTCTAGTCCTTTCTTTTTTCCAACGCCGACCGGCCTGCGCTGACGGCCAGCCAAACGCCTTGACCGCTGCCGGGCAAGACTGGCTGGATTTGCCGGCCGAAGAACGGTGACGACGAGCGGGGGTTTTCTGCCAGGCGATCAGTATTGTTTGCGCAGGTTCGAGGGCAGGATGTTCAGTTCGCTGCGGTACTTGGCCACGGTGCGGCGCGCGATGGGAATGCCCTTGCCGGTGAGCATCTGCACCACTTCCTGATCTGAGAGCGGCTTGAAGGGATCCTCGTCCTTGAAGATTTCATCGATCATGTCCTTCACACTGGTGTTGGACATGCCCTCACCGCTCGCGGTCTGAAAACCGGAGGTGAAGAAATACTTCATCTCGAAGATGCCCTGCGGCGTCTGCATGTATTTGCCGGAAACGGCGCGGCTGACGGTCGTTTCATGCACCCCCACCACCTCGGCCACCTGCACCATGGTGAGCGGTTTGAGGAAGGCCACGCCATTGTCCATGAACTCGCGCTGCCGTTTGACGATCTGTTTGGCGATGTTGATGATCGTCTGCTGGCGCTGGTGGATGCTCTTGATGAGAAATTTCCCGGCGCGGATTTTGTCGCGAATATACTCGCGCACCTCGGCCGAGGCGTCGGCCTGCGCCATCAGATCCTTGTAGGTGTTGCTGATGCGCAGGTGGGGGATGTGATCGTTGTTGGTGGTGATGACATAATCGTCGCCCTGCCTGGTCACGAAGACCTCGGGCACGACATATTGGTCATTGTCCGGCAGAAAGGCCCGGCCGGGACGCGGCTCGAGCAAGGCAATGCGCTGGCCGGCCTTTTGCACATCGACCACGTCCTCGCCCAGCGCACGGGCAATCTCCGGCAGGCGCCGCTTGCCAAGGAGATCGAAATGATCGCGGATGATGCGGCCCTCGATGGTCTTCTGCTTGCCGGCGCGTTCGATTTGCAGCAGCAGGCACTCGCGCAGGTCGCGCGCGGCGACGCCGGGAGGATGGAAGTTGTTTTGCAGGACGGACAGCACCTCCTGGATCTTCTCCGGGGGCGTGTTGGTGGAGAAGGCGAGTTCATCGACGCTCGATTTGAGGTAGCCGAAGTCGTCGAGGTTGCCCACGATCATTTCGGCCACCGGCATCTGCTCCCCGGTGAATTCCGAGAGGCGCACCTGTTCGAGCAGATGCTCGTGCAGGGAGGTGCCGGAAACGAGCGAGTCGAACATGAACTGCCGCTTCTCCTCGTCCTCCTCTGACGATCGTTGCCGCACGTTGGTCTGGGCGAAATGATCGCGCCATTCCTGGTCCATCTGGATCAGTTTCTCGAACTCCGCCTGAAAATCATCGACCGGCTCCGAACTGGGCTTCTCGGTGGCGGGATCAAAATTCATCTCCGCCGGCGGCTCCGTCGGGTCCAGGCTGACGGCGGCATCGTGATCGCGATCCTCCCGCTCCGACTGTTCGGCATCCTCGGCGACGGTTTCCTCGAGCACGGGATTTTGCTGAAGCTCCTGCTCGACGAGCGCCTTCAATTCCAACGTCGGGGCCTGCAGCAACGCCAGCGATTGCTGGAGCTGCGGCGCCAGCACTTGCTGGAGCGACATCTTTTGCGACAGATACAGGCCTTGAGCCATGAGTCGATTAAAGCCCGGGGCCGGAACAACTCAAGAGAGAAGTCGGCATAGGGGCTGCTTTTTCAAGTTTGATGCCACTTTGGCGGATGAAAACCGGGGCGGCGGCGGAAAGGATTTCCCAGCGCCGTTCCTTCGGTTCGATTGCTTCCATGCGAGTCGTTCCACACAAAACCATTGCTCCGTCCGATGCTGCGTCCTACCGTCGCGCCGTGCCCGTCCGGCTCACCATCCTCGGCAGCGGCTCCAGCGGCAATGCCGCCTATCTGGAGGCCGGCGAGACGCGTTTGCTGATCGACGCCGGCTTGAGCGGACGCCAGATCCGGCAACGCCTTCTGGCCATCGGACGCGCCCCCGAAAACCTTAGCGGAATTCTCCTCACCCACGAGCATTCCGACCACACCCTGGGTCTCTCTGGCCTGGCCTCGAAATGCCGGGTGCCGATCTACTGCAACCGCCTCACGCGCGACGCCCTCGCCACGGTTCTCGACCTCCCGCTCGATTTCCGCCTCTTCAGCACCGGGGCCGGCTTCGATCTGGGCGAGGTGCAGGTGGAGAGCTTCAGCATTCCGCACGACGCCTACGACCCGGTGGGCTTTCTCATCCGGACCCACGAGGGCAATTTCGGCTTCCTGACGGATCTGGGCCACGCCACCCGCCTGGTCATCGAACGCGTCCGGCCGGCCAACGTGCTCCTGCTCGAATCCAACCACGACGTGAAGCTGCTCCAAGACGACCCGCGCCGCCCATGGAGCCTCAAGCAACGCATCCTCAGCCGGCACGGACACCTCTCGAATGACGCCGCGGCCGAAGTCGCCGCCGAGGTGGCCAGCGCCGAGCTGCAGCACATTTTCCTCGGGCACCTGAGCGGCGATTGCAACCGCCCCGAACTGGCCTGCGCCACCGTCGGCGCACGCCTGCGGCAAATCGGGGCGACACACATCCACCTCGAAGCCGCAGCCCAGAGAATCCCTTGCGCGACGCTCACCCTGACACGCACAGCCGCCGTCGTATGATGTGCGCTCGCGATCTTCCTCGGACGAAGGCGGTGCGAAAGCCAAACGTCGATGCTGGGCCAGCCGGCGTGATCCTCTTGGCAGCCCATCCTCTTTCTCCCCCTCATCCTCTGAATCGCCACAGGTTTTGGGAGAGCAGGATTTCGATTACGATGAAGATTACGTGGAGCCAGACGTCTGTTGATCCAGCGGCAGTTCCAGCCGGCCGTTCCTCCGCAATTCCCCTAGATGCGGCTGCGCGAAATGCGGGGTGGTTTTATCGCGGCCTCCCGACTGGCGGCCCGGGCTGATTATGACCATTCTATCGCCATGAACACGAGCAGCGTCACCATGCCGGCCGCGGGAATCCCGATTGACTTCGCCTCGCTCAACCTGACGGGCGAATGGATCGGGCATTATCGCGGACATTTCGAGCAGGTGGTGCGCATCGCCCAGCGCGGCGAGGAAATCGAGGTGGTGAAGATCACCGGCGACGACCATGTGCCCGGAGGCGAGGTGACCTTCCGCGCCAATCTCCGCACCGGCACCGGCGAAGGCCAGGTCGCCGAGAAGGAATTTCGCAATCCGTCCTTCGTCCCCGGTCGTCTCGCCATCCTCACTCCCGAGCGCCTCTGTTTCACCTGGGAAGGCTGCGGCTCGGTCGAATTCCGCAAAGACGACTGAGTTTCAAGCCCCGGCGGCAAGCCGCCCCGTCGTCCCCGTGGCCACCGCTTCTTCGCTCGAAAACCGCCTCTTCCCTGCCCTGCCAAGCCGCGGATGAAGCCGGCGCAGCACTGCCATCACCACCTCGGGAGCATTTCCCAATAGGGCCGCCCGTACCAGATCGCGGAGATCGGAATGAAAACACCCGCGCCCTGAATCAGGACGCGGGTGTCGAAACTGGCGGACGCCTTGAGGCGCGTTAAATCGTCATGGCCGGCACCATCGGTGGATTCTTAAAGATGTTGTGATAACCCGGATTCGGCGGAGCGAGCCGGCGGAAGTCGCCGAACTCCATCTTTGAGCAATCCGTGTAGAGCAACGCCGGACCGTACTCGAACTTCGAGTTCATGATGTCTTCCCACTTGACCTCGTTGCCGCTGTAGGCGGCTTCGCGGCCCATGATGGCGGTGAGGGTGCTGTCGGTGACGTTCTTGGTCTCGTTCAACTCGGTGTCTTTGATGATCGCGTTGAGGAGATCAATGTGCTCCTGCACATACGGGTTGCCGTTCTGAAGTTTCAGGCTTGAGCGCCATTCCTTCTCCCCGGTGGCTTTGATGCTGCCGCCCGGATTGGAGGTGCCCTTGGTGCCGACGACGGACTCGCTGACGGAGGACCAACCGCGCTTGACCTGGCCGCAATAGCTGGCGCAACGCGCGCCGCTGGGATATTCGAACTCGACTGCGAAGTTGTCCCAGATTTCCCCCGACTTGTCGCTCAACTGCTGGCGGGCGCCCATGCCCCAGCAGCGGGTCGGCACGGCTTTCATGACCCAGTTGCAGATGTCAAGGTTGTGGACGTGCTGTTCGCAGATATGATCACCGCAAAGCCAGACGTAGTGGTACCAGTTGCGGATCTGCTTCTCCAGTTCCGTGCTGCCACTGTCGCCCCGATGCCAGATCGGACCACCGTTGACCCAGTAGGCGCGCAGAGAAACGATGTCGCCGATGGCTCCATCCTGCAGGCGCTTGATGGTGTCGATATATCCCGCCTGATGACGGCGCTGAGTGCCGGCCGCAACCTTGAGATTCTTCTTCTTCGCTTCCTCGCCGGCCGCATACATGATGCGGCAGCCGGGACCGTCGGTCGCCACGGGCTTTTCGGTGAAGACATGCTTGCCCGCATCGATCGCGGCTTTGAACGCCGGCGGCTTGAATCCGGGCGGGCTCGCGATGATGACGTAGTTCACGCCGGGCTCGTTGATCGCCTTCATGTAGGCGTCAAAGCCACTAAAGCACTTCTCGGCGGGCGTGCCGAAATTTTTGGTCGCGCTCTTGGCTGCATTAGGGAACAGATCCGCCGCAGCCACGATCTTGCCCTCGACGCCCACAGCTTTGCAGGCATTGAGGAAATCGGTGCATGCGCCGCCGCCTCGACCACCGAGGCCAACGACGGCCGCATTGAAGGTCTGGGCTGCCTGAGCTTGCAGGATGCCCGGGAAGCTGAGGGTGGCTGCTCCGGCCGCCAGCGCGGTCGAGGTGGTTTTGAGGAAATCGCGGCGGGTGACCGTCGCGTCTTGATTGGGTTGCTGAGGTTCGTTCATGGTTGTGCTGTTTGTTTGTGTCGATTTTTGACCTGACCCGGGGGCGGCGTATTCACGCCACCCTGTAAATGTTGCTCCGAGTCTTCGCGTGGCGACTGTGCGGCGCATCAATCCTTGATGAGCGCGGTGTTCCAATACTTCTGCATTTCCTCCGGCGACGGCACCTTCAGCGGGCGCACGAGGCGGAAGCCAAGGAACTGGGCGTCGGTGTGATACCAGATGCTCTGCGGAAGCTGGGGATCCTGCGCGCTCCAGTCCGGCGAAGACGATTTGCGCGCCGCGCTGCGCAGCAAAGTCTGATCCTGATCATCCCATGAACCACCACGGGCGACGCGCGGATGCAGCTTGACCCCCACGGACCACGGATCGACCGGCGTTTCCTTGATCCGCTTGTAAGCGTCGGGCGAATAGAGATCGAGCGTCCACTCGGAAACATTGCCGTGGATGTCGTAAAGACCCCACGCATTGGGCTTCTTCTTGCCGATCTTTTGATATTTGTTGTCGCTGTTGGCGGCATACCAGGCGTAATCGCCCATCGTCGCCGGGTCATTGCCCCACGAATAGGTCGTTGTCGTTCCGGCGCGGCAGGCGTATTCCCACTCCGCTTCGGTCGGCAGACGGTAGAAATGCCCGGTCTTGGCGCTGAGCCATTCGCAATACTTGCTGGCCGCGTGCTGCGTCATGCTGATCGCCGGGAATCCCTCCTTGCCCATGCCAAAACTCATCTCGACATAAGGTTTCGAGGGACGCGTCACCGCGTCGGCAACCTTGTCCACGCCCGGCGCGTCCGCTTTGGTCGATTCCTTCTCGTAATCGGGATACATGAACAGCTCGAACTCGTTCCAGGAGACCTCGCACTGGCCCATCCAGAAGGGCGACAGCTTGATCTTCACCTGCGGCGCCTCGTCCGGCTTGTGGCCGGCTTCTCCGTCCGGGCTTCCCATCAGAAACTCACCGCCCGGAACCGGCGCCATCGAGTAGGACACGGTCGTGCCCGGGATGCTGTTGGTGTAAAGCTTCATGTCGCCCGGCGCGGCTTCCTTGTGGGTGGCCATGACTTTCTTGTGAATTCCGGCCACCGCCGCGCCCTCCTTGGCTTCCTTGTCATCTCCGGTGCTGGCGGCTTCCTCTTTCTTTCTGACGACCAGCTTTTCGTCATCCGGCCACGGAGCCCCGGCGGCGATCCAGTTGGCGATGGTGTCGGTGATCTCCGCGGCGAGTGGTCCACCTTTCTTGGGCGGCGGCATCAGGCGCTCGTCATCGGCGGGCACCACCATCCAGGTGAACACCGTGCTCTTGCCGGGCACGCCGGGGACGATGCCCGGGCCATTGTCGCCGCCCTTGAGAGCGAGGGCGCGCGTCTCGATATTCAATTTGCCCTTGGCATGGCCCTCCTTGTGGCAGGCGACGCAATGCACTTCGAGGATCGGTTTGATGTCCTCGACGAAATTCACCTTCTTCGCCGTCTTGAGCGTGACACTGTCAGGCCAGGTGGCGCCTTCCTGAATCCATTGCTTGAGAGTATCGGTCTGCTCCTTGCTGAACGGCTCACCTTTGGGCGGCATGATGTCGTCATGCCCCGCTGGCAGGATGGTGGTGGTGTAGATGGGGCTTTTGTCCGGCTGTCCGGGCACCAGCGCCGTGCCCTTTTCACCGCCCTTGATATTCGCAGCGCGCGTCTCCATCACCAGGTCGCCCTTGGGCTTCTTGGCCGTGTGACAACTCAAACAATGCACCTCGAGGAGGGGTTTGATCTCGCGGACAAAATCGACCTTGTCGGCCGCGAGCGCGGAGTTGGAGGCTTGAGCGACGACCAGCAGGCTGGTCGCCAACGCATAAGGAAGCGGCGATTTCATGTTCATTGCAGTAAGTCGGACGATTCTTCCACGGGGGGAAATTCAAAGTCAACACACCAACCGCCGCTGGACGGAGATTGCCCGGGAGCGACCGCCGGCTCAACAACAGCCAAGGTGCTGGTGGTTTCAACGGGTTCCCGACGCTTCGGCAGCCCCACCGCATCGCTTCCGCCCCAAATACGGAGGCGCAACCATTCGTGGATGACTTCAACGATGGCAACGACACGGGGTGGACCCGCTATGATCCGCTGGGAGGTGCTGCGGGGCGCATCTCGACACTGCCCCCCGAATGCACCCGGGTTGGAGAGCGACGTTTACGTCGCTTCATCGTGCGAGAGACCGTCCGGCAATGTTTCGCCAACACCCCTCGAACGCTGAAGCGGCCTCACGGCCGCGCGCCGGGGGCAGCGCGAGGCGCCCGGTGCTGCGGGGATCCGTTCGTTCATTAAAGTTTTCCCAACGACGCCTATCGCATCCACGCGGATGCATCCCCCAAACCCCGCTTACGGACCCGGTCGCGGCGCCAGTCTTCGTTCCTCAACTGCCTCCACGGACTTCCATATCGCGGTCGATGTGGTGGCATGGAATGCCACTCTCCCGCACCCTCGCGCCGGTCACGCCATTTCGCACGTCTCGCCCGCCCGGCGAAAAGCCAGCCGCCCCGGCTCGCGCGCCAGGGCCGCTTCCAGCCGCTCGATGGGCTCATTCAGCGGTTCGTCGCTCAACTTGAAGGTCTGATGGTGAATGGCAGCAATGCGCCGCGCCCCGGCGCGATCCGCCATTTCCAGAGCCTGCTCGGGTGTGCAATGGCTGTGAATCCACGGCCGATACGCGCCGATGGGCATCAAGGCGAGATCGAACGGTCCCTGCGAGCGCAGCCCGGCAAAGCGTTCCGTGAACGCGGTGTCACCCCCGAATATCAGGTTCCGCCCTTCGCGACGGAGAATGTATCCATTGTAGCCGCGCTCCTTTTCGCCCGGCCAGCGCCGGCCCCAATGCCGCACCTTAAACGCTTCCACCAACAGATCACCTGCCCTGCCCCGCACCGTGGTCCGCTCACCCCAGCCGAGTTCGGTCGCACGGCGGACCGGAGTGGTCGCGAGCACCTCCGCTGTGTCCTTGGCGGTGATGGCGGTCGTACCGTCGGGCAGACATTCCAGCGACGGCAAATCCATGTGGTCCAGATGCGCGTGCGAGAGCAGCACCAAGTCAATGCGGGGAAGTTGCGCGGTCACGAGCGCGGGGCCGACAAATCGTTTCGGCCCGGCGGTGGCAAGGCCGAGATCAAGGCCGACTCGCTCGCTGAACACCGGGTCGGTAAGCACCGTGAAACCGTAGAAATCAATCAGCACCGTCGAATGTCCCAGCCAGGCGAGCGTGATGCGATTGGCGTTCCACGCTGCCGGGTTGGGCCGCAACTGAGGATGGGCGGGATCGCGCCGGAAATCCGCCAGAATGGCACGAAACAGCCGGGCGCGCGGAGTCTTGGCGCAGGCCAGCCAGAATCCACCGAGACCGGCGGCAAGACCTCCCGCCGTCGCGCCTGCCATGAGAAATTTCCGTCGAGCCAGGGCCACGCCGGGAAGTTGCCAGAGGAGAACACGAAGTCAACCCACCGGGGTTGGGCAAGCTTCCGTTCTTACCTCGCACCCTCATGGCAATCATAAACCCGTACTCCGCAGTTGGAGGGGGAGCGCCCCCGCCCCGGGTGCTGTTTTCCGCGCCTCGCGGAAAACCCGGTGGGCGTGAAATAGTTCAGGACGCTCGGAACAGCGGGAGGCGCAGCGGGCTGGCCGCGCGGCCCGTCCAGCCACACCCGGGGGCGGGTGTGCTCCCCAACTTCGGAGTTCGGGTTAAACCCCATCATCCTCCTTCCTTCCTGATCAAAGCCTCCTCTCCCGGTCGCGGCGCCTCCGTAGTATCCCCGAAATCCGGCCCAACTCCAGCCCAACTCCGCCCCAACCGCGCGACTGGCACGTCTCTCGCTCAACAACCAGGCAGCTAACCAAAGCACGACCATGAGCCAACGTGAACAAGAAACCGAGTTCCTGCGCGAGCTGTTGAACCGCAATGTTTCCGCGGAGCGGCAGCAGCTTCAGTCACAACTGGATGAAGCCGGTCAACGTCTGCGCTGCATCCGGCGCACCGCCCGCTTTGTCGCCTTCCTCATGGCCCTTTCGGCCGCCGGTGTCGGCTACGGCATGGTTTTTCTGCCGGGCATCATCGAGCGCCGCCCGCATTTTCTGATGCAGTTTTTTTACACTGTCCTCACCGCCTGTCTCATTTCCCTGACCATCTATTCCATCACCTGGCTTTGGCAAAGCCATCTGGCCAACCGCCTCCACGAACGATGCCGCCAGTTTGTTCTCGGTCACGAGGGGAACCCGGAGAGCGAAGCAACCGACTTCGGCCGGGCGTGGAATTTCCGCGACAGCATGAGCGGGATGGTGACCGCGTCCCGCGGCCTGACCCCGGCGGGTGGGGAGGCTCTCGGCCGCAAAGCGCCGTAGCGCTGCCGGAGATTGGACAAGCCTGCCGGCCCTGCCTAACATGGCCGCGTGCTGACCACGGAACTGTTGCTCTCCGCCTACCGGCAGGGAGTTTTTCCCATGGCCGATGACCACGGCGGGATCGGATGGTATTTCCCCGAACGCCGCGGACTCATCCCGCTCGACGAGCGGTTCCACCTCCCGCACGGACTCAAACGCACGCTGAAAAAGAACCGCTTCGTGATCACGGCGGACCGCGATTTCGAAGGCGTCCTCCGCGCCTGCTCCACGGTGCATGGCAAGACGTGGATCTCCGGCGAGATTCAGCGCGCCTACCTCCGGCTGCATCGCGATGGCCACGCCCACAGCATCGAAGCCTGGCTCGGGGAAGAACTCGCGGGCGGGCTTTACGGCGTGCATCTCGGCGCGGCATTTTTCGGCGAAAGCATGTTCCATCACGCCACCGACGCCTCGAAGGTCGCGCTGGTGGCGTTGGTGGAACGGTTGCGTGCCCGCGGATTCCTCCTCCTCGACACCCAATGGATCACGCCTCATCTGGCGACGTTTGGCGCGGTCGAGGTTGCGCCAGCCTGTTACCTCCGGCTTCTGAAAAAGGCGCTGGCGCGCGACTGCTCGTTTTAGCAGCGGCGCGCCAGACTGAACGAGCGCGCCGCCGGCGGGCCGTATGAACCTAAATCAATCAATCTTTTCTGCATTTCCTCCGGCGGGATGGGCCGGGGAACTCGGTTTGCACACAAAATTTCCGGACACGGCGCGCGACGGCCGAAATCCATTTCGACGCCAAACCCGGAAGGCTTGCACCTTCCGAGTTTCAACCGCCGGCGCCGGCCGGAAGCAATTATTCCAGTCCGACGGTGGCTCAGGGCGTCCGCAAGCGGTAGAACTGATGGCCCCCGGTCGGATTGATGATGACCACGTTCAGGCCACCCGCTTGCACCGGCGCCTGATTCACCGGCAACCAATGGGCCGGCTGGATCGTGTCGGACGCCTGGAGAACCACACCGGGGACACCCACCGGCCATGAGATTACCAAGTTGTTGCCCTGCCGGCCAAAGGTGACGGTCAGCGGGCTGACGGTGGTCTTAGCCGAGTGGACGTTGTCCGCAAGATTGAGGTCCACCTGACCGCCACTCACGCCGGCGACATCCGTGATCAGGCCGGGCACCGTGGTGCGGGCGGCGATGGTTACGGTGGCGCTGGCGCCACTCGACAGCGAGCCGACGTTGCAGGTGATCACGCCTGCCGCCTGAGAGCAGGAACCCTGGCTGGGCGTGGCGGTGAGGAAGGTCACGCCGGCCGGGAGTTGATTCGAGAGCACCACCCCGGTGGCGGCGGCCGGGCCGAAATTCGTCACTGCCACCGTGTAGTTCACGACCGCGCCGACCATCACCGGATCCGGGGAATCGGTCACCCGCACCAGCAGGTCGGCTGTCGGGGTGATGATGTCGGAGATGGTGAAGTTAAGGCTCCAGCCACCGGCGATGTTGCCTTCGTCGCCCAGGGTGTCATCCACCACGTAGAGCGACCACTGGCCTTGCGGGCTGGTGCCGTTGAAGGCGGACAGCGCGGTGCTGAACGCGCCAGCCGGCGCGGGCGGCGGCCACGAATCGGCGCTGACATAATTGGTCGGGCGATAGGTGCCGCTCGAAATTAGCGTGTTGAACGGCAGACCCGCCGTGGCGGCATCATCGAAGTTGAGCGTGGCATTGTTGATGGCGAACGCGCCGCCCGCATCCGACATGAGGATGACCTTCTGGCCGGCGGGCCCAACCAGCATGATGTCGAGATCCTGCGCGAAGGTGTGCGACAGGTTGTTGAGCGTGACGGCAACCTTGCTGACCGAGCCAGTGAGGCCGGCGACATCGATGACCGAGGGATACGGCAAGGCCGGCGCGCCATTGGTCGGGCTGGTGATGGTGATGGCGCCAGTGCTGGTGTAGAGGGCGGTGCCGCGGCCGAGGGTGAAGGAGAAGGCCACCTGGCCGAGGTTGTTCGCGCCATCGACGAGCTGGAGCGTCGCCGCGATCCGCGCGCCATTGGTGCCCACCGCCTTGAAGGTGAACTGGCGGGAAACCGTGTTGCCGCCCGCCGCCACCACGCCGTAGTTCTGAGCCTGCGGCAACGGCGCCTGCGGCTGGATGCCGTTGGTCGAGAGCAGCGTGGCGATGAGATTCGCGGTGTCCACTTTGCCGATGTTGCGCAGGCCGAAGTTGATCGTGACGGTCTCATTGGGATCGATCACGCCATTGGCCGGCACGCTCTCGCTCATGATGGCCGACCCGGCGGCCACCAGGATGCTGGCATCCGTGTCCACGATGGTGAGGACCGTATTGCTGCGCGCGCCCATGATGGCGTTGGTCTGGTTCACCAGGCGCAAATGCACCGTCTCGTTGCCCTCGAAGAGCAGGTCATCAATGATGGGCACGTCGATGGCCAGGTTCGTCTGGCCCGGGAGGAAAACGAGCGTCCCGGCCACCGCCTGGTAATCCACGCCGGTCGTGGCGGTGCCGTTGGTGGTGAAGTAATCAACCCGCACGGTGGAGTTGAGGCCGCCGACGCGCTCCACCTGGATGCGGGCCGGGGTGACCTCCTCGGCCACGCTGTTCAGCACGGAGGTGAACTGCACCACGGTGTCATTGTCGAGAATGGTCACGACCGTGTTCGAGGGCGCCACCACCGTCGCGGTGCCCGACGGGTTGAAGAGCCGCACGAGGAAGGTCTCGTCGCCCTCCGGCAGCGCATCGTCCACGATCGGAATGACGATATCTTTCTCGAATTCAAACGGCGTGAAGCTGAGGAAGTTGGTGGCGCTGGTGTAATCGATGCCCGCCGTGGCGGTGAGATTGCTGGTCGTGTAACTCACGGTGATTAATCCGCCGGATCCGCCGGTGCGGCGCACGGTGACCACGACGTTGCTGGCGCCCTCATCGACCGGGTAGCCCGCCTGGGCAAAGCTGATCGTGTCCTCGTTGTCCACGATTTCCATCACGGCCTGGCTGGGCAGGCCCAGGCTGGTGCCGTTGGTCGGGCTATCGAGGTTGAGATAGAAAATCTCCAGACCCTCGCCCAACGCGTCGTCGCGGATCGGGATGGTGACCAACGCATTCGTCTGCCCGTCCGCAAACACCACGCGCGTGCTGGTGAACCCATAATCGCCGGGGCTGATGGCGGTGCCGTCGGAGGTGGCGAAGTTCACCGAAACCACCCCGTTGGGCAGGCCGACGCGGATGACCTGCACATTCACGCTGCCGGCGGTTTCAGGGACGCGATAGTTGGCGTTCTCGAAGCGGAAGCTGATGTCGTCATCGAGAATAGTGACGGTGGCCTGCGCGTTCGAGCCCAGCCGCGCGTTCTGCACATCGTAGAGCGCGAGCTGCACCGTTTCCGGTCCTTCCATGAGGGCGTCAGCGAAAACGGACACCGTGAACGTGCGCACCGCCTGGCCGTCGGCGAACACCAGCAAACCGTTCGTGCCGCGGTAATCCAGGCCGTTGAGGGCCGTGCCATCGGTGGTGCGGAAGCGCACCGACGCGGTGCCGGACACGCCGTTCTGGCGCTGGACGGTGATGGTGACCGATCCGGAGCGTTCCCCGACCAGGTAAACCGGCTGGCTGAAGGTGATCACGCCCGCGTCCGAATCATCATCCACGATGACCAAGACCGCTGCGCTGACCCCCAGCGCCGCCCCCGTGGCGCCGGTGAGGGCGAGGTTGACGGTCTCGTTGCCCTCGACCGTGCCGTCGTTGACGATGGGCACGGTGAAGGTCGCCAGGCGCTGGCCATCGGCAAAGGTGAGCGTGCCGGTCACCCCGAGGTAATCGGCCCCGCCATTGGCCGTGCCATCGCTGGTCGCGAAATTGACCGTCGCCACCCCGACCGTGCTGCTGAGGCGCTGCACCGTAATGACCGCATTGCCCACGTTTTCACTGGCGGTAAAGCTGACCGAGGAGAAGCCGAGGATGGCATCATCGTTGACCAGCCTGATGGTGGCCGCGGACGGCACGCCGAGCGTGGCGCCGCCGGTCGGATTGCTCAACGTGAGGTTGATGGTTCGATCGGTGTTGGGGGCGGCGTCGTTGATCAACGACACGTCGAAGGTGGCCACCGTCTCGCCGGGACCGAAGTGGATCACGCCGTTGGTCGGCAGGTAATTGACTCCGGCCACCGCCGTGCCATCGCTGGTGCTGAAGGCCACGGAGACGTCGTTCGAGCTGCCGATGATGCGGCGCACGGTGATGGTGACGACGGGGGCGGTTTCCAGGGCGGCGTAATTGGCGGCGGAGAAGACAAACTCGCCGTTCCCGATGTTTTCGCCGCCATTGAGGCGCGCGACATAGCGGCGCGGCTGGCCGTCGAATTCAGTGAAGCCGCCGCCGATAAGAATCTTGCGGTCGGTCTGGAGCGCGACGGCGTTGATGTAGTTGTCGGCGCCGGAGCCGAAGTTGATGGAATCATCCACGGAGCCATCGGGGTTGAGGCGGACGATGTGGTTGCGGGGTGTGCCGGCGAATTCGGTGAAGGCGCCGACCGCCAGGATCCGGCCATCGGGCTGGAGCGCCAGTCCGTTGATGAATTCATCCGGTCCGGCCCCGGGATCGAAGGTCGCATCGAGGGTGCCGTCGCCGTTGAGGCGGGCCACATATTGGCGCGGCTGGCCGTTCACCAAGGTGAACAAGCCGGCGATGATCACCCGTCCGTCCGGCTGCAGGACCAGCGCGCGAATCGAGCCATTGGCGCCGAGGGAGGAATCGAAACCCGGATCCATCTGGCCATCCTGGGTCAACCGCACCAGACGGCCGCACCCGATGCCGTGGAACGCAGTGAAATCGCCCGCGACCAGCACCTTGCCATCCTGCTGCACGCGCACGGCGCGCACGGCGGCATTCGGACCGGAGGCAATGGTGAAGTTGTAGTCCAGCGCGCCGTCGGTCTCCAACCGCGCGAGATACTGGCGCGGCACGCCGTTGACCCCGGTGAAGAGACCGCCCGCGATGACCTTGCCGTCGGTCTGCACCGCCACGGCATAGACGAGGTTGTCCACCCCCTGCATGGCGCTGAAGAAGTTGGTGTCGCGCAGGCCGTTCTCACCCAAGCGCATGAGGTAGCTGACCTCGCCGGCGGCGGCGTTGGTGGTGGTAAAGGCTCCGCCGACATACACCCGGCCGTCGGACTGCCGCGCGAGAGCGAAGACGTCATGATTGACGGCCGCGCCGGCATCGAACGAATTGTCCAGCGTGCCATTCGGATTAAGGCGGGCCACGTAGCCGCGAGGCACGCCGGCAAACGCGGTGAAACTGCCGCCGATGACAATCTTGCTGTCGTTGGTCTGGAACAGGATGGTGTTGATCGGCCCGTTGGGATCGAGGGTGGCGAAGCTCGCGTCAATCGAGCCGGCCTGCGGGAAATTCTCAAGGATGGTCAGCACCGCCGCGATGATCTGGCCATTGGTCGAAGGCGGATTGGTGGGCGTGGTAAGGTTGCGCGGGTTCGAGAGCGCGAGGTTGATGGTACGGTTGCCCTCGATGATGATGTTGCCGATGACCGGCACGAGGAAGGTCGCGTTGGTCACGCCATCCGGGAAGGTCAGCGTCGTGTTCGTGGCGAGGTAGTCGCGCCCCGGCACCGCCGTGCCGCCCGCCACCGTCGCGGCGTCAATGGCCACTGTGCCGGTGATGCCAAAGGTGCGGACGACCTCGATGGCGGCGTTGGTGCCATTCTCGTCCACGACAAACGTGGCCGAGACGAATCCCAGGTTGCCGGGGCCGAAATCATCGTCCACGACCAACACGGTGGCGTTGGTGAAGAGGCCAAGCGAAGCCTTGCCGGTGGGGTTGTAGATCCGCACCCCGAAGCTCTCGGAACTCTCCACGATCGGGTCGTTGATGAGGGTGATGAGAGCGGTCTTGGGCGCGGATTCGCCGTTGGTCCACACCAGCGTGTTGGTGACGGGGACATAATCCGTTCCGGCCAGGGCGGTGCCGTTGTAGGTGGCAAAGGTGACGGACACCTCGCCGGTGGCGCCAAAATTGCGCCGGACCGTGAGGGCGGCCACGAGGTTGCTTTCGTTGACGACGTAATCGGTGGCGCTGAAGCTGAAGCTGCCGTTGATGAGGTTGTTGTCAACGATGGTCAGCGTGGCGGCGTTGTTGACCAGGGTGGCGCCGCCCGTGGAGTTGTCCAGGCCGAGCTGAACGGTTTCGTTGTTGGTCTCCTGGAGGTAATCACCGACGATCGGCACGTTGAAGGTCTTGAGCGTCTCACCATCGGCAAAGGTCAGCACCCCGGATGTTTCAAGGTAGTCGCCCGGCGACGTGGCCGTGCCGGGGATGGTCTGGTAGTTCACCGAGACAATCCCGGTGGTGCCGTTGGTGCGGATGATGGTGATGACGGCGTTGGTTTCGTATTCGTTGACCGAGTAGGTCAGCGAACTGAAACCAAGCGCGCCCGGCGCGAAGTCATCTTCCACGATGGTCAGCGTGGCCGAGGCGATGAGGTATTGCACGCCGGCGGTGGCATTGGTCAGGAGAAGCTGCACCGTCTCGTCGCCCTCAACCGAGACGTCGGGATTGATCGGCACATTGAAGGTCTTGAGCGTCTCACCCACCGCAAAGGTCAGCGTACCGCTGACGTTCGAGTAATCAATCCCCGCCGTGGCCGTGCCGCTGAGGGACAGGTAATCCACCGAAGCCGCCGCGTTGGTGGTGCCGGTGCGCGCCACGGTGATGAGCGCGTAACCCGCCGCGGAATTCTCGCTCACACTATAAGTCGAGGTGACGAAGCTCACCACGCTGTCCTCGCTCAGGATGGCGAGCGTCGCCTCCGGGATGAGTCCCAGCGTCGCGCCTTCCGTCGGATTGGACAGGACCATCTGCACCATCTCCGCCGGTTCGACGAGCGTGTCATTGGTGATCGACACGGCAAAACTCTGGAGCACCTCGCCCTCGGGGAAGTTGAGCGTGCCGGAGACGGCGGCATAATCGAGGCCGTTCAAAGCGGTCAGGTCGCTGGTGGCGTAATCAACCTGGATGTCGCCGGTCGTGCCGCCCGCGCGCCGGATCGTGATGTTCACCTGGCCTTGGTCCTCGACTGCGGTGAAGAACGGCGCGGTGAACTCGACCGAGCCCGGCCCGGCAATGGAGCCGCCGTGCAGGCGCGCCACGCGATTGCGCGACTCGCCCTGGATGCGGGTGAAGCCGCCGCCGACCACAATCTTGCGGTCGGGCTGGAGGATCGCCTGCGCGATGAAGCTGTTGGCGCCCTCGCCGAAGTTGATCGTGGGATCGGTCTTGCCGTTCTGGTTCAGGCGGGTGATGCGGTTACGCGTCACGCCGTTGAACTTCGTGAAATCACCCACCACCAGGATCTTGTTGTCGGACTGGAGAGTGATGCCATACACGGCGTTGTCACCGCCATCGAGCGTGCCGAGGAACGCCTGATCCAGCACGCCATTGGGTTCGAGGCGGGCCATGAAATTGCGGTTGGTGCCGGCAAAACTGGTGAACGAACCGCCTATCAGGATGCGGCCATCCGGCTGGACGGTGATGGCGCGCACGGAGGAGCTGGCCCCTTCGCCGGGGTCAAAGGTCAGGTCGAGCGCGCCGTTGGGCAGCAGCCGGGCGAGGCGCGGACGGGGGATGTTGTTCACCGTGGTGAAATCGCCACCGATGAGAATCCGGCCGTCATACTCCTGCACCGCCACGGCGTACACCGCGCCGTTGGCGCCGAGGTTCGGATTGAAACCGGTGTAGAGCGAGCCGTTGGTGTTCAGCACCGCGATGTTCGGACGCGAGATGCCGTTGACGGTGTTGAAGGAACCGCCGATGACGGCGCGGCCATCCGCCATCAACGCCACGGCATAGACGGTGTTGTCCGCGCCCGCGCCGGGGTTGAAGGAAATATCCAGGGTTCCATCCTTGAGCAGACGGGCGATGTGATTGCGGTTGGTGCCATGCACCTGGGTGAAGAAACCGCCAATGAGCAGGCGCCCGTCGTCCTGCCGCACCATCGCGCGAACCGGCGCGTTGGGACCAGTGCCCGCGTTGAAGGTCGGATCCAGGTCGCCGTTGTCAAACAGCCGGGCGATGCGCCGGCGCGTGACATCGTTCACGGCGGTGAAATCGCCCGCCATGATGACGCGTCCATCGGGCTGGAGCGCGAGCTGATAGACGGCGTTGTTGGCCCCGGCGGCGGTGTTGAAGGTCGAATCGAGCGTGCCCGCCGGAATGTTAAAGGTCTCGTCATCAATAATGGTCAGCCGCGCCGCCGCCGGAACGCCCAGAGCGCCATTGACCACGTTCGTCAGCAACAAGTCCACTTTCTTGTTGGCGTCCGACACCGAATCGTCGAGCAACGTAATGGGGAAGGTCCGGCTGATGACGCCGGGGCCAAAGGTCAGCGTGCCGGTGGTGGGCACATAATCCACGCCGGGCGTCGCATCACCACTGTTGGCCACATAGTCCACTTGGACCATGCCAGCCACGCCGTTCTTGCGCACCACAGTGATGCTGACATTGGTGCCGTTTTCGTCCGCGTCGAAGAAGGCCTGGCTGAAGGCGAGTTCGCCCGCAAAGTCGTCGTTCTCGATGGTGAGCACAGCCTCACTGCGGCTGCCGATGGTGTTGGCATCGGGCACGCCGCCCGCGCGGCCATTGGTGAGGGTGAGGGTGGCGGTCTCGTTGGTCTCGACCACCAGATCATCGATCAACGGCACGGCAAAGGTCTTGGGAGTGGTGTCCCCGTTGACCCACGCCAGGTTGGTGGTGAAGCCGGTGAAATCCACCCCGGCCACGGCGCTGCCGCTGCCGACGATGACCTCGGCGGACACCGGGCCCTGGTTGCCGCCCAGGCGCTCGACGGTGATGATGGCCAGCCCGGCGCTTTCGTTGGTCGCGTAGGTGAGCGAACTGAAGTTGATGCGCCCGGGCGAGTAATCGTCGTCGATGATGGTGAGCACTGCCTCATCGGTGGAGGTATCCAGACCGCCGGGGAGAATGGCGCCACCGGTGGCGTTAGTGAGAATCAGACTCACATTTTCATCAACCTCGGCTTCGCTGTCGTTGATCAGCGGCACGAGAAACGACTGGTTGGTATTGCCCGAGACAAAGGTAAGCGTCCCAGTGAGGACGTTGGTGTAGTCAGCGCCCGCGTGGGCCCTGGACCCGGGCGGCCTCCCGTCGCGCACGAAGTAAGTGACCGACACCTGGCCGTCGGTGCCGTTGGTGCGGACGACCGAGATGAGCGCGTTGGTGCCGTTTTCGTTGACGGTGAAGACGCGTTTCTCGAAGACGAGCGTGCCCTTGTCGAAGTCGTTATCGACGATGGTCAGCGGCGCGATGGAGATGGCGCGGCCCACGCCCAGCGGAACGACCTCGCCCGCCAGGGTGATGCTGCCCTGCGGAGCGACGAGTCCCAGCAGAACGGTTTCGTCGCCCTCGACCAGCGAATCCTCCTGGATGGGGATGCTGAGATATTGCTGGTTGACATTGCCGATGCTGATCGGGCCGACGTATTGGAATTCCGGCCAGATGATGTTGGTCTTGACCTCGGAGAAGTCCGAACCGCCCACGGCCACCACGTTGGTGGTGGCAAAGAGGCCCATCGCGGTGCCCAGACGGCCGTTGATGCGCTCGGTGGTGACGTAGCGGACGTTGATATTCTCGTCGGCGGTGTATTGCGGGAAGGTGTATTGGACGTTGCCCGGGCCGCGGGTGTAGCCGCCAATGACGCGGGCGACGTTGAAGCGGATGGTCTTGTCCTGGCGCGTCCAGACGGGCGTGTAGCTGCGGGAGTTGTTCACCTCGAGCGCGTTCTGCTCGTTGATCTCGAAAGCATTCCCGCCGCCGATGTTGGTGAACGAGCCGCCGATGATGTAGCCACCGACCGCGTCGGCCGCAATGGAGCGGATGAAGTTGGGCGGCTGGAAGCTGGATTGATTGATCACTCCGGCAAACTGGTTGTAGGCCGTGTCCATGAAGCTGGTGTCCACCGAACCGTCGGTGTTGAGGCGCGCGAGGCCCACCCGGCGCGTCTGGTTGAAGTCCTTGAAGATGCCGCCCACGACCGCCCTGCCTTCAAAGTCCATCGTCACGGTGTACGCCGGCGCGTCGAAGCCCGAGCCTGGCTGGAACGTTTCGTCCACCGAGCCGTCCGCGTTGAGGCGGGCGATGTTGTTGCGGTTGCGGAAATCAATGGTGTGGAAATCGCCCACCGCCAGCACCTGGTCTGAGCCAGTCGAGGCCACGCCATAGACCGGGCCGTCAAAGCCGCCGCCCGCGTTAAAGGATCCATCCACCGTGCCGTTGGGCAGCAGGCGCGCAATGTGGCCGAGGCGGACGCCGTTGATCGCCGTGAAATCGCCACCCACCAGCAGTTTCTCGCTCTTGCCAAAGAATTCGACACGCACGGCGTAGGCCCAGACTGTGTTGGTGAGAATATTGCCACCTTCGTTCATTACGATGGTCAATTTGGTATCTACACCAGGCCCAAAGGCGAACTGATTCGTCACCGGAATGAACTGATTGAGATTCGTGTCGAATGTGTTGTTCGTATAGCCGGTGTCAAAGATGAGCGCGCCGTCGTAATAGGCCGTCATCCTGTCCGGGACAATTTGAAAATCCCACACGACGGTCATGAGACCCTGATTTCGACCGACCTCGATATCGAGACGGTTTTCCTGAGGGCCAAGCCCCGATTGGCCATTGGTGGCCACGATCGGCGGGGGCACGCCTTCCAACGCCACCGACCAGACGGTGTCGTTGGCGCCGGAACCCGGGTCGTAGGTCAGGTCGATCGAGCCATCGACATTGAGCCGGGCCAGGCGGTTGCGCGGCACATTGTCAAACGTGGTGAACCCGCCGGCGATGATGACCTTGCCGTTATCCAGAATCTGCACCGAGTAGATCGGTCCGTTGGCACCCGCGCCGGGGCGGAAGCTGGTGTCGAGCGAACCGTTCCGGTTGAGCCGCGCAATGCCGTTGCGCAACTGGCCGTCCACCGAACTGAAGTTGCCGGCCATGATCACGCGACCGACAAACGGCAGGGTGGCGGAATTGGTCGAGGTGCGATACACCGCCACGGCCTGCACCGGACCATCGGCACCCGTGCCGGACATGAAGAAAGGATCGAGCGAGCCGTCCGGGTTGAGCTGCGCGATGCGGTTGCGCGTCGCCGAATTGTAAGCGGTGAAATCGCCGCCGATGATGCTTTTGCCGTCCTCGGTCACGACCACGGCGTTGACGTTGTTGTTCGCGCCCGGGGTGCGGTTGAGCGGCGGGGTGGTGTAGGTGACAAACCACGGATTCCACTCGCGATCCGCGATGCCGGCGGGCTGGTCGTCATAGAGAATCGTCACCACTGCATCACTCGCCAACGGGTTGACGCCCGGGTTGCTGGGAACTGGGATAATCTCGACGTAGATGTCTTCGTTGAACTCGGGGGCGGAGTCGTTGGTGATAGTGATGTAAGACCGGTTTCGTCCATCGGGGAACGGCCCCACCACCTCATTCTGCGGCTCGAAATCCTGCGGTTCGGGCGTATTGACCCCGCCGTCCGTGTGCGGGGTGTCGGGATAAGTCCGTTCAAACCCCATCGCGTAGTCCGAGCCAGCCTGCTGGAGAAAACCAAAGAGATTCAAGGTGCGGAAGCGAACCGAGCAGGGGCTGCACCCGGGCGGGTAGATGATTTCGACCGGCACCTGGTGAGCGTCCGGGTATTCGTCGGTGCGCCAGGTGGCGCGTTCGATGGAAAACAACGGGATGCGATAGATTTCGACGATGGCCACCGAGGCGTTGGTGACCGGCCCGAGCGTCGGACGGATGACGAAGGGATTTTCCCCGGGGGCCGGCCGCGGGTTCGACAGTTGCACCTGCACGGTGTGAATGCCGTTGGTGGGGATGAAATCGCTGAACACGGGCACCAGAAAGTTCGTGCTCATCTGGTAATCATCGAACACCAGGGTGCCCGTCGCCGCAATGTAATCGATGCCCGGAGTGGCCGAGTTGACGAAATTGGTGACGAGAATAAAATTCGTGACACCGCCAATGACCACGTTCGTCAGCCGGATGAAGCTGGTGACCAAATTTGTCACCGCATAATCGACCAGCACGCGGCCGGTGCTGCCCGCGGTGCGCGTGACGGTGATGAGCGCGCCCGGCACGTTGCGGTAGTTGATGGGATAGGCACCGTAGGGTGCCCGGAGCGTTTCGTATTCCGTCACGCTGTAAAGCCCCTGGCTGAAGTTGAACTCGCCCGCCGTGCTGACGATGGTCACCGATTCGTCGTCCACGATCACCACCTCGGCGTTGGTCACCGGGCCAAAGACCGCGCCGCCGGTGACGTTGGTGAGGAAGACCTGGAAAGTCTTGTTGCTGGCCACAAAGGCGTTGTCGATGATGCCCACCGTGAAGGTCTTGTTCGATTGCCCCACATCGAAAGTGAGGGTGCCGAAGGACGCCAGGTAATCGGAGCCCGCCAAGGCCGTGCCGTCCGCCGTCGCGTAATCCACCGTCACCGGTCCCGCCGCGCCGCCGCCGTAATTGACACCGATGGTGGCATAGCCGGGTTGGTCTTCCTGCACCGTAAAACTGGTGAGGGCAAACTGCACCTCATTGGTCGCCGTGGTGGTGACGTTGGTGGACACGCCTTCCATCTGCCAGTTGAGGAAGTAGAACCCGCGGGAGTTGAAATAACCGGCCAAGGCAATGCGGTAATCCACCCCGGCGGTGGCGTTGAAATCCACCCGGCTGTCCAGACCCAGCCCTAAATAATCGTCGTTGCGCACCACCAGGGTGAGCGCGTTGACCGCGGTGCCGGTATAGACCGCCAGCACCGTGTCGAAAATGCTGCCTGCGGTGTTGAACGTCACCGCCCCGTTGGTGGGTGCGGTCCACGAAAACCACACCGAGGCATCGGTGGAAACAGTGTAGTGATTTGGCTCCCCGCTTTCGCGGGTCGCCCCCTGGGTGGTGCCGCTCAGCGAACCGACCGGCCCGGTGATGACCTGGGCGGCTTCGAAGTTGTCGTTCAACGGCTGGGCGGAGGACGGCAATGCAGCCAATCCGATCAACACGGCCAGCGCCAGCCCGGCGAGGCTCCAGAATCCGGTCCCGGCGTTCAGCTTAATCGTCTTGTTACAGGTCATATCAATTCACTTTCAAAAAAAATACGGACTCATTCATGGGCTGAAATTGTTGGCGTGCTTTCATCGCCATTCAAGCGCTGCCATCCCATTGCAAATTTTCAATTGAAAATTCTCAATTTGCAATTTCCCGGACGCGTTCAAGGCCACACCTGCCGCACGCGGTAAAACCGGGTGGCGGGCAGCGGCACGGTCGGATCCACCATCTCCAGGCTGAATCCGGGCGCGGTGTTCGTGAGCACGCCGGTCCAGCTCACCAGATCGGTGGTGGTCTCGAGCACATAGGCGCGGCCTGGCAGCGTCTGGACCGTCTGCCGCCACGCCCCCAGCGCCAGGCTGCCGGAGACGATGCGGATCTCGAATTCATCGCCGTTGATCCGCGCCACACCGTGGCGCGGCTGGCCGTTGACGGAGGTGAAGTTGCCGCCGATGACGATCTTGTTGTCCGGCGCGACCACGATGGCGTTCACCGTCCCGTTGGGTCCGAGCCCCGAATCAAATGTCAGGTCGAGCGCACCGTTGCTCTTGAGCCGCGCCAGGCGGGTGCGGGTCACTCCCGCCACCTCGCTGAAGGTGCCGCCGATCAGCACGTCGCCATCGGCCTCCAAGGCGACGGCATAGACGATGCCGCCCGCGCCGGTGCCGGGATTGAAGGCGAGGTCGAGGGTGCCGTTGGCGTTGAGCCGCGCGATGCCGCGGTAGGACGCCCCATCGATGGTGGTGAAATCGCCGCCGATGATGACCCTGCCATCCGGCTGGACCAGCAGCGCATAGAGCACGCCCGCGATGTTGGCCGGCGGGACGAAGCCCGGATCGGTGATGCCGTTGGGCAGGAGGCGCGCCACCCGCCGGCGATTGAGGCCGTCCACCTGCGTGAACGCCCCGGCAATGACCACCGTGTGATTGGCGCACTCAGACACGGCATGCACCGGACCGTTGGCCCCCGTGCCGGTGTAGAAGCTCACATCCGCGCTGCCGTCGTTGCGCAGGCGGACGACGCCCGGCGACGGGAGATTGAAGCTGCCGCCCACGAAGACGTTGCCGCTGGATTGCACCGCGAGGCTGCTGAGGTTGGCGTCGAACGGCGCGATGCGATTGAAGTTGAGATCGACCGCGCCATTGGTGAGGAGCCGCGCCACGCGGTTGAGGGCGATGGCGTTGAAATTGGTGAATGCACCGGCGACCACGATGCGGCCATCGGCGCGCACCCCGATGGCGGTCACCAGGCCGTCCGCACCCGCACCGGGATTGAAGCCGAGATCGTGGGTGCCGTCGTAGTTCATTCGCGCCAGACGCAGGCGGTTGGTGCCGGCGAAGCTGGAGAACGCGCCGCCCACGAGCACCTTGCCATCCGGCTGCAAAGCCAGCGAGCGGACCAGGTCATTCGCGCCCGCGCCCGGCGTGAAGGTCACGTCCACGCTGCCCGGTCCGAGTTCGTTGTCCTGGATGGTCACCGTGGCCACCGGCACATCACCGAGGAAGGCGCCCGCCGGATTGGCCAAGGTCACGGTGAAGACCTCGTTCGATTCGAGGAGCAAGTCGTCAAGGATCGGAATCTCCACCGTCTGCTCCGTCTGGCCGTTGGTGAAGGTGAGGGCGGCACTCACCGGCAGGAAGTCGGAGTCGGTTTGCGCGGTGCCGGACGCGGTGCTGAAATCGACCGAGACGTCGCCCACGGGCAGGCCGCGACGCACGACGGAGATGCGCGCATTGGTCGCGCCTTCGGACACGTTGAAATTCGCCGCGCTGAACTGCAGCGACTGCTCGTTGTCGATGATGGTCACGGTGACGAGCGAGTTCTCCGCCGGATAGACGCCGGAGGGGGTGTTGGTGACGTAGAAAACGAAGGTCTCGTTGCTCTCGACCAGCAGGTCATCCACGATCGGAATGGTGACGCTCTTGCTCATCTCTCCGCTGGCGAAGGTGAGCGGTCCGTCCGAGAAATTATTCGTGGCGAGATAGTCGGCGGGCGACACCGCGCCGCCGTCGGCCGTGGTGAAGTTGACCGAGAACTCGGTGTTCGTATTGCCGAAACGCTCGATGTTCAGCGTGATGAATCCGGCGTTCTCGACCACTTCGTAGCGCGCGGACGCGAAGCCCACCTCGGTGATGTCCATCGCCTCTTCGCCGTGGATGCGGGCGATGTAGCCGCGGGCGATGCCGTTGACGTTGGTGAACTCGCCGCTGATGACGACCGCGGTGTTGGTCTGCACCAACGCGGAGAGCACCGGCGCATTGGCGCCCGTGCCGATGTCGAATACGGAATCAAGCGCCCCGGTGGCGCGGAGGCGGGCAAACCGATTGCGGCTGGCTCCGTTGAAGGTGGTGAACTCGCCGCCGATGATGAGGCGGCCGTTGCCCTGCGCCGCCACCGTGTTGACCGGCGCATCGGGGCCAGCGCCGGTGGCGAAGGTGGTGTCGAGCGCGCCGTTCGCTTCGAGCCGCGCGAGCCGCGCGTAGCCCTGGCCGCCCACCGAGGCAAACGCGCCGCCGATGACGACGCGCCCGTCCGGCTGCAACGCGAGTCCGCGCACCGCACCGAGCACCAGCGGAGGAGCAAAGCTGGCATCCGGCAGGCCGCCGGTGGTCAGCCGCGCCACACCCGAAAGCGAGGAGCCGTTGACGTTGTTGAACGCGCCGCCGATGACGACGCGTCCGTCCGGCTGGCGGGCCATTGAGTTGACCGCGCCGTTGACGCTGGCCTGGAAGGTGAAGTCGAGCAGACCGTTGGTCTGGAGCCGGACGAGGTGGCCCCGGGTGGCGCCGTCGAAGGTGGTGAAGTCGCCGCCGACCAGCACGCGGCCATCGGGCTGCACAAGGATCGCGCGGACGATGCCGTTGAATCCGCCGGCCGGATCGAAGCTGAGATCGAGGCTGCCATTCGCATTCAACCGCGCGATGCGGGTGCGGGAGACATTATCCACCGTGGTGAAATCGCCGCCTAGGACGATGCGTTGATCAGCGCCCACGGCCACCGCATACACGTTGCTGTTCACGCCGAAGCCAGGATTGAAGCTCGGGTCGAGCAGACCGCTGACGGTGAGCCGCGCGATGCGGTTGAAAGTAATCTGATCCACCTCGGTGAAGTCGCCGCCGAAGACGGTGCGTCCGTCGCTCTGCTGGGCCACGGCGCGCACGCGGCTGTTGGCGCCGCCGTTGGGATTGAATTCCACCTCGACGCTGCCAGGCGTTTCGTTGTCGATGATGGTGACCGTGGTCAGGGTGTTCGATCCGAAGATGGCTGAACCCGGGAGCGCGCCCTCGACCGGCCCGGCGAGGTTGGTGAGGAGCACGCTGAAGAACTCGTTGCCCTCGCCGATCTGGTCGTCGAAGAGCGGGATGGTGATCACCTTGCTGGTCTCGCCCGGGACAAACACCAGCGCGCCGCCATTGGTCGTGAGCACGAAGGCATTGCCGGCAAACGTCAGGCTGCCGAAGGTTTCCGCGTAGTCGCCGTTGTTGGTGGCGGTGCCGTCGAGGGTGAAGAAATCGACGCTGACCTGATTCTGCCGGCCGCCGACGCGTCGGACTTCGACCGTGGCGACGCCCGCGTATTCGTTGACGCGATACGTATCCGCGGCGAATTCGATGCGGCACTCATCGTCGGCGATCCGCACGACGGCATTGCTCAAAACGCCCAGCGTCGCATTGGTGCTGGGGTTGAAGAGTCTGACGGCAAAGCTTTCGGTGTCTTCGAAGAGGATGTCATCCAGCAAGGGCACCAACACGGTGAGGTTGGTTTCGCCCGGATTGAAGACGACGGTGATGTTCGTCCCGAGGTAGTCCAGACCGTTCGTGGCCACGCCATTGGTGGCGGTGATGTCTGCCGTGGCGAAATCGACGGTGGCGAGTGTCGTGGTCAGGCCGCTGCGTTTCACCGTGATGAGCGCGTTGGTGCCATTTTCGTCGGCGGCGAAGACAGTGGAGACAAAGGCGATGGACAGATCGTCGTCGAGAATGGTCAAGGTCGCGGTGCGCTGACCGCCGAGCGGCGCGCCGCCGGTGGCATTGGTCAGCAGGAGCGTGACCGTCTCGTTCGGTTCCACCATCCGGTCGTCGAGGACGGGGATCGCAAAGGATTTGAAGGTTTCGCCCGGGGCGAAGACCAGCGTGCCATCGGCGCCGAGGTAATCGACTCCGTTGCTCGCGGTGCCGCCGGTGAAGCGGAAATCGACCCGCGCGAGGGAGTTGGTTTCGCCGGTGCGCTGCACGCCGATCAGGGCGTTGGTCGCGCCTTCATCCACCTCAAAATTGACGCTGGCAAACTGGATGGTGCCGTCGTTGTTGACCAGCACCACTTGGGCGCTGGCAGGCGACCCAAGTTGGTAGCCGGGCCGCTGGAGCAGATTCACCGAGACGTATTCCGCCATCTCCTCGGTGGGGTCATCGAAGGGCCGGAGCGTGAAGCTGACAGCGTTGGTGCCGGCAGGAATCGTCACCGTGCCATTGGTGCCCGGCATCACATAATCGTTGCCCGGCGCGGCTGAGCCGTAGGTGGAGAGATGGACGGTCAGCGGACTGGCCAGGCTGCTGCCGCTGCGGCTGACGGTGAAGCGCGCGCCCACCGTGCCGGTCTCATAGATTAACTGCTGGTCGGCGGCGATGCTGACCACGTTCACCCCCACGTCGATGAGGGTGACGGTGTGCTGGAACCAGTCACGGACGATGCCGTTGGTCACCGGGGAAGTGATCAGCGTATTGGTGATGATATTTCCCGAGTTGGTGACGTAGGTGAGGTTGGTCACATACCGCCGCGGGTCGGACAACTGGAGGGTGAACGACTTGTTCGACGTGGTCACGCCGTCGTTCAGAACCGGGATGGTAATCTCGCGGATGCCGTCCTCCAATCTGACGAACTCGGTGTTGTTAGCCCGGTAGTGCAACCAGCTCAACTGGCCGGTGGCTCCCGGAATGGGCACGTAGTTGAGGTTGGGCAGCGCGCTGCCGGAGACGATGCGGTATTCCACCACCACGGGGTGCCGGTTGGTGTTCGGGTTCGCGCTGACCCGCACATGGATGGTCGCGCGGCCAGCGTCCTCGCGCACGCTCGAATAGCGCTGCATGAAACTCACCCCGGGCAGCGCCGTGTCCGCCTCGTCGTCGTTGATGGCCACCGTCACCGCATTGGGGTTGCCCGTGAGATAATTCGCTCCGGGCGACAGGCGGACAATGACCCTGTCCGGGCCGGTCTCGTCGCCATTCTCGCGCGCGTTGTCGTTGATGGACGCGAGCGTGACGGTCGCGGTGGTGGCGCCGGCCGCGATCAGAATGTTGGTGCCGATGTCGGCGAAGTCCTGACCCGGCACGGCCGAGCCGCCGACTTCGTAGAAGACCAGCAGCGCGATGTTGGTCTCACCGGTGCGGGTGAAGGTGAGAGTGGTGTTCCCGCCGCTTTCACTGATGTCCGTCGCCGCTGCGGTGAGCGTCACCAGCGGAAGATTGGGTTCAATCACAACCGTGGCGGAGTTCTGTCGCGCGATGTTGTAGGTCGGACTGTCGGACACCTGGATGACGACGGCGCGCGGGCCGATGAAGTTCGGGTTGTTCAAGGTTGTCAGGTTGACGCTGGCCGTGATCTGACCTGCAGGAATGGTGATCGTTCCCGGCAATTGCACAAAGTCCACGCTGCTGGTGGCACTGCCGCTCACGAGGTAATTGACCTGGAGCGAGGCCGACACATCGCCGGAGCGCGAGAAGGTCACCCGGCCTGGATTGGCTCCGCCAGTCATGGCGACGGAGTCGGAGGCAAACACCGTGATCACAGGCAAATCATCATCCACGATGGACACGGCGGCCACGCCCGAGCCCACCTCATAATGATCCGGATCTTCGGCGATGAGGATGATGGCAAATTCATTACCCTCGACGAACAGGTCGTTGATGGCCTTGACCTCGACCAGTGTGTAGTCCTCGCCGGCCGGAATGGTGACCACTCCGGGCAGCTTGACGTAATCGACACCGTTGCTCGCGATGCCACTCGTGTCGTCGCCGCTGGCACAGGTGTAATGGATGACCAGCGGCGAATTGAGGTCGCCGCCAGTGCGCGAGAATTTCAGGATGCCGGTGTCATTGCCGGTTTCGACCGCGTCCGCGTCCACCGTCTCCACGCTGACCCGGGGCGAGGTGAAGGGATCGTCATCGGTCAGATGCATGATCGCCCGCTCGTCGCCCAGCACGTAGTTCGGATAAGTCTGCACCCACTGGAGATCGTCGCCCGGCCCGATGGTGCGCAGATCCCAGCCGGGGATGCGCACGCGGTTGGTGCGGGTGATGAAGACGGTGTTGGTGGACAGGATGTTGGTGGTGCCGAAGGTGTTGGTCGTGACGACGTTGGTCAGCGTGGTGGTGTAGCGCCAGTCGTTGGTTTCCAGCAGAAGACTGACGATGATGTTGTTGGTTCCACCGGTGTTAACATCGTTGTTGATCGGAATGACATCCAGTTGCACGGATTCATACCCGGCCGGAATGAGGATGTACTCCGGATCGAACACGGGCACCTCGTTGGTGGTGATGGTTTCGTCGTCGTTGGTCACCACCACCGTGTTGGTAACCCAGTAGCCGCCGAAGGGCTGATAATCGATGTCCACCTCGGCGGTGCCTCCCGTCGCAAAGCGCACCTTGAGATCCTGGCCGGTATCCCCCGTGCGACTGACGGTGAAGTGGCCGACTACATCCGGTTCCGCGGCATCGTCCTGCTTCACGATGGACACCTTGGTGATGGGCACCGCAAGCTGGTTGAGGTCGGACACGGAGCCGTTGCGCAAATCGACCGGGTCAAAAAACTGCGGCACGCACTCGTAGCCGTAGATGAAGGCGCGGTTGGTGTAAACGCCGGACGGTATGTTGGCTATCGTGTAGTAACCCTGCGAGTCGGTGTAGCCGTAACGATAGGTGCCCCCCATCGAACCACTGTTATGCACGCGCACACCCTGCACCGGCTGGCCGTTCACATCCACCACGCGGCCGCTCATGGTGACCGTGTCGGGATCGCCCACCAACACCACGACATGGGCGATGGCCAGGCCGCCCTTCATGTCGGAGACTTCGCAACGCACCACGTATTGGCCATCGTTGTCGAAGGTCTTGCTGGCCACCGGCGCGTTGGCCGCGCTGAAACCCGCGTCACCAAATTCCCAATAGTAAGCCAGGGCGTCGCCGTTGGCATCGTTCGCGGTGGCGGTGAAGTTGACGGTGTCGCCGATGTTCACCGCGAGCGCGCTGGCCTGAATTTGCAGCGTCGGAGCCACGTTGGTCGGGAACCGGCCGATGTGAACCACCGTGTCGATGTATTCGTTGTCGGTGCCCGCCTGACCGAGGGCGATCGGCGTCACATAAAGTCCGGCCTGCACATCCTTGAAGGTGCGCCCCACCACCACCGCCGCATCATTTCGTCCGTCCGAAGTTGTGGGAGTGTCGTCCACCAGCACGGTCTGGCTGCCGCCCCAGAGCCATTGAATCTGCAAGCCATTGTCCATCCATGGATTGTTGTCCGTATTCCGGCGATGGCTGAACCAGTACTCGCGAATGTCGGACTTGACGTTACGCACCGCGTAGATCCGCCCGGGCACGGTGTGCGCAACGTCAAACGAATAGATGCGGTTGGTGGAGCTTTGCGTCAGCACCGGCGCCTGGAGTTCGTTGAGCCAGTTGAAGGTGTATTTAATCGGCGCGCCGAAGTGCCCGCCGCCGCTGCCCATCACATCGTAGATGTCGCCATACTCCAGGATCGGCGAGGTGCTTCCACCCAGCCTCATGATGAACGGCGCGTTCACATCGTCATGGCCGATGAGGCTGTCGATGTCGATCGGCCAGGGAGGCGTCGGGGGATTCGGCGGCTGCACCGGGCCGGGGGTGGCGCCGCCGACGTTCCAATAGTTCGCGTGAATGAAACCAAGGTTGTGGCCAAGCTCATGCGTGATGGCTCCAGCGCTGCCACCACCGTTGATCAGCCCGTCGGATCGCCCACCAAAACTGATCTGCGGCAGGGAGTTGAAGACAACATAGCTCTCGGTGTAATCGTTGCCGAAATATCCGAGCGTGGCCGCAACCGCCAGCGCGTCGCCGTGGGTCTGGCCGACATTCTCGCCATAGTAAATCTTGCTGTAAGGCAGGCGCAGCGGCGGCGTCACCGTGGTTTGCCACGAGATGGTGCCGTAGGAGGCTTCGACGTAGTATCGGTTGTTGGCCTCGGCAACGGCCTGCAATGAATCCTGCGAGATCGGCACCACCGGATCATCCGCAAACAAAACCGGCATGAACAACAGAGACTTGGTGCCCTGCGTCCCTGTGAGGTTCCCCGGCGGCAACACATCCGGCGCGGAACCCGCGGCTTTCAATCCGGCCGGCGAAAGTTTTGACTCCGCAGCCGCCAGGCTCTTGTTCATCTTGGCGAAGTGGGTCGTACCACAGAAGGTCTTCACCGAGTCACCGAACTCACCATAGGTCGCCGTGTCCGCCGGAGCCTCGGTGCCGCAAACCGCGCACGCAGCATCCGCGTCCAGCTTGCCGGCCACCATGAGATCGCTGGCTTCCACAGCGTCCACTGCGCGGAGCACTTCCGAGCTTAACGCCAGCACCTGGCGTCCCTGCGCGTTCGGGGCCGAGATGCCGTTCAGCCAGAGACCGCGCCGCGAGGGCAGGCCAAGGCGGCGACCGAAGGGATAAGCCTCGTAAGTCTGGTGGTTCAGTTCCGCCTCGAACATCAGCGTGGCGATCTGCCCTTCAAATTCCGGCAGCGGATCGATGTGGATGGCCTTGATCTCTCCGCGTCCGCTGACCGGCTGCTCGATGACGGCCCCGATTTCCGCCGGCAACGCTTTGCGCAGATTATATGGCAGCGCCTGGCGCAGCGCCGCCTCGGGATCACGCTCGATCAACTGGGCCATCGCGGCGCGGCGCGCTTCAGCCAGCTTCATTCCATCCTCAGCCAGCGCGGTCTGCTCCAGTGGGGAGGCTCCGGCGAACTTGCCGACCCAGACTTCGAAGGCGGCCATTTCGGGTGCGAGCACGCGGGCTGGCGCGGCCGGGACGGGAACAGGTGCGGGAGCGACAGGTTTCTGGACGGTCGTGGGAGCAGCAACGGGAGGCGTCACCGGGCTGACCGCAGCCTGGTTGGCGGAGACGGGACCGGCGGATTCGGTTTCCTGGTGCGAGCGCCAAAGGAGTGCCGCAGTCAGCAGTAGGCCGACCGGAACCAAAACAGCGAGGAGCCGGCTGAACGCTTTCATAGTTGGAGAACCTCAGTAATTACAGGGGCGGCGGCATGACACGCACGCGGTAATAGCGCGACGTGTCCGCGGCGCTGCGATCGATATACGAGACGGGTTGATTGACGGGACCAACCACGATGTTGGTCAGGATCTGCCAGTTGGTGGCGGTGACGTCGGTCACATACAGGACCGCGTTGGTCGAGTTGTAGAGGCCATTCCACGTCAGCACCGGACGGTTCGGCGGCAGGTTGGTGATCGCGATCTTCAGGCCGACACTTGCGCCGACATAAATGGGCGTGGGATCGTCGCCATTGACGATGCCATCGCCGTCGGAGTCGAGGTTTTTGCTGGTGACCAGCGCGACGTTGAAGGTGTAGGTCTGCCCGCTCGGATAGGTGATGTTGGTCGAGCTGAGCGGCCCGGCAAAGCTGGGCACCCACTGGAACCGGCCGCCCGCCGCGCCGTTGAGTTTCTCGACCGAGACGTTGGCGTTGGCGAAATAGACGGTAAAGCCTGGATCGATGGTGATGGCGATGCCGTTGTTGAAATTTGTCGCGTTGTCTTCGAGTTCAATGAAGTCCACATACATCGCCCGGTTGGTGCCAGCACCGTGGAAGCGGAAGCGGCTGCCCGGACGGCCGTCGAGCACCAGCTTGCCGAGCGCAAGATTGTTGGAGTAGCCGGCGGCGACCGCTCCGCGGTTGGTCGCGGCCCAGTATTGATCCACGGGCTGGCTGTTGGCGGCGAACGAGCTCAACCAGGTTCCCAGCAGGCTGCTGGTGCGCGGCAGACGGTTCATCTGGAAGCCTGCGGTCACCGTCCAGTCGCTGATGGCCTCCGGACCGCCATCGAGCAGGCTGTTGGTCACGCTCATGCGCAGGCCGCCACGCGAGCCAAGGCCCGCGCTAATCACGGCGTTCGAGAGGGTGAGATCGTTGGCGTGGAGCTCGATATCCGACGCCCCTTGCAGCCGCGGTCCCAGCGAGGTGATGGCCACGTTGGTGAAGTAGTTGGTGAAGAAAGGCTCACCGAAGAAATTGGTGAAGATGTTGGTGAAGACAGTCTCGAAAACGATGGTGGGCGGCCCGGTCATTTTGCCCAGCAAAACGTCAACGGAAAGCAGACCGCTGTTGGCGGAGAGAAGGCCCGGATTGTCGAAGAGATTGGCCCGGACAAACTGGGAACCCGCGACGTTGGTGCCCGGATTGATGAACTCGGCGTAGGCATTGGTGCGATCGGAGCCGTAGTAACCACCGCTCGGGATGTTGATGTAGCCGCTATTGGTCAGGTGCAGCAGTTTGTGAACGTTGGTGGCCGCCCAACTGGAACCGAAGGGGAGGTAAAGCTGACCCTGCACATCCAGGCTGGTGGCATCGATGGAGAACTTGTCCCGGACGATGACTGTGTCGGCCACGACGATGTTGGTCGCCTTCAACGAAAGCTCCCAGGTGGTGACCGGAACTTCGTGGACCAACTGCGGCTGAAGGTGGAGAACATGGTAGGTGAAAATATTCGTGACCAAGTCATTGGTGAACCTGTTGTCCCAGGTGGTGCTGTAACAGGAGATGTTCCCGAAAAAGCGACCAACGGTCTTGGGCGACAGATTGGAAACGACCATCAGCGGCTGGGTGGAGGCGAGATCGAAGATGGCGTTGGGAGCGTTGACGAGGCCGACCTGGTTGTTGATCAGGTTCTTGGTGCGGATGATGGCAGCGGCTTCACCGCGAATCTGGGCCTGATCGAGGTTGAGGGTGTCGCCGATCACCTCGATCCGGCCGGGATAGTTGGTGATTTGCGGGTAGAGGCCAAGCTGCAATTGGAAATTGGGCACCGGCACGACATCGACGGCCGCCGAGTAATCGACGTAGTTATTATCGACCTCTTCCAGCACGAACCCAGGACCACCGAGCATGCCGAACGTGAGGTCGGTGTTCGAGGAGTAGAAACCCGTTCCGAAATAGGGCGCGCCGTAGGAACGGATCAATTGAATGCTGCTGGGGCGGAAGGTGGCGGCGGTCTGGTTGTCGTTGTTGAACAGGTTGGTTGAGGAAGCCGTGGCGTCGACCAGATAGACGTAATTGGTGGTCCAAACATCGTGGATCGCGTCGTATTCCGGCGCATGAAACTCGACCGTGGCATTGCCCAGACGGCGCGCGCGTGTATCCACCCCGGAAAAGGAAACCTTCGTGCTGATGTTGGTCCCGAGGAAGTTGGTGCCGATTCGGACGATCTGGATATAGATGTTCGTTGCCTGATTGGTGAACGCGAAAACGTATTCCGAGTAGAGGCCCAGAAACAGGGAGGTCGAGAAGTTCTGGTAGCCTGGATCCAGCGGGGTGCCGATCATCGTCGCGTTGTGGCTCGGCGTGGCACCGAAGGTGAAAAACAACGGGTTGACCGGGTCACCATCGGCGTTACCCGTGCCCACGCCCCAGTAGAGGTCCGTGACGCCCGGGGCGTTGTTAAATCCGACGATCTGGTTGTTCTGGAAAACATTGTATCCGGCGTAGCTGAGACCAAAGGTGAAGCCCAGGCCCGTTCCGTTCAAAGTGCTCAAAAACGACGTGCTCAGGCGCGAGAAACTCAAATCCACGTTCTTCCCCTCATTGCGGATCAATCCCTGGAATCCGGTCTCCATCAGCCCGCTGTTGAGGATGTTGGTGGCATAGACCGCGACCATGGAAGACCCCTGCACCGTTCCTTCGTTGAAAAAGACGCTGGAGGGATAGCGCGTGCCGCCCGCGAGGTAGTTGAAGCGAAACGAGGGAAAGGCGCTCATCACACCCGACCCGCGGTTGGTGTAGAAGAGGGTGTTGTAGGTTTCGAAAGGATTCAGCAGCCCTGAGATGAAAAAATCACTGCTGTTGACGAAGGCCCGGGCGTCGATGACCGGAACGGGCGGCGTGCTCAGCGGCGAGGTGTTGTTATACACTGGGCTCGTCGCCGCGAGCAGGCCACCCGTGGAAGCCGCCCCCAGCCACGCCAACAACAAAAATCTCTTCATAATCACCTGCAAAATTGAGTTAATTGCCCCTCACGACCCGGTCCACCAGATCCCCGATCGTCAGCCCGCCGTAGTCGGGATAAACCACCGGAGCGTTGGTGGTGCCGTCAAACGATCCCCAGAAGCCGCCATAGCCGACAGTTTGCGATTCATCCATGAAGACGGGGAATTGATTGACCACATAGGGGAGCTGATCGCTGAAACTGATGCGAATCGTGCCGTTGGTGGCGCCGCCCGGCACGATCTGGCCCGGACCGCCGTTGATGGCCTGGCCGTTGATCAGATCGTTGTTCTGCCAACCGGACGTGTCGGTCCGCCGGTTATGAATCGGCGTGTAATTGTCATTGGCCAGCCCCAAATCTTCCGCAACAAACAGAATGTCCGGCTGGGTGATGATCCGCTCGACCGGTTGGAGAACAAGGGTGCGGTTGGTGATCACCTGATCCACGAAGCGGTTGGTGACCGGAATGAAGGTCTGACCGATCAGCGTGTCATACCCGACCTTGCGGAACCGAATCTTGTTCACCCCGGGACGCAAGCCATTGGTGACCAGAAGGGCTGAGTTCGTGGCCGCCAGCAACGCGATGGCCTGGAGATTCACGTTCGTGCCCGTAACCACGTTCGTGCCGGTCAGGAACCCATTGGTGCCAGAGAAGTACGGCAGCCACGCCGTGGGAATGAAACCGCTCACCGCGTTCGACGCGTTGGTGCGGTAGGCCCAGGGAAGCCAGGGGTTATCGAGGGTGGAATTTAACAAGGAACCCGGCGCGGTCACACCGGGAGCCAGGGTCTCGGTTACGATGTTGTTTCGATTGTAGAGATAGCGCAGGCCACCAACATCGTCCGCAGAAAGGCCGGTGTAAAAGTAGCCCGGCGGGATGACCCCGTCAGCAACGGCCGTGTAAAAATACAGATCATCTGGATTGATACTGACCCGCTCGGCCGCCTCGGCGTAGGTCTCATCGGGCACCGGATCAAAGATCGTATAGCCATAATAAATCGAATTGACCCGGTTCGTCGGGCGGAGGGAAACGGGGTCATAATTCAACACGCGGACGGTATAGTTGGTGACCGGGGTGTTGTTGACCGTGCCCGTGGCGCGCGCCCGCAAGGTCCAGGCATAGCGCCGCGGCTGGGCCAGACCCATTTCCTCCAGGATCAACATCAGAGCGTGGGATTTGACATCGTTCAATCCGGCCGCCAGCGCCTGGCCGTTGGGTGTTCCCACCGCCGACATCGGATACGGCTTTCCCCTGTAAAAAAGGCGGGATCCATCGTTGGTGATGGCCGTCATCGCCGGAAGGTCGTTGAGAATCTTGAAGGCCTGATCGACCGCTTTCATCCCGTTCTCGCCGAAATAACGGATGAACGATTCATCGAAGGCGTAGTTAATCACCGGCACATTCCACCGGTAACCCCCCGTCAACTCCATTGGAGCACCGATGTCGTACTGCTTCAGGTAGCCCAGATCCGTGGTTTCCCACGCCAGGGGCGGGCCGAGCAGCGAGAACGCCCTGCCCGTGCCGGCACAGCAGGCCAGCACCATCAAGCCCGTCAGTAACTTGCTAAGTCGCGCCATAAAATCTTAATTGACCTGAAACACCCGGAAAAACGCCACGCTTTGCGCGCCGGTGAGCGCCACCGCATCGCTGGCACCCGCTGCCGTGCGCGGTGCGCCGAGATCGGTCCAGTCAGTGAGGTTCGTTGAAATCTGCACCTGGTAGAGGGCGCCGGCAGAAGTGTTCCAGCGCAATTCCCGGGCGTGACGATTCAGAGCCAGGCCCACGCGGAGGGGGTTCCTTGCCGCAGCCGCGTTGAGACCCGCCGCCGGCAGCGGCGCGGAGCCGGTTCCAGAAGAAGCGGCGCGGAGCGCGGCCATCCCCGCCGAGCCGTCCGCCCCTCCGTCCGCCAACGCAGATGCGGGCACCGGTGCCAAGGCATCCGTGCTGTCATAGACCTGGCCAAACACATCGAACGAAGATCCCCGCGCGATGCCGCTCCAGAGGGCCAGAAACCGGCCATCCGGCCACGCAGCGACCGCCGGCATGTATTGCTTGCTGGCCGTCGAGGTGTTGACGAGCCTTTCATCGCCGACCGGCACGCCACCGACGAGCAACCGCCCATAGACACCTTCCCACGAGCCATCCTGGCTCAGGCTGGTCCACACGGCCAACTGCCGGCCGCCCACGGAAGCAACCTGCGGCTGGAACTGATCGCCCACCGTATAGGTGTTCATTCTCACTGCTTGGTGCGTGGTAGTGCCGTCCGGCTGGAACGTCCGACAGAACACGTCCCAACTCTCGGGACGGGCGCCCGAATTTTCGCTCCACGCCGCGACGAACCCGCCATCCGGCAGCGGCGCGAGGCTGGGATTGCCGCAGAAATGCGCGGCAGTATTGACGGTGAATTCGTTGCCGAGCGGCTGCGCCTGCGCGCTGAAAACACGCGCGACGATGTCCACGTGATCGGGGTCGAGGGCAAGGCCGAAGGTCGAATTGTTCACGCGCTCCTCGGACACCCACGACACCACGAAGTTGCCGTTGGCGAGGACGGTGAGAGCGGGATAGCGCTGGTGATTCGAGGCGAACTGATTGACCTGCACCTCCGCGCCGATCGGCTGGCCGGTGGCGGAATAGCGGCGCACGAAAACGTCATGCCCCCACGAGCCAATCTGCAAGAACGGACGCAGCACGTCGTTGAGGTAGGTGCGTCCACCAATCATGGTGGTGCGGGGTTCGAGGCGCCAACCGCTGGTGCGGGTGGTGCGCACGGCATCGTAGGCAACCAACACACTCCCGTCAGACAGAGTCGCGATGGCGGGATGCCCGCTCAAGTCACGGGTGACGCGCATGGCCTCGCTGATGGCGAAGCGACGGACAATCTGCTTGTTGTTGAGATACGCGAGCAGGTTGGTGACGTAACGGCGCTGAAGGTTGACCGTCGCCGGTGAAACCCTGATCTCGGCCGAAGCAAACCCGCCGGACGGCGTGAGGAAACGCGCATACACCTCGGTCAGGCCGGGCACGGCTGAGCTTTGCCACGCCAATGCCGCGCCGCCATTTTGCAGCAAAGTCACGGCCGGGCGATCCTGATCGCCTGCGGTGGTGTTGTTCACCTTCACCGCCGTGCCCGCGCCGTTCAGCGAAGAATCGATGCGCCGGGCGGCGATGCCGGTGCCGGAATTGTCCAGGCGGTGGTCCCGCCAGACCATCCAGCCGCCTTGGTCGTTGAGCACCGCTGCGGGGAGCATCTGGTCGCCGGCCAGCGCGCCGCCCAGGGAAAACTCGGCGCCGATCGGGATGAGGGACTGGGCCACGGCACCCCCGGAAAGGGCGCAAAACAGCCCGCAGCAAAGCAAGAAATTCCGTGCGCGCGGCAGTGGTAACATAAGTCCCGGAATATGTATCAGCGGTTCTGTTTCCTGTCCATGACTTCTTGGAAAAAATTCACTTGTTTTTGGCCAAAAACCGGCGTTTTTGGGTGTTTCCAGTGACGGTTCGGTAATATCAATCTTCACAGCAACTCCGGTTGGGCACAGGCGGTTTTTTCGATCTCCGCGAGCAGTGATTTGAATCCCCATTCCGCATAAAGACCGCGCAGCATTCCCCTGTCCGGCTCCCTCGGCTGGAGAGCATCGAGGGACGGCGTGGCGAGGTCATCGCGCAATCGAATGAGACGCTGATTCCGTCGCAACACCTCGCCGGCCGAAGCGAGGGCTGCCCGCAGGCGTTCCGACCGCACCTCGGGCAACCGCGACTGAATGCCTTCGATGGTGCCGAACTGCTGCAGCAACTCCGCAGCGGTCTTGGGACCGACCCCCGGCACGCCGGGGATGTTGTCCACGGCGTCGCCGATCAGGCTGAGCCAGTCCACCACCTGTTCGGGCCGCACGCCGGTCTTGGCCGCCACATCGTCGGCGGACCAGATCTTCTCGGTTTTGTCATTGGGATTGAACAGCCCGATGCGCGGCGATACGAGTTGTTGAAAATCCTTGTCGGCGCTGGCGATCACCACGCGCAGGCCCGCCGCCGAGGCGCGCAAGGCCAGGGCGGCGATGGCGTCATCGGCTTCAACACCGTCCTCTTCCTGCGACCAGATGCCCGCGCATCCCAGCCAGCGTTGCAGGGCGTCAATCTGCTCGGCAAGACTGTCTGGCATCGGCGGACGCTGTTGCTTATAGCCGGGCAATTCCGCCATGCGCTCCGCCGCCAAGCCTCCGTCCCAAATCACCGCCTGATGCGTTGGCGCGAGCGATGCCTGCATCCGCCCCAGCATCTTGATGAAGCCGTAGATGGCATTGGTGGGCGAACCCGAGGGCGCGTTGAGGTGGCGGATGGCGTGGAAGGCGCGATAGGCGTAGGCATGGCCATCCACCAGCAAAAGGCAGGGACCGAAGCTTTGAGAATTTGAAATTTGAGATTTCAGATGACAGATCTCTGCCGCGAGCGCCGCTCTTTCGCGAGATGACGATCCCGCCCAATCTGGTCCGAGCCCACCCTGCCCGGACGCGGGAGGAAGGCGCTCACCCGGCCATGGTCAATTCGGCGTTCCAGGCAGCGGCACCAACAGAGTCTGCGGCGGAGCAGCACCTTGGGCGAAAGGCATCTCCTCTTCGCTATGCACGCGATTGCCCGCCGGGTCGATGATGGTGGGCGTCACGAAGATGACGAGGTTCTTCTTCTTGGAGTCGAACGATTCGCTGGTGAACAGGCGTCCCACCAATGGCAGGTCGCCGAGAACCGGCACCTTGTCCTTGATCTTCTGAATTTCCTCGGCGATGAGGCCGCCCAGCACCACCGTCTGGCCGTCCCAGACAATGGCCGAGGTGACCACCTGGCGGAGACGGAAGATGGGCAGCGGAGTCGGTTGGACGATGGGAGGCGCGGCGCTGACTCCGCCGACGGATTGAACCGTCGTCGCAAAAATCTGCGCCGAAGTGGTGTCGTAGCCGACGAAGGTTTTGACCGTCGGAATGATGGTCATCTGGATGGTGAACCCATCGGCCGAGACGTAGGGCACCACATCCAGCACCGGACCCAGTTCAAAAGGTTCGGCGATGGGCTCGACAATGGAGCCGATTCCGCCGCCCCCGCCGCTGTTATTATTATTATTATTGCCGCCCGTGCCGGCGGAAGTCTGGCTCGCGTCGAGTTCCGTAACGATGTAACGGATTTCCACCAGCTTGATTTGCGCCTGGCGCGCACTGAGCGTGGTCACCTTGGGCGCGGCCAGCACATCCACGCCCTCGCGCTGTTCCATCGCCCGGATAACCACACGGAATTGAGGGTCCGTGAGGATGCCGGTGACGGTGGCGACCGCCGGGGCGCTGTTGCGCAGGCCGGAGGTGATTTTTGCATCGGTCGGTGCGGTGCCAATCGGCGGGGTCGGGAAAACGCCCAAAGGATTCGCCTGAGAGCCGGAGGTCGCCGGGCTGCCAAAGGACGGAGCGGTTCCGCCTTGCGCCCCGATGGCACCACTCTTCATCAGGGTGTTGCCCACCCACCAGTCAAAGCCGAGCGCCTTGATATCGCTCTGGTTGATCTCGGCGAACTTGGCTTCGATCATCACCTGCGGCGGCGACATGTTCAGCACCTGAATTGCTTGTTCGATGATGTCGAGGTCCTGCAGCGTCGCGCGCACCATGAGCATGCCGGTGCGCTCATTCCAAAAAACATTCTTCGGCGGGTCGAGCACGACCCCCGCGCTCAGGAAAAATTCACGGACCAACTGACCCAACTGCGCCGTCGGCGTCAACTGCGTCAGGAAGGCGACGCCACCACCACCCGCCTGCCCTGCCCCGCCGCCGCCACCGGCCGCTCCACCACGCTGCCCGCCGCCTGCGCCACCACCCGTGGCACCGCTCAGCGGAATGCCTCCGCTGCCGCCACCACCGCCGCCGCCACCGCCGCCGCGGTTACCACCACGGCTGCTGCCACCGCCCGCCAGACTGACACCGATATACTCGGCGCTGCCCGAACTCCCGCCGCCCTGGCCACCACTATTGCCGCCACCATAGCCACCGCCGCCGCCGCCGCTGCGGCCGCCACCACCACCGCTGCGACCACCGCCGCCACCACTATTGCCGCCGCCACCACCGCCACTGCTGCTGGTGCCGCCGAAATCCAATGCCTGAACTCCTTGCAGACCTTGCATGAAGGTGTTGGGATCCACTTTGAACCATCGGGTGTAGAGCGGCGGAATGTCATTGGCACGGAAGGAGATGACCACTGCGTAGTCTTCCACCGAGAACTTGATGGGCCGATCAGCCACTTTGCAAATCGCGTCCAGAACCTGGGCCAAGGAGACATCGCGCAAGGGCGGGGAAATCTTGATGGTGACCGCGCCGAGATCGGCGACTTCCGGCTGTTCCGTCGCCACCGGCAGACCGGTCTGGGGATCGACCGGAGGCGGTCCCGCCGTGGGCGGGTCGATGTTGGCGCCGATGAGGATGTTGATGCCTTTCTTGTCGGTGTCGCTGTTGCGCACGTCGCGGCTCAGAGCTTCAATCACCTGGCCAAGCGGGAGTGAATCGAAGGTGACTTCGCTCAAACGAATCGTCTCGAGTTTGTTGTAAATCCGCTGCCGGCCCTTGCCGGTGAAGACCATGTTGGTCCGGGCGTAGGGATTGGGCACCGGGAGGCCGCCGCGATTGATGGGCACGTTCCACGCCTTGTCCACCTCGAGGATGCGTTCCTTGGAGAAACGTTCGCGATTAAGGTTTTCGCGCCGTTTCGTCTGATCCATGATCAATTCCTGATAGTAAATGGCCGCCCGGTTGCCGGGATCGAGTTTCAAGGCTTGTTTGACATAAACTTCCGCCTCTTCCATCCGACCGGCCTCGAAAAGGATCTTGGCGTCCACCACGAGCGAGGAGGCAACCAGGTTGTTCGACTGGATGGTCGGGATGAGGGCCACGACCGACTGGGAGGGCAGGCGTCCGGCCAGACGCTGGCGGGTTTCTTCAAGTTTGGCCTTGAAGCCCAGAGCGAGTTCGTTCTTCGGATCTTCCTTGAGGACGCGATTCAACTGAAGTTCCGCCTCGGTAAATTCGCCGGCCCGCATGAACTGGTCGGCCATCTGGATGCGCACCGCGGCAAATCCGCGCATCGCCTCGGCCTGCAACTGCTCGCTGCCCGGGCCCATGCGGCGGACAAGATCAAGACAGGAGGTGTAAAGCCGGGCCGCCTCGTTGAGGTCGCCTTTCTTTTCCGCTTCCCCGGCAAGTTTGAGCTTGTCGTCGAAGTCTTTCTTGTAGGCCTGGCGCCGGACGCCTTCGAGTCCTGCTTCATCGACCGCGGCGGCGGGAGGGGTCTGCGCCCAGCCGGTCTGGAGGAACAAAACCAAACAGAGGGAGGAGATGAGGGCTTTCAACATGACTTAAAATCTTCTGAATTGACGGCTGAAAAACTCATGGTGCCCGGTTGAGCTTGAGGTCGCACACGGCACCGTTCGAGTCGTCGGACAATACGACTTTGTCGGCGGTGATGTCCATGATTTTATGGGGCTGGCCAGAGATGTCGAGCGGGTCATTTTTCCGCTTTTTCAGATAGGTCCGGCCGGTCGGCGCGTATTTGAGATCCGCCTCGTAGGCAAGCGTGCGCACGTAAGGTTTTTCCGGGGTGAGGGACACCCGATCCGGTGAGCCCTTGAGTTCGACGATCAACTCGTCCGGTGCTTCGGGCGGGCCCTTGACCTCGCGCAGGATGAAGACCGGCTTGTTGGTTTCATTGAGGGCATACAAGCCGGTGGTGCGCCGCTGATTTCCCGCCACCGCCTCGTTGGTGCTGACCATGTGGTAGCCGGAAACCGCCACCCCGGCGCCGCTGCCCGAGGTGGCGGCCTTGATGAGCGCGATGCTCAGGTTCAAAGGTCGAACTGCCGTGACCTCCATCTTGCGCATGCCGATGTCACCCTCGGAGCGGACCTTGACCAGCGAACCATCCGCCGCCCGATACCATGTCACCGGACTGAAAAGGTGGTTGGGCTTCGCCAGCGAGAGGGAAGGCGGACTCTTCATGAGAGCGAGGACCGCGTCAAAGCGGGCCAGATCCACCGGCGGAACGGTTTTGCCGCCTTTGCGGATGAAGGCCTTCTCAATCTCCTCGCGCCGGATGGCGTCACTCTGCTTTGCGTCGTAGAGGAACCAGACATTCCCCATGAGAACGAGAACACACCCCACCAGCAGCACCTTTTCGTAGTGCTTTTTGAGGAGTGGCAGGATGCTTCGGAGACGTTCCATGAGGCTATTTCTCCCCGGGACGGATGGACACGATGTTCAAGGTGACCTTGATCCGCTTTTCCTTGAGCGGGGTCACCAATTTGTCGCCCGCGGCAGCAGTCGCTCCCGGCGGACGATTTCTGGTCCCGGTTACTGCGGGGTTGACCGCGGCAGGCGCGGGGGGATTCCTCAGGAGATTCCGCTGTCCGGGTCGCGGCCCGGGCGGTGCGGACGGAGCGGGTGGCGCACCACCGGGGGGACCGAAGCGCCCGTCCTGCTTCTCATCGACTGGCTCGGTGCGCAGGGTCCGCACGATGAAACCATGCGGCGACTGGGACAGCTTGTTCAGCACCACGGCGAGATCCTCGCTCATGCACTGAAACTCGAACTCGTAGGGGCTGAGAACGGAACCAGTGAAAAGGTTGGTTTCGACGCGGGCATCGAGATAGTCGCTGGCGGCCTGGTTGTCGTCCCGGGATACCCGGGCGCGACGGATGTTGACCAAGGGACGGGCGTGCCCCTCGAAGAGGAGGGTGCAGATGGCCTTGATGTCGGCCAGTTGCTGGGGCATAAACGGAAAGCTGCCCGGATCGAAGTTGGCGTTGTTGCGCACGCCATCAAAGGAGAAAGCGTAATTGGTGCGGGGAAGCTCCACCGCCGCCTGACTGGCCAGGCGATACAGCTCCGAAAGGGTTTTGTCCAAAACCGACCGGAATTGAAGGCCGCTCACGCGCTCGGCCGGAACCGGCTCGAAGAACGGCTGGAGAACGGCCTTCTTGTTTCTGGCCACTTTCACATACTCGCGGGCCACCGCGACGTTGGTGGGATGGGGAAACTGCGGCGAACTGTAAAAATTCGTCATCAGCGCGAGGTTCTTTTCCAAGTCTTCCTCGACGGCGGCATTCTTGCTCCAGCCGCTGAACAGGTAGAAACCGCCCAGCCCCAGCAAAACCGACACCACGACGCCGCTGACCACCATGAACAGATTACGTTTGATCCAGAGCATGGTCAGTAGGGGATCGGGCGGTTGAGTCTCAGGCTGACCTCGAAGGAGAAGGTCATCTGCTCGGCGTCCAGCTCGCCGAGTTTGCCCACCAGCTTGGTGTCGTTGGTGTCGAACCAATCTCCCTTGGAGCGCAATTGGTCGAGCAAGGCCTGGGCGAGCAGGGTGTTCGCATTGGGCCGCGCGGGGGTGCTCATGTTCACGCCGCGGCAGCTCAACAAAATGTGCTCGATATTATTCGTCGATGCTTCGCGAAGCACGCCGCCGCCGCGCCCGCCAAATCCGCCACCACGTTCCCGGCGAGCCCGCCCAGACCCTCCCCGATCCGGCTCTGGCGGAGGGGCACCCGGAGTAGCATTTGGATCGGGATTGGGGCTGAAGGCATCTCCCATCGCCAGCCGCGCAGCCGCAGAACCAGGAATAATCGGGCTGAAGCGATCAATCCACAACCCGACGGGCGAGCCGATTTCCTTCTCCATCTTGTCTTCCACCGTGATGAAGGAGCCGCGCATCATCGAGAGCAACCGCACCCAGTAAAAACGATCATCCACCCATTCAGCAACCTGATCGGCCTCGCGGGTGGCCACCTTCAGATCGTTCATGGCGCTCTTAATCTCGGGGTCGGCCTTGATGAGCGGGCCCAGATGAGTCATCAGCGTCTTGAGCGATTCCTCCTTGCTGTCGGCTGAGCGATCAAAAAACCAGCCCCACGCAAACACCACCAGCACGAGGCTGGCAATGGCGGCGGCAAAGTATGGCTTTTTCTCGCTCAACTCCTGGCGCTTGCGCGAACTGCTCGGCATCAGGTTCAGCTCGATGGGACAATGCGCGAGATTGCGGAGCGCCACGCCCACCACCTCGCCGAGCGAATGGGCTCCGCGCGCGAGATCCTCCAGGTTCAGCGCGGGATCAAGCTGGACGTTTTTGAGAGGATTGAAATACGCGACGGACGACTCAGGGAGATTGAGCTTCTCGCAGAAAAACTGCGCAGTGTAGGGCATGATCGATGCCCCGCCCGAGAGGAAAAGCTGCTGGGGCATGGTGCCCCCCTGCTGACCGCGGTAGAACTGGATGGTCTGGTTGACCTGGATGTGCAGCCGCGTGAGCACCTGCCGGGCGATCTTGGACACAGCCGCCTGCTGCGGATTGTCCGGTTCCTCGTAAGCGCCACCCAGACTGACGAAGCCATCAGCGATTTTGAATTTCTCGGCGTCCGCGAGCGCCATGCGACTTTCCTTGGCAAAGTCGGCCGTGATGGCGTTGGCCCCAATGTTGATGCCGCGCGCGTAGATGTTGCCCTTCTCGAAGAAGAGGAGGTTGCTGGTCTTGGCGCCGATGTCGAGAAGCAGGCTGCAAACCTCGGCCTCGGGATAGTTGTAACGAAACGAATTGCAGAGCGCCGCCGTGGACACATCGACCATCTGCACGCGCAAGCCCGCGTTTTCGGCGACGCGCACCAGGCCTTCGACAATCTCGCGCTTGATGGCCACCAGCAGAACTTCCAGTTCACCCGATGGGGCCGCGCCGAGGATCTGATAATCCCACACCACTTCTTCCAGCGGGAAGGGGACGTTTTGCCGGGCCTCAAACTCGATGATCTGCGTGACCTTCGAGGTGTCCACGGGCGGAAGCTTGATGAACTTGGAGAAGGTGTGGTAGCCGGGCGCGCAGATGGAGACATCCTTGGCAGTGAAAGCCTTTTCCGCGAAGAGTTCCTGCAATGCCTTTTGAATGGCACCCTCGCGGGTGCTCTCCTGAAGACCCTCGGCGCCCAGTGATTTGAACCCGTATTGCCGGAGCAACAACCCGCCGGCCTCGTTGATTTGAAACTCGCCGGCCTTGAGGGTGCTGGCCCCAAGATCAATCGCCAAAAATGTTTTTGATTTCAACATCAACTCACGCTCAGTGCTGCTCCGCGCCGCAGCGATTTGAAATCTAAAATCCCAAATCTTAAATCGCCAGGGCGCGGAGGGGTCGTTTTCTTAGCCGAGTTTCTTTCAGACGGTCAAATGAAAAACACCGCATTACAAACCTGTAACAAGATGCTCTGAGTCAACATAATCCATCAATCCTGCTTGTCACGCTCAAACCTTGCTCCGGTAATAATTGATGGTCATTTCCAGTCCGTCGCGCAGTGCCACGCCGGGTTTCCAATGCAGCCAGGACCGCGCCCGCGTGATGTCGGGCTTGCGTTGCTTCGGATCATCCTTGGGCAGCGGATGGAAGGCGATGCGACTCCTCGATCCTGTGATCTGGATGATCTCTTTTGCGAAATCCAGCATCGTCCACTCCTGCGGATTGCCGATGTTCACCGGCTCGGAATGGTCGCTCATCATCAGGCGGTAAATGCCTTCAATCAGATCCGCCACATAGCAGAAACTGCGCGTCTGCGTGCCCCGCCCATACACCGTCAGCGGTTTGCCGCGCAAGGCCTGACTGATGAAATTCGGCACCACCCGGCCGTCGGCGAGGCGCATACGAGGGCCATAAGTATTGAAAATGCGCACAATGCGGGTCTCCACCTCGTGTTCGCGCAGGTAGGCCATGGTCATGGCCTCGGCAAAGCGTTTCGACTCGTCATAGCAACCGCGCGGGCCGATGGTGTTCACATTGCCCCAGTATTCCTCGGGTTGCGGATGCACCAGCGGATCGCCGTAGATTTCCGAGGTGCTGGCCAGGAGGAACCGGGCGCCCTTGTGCTTGGCCAGGCCCAGCGCCTTGTGGGTGCCGAGCGAGCCGACCTTCAAGGTCTGAATCGGCAATTCGAGGTAATCCACCGGGCTGGCGGGCGACGCGAAGTGCCACACGAAATTCACCGGCTCCGCGAGGAAGATGAACTCGGTGACATCCTGCTGGATGAATTTGAAATTCGGGTTTCCGGCGAGATGCTCGATGTTGTCCACCGAGCCGGTGACGAAGTTGTCGATGACGATGACGCGATGGCCGTGGGAGAGAAGCAAGTCCGTAAGGTGCGAGCCGAGGAAGCCGGCGCCGCCGGTCACGACCGACACGGGTTGGCGTTTTTTCGTGGTCGATTTCCGCGCAACAGACATGGAGGGAAAATACCGAAGAACCGGCACGCGGCGCAATGAGCAACTTCCCTGATTTTGTCTGCCCGCGCCGAGAATCCTCAGGAGGACGGCTGGGCGAATCAACACGGCGCCGACCTCCCAGTGGGCCACCAGAGAGGTCAACCAGACGAAACGAACAAAGGGGCAGAACGCTTCAATCCGCGCCCCCCGCTTGCGCGAGGGGCGACCGCTGAACAAAAGCAATCCTTCTCGAACACCTTTGTTTCAATCCGCGCCCCCCGCTTGCGCGAGGGGCGACTTGATGTAACTCGCTGCGGAGATGTTCCACGTCTTGTTTCAATCCGCGCCCCCCGCTTGCGCGAGGGGCGACGCATCATCGCCTTCGATGCTTTGCACCCTCTCGGGTTTCAATCCGCGCCCCCCGCTTGCGCGAGGGGCGACGGTGCGGCGGTATGTTGAATCAATCTCGCCGAAAGTTTCAATCCGCGCCCCCCGCTTGCGCGAGGGGCGACACACTCGCAGGCTGGAACTGGACGGCTACAACGCTGTTTCAATCCGCGCCCCCCGCTTGCGCGAGGGGCGACTGGATGCGGTCGTTGATAACGTTGCGACCTTGATTGGTTTCAATCCGCGCCCCCCGCTTGCGCGAGGGGCGACCGCGGCCCTTGCTTGCGCTTGAGCCACAGGAGTTTCATAGCCGCATTCCGCCAACCTGCCAAGAACGGAGGCTGACTTTTGATTCCAGTTGTCAAGGAACAGACGAAATTCGTTGGCCAGCGCGCTGATTGAGCGTGCCGCGATACCCCCGGCTTGCGCCCGGCACTAGGGGTTCGCGGAGGTGAGGTCACAGGATCAACGGTTCGGTCAAATCGACCGGCTTGCCCACGCCATGGTGTTCCGTCCGCTGCACGGCTGTTTCATCGAGAAAATAGAACCGCAGCGAATCCTCGTCGTCTTTGTATTCCGTCAGGAGCCGGTCGTGCAGTTGCACCCATTCCTTTTGCCCCACCTGACATTCGAAGACAGATTTCTGGACGCGCGTGCCGTAGTCCTCGCAGACGCGCGCCACCCGCCGCAGCCGGCGCCGGCCGGCCTTTTCCACCGTCGAAACATCATAGGTCACGAGGACGAGCATGGTTTCCAGGTTGAAGGTTGAACGGTCGTCTATTTCGGCACGAGCGGAACGTAGTCAGTGACATCCTCGCGCAGATACCGCGCCAGCAGGCGGGCTTGCACGTAGGGCATTTGCGCCAGGCGGAGATTCTGGTCCAGCAGCGGATGGTTGAGAGTCTCCTGTTTGCGTTCCTGGTAGGCTTTGATGAGCAGTTTGCGTCCGGCTTCGTTGAATTCCACCGCGCCGCCCTCGCGCTCGACAAAGTGCTGCGGGCCGATCTGCTGGCGGTTGATCAAGGTGACGGCCAGTCGGTCGGCAAGCCACGGCCGGAATTCCTCCATGAGATCGAGCGCCAGCGACGGCCGATTCGGCCGGTCCACGTGCAGAAAGCCCACGAATGGATCGAGCCCGATGGTGGTGAGTGCCGCAATGCAGTCGTGACGGATCAAGGCATAGGCGAAGGAGAGCAGGCAGTTGATGCGGTCGCGCGGCGGACGCCGGCTGCGCGTGGTGAAGGCGAAGTCCTCACGCTGCTGCTTGAGCATGAAGCTGAACACGGAAAAATACTGCTGCGAGGCCATGCCCTCAGCACCCCGGATCTTGTCGAGGTCCGTCTGCTCGACGAGGTATTGGAGCTGGCGGGCGAGGCCGTCGATGACGCTTTGCAGGGCATCGCGCTCCGCAGTCGAATCCGTTTCGCGGGCGGCGCGGAGGAGGCTGTTGCGTGAGTTTTGAATCTTGCCCGCGATAATCTGGCGGGCGACGGCGGCGCACTTCGCCGGCTGGTCGGCCGCGCGAAATTGCGCCCGCCGCAGAGTCACGCTGGTGTCGGCGACACCGGTGACGCGCGCCTGCAAATGGCCGTGTTCGCTGAGGTAGTTCACCGCCACGCCGTGCTCCCAACAAAGGTCAAGGCCGGGCGGACTGATGGTGCTGGGGCCGAAGACGCAGATCGATTCGAGGTGATGAATCGGGATGGAGAGCTTGCGCCAGTCGGCCGCGGTGTCGCGGGCGCGTTTCTCGGGCGGCAGATCCGGCGGATACACCGGCACCTCCACCTGGAGCGTGAGATGGTCGCGGCTGACGTAGCTGCCGGGAGTGAGGAGATAGAGGGTGTTTTGCTGGATGTCGCCCATGGGAATTCAGGTTTTGAAAAGGTCCCTGGCAGCGCGGGTGGTGCGGTCAGGCGAGGAGGTGACGGCGGGCAGGCAGATATCGAACAGGGAACATTCCTCGCAGGCGGGCTTGAACACCGCGGGCGGCAGGCGACTTTCGTCGGGCAAACGATGCAGCGCCGCCGCCGCGTCCTCCGTGGCCTGGCGGAGTTGCGCCGTGAACTCGACCTCGCGGCGACGCTTGCTGTCGGCGTGAAAGACGGCGCCGCGCGGGACCGCAGTGGCGAACATTTCCTCCAAGCAGAGGGCCTGGGCGCACAGTTGCACGTCGTCATTCTCCCACTTGCGCCGTTTGCCGAGTTTGAACTCAACCGGGAAGAGCGTGCCCTCACCCCCAGCCCCTCTCGCATCGGATGGGAGAGGGTGGCCGGAGGCCGGATGAGGGTGAACCTCGACGATGTCACACTTGCCGTTCAATCCGAGGCGTGCCGAGAAGACCGGCAGGGCGCGCAGCAGCTTGACGCCCTGCACCACCTCGTATCCGCGCAAGTCGGCGTGCTCGTGGACGATGTCGCCTCGCGCGGTATGCTCGTTGGCGCTGCGCCAGCCTTCCACCACCTTCAACGCCGCCCGGCGCGGGCAGTAGAGGTAGTCGTTGAGCAGGGACAGCGGGAGCGCTTCTGTCACGGTTCAGTCCCTCTTGGGATGTGCGGGAAGCCCCGCGCCCCGTGCCAGAAGCGCACCACTTCGACACTCCCGTCGGACGCATTCACGCGGTAGATGATCCGGTAAGAGCGGAAGATGATTTCGCGCAGCTCAGGCCGGCGGAACTCCGGCACCATGCGTCCGCGCTCCGGGAAGGTATTGAGCGACAGCGCGGCATCGAGCAGCCGGGTGCCCATCTGCCCGGCAGCCACGGCGTTGTGGGGCGCAATGTAGGCGATGATGCGCTCCAGATCGCTCAAGGCGTCTGCGGAGAGGAATACTTTAAAATCCATTGCGGGATGCGTTGGCGGGCCTCCTCCAGGGGAACGCGCTTGCCGGCCTCCAGCGAGGCGATCCCCTCCTCCACCGCCTGGCGGAATTCGAGTTCGTAGATGGCGTCAACGAGCGTGGCGTCCGGCGGAAGCTTTTCTGCTACTTCAAGGAGAGTTTCTTTGGTGCTCATGGCGTAATTCTATATCGCAAAATCCGGTCCATCGCCAGACGCTTCACAGGAGGTCAAGCAATTCTATTCCTTGAGGCAACCCTGCTTGGTTGATCGTGACCTCGTAGTCCGAGAACGCTCGCGCCACATCGACTCCGGCTTTGCGCTTGGCGATGACGCGCTCGAACAGTTTGTGCGCGGGGGCATTGCCGAGCATGGACTGGTGTTTGAAGACAACGAGCTTCTGCGGAGCCATCGTGCCGCGAGAAGCGGAGCGGTCGTGGTCGAACATCTGGGTGAGTGATTGCCAGAACAGCGCGAGGTCGTCCTCATTGAACTTGGTTTCGCGGGCGAGATGCGCGCTGATGAACCCGTGGCAGCGGTAGAGGCCGTAAGGGATGAGGTTCTTGCGGCCCATCGTCTGATTGGGCGCGTCGGCCTCCTTCGCCTCGGTCACGGCCATGCGGGTGATGCTGAGGTCCAACGGCAGGATCGGGTCCAGAGATCGGCTGAAGCTGAGTTGAACCGGACCGCGCACTTGGCCCGCGTTCGCGCCCGTGGACATGACCGCGCCAAACGTGCGGACATCAAAGAAGCGTTTGCACATTTCGGCGCGGGCCGTGGCGACTTGCTCGCGCGTGGCCTTTTTCTTTTCGGATTTGGCGTCCACGTCGTGCCCAAGCGCCTTGTGGGCTTCGGCAATGCGGTCATTCAGAACGCTGCCCTGCTGGACGAAGATGCCGTAGCCGGGCGCGGCTTCCTTCGCGAGCAGAACGAAGTTCCGCACCTTGCGCTTGAGGCACACGTCGGAGACGAGGCCGTGCATGTCCTGCGGGTCAATGCGCGGAGAGTTGGCGGCATCGGGATCGCCGTTGGGGTTGCCGTCTTTGCAGTCGAAGAGATAAACGAAGTCGTAACGATTGTTCATGGTATTGGTTCTTTGTTTGGATTTGCGATTTGCGATGGGAGATTTCAGATGGGATCAAGTCGCGGCTTCGGCTTTTGCCTCTGCTTCTTTCCGTTCCGCCGTGCGACGGCGGTAGTCGGCCTTCTGGTGGTAATAGCCCAAGGCGAAACGGCCTTGGGCTTCCAAGTCAAGCGTCGCCGGGAATTCGGTACCGAGCGCGGTGGTGATCGACTCAAAATCTTTGCCCGCGTTGGTCGCGACGCCGCCGTCCGCCTTGGCCAGATGGAATTGCGCGTTGCGGAACAGGCGGCCCATGACCAGCGCCGGCGTGACGCTGGCGCTGGCATAGTAGCGCTCGACCACGCCGGCGTTGACACCGCCAAGGGCGAGGTATTGCAGGCGGTCAAAGACCGCGAAGAGGCGACCGCAGAGGTATGCGGCGTCGCGGGATTCGGGATTCAGGGATTCAGTCATAGGTGTGTCTTTCGTTTGAGTTTGGTCGGATTGATTGTTTGGTGAATTGGGCGGACGGAGCAGGCACGCCTTGATGAGGGCAAGGCGGGCCGGGTTGAGTTTATTTTCTTGATCGAGTTGCTGGCGGCGAAGGGCGGCGGCAAGCGCCGACTGCGGCAAAGGCAGCGAACGCCCGCACAATGCGCCGTGAAGCAGTTGCGTGGGCAAGACGGGCGACACTTCGGACAACTCGGCCCGCACCATGCCATAGAGCAATGCCCCGAACTTGAAGCTGTGCTTGATGCCGCTGCCGTCGGGTTCAGCGATGGCGAGATCGGTGAACCAATCGGCGATGTTGCGCTCCACTTCAGGGACGGTGCTTTCCAGCCAGTCGCGCACCACGATGCGCGCGCCATTGCCGGAGAGACTCAACGCGTAGTAAGCATTGGCGTCCAAACCAATGTATCCCCGTCCATCTTTGACCGACTTGAACAGTGTTGCCACCGCCTCCGGGTCGGCGGTGGTGAGCAGGTCGTAAGGATCCTGCTTCACGGGTTCCCGCGTCCAATGCAGATGAACTGTGTCGTTGAACACAAGGCCCTGACTGCGGCTTTTGTCGATGAGGGCGTTCAAAGCGGAACGGATTTTCAGTTCCGCCGGTGCCGACAGCGCGGCGTTCTGCGCCTGTTCCAGGCCGAAGGAGCAAAACGAGTCTTTGTCGAAGCTGATGAGGTTGGTGCCAGTGGCGAGGCCACCAGGGACACCCTTGATCTTCTCGGTCGTGTCGAGCGTTTCCCCGAGTTCGCCCGTGGCGATGCATACTCGGGCTTCGCGCTTTTTAGCAGCGGAAGCCAGATTTCCGCGACGCTCCCTCCAGAAGGATTTCAACGCTGGCGAGTCGAGGACGTTGAACCCATCAACCGCGAAAGTGGCGTTGTCACTAGGCTTGGCCTTGGCTGCGGTCAGCGCGGCATGGAGCCTTGCCACCGCGGCTGAATCCCGCAGAAACGAAACCACGGCATTTGAGCGCGAGGCTTCCGCTGGCCTGGCCCGCGCGGCTTCTTCGAGGAGTGATTGGAAGTATGCGTGTTGTGTGCGTCGCGCTTCGGCCTTGTCGGGGGCTTTGGGATCAAGAAACAACACTGCCCGCTCCAACGTGTCACACAGGAAGTGAGACTTGGTGCCTTGGTTCAGTTCGTTCGGCGAAGTGAACGGACGGAACATCGGTTTGGGCCGTGGCTTTTTGTCGTTCGGATTCTCCATCAGTGGAATCGGGTCGCCGGCCAAGTTCCCGTTCCGATCAAGCGGGATGAGCCAGCGGACGCCTACCTTCTCGAAATCGGCGTCACCGAGGTTTTCACGTTCTGCGTAAGCGATGAGGGCTTGCAGCATCATGGCGCACCTCCGAGTTGAGCTTTTACTTCGTTCCAATCCGGCACCGTGACGATGCCGTCTTTGAGCGCAGCCTTGAAGAAGGTCACGCGCGGTTGGGGCTTCTCAACTTTGCCGGGCGGCTGGTCCTTGGAAACGTCGAGATGGAACACGTCGTAGAGCATCAAGCCGAGATCGGTGTTGCGGTTTGTTTCCGGCGGGACGCGCATGGCGGCTTCGTCGGCCAGTTCGAAGTGGGCGGGAAATTCGCGGCAGCCGAAGCAGGGCTGGGCGAAGCATTGGCCCTTCTCGGCCCGGCGTTGAAACATGGCGAGATACTTCACCGGCGTATCCTCGCCGCGATCCTCGTCGTCCTCGGGTTTGCGTCGCGGCAGGCCGGCCAGCGGCGTCAGGTGCATCGAGGCTTCGATGACGTATTCCACGTCGCGCAGGGCGAGCGTGTTCCGCTGGGTGCGATCCTCGTCGGCCAGCAGCGGCACCGGATTGCGCGGCGAGAGACGCGACTTCACTTCGTTGCGGCGGAAGGCGAGGAAGCGGACGGGCCGCTTGACCGCGATGCGCCGGATGCGCCACCGGAATTGCGGCTTGTAGAGGATGGATTCCAGCAGGCCGCGCGCGGCGCTGGGCGTGAGGACGGGATAGCTCACGCGCTCGACCTTCATTTCAGGCCGGGTGAAACAGGCGAGGTCGCCCCAGGTGCGGAGGTGGATGGTCATAATCAGTTTTGGGATTCTTTGCTCAGTGAGTAAACGAAGACATGCTTGGCCGTTGGCGAGATGGAATGCAGCGGGGATTCTTCGCAGCCCATCGCGAAGAGGATACGGGCGACTCCTTGAGCCTGTTCTCCCGAATCTGCCGAGACGTCGAGCCAAGCCTTGGTTTGGAATGGAAGTTCTTGTTCATCCCACGGATGCAATCGAGGTCTTACGCGAACGCCAGCAAACCACTGAGTCGCCAGCAGTGAGCGCGAACAGATGTGGAGATTTATTCGCTCGATGATTGCGTCGCATTTCATACATACTACAGTAAGCATATCAATGGCGTAAACGAACACTGACACGCAAGACTTGTCAATGGCTATTTTGAGAGAGATTTGCTTTGATTTGTTTCGTTCGCCACAGATGGCGCGGATTGAAATATTGAAATGCTGACTGTAAGAGCCAGCGGCCGACTGAGCGAAAGCTTGGTCGGCCATTTCATTTAACAAGTGTGGCTTGATTAACATATCAGGTTGTCCTCATGGCCGAGTCCAAGGTCTGGGTCGTAGTCCGAATTCCAAACCCAGAAGTCCCAATCCTTCGTGGGTTGGTAGATGTAGCCCTTGGCCTGCGCGTCGAAGAACTCGCTCTGGTAGAGGTTCACGGAGAATCGCTGGGCCTCGCGGCACTCGGCGGCGGTCAGGTGTTTCTGGCGGTGAAGCTTTTCGGCGAGTTCCTCCCCGCGATTCTTTCCGTCTTTGTCTTTCCACTTCACAAGCACGGCGCGGGTTTCGTCGCCGATGAGGGAGCATTCTTCGGCGGCCTTGGGGAAGTCGAGCGCTTCGCAGGCGGCAAAGACTTTGTCGTCCTTCACGGACTGAGGGCCGAGCAGACCGTAGAGTTCCCGGAAATAGGCGGCGTAAAATTCCGGCAGATGCAAGCGGTCGGCAGCGTCCGGATGGCGATCCAGAAAGCTCAGCGTGACCTTCGCTGCGATTTGATATGGGTTAACCCGGCGTTGATCAATCATCCCGTCGTGGTCCGGCCGGAATACGATCACGGGACGCGGCTCGGCAGATTTCCCTTCCCGGTTGCAGCGTCCAGCGGTCTGGATAATTGAATCGAGCGGACCGAGGGCGCGAAAGGCGATGGGGAAATCCACGTCCACCCCGGCCTCGATCAACTGCGTGGAAACCAGCCGACAGGACAAGCCATCGCGCAGCCGTTGGCGGATGGCTTCCAACTTCTCGCGCCGATGCTGTGGACACAAACGCGACGACAAATGGCACAAGCCATCGGGCGAACGGTCTCGGAGCAATTTGAACAGATTCCGCGCGTCAGCAGTGGTGTTGACCACACACAACGCTTGCGATTCAGCAGCCATGCGACCGGCGATGTTTTCCCAGGAAAGTTTTTGGTCCAAGCCGGGCAGTTCGATCCGGGTGCGTCGCAGGGCTTCGGCGAGGGCGGATTCATCCGAGGCAATGGGCGTCGGATTCCAACCGTAAGGCAGGGCAGCTTCGGCGGCTGCGAAGGCGGGTTGGGTGGCGGTCATGAACACCGCGGTCACACCGTAGTCGCGGGTGAGCAGTTTCACGGCGGACAGAAGCGAGGGCACGAGATCGGACGGAAGCGTTTGCACTTCATCAAATAGCACGACGGAACGGCCGATGTTGTGGAGCTTGCGGCAGGCGGACGGGCGGTTGCTGAACAGGCTCTCAAAGAACCGGACGCTAGTGGTGACGACGAGCGGTGAAGCCCAGTTCTCCGTCGCCAACCGGGCGCGACGGAGGCTTTCCGCTTCGGCGTCCTTGCCCTTGTCCTCGGGGCGTTCACGGGGAGCGACAGCGCTGTGATGTTCCAGCACGTAGTCCGGACCAAACTCCGGCTCGAAGAGCTTACGATACACGCCCGCCGTTTGCTCGATGATGCTGGTGAACGGGATTACCACGATCACGCGGCGGAACCGTTCATGATCCAGAATGCCTGGCCTGGCGTTATGAAGCGCGATGTGTTGGAGGGCAAACGCCAGCGAACTGAGCGTCTTGCCGCTGCCCGTCGGCGCTGTGAGCGTGAAAAGGCCGGGAGTTTGAGTTGCAGCGGCCAGACAATCGTTGAGCAACTTGCGGCGTCGCTGGTTAACGTCGCCATCACCGGACAGGCCGGCCAGATGGCGACGGAGGATTTCCAAGGCGCGGACGGGCTGAAGGTAGGGAACCTGTCGAAGACTTCCGGCTCCTGGGTCGAAGTGATTCTCCGTATCGCGGAAGTCGGCATCCACGAGGCAGGAGAAAAGCAGGCGGGTGCGCAAGGCTTCAGCGAATCGATCGTCGATCCGGCGTGGAGCAACGACAGGCAGATAAAGGCCATCTGCCTCCAAACGCTGGAGAAGTTCAGCCAACGATTCCGTGCAACCGGTCAGCTCGCGGCGATCCTGATCAGCTCTGAGGCGCGCAACGGTCTGCCGAAGACCAGTCGTGCCTTCCAAAGCAGGTATTCCGGTGTGATGTCCGTCCACCGCAAACGCAGTTGAAAACTGCTTGAGTGCGTGTGCCGTGTGGCCCGCGCCCGCCGCCCAATGATTGATACCATGGATGGAGTTGTCGTGGAGCCGGGCTTGGAACCGTTGCGCGTATTTCCCCAAATCATGCAGCAACCCGGCGAGTTCGGCTTCTTTCTCCAAACCAAGAGGGCGAGCAAACTCCTTCGCCAGACGTGCCACCGCGCGGAGATGGTCCTTGAGCAACTGCCAGCGGTTCTCGTCCTTCACGGGACGACCATCAGCATCCTCGGCAGTATGCGCGTAATACCTCAAAGCGGTTCCTTTCACGTCTTCAGCGGGAGCGTCCAAGCTGTTAGCAGCACACCGTCAACCGGACAAGTTTTTTCATATTCATTCATCGTTCTTTGCGGCGAATTTGCGGGCACGACGGTCGGCCACTCGACCTACAACCGCAGTGCAGTGCAGCAGCGCTCTCACCAGACGATGGATCGAGGCATGTTCAATTGCGCGCCAGGACGACGCCAGAGCGCACGGGTTCGAGGGCGAGGGGCTGATAGCGTTTTGCCAGGGTGGCCAGCGGCAGATGCAGGGCGGTGTTGCTGCCGGACTCGTGGAGCCAGACCATGACATCGCCCGCGAAAATGTGGCAGCGGACGAGCCTGTACATTTTGCCGCTGCATCGGCGCTTCCACACCAGCGGCAGGGCGAGGTGGCGCCGCTCCGGCAGAGGCCCGCTGTATTTGAGGAGCCAGTGGCCCTCGGATTTTGCGTCGGTCCGGGTGTTGACCACGTCGCCAGTGGTTGGGGTCTGTCCGGACGGCCCGGTGTTTGGCGTCGCATCGGTTTCATTTTTCATGCGCGCATTGTGCCGACGGGGGTGGGTCAAATACGGTCCAAGGGGGAAAGATTTTAAGAGCCGCGCTGGGGAGAGGTAATGAAGCGCGGATCTGGCACCCGAAGACCGCCGAAGATTACAAGTGGGCGGAAATGGTATGCCAGACGGTATGCATCTGATTTTTACCCTCCGGCGAAATCTGCGCAAGTCGTGGTGAGAGTGGTGCGCCCGACAGGGATCGAACCTGTAACCTTCTGATCCGAAGTTGTTCTCTTGCCTGTAGCATCGAATTGTGTCAAATTTTCTCGCGTAGCGTCAATGCTGTGGTATAGGCCACCAATTGACCTTTTATGAAGCGAGCGACACAACTTGATACAATCCGACCCGATGGCAAAAACGTCCAAGTAACGTCCAAGCACACAAAGACAAACCCTCAGACTCTCAACGCCGGATTTCCCCCCGAAAACCCGGAAGCAGGAACCGAGCGGGAGGATGAGTCTTCTGACCAAAAGTCAGAAGGGCCTGGGAAAACGCATCTGAATTACTGGAAGAAGCGCCTTCTGAAGAACTCGTTCACCCGTGACGGGCAAACATTTGAGATCAATGAGTGGGCGGTAAAAATTCAACACTTGGGCAAGCGGAAGACCTTCTCCCTGGGAACCACCAACCGAGAGCTTGCGGCTGGTAAAGCCAGAGAAATCTACATGACCGTCACCGGGAAGGGGTGGGAGGCGGCGGAGGCTTTATTTAATCCCGCGATGCTGGTCCGCAAGGACGACCCTTCGCTGGCAGATTTCTTCGCCGAGGTTGAGTCAAAAGGAGGGCTGAAACCCAAGACATTTCGCAATTATCAGTCGGCTTTCCGCACCATCGTCAGCGGTGCCTTTAAGCTGGCCGACGAGAAAAGCAAATTCGACGGGCGGGGCGGCGGGGCCAAAAAATGGGCTGCCGCTGTTGACGCCATCAAGATTGCGGCTGTCACCCCGGATCACGTTCACCAATGGAAAGTGAGCTTCATTCGGGCCGCTGGCTCCAGCCCGCTCAAGGAGGCCAGCGCACGGCGCACGGTCAACTCCTACATTCGGTGTGCCCGCAGCCTGTTCAGCCCAGGCATCCTGCGGTTCGTCAAAGTCCGCCTGCCCGATCCGCTGCCGTTCCGGGGCGTCGAACTGGAAGAACAGGGCAGCACGAGATACAAATCGAAGATCAAGCCGGAACTCCTGGTGGCCGCTGCCAAGAACGAACTGCGGAAAGATCACCCGGAGAGCTACAAGGTTCTTCTGCTGGCTTTGTTTTGTGGCCTGCGACGGTCGGAGATCGACCTGCTGGAATGGGAGGCCATCGACTGGGCCAACCACCAAATTTGGGTGGAGGCGACGGAGCACTTCGACACGAAGACTGATGACTCGGAGAACTACGTGGAGGTCGATCCTGAAGTGTTGGACGATCTGCGTGAATTTATGGCCAGCAGTCAGTCACCGTTTGTCTTGACCTCCCCGTTCCCACCAAAGGTTGGACTTGACCGTCAGTACTACCGTTGTCAGCACGTCTTCAAACACCTTACGCAATGGCTGCGGTCGAAGGGCATCAAGGACAATAAACCGTTACACACTCTGCGGAAAGAATTTGGCTCCCTGGTGAATCAAAAATTCGGAATTTACGCCGCCAGTCGCGCTCTGCGCCACTCCGACATCTCGACCTCGGCGCGGCATTACATCGCGAAGAAGGAGCGCGTCACGGTTGGGTTGGGCCACCTGCTGGGCCAACCGACCGTTACGATTGCGCCAGTTGTAACGGATCAAACTTCTACAAATCTGAAATGAACACGCGAGCAACATCATCCCGACTTCCAGCCCCGCGCACAGGGATTAGGCCGCGACGCTGCCAGATTTGGTGTCGCACGAGTGCCGCCCGCAACTGAACCAAAGACTCAATCCTCGAATTGTATGCCACAACCAGCCGAAACCCCAGGGAGTTCTTCCGGTCAAAACACCAGACAGCCGGAGTGGGCGATAAAACCCTTTGAAATTGCGGCTCTCGCCACAGCCATGTGGATGGTTCGCGCTGCTCAGACGCCGAGCGATGCCAGAGACGATGGGGAGGATTTTTCTCGAAGGGATGTACCCCAGAACCACCTTGATGATGCATATAAACTTCTCCGAGAGGCCAGGGATATATTGATTCAGGCGCGTGACAGTTTCGAGAACAGCAAGGCGGCGGAAGATCGCTATTTGAAGTCGGAGCCTAGAAAGTCGTACTCATGGAAGGAAATCCTGCAAATACAGACGAAGAATACCCAGGACAACGGGTCGTGGTCCAAGTTTCGCCCGGGCGATAATTGGCGGCAACTTGCAGCCGGAGATAAGTCCGGCGAACTCCTTTTCACCAACGAGGACCTGATGAATCGACCAACGGGATGCTCGATGGTGGGCAACCTCGCATCCGCCAAGAGCCTGAGAAAAGCCATCCGTGAGTGTTTTCCGACAATTGCCGAGGAAATGATCGAGCGTAAGGCCCTGAATGTCGCGGACATCAATGAAATCCTCATCCATCAACTGACAATCCACGATGGAGTCCTTCCCCGAGCGAAAGAACCGAAAATAGGCGAGGACTGAACGGGGCGAAAAAAAGGGTCAATAGCAGATTGCGAATCCTCGGGGGCTGATTTTGGGAAATGGTCGGCCCTGAATGGGCTTTGACAGCCCGCTCCCGGGAACTCCCACCCCCCTGCGGAAGCGGATCACGGAACCGCCTCCCCGATGCACGGAACAGCGTCAAATCCACTCAAATTGCACCTGCTATTTTCAAGGTGCGATGAATGCACCAGCAACAAACGCGGAACCCGGCGACCTCCTGCTAACCAGCGAAATCGCCCGAACCTGGCGGCTTAACGTAGAAACCGTTCGGCGAGCGATTCGAGACAAAAGGCTTCGCGGCTTGAAAGTCGGGCGCCACTGGCGCGTACCACGGACTGAACTTATCCGCGTTGAGCGGAGGGGTGGGTTATGAGGAATGAAACCCGAAAATCTCATCCGCTGCCGTCCCCTGCCCCCATTCGCCAGCTACCCCAAACTCGATTACTCACGCAATCAATCAAGCGCCTGCTAATAATATCCACAATAAGCCATTCTGAAAATGGACAATCACCTTCTGATCCTACAATCTAGTGGTTCCACTGAATGGTGGACCCCTCAACCAATCATTGACGCCGCTCGCGAAGTTCTCGGCGGCATCGACCTGGACCCTGCCAGTTGCGCCGAGGCGAACAAGCGAGTGAGGGCCGCACGATTCTTCACCTGCGCCGCCGACGGACTCCGCCAAACCTGGAGCGGGCGAATTTGGCTGAATCACCCATTTTCTCGCGAGTTCAATTCCGCGTGGGTCGAAAAACTCGTCTCCGAGTTTCGCGAAGGCAACGTAATCAGTGCCTGCTCAATCTGCTTCGCATCTACTTCTGAAAGGTGGTTCAAGCCTCTGCTGGCGTTTCCTCAGTGCTTTCTATCCCCGAGGACCAACTATCTGCTACCCGACGGCAGTGTCGCTCGTGGTGTTACCAAGGGATCTGTCGTGACGTATTTTGGGCGCGATAGGCAGCGATTCGTAAACATTTTTGCTGGCGGTCCGAGGCCGCTCGGAGTCGTGAAGGCCCGCTGCACGCCTCAGCCCAGTTTGCCCGTAAAATCTATAGAAGAGGCCGCGTTGTAATCCGTAAACAAAAAGGGGCCAGTCGGTATCAACGCTGGCCCCATGAAACCTATCACTTATGCCAAGTAACTTACCAGAACCACCGCAGCCGTCAATCCCGAACGACACGCTGTCGGGTGAAATAATGGTGTCCCTGTTCCCGAATATCAGGCTACCAAATTCCCGAACGCTGCCCCTGGAAACCATTTTGAACGGAATCCAGGGACTACCGCCTTTCAATGATTTTTGGAAAAAAAAGGTCGATCCTATCCGGGAGACGTACGCAAGGATATTGGCGGAAACAGGCGATCCTGACCAGGCCAAAAAAGCCATCAAAGCGCCGAAGGAATCACTGGCCGCGTACACGCCAGGTGGCGTTTTCCACGGGGGTCACAAGGCCCAGCACCTGCAAGCCGCCTCGGGTATCATGCCAGTTGACCTTGACCAGCTTGGGCGCGACTTGGCTTCGATCCGTAAAGCTGTAGCAGCCGCCTCCTACACTCGGTTCCTGTTTCTTTCACCCAGCGGGGATGGATTGAAATGCGGTTTCAAGTATGATCAGCACAATTACAGTCACGACGATGCTTTTCTGGCTTTAGAAGCGTATTTCTTGAAACATTACGGCCTCCAAATCGACCAATCGGGAAAAGATATTTGTCGCCTGGTTTTTGTCTCGTCGGACCCATCGCTTCACCGAAATCCGCAGGCAATTCTGTTTCCGGTCGCAGACTGGCTGCCACCCGAAAAGCCAAAACCGGAGACGCCGCCGCCTGGAAGCAAGAGCAACCGGGAACATAAGAATGCCGCAGGAACCAACCCGTCAGCGAAGCAGCATAGGGGTGCCGCCGAGCAAGCTCGTGGTGGGGAGAAGCGCCCCACCGGGACCATTCAGGATGCGCCCTTCTTTGCCGCACTGCTCGCGGATGCCTTGGCCAGCATCGATCCTGACCTCTCGCGAGCGGACTGGATTGTCATCGGGATGGGACTGCACTGCTGGGACATGGTTCGAGGGCTTGCTCTCTGGGTTGATTGGTCGAGTCATGGCGCGAAATTCGTTGTCGATGAATGCGCCAGGGAGTGGGCGACATTTCATGCCGAACGCGAGGGTGGCGTCACGATTTGGCGCGTCTTCAAAGTCGCCCGGCAATTTCAGTGGGACCGCGACCCCGCAGTTGTTTCGTGCCTGGCAAAACTCTCGCCATTGCAACTCGACCGCTGGCTCAGGACGTGTGCGGACTGGCTACACGTCACCAAGCAGGCTCTCCAAAGTGCTGTCAAGGTGCGCCTGGGCGAATTGGCCACGGACACGTGCGCCTCGAAATTCATCAGGCCCGAGCCGTGGCCGGAAGCTGTCGGTGGACAGCAATTACTCGACGAGTTGACCCTGTGCGCCCAGCGCTTCTCAATTCTGCCTGATGGCACCCCTGAAGTCATGGCACTCTGGACGCTGCACACCTACGCCTTCCCTTTGTTCGAGTACACGCCACGGTTGCAGATCAAAAGCCCAGCCCGGCGGTGCGGAAAGAGCCGCGTCCTGGATGTCCTGGCTAAGCTCGTGAACTGTCCGTTGCTTACCGCCGACGCTACCGGGCCAGTGCTGTTCCGCGTCATAGAGCGGTATAAACCTACTTTGCTCATTGATGAGTGGGATTCAGCGGCGCACGGCGACAAGGCCGAGGACCTGCGGAATGTTCTCAACTCCGGTTTCCACCGGAACGGACAGTCCTGGCGAATCGTCGGCGACGACCACGAGCCGACTGGGTTCAGCACCTTCGCACCTGCGGTCGTCGCTGCCATTGGCGATCTTCCTGATACAGTGGCGGACCGCTCCATTCCGATTGAAATGAAGCGCAAGTTGCCCCAGGAAAAAGTGGCACGCCTCCGCAAGTTTGATGGCATGGAGTTACGGCGGAAGTGTGCCCGCTGGGTGGACGACAACGCCGTGGCCATACAGGCGGCGGAGCCTGCCATCCCTGACGGATTGGATGATCGCCAGGCCGACGTATGGGAGCCGCTATTCGTCCTTGCGGATCTAGCTGGTGGCGAGTGGCCCGCCAAAGCGCGGAAGATCGCTCTGGATATAGCGGAAACCAAGTCTGAAGCAAGCACGCTCTCCATCGCCCTCCTGGGCGACATCAAAAGCATCTTCATCCGCTTTGATACCGACCGGATTTCCACCGAGGATTTGCTCCACCATCTTTGTGCGATGGATGACAAGCCCTGGGGGAGCCTCTGCGACGGGCGTCCCATTCATGCCCACCGGCTGAGCAAATTACTTTCGGGCTATGGTATTTCCCCGGATTCGGTGCGCATTGGGCACTCGACCCCAAAGGGCTACACCGCAAGCCAGTTTGAAGACGCTTGGACACGGTACCTCGGCAACCACAAACCGGATTTGACTGGGGACGACTTTGAAATCGCCATGAGCACGACTTCTCGAACGGTCGAAGATGAAAACTGATGCCGCTACTCCAGGCGGGGGCGAAACCTGCGAGATGAGAGCCTCGAACCGGCTTGGAAACAGCCATCCCTCCGATACGCCGCCTTGGAACCGCAACACCGCAACTTCGACTGCAAACAAAGGGCGACATGCACTTGTTGGAAGCGCAACGGAAGATTCGTGTTGCGAATCGGAAAACGTGAGAATCACCAATAACGACGGGCCTTGTTGCGGTGTTGCGCTTTTTTCACGGGGGAACGGTCCCTATCGAGTTCACCACGTTACCAACTACACAGACTTATGCTTAACATTCGATGTATGACCTGGACGCCGCTCACCTTCGGTAAATATGCGGGGAAAACGCTCCCGCAAATCGTCTTCGCCGATCCTGACTGGTTCTTCTGGGCCTTCGAGGAAGCCGTATTTGACAGTTGTTTCAGCCTCCAATCTCAGGCCAAGGAGGTTCACCGCCGGGCCACTTCAATCAAAGTTCCCCAGACTGGCACGGACGAATTGATTGCCGAATACGCCTTCCACCCGAGCGATGGCAAGTTCTGCGGCGTCGAAGTAGTGCCGAAGAGCCGACCACGGCACCAAGGAACGACTGGCACCCGGCGGCTGCCTGTGTTCGACCTCAGCCTGCCCCGAAGGCTGGCCACCTATGACAAACTCGGCTGCAAGTTGCTGGTCGCCACGTTGAAGTTCTACCTCTTTGGCGACGAGCACTGCCGCCTGACCACGAAACGCTGCGAGGACTTTTTTGAAAACGACTCCAACTTCAATTTCGAGTGGAAGGGGCAACGCAGTGATTTTTGCTGAAATGCGCCTGTTGAATCCGCAGCTATCTGGTCGTGGTTGCCGATGATGCTTCAGCCCGAAGCCGTGAGTTCCTGTAGCCTCCCATGCCGACTTTCACACAGGAACTGCGACCCGCTTGCGTGGTCGGCCCCCCCGCCGAGCAGAGGGGCAGTCTTTCCGTCGGTGTGGAGATTTTTTAATCTGCTGCCAATAATTTCTGTTCTTCCATTTGCGCGGCGAATCCGCGCTCACAAAAAAGCAGATGCAAATGCGTTAACACAAACCAGGTCTGCGGTCGGCTTCCAGCGGCAATGGTGTTGCCGTCGGGTTCTGCGCCGGGTTCGCCGCAGCCCATTGCACCAAACATAGTATGAAAAAACAGACCAAAATTGTGGAAGCTCCCTCACTCAGCGAGGTCTTGGACACACTCTACGGCCCACGGATGACGATGAAACGCTGGAACAAGTTCGTTGACGCGCTTGATCCATTCATCGACGCCAGCGACATCACCTGCCACGGCGCTCTTGCCTTTTTCTGGGTCTTGACCCGCAAGTTCCGCCAGACGGAAGATTGCAGAAAGAAAATCGCGGAAATGTGCAAAGACCCTCATTTCAAGGAAATCGCCGATGTCCTCGATTTGGCTGAGTCGAGCCAATAGTGACATCGCCCGTGTGGCGCAGGGAACATCACCCTGCGCCATCTTCCCTTTCGAGATGAGTCTCATCTGGCCAACGCTTTGGGGGTGCTGGCCCAGCCTCTTGAAATCAGAGGCTGATCCAGAACCCCATGCTGAATGAAATCAATGGCCGCGTACTCTGCCCCGTGGCCTGCTGCCCGGTCTGACCGGGCGGCGGCCATTGATCCGAGCGGCGGCGGCTTTGGCTGCCGAGAATTTCTCACGGACGCCGCGTTTCAACCGGCCCAACACCCCAGCCGCCGCACTTTTGTAGAGGCGCACCTGTTCCTCACGCCGCGCACCCCATCGCAGGTAGTCGGAGAATTCCATGTCGCGGTGATTCCGCAGCAGCACGCGGCCACGGCTGCACCACATCAACTCAGCAACCTGGCCGTCTTCGAGGACGAGTGGCTGACCCCGCCAGCAGCGCTGGCCATGCAGCCATCCAGTCTGCTTGTGCGGCTGGTTCCTTGGGAGGCGAGCCAGTTGCCGGGCGGCGGCAGACACTTCATCCGGGGTGGGAGCGCATTGGGAATCCTCATCCCCAAGGCTTGACTCCAATTCCAGGACAAATCCGCTTGCGCTCGCGTTTTCAATGATTTGTCTGGGTAACACATCTGGTCCTGTTTCAGGCAAACAGAAGCCACTGCCACCGTGCAAACCGTGTGCATTGCATGCACTCTTGTCCGCGACGCGTTCTTGTTTGGGCCTGGACAAGAGCACCGCGTTTCCCGCTTGTCTGGACAAGCCCGCATCGCGGGCGTGTTCTTGTTCTTGCCTGGGTAAGACCCCGTAGTTCGCCCCTTGTCCGAGTTCTCGAACCGCTTGCCTAGACAAGGTCGCGCTGGCTCGTCGGGAAGATCTTCGGGTTCTGAACTCCGCCCGGATGCCCTCCACAGGTTTCGTCGCGGAGACTTCATTGCGCCCAGCGTAGAACAATCGCCCTTGGCGTATGAGGCGCTTGAGTCTCGCCCAGAGGGCCAACCGGACTGAGCGGGCCTCATCACGACTTCGGGGGCCATCCTGGTTGGCCAGCCGGGCCAGCAGCGGCCAGATCTTGACCCGCCCATCAAGGCGGACAGCATCGAGGATTCGTTGGTCGCGGTAATCGAGCCGGGGCGGCAATGGCTGTGTCGGCACAGACGCGGGCGTCTGCGGTGCGGTCGTCGGTGCGGCGATGATGCTGATGAGGTTCATCGTGCTAAATACGACGCCTCCTTCTTCACCATCTTCCTGTCGCTTGACCTGATGGTCATGAGCCGCTTGATAGTTGTCCGTCGCAGAGGAAGAATGACCTGGGCACAGCCATCACTGCCTGTGTGATTGGACTAAGCGGTGCTTCGGCGCTCAGTCTGAAGCGTCCATTTTTCGCGCCTGGTGGAGAAATGACTCCCTCTAGCCATGACTTGGAGCGTGCGTGCCGTCTGGCTCGTGAGGCACCCCAAAATTGTTTACAGAAATAGCATCCGGGACGCCCTCGAAGATTCTGTTCTTGCAGGGATGAGCAGCACCAATCGTTCAAACAATCGTCTCGGACCCGACTACTACATCACCCCCGTCCCGTCGATTCTTGAGTTCTTCGATGCACTCGAAACGGACTGGCGCGACATTCTCGACACCAGCATATTCTCGTTCGAGGAGCCATTGACCGTCCTCGACCCGTGCGCCGGTGGCGACCCACGCTGCGCCTAGCCACTTCGCCTCGTGTCCGCAGTTGACGATGACGGCTGGCGGTCCATCCTCGGCGAAACCACTATGGACGAATCACCCTCCTTGCCACCGGTGACGAATTTCAAGGACCGCAGCACCGGCCTCATCGTCTTCGGCATTCTGGAAATTCTGCTCGGCTGCCTCTGCGCCCTGCTCGTTCCCCTGATGCTATTGGGACAGGTCATGTCCTCGAAAGCGACGGGAGGAGCGCCCAACTACCGCATGGCGGTTCCGGGCATGATGATGTACGCGATGATGGCGGTCGCATTCTTCTGGCTGGGAATCGGTTCGCTTCGTTTCCGCCGCTGGGCACGCGCTCTGTCGCTGATCCTGTCGTGGAGTTGGCTCGTGATGGGGGTGAGCGCCTTCGGGGTTCTTCTCATGATGCTTCCAAAAATGTTGGAAGGGTTGCCGCCCGAAGCGCGAACGCTCGTCTTCCTTGTCCCCGCCATCCTCTGGCTCATCATCTTCATCGTCGTGCCCGGCGTCTTGGTGATTTTCTACCAGAGCGGGCACGTGAAGGCGACATGCGAAGCCCGTGACCCGGTGGCCCGGTGGACGGATGCGTGTCCGCTGCCGGTGTTGGCCGTGAGTATCTGGCTGGGCTTCGGCGCGGTGACGATGCTCGCCATGCCGTTGGCCTACAAGGCAGTCCTGCCCTTCTTCGGAGTCTTGCTCACCGGCCTGCCGGGGACTCTGGCGTTCCTGCTGCTGACGGCTCTTTGGGCCTGTCTCGCGTGGGCGTGGTACCAGCTCAAGCCGATGGCATGGTGGATTACGCTGGCCCTGCTCCTTGTGTTCGCAGTTTCCAACGTCATCACCTTCGCGCAGATTGACTTCATCGAAATGTACCGATTGATGGGCTATCCGCCCGAGCAGATCGCCATGATCGAGCGGTACAATTTCCTGACCAGCAAAACAATGGTCTGGGCGTCCTCCGGTTTCATGTTGCCGATGATTGGCTACCTGATTTGGGTGAAACGGTTCTTCCGCCGTGCTGTGTGAATGGGGACCAGCGTGCGCATCCGGGATTCGGCGGACCTGGGTGATTCGCCCTGATGCGGTCCAGAAGTGATTCTCGGCCTGCTGCTTTCGTAAACATCACTTGCCTCAGTTTGGACGGCTCCGGTAGCCTTGCGCCTTCTCGCCCATCTGCAATTTGGAGATTTGCTGCGGGTGGGGTTTTTATGACAGGGACAATCCGGCTGGGATTCGATCCGGCAGCGCCGGGGCATCTGCTGAACGCCAGCGGACAGCGGCTTACATGCGTTGAGGACCTGGCATGACGACCGCCCATCCAGATGATGGCAGTGAGCAACCCGGTCAAAGCGACCGACAGCACCGTGCGCGTCCTTCGGTGGTGGGCCGCTACCGGGCGGACATCGCGGCGGGAGCGTTGAAGATCGCAGAAAGCAGGGTCATCGCCGATTTGCTGCTTCGCGGCGTAAACGAAGCTGAGTGGAGGCGGGCCGTCGTCGCGGACAACGTCCTCAAGGCCAAGAATCCGGCGACCGCCATCCGCTTGGCCAGGCTCATCCGACAGCGCCTGGAGACGATGTCGCCTGAGCTTTGGCGGATGGTTCGCGACGGCACCGTGGTCGTCGCCACGCACGCGGCACTTGCGGCAGCGGTCAAGCACAGCTTCCTGCTGGGCGACTTCCTCGACCTGGTGGTCAGGGACCAATACCGCCGCTTCGGCAAAGTCCTGGCGAAGAAACTGTGGACGGACTTCCTGGAGGACTGCCGGGGGCGCGATCCGCAGATGCCGCAGTGGCGCGAACTCACTGTCAGGCGGCTGGGTTCTTCCGTTTTCCAGATTCTGGCCCAGGCCGGATACCTCAAGGACACCCGGTCGATGCTGCTGCAAAGGGCGTACATCAGTGCCGAGGTCATCACCTATCTGAATCGAAACAACGAAGACTACGTCCTTCGCTGCGTCACCGTGAGCACATGAGCGACCATCTGACCGAACGCCTGAACCGCATCCTGCCAAAGCTGGCCTCCGACGAGCTGCTCAGCGGCAGCGGCCTTGGCAACGAGATCGGGTTCTACATCTTCGATTATCCCGCCGAGGATGAATTGCGCGTCCGTGAGCATGTCGCGTTTCTCCTGGAACACCTGCCCAAGTCCAGGCCGGGCCTCCGCGTAAAGCACGTCAACCTGTTCGATCTGGTCATCGACCACCTGAAGTCCCGGAAGCTGCTGGACGCCGCCATCAAGAAGCAAAAAGCAGAAGGGGACGAGGCCCTCTTCAAGGCGCTGAGCGCCCCGTTGCACGAGTCGCGGCTGGCCCAGGTCTTCGCCGAAGTGGCCCAGCCCGGCGAGCACGATCTGGTGCTGATGTCCGGGGTCGGCAGCGTCTGGCCACTGCTCCGGTCGCACTCACTGCTGAACAACCTGCATCCCGTGATGGGCAACACGCCGCTGGTCATGTTCTACCCTGGCAAATACGACCAGCTCACCCTTCAGCTTTTCGGCATACTCGGAACGAAGAATTACTACCGGGCCTTCAAGCTCGTGCCGTGATTTCCAGGAACCAACCATGAGGATCAAAGAACTTTTCACCCGCGACATCAACCGGTCCATCAACGGGGTGGTGAAGGCCGAGCAACTGGACGATGCCGTGGTCTGGCAGGAATTGGATGAATTTGTGGTGACCAACGAACTGGACCAGCACCTGCGCCGGTTCTTTGCGTGCTACACCGACGCCATCGACCATCAGAATGATCCCACCATTGCCGGGAAAATCGGTGTCTGGATGAGCGGCTTCTTCGGCTCCGGCAAATCCCATTTTCTGAAGGTGCTGTCGTATGTCCTGGGCAACCGCAAGCTCAAGGCCAATGGCCAGTCGCGGCAGACGGTCGAGTTTTTCGAGAGCAAGATTCACGACGCGATGCTCTACGGCGACATCAAGCGTGCCGTCGCCTCCAATACCGACGTGATTCTGTTCAACATCGACAGCAAGGCCGACAACCGGTCTGGCCGGGATGCGATTCTCACGGTGTTCCTGCGGGTGTTCAACGAGATGCTGGGCTACAGCGGCGATCACCCCTGGGTCGCGCACATGGAGCGATACCTCGCGGGCAGGCACAAGCTCGACACCTTCCACGCGGCCTACAAGGTCGCAGCCGGGCACGAGTGGGTGGATGAGCGCGATGCCTATGCCTTCAACCGGGACGCGGTCATCAAAGCCCTGTCCCATGCCCTGGGCCAGAGCGAGGAGGCCAGCCACAAGTGGTTCGACAACATGGAAACGTCGTTCCCGCTGACCATCGAGAACTTCTGCTCCTGGGTGAAGGAATACCTCGATGCCAACGGGCCGAATCGTCGGCTCATCTTCCTGGTGGATGAGATGGGCCAGTTCGTCGGGCAGGACACGCAGCGGATGCTCAACCTCCAGACCATCACCGAAGACCTCGGCACCGCCTGCGGTGGCCGGGCCTGGGTGGTGGTGACCAGCCAGGAAGACATCGACGCCGTGCTCGGCGAGATGAAGAAGGGCGCGGCCAACGACTTCTCGAAAATTCAGGGACGCTTCAAAACCCGGCTGTCCCTCTCCAGCGCCAACGTGGACGAGGTCATCCAGCAGCGCCTGCTCGCGAAGCGTGGTGAGGTCGTGGCCTCGCTCCAGTCGCTCCACGCCGACAAGGGCGACATCCTGAAAAATCAACTCAGCTTCACCAGCGTCGGCCCCACCCTCAAGACGTTCAAGGACGCCGACGACTTCGTGCGGAACTATCCCTTCGCGCCCTACCAGTTCCAATTGGTGCAAAAGGTCTTTGAGGCCATCCGCAAAGCGGGAGCCACGGGCCTGCATCTGTCACGCGGGGAACGCTCCATCCTGGACGCCTTCCAATCCGCCGCCAAACAGGTCGCGGGCGAGGCGGTGGGCGTGCTGGTGCCGTTCTGGCGGTTCTACCCCTCCATCGAGAGTTTTCTGGATACGTCGGTCAAGCGCACCATCGACCAGGCGGAAACCAACCCCGGCCTGGAGCCGTTCGACATCAAACTGCTCCAGGTGCTGTTCCTTATCCGCTACGTCGAAGACATGAAGGGCAACGTCAACAACCTCGTCACCCTTTGCATCGACGAGATTGATGCCGACCGGCTGGCCCTGCGGCGAAAGATCGAGGAAAGCCTGCAACGGCTGGAAAAGGAAACCCTCATCAGTCGCAGCGGCGAAAACTACTTCTTTCTGACCAACGAGGAGCGCGACATCAACCGGGAAATCAAGTCGGTGGATTTGAGCAGCGGCGAGGAAGCCAAGCTTCTGGGCGAACTCATCTTCGACGACGTGCTCAAGGGCAACCGCAAGCATCGCCACGAGGTCAACGGAAAGGATTTTCCGTTCAACTGCCTGTGCGATCTCCACCCGGTCGGCAGGCGCGTTGAGAATGGGCTGGTTGTCTCGGTCACGAGTCCGCTCTCCGACGACTACAATCTCTACGACAATGCCCGGTGCATTCTGGCCAGCACCAGCGAAGGCGGGCAAATCCTGGTCCGGCTGAACGACGACGAAAGCCTGGGGCGCGAGCTTCGCACCTACCTGAAGACGGAGAAATACATTGGCCGGAAGAACGATGGTGCGCTGCCCAAGCCCACCCTCCGCATCCTGCATGATTGCGCGGAGGATAACCGCGACCGGCGCGAGCGCCTGGTCACCCTGCTCTCGACCCTGATGGTGGAGGCCACCTACTACGCGGCAGGCAGCAAGCTCATCTTGAAGGCCGGGGACGCCGCCAGCGCCATGTACAAGGCCCTGGACTACCTCATCCAAAACACTTTCCCGAAGATGGGCCTTCTTCAGCGTCTCAACACCGATCCCCAGCGGGAAATCCAGGCCGTGCTCCGCAGCAACGACATTGCCCAGCAGACCCTGGCGGTGCAGACCGAGGATGCCAACCCGCAGGCGCTGGATGAAGTGCGCGGCTACGTTGACCTCTGCACCAGGGCCAGCCGCACCATCGTCCTGCACGAGATGATCGAGAACCGCTACGGCATCCGCCCGTTTGGCTGGCCGGACTGGGAGGTCGTCCTTCTGGTTGCCCGGCTGGTGGTGCTGGGTGAAATCCAGGTCGTGATGAATGGCGCGGTGGTGCCCACAGAAAAGGTCTATGGCGAGATCAGCGCACCGGCCAAGTGGCGCAAGATTGTCCTGGTTCAGCGCCGGAACGTGGATACCAAGCTGCTCCAGGCCACCCGCGCCCTGGGAAAGGACGTGTTCTCGGAAATGGGGCCGGAGAGCGAGGAAGGATTGTTCACGTTTCTGGGCGCGAAGCTGAAGCAGTGGGAAACGGACCTCCTGGGTTACAAGCCGCTGGCCGACACCGGCAGCTACCCCGGCCAGGAGGAAATCACCGATGGCCTGCGAACCATCGCCAAGATTACGGGCGAGGACGACAGCTTCAAATTCATCGAGCGGTTCAACGCGCTCAAGGCCGAGTTGTTGGATTTGGCGGACAACTTCCACGACTTGAAAAACTTCTACGACCACCAGAAGCCCGCGTGGGAAAAGCTGCGGAAAGCGTCCGAACGCTTCCAGCTTAACCGGCTCGAACTGGAGCGCGACTCCAAGGCCGCGCCTGCGCTCCGTCGTATCCAGGACATCCTGAAAGCGCCACGCCCCTACAACCTCGTCAAAGAAGGGGACGGCCTGATTCGCACGGTCACGGAGGTCAACGACGCGATGGTGGCAGCCCGCCGTGACGAGGCCCTCAAGGTCATCGACGCACAGGTCGCCGAAATCGGCAGGGAACTGGGTGCCATCAATGCCGAGGCCGGGCTGAAGGCTGACTGCCTCCAACCGGTGCAAACCCTGCGGACCCAGGTCGAGCGCGAGCAGAGCCTGGCGCACATCGCCCAGGCGCAGGCCGAGGCCGTCCATGCCCTGGACGCGGCCATCAGTCGCATCGAGGCCGCGCTGAAGGCCAAGACCCCGCCTTCGGCTCAGCCCGGCAAGACCGAGGCGCCAGCACCTGCGGTGAAGCCGCGCTGCGTCATCAAGCCAGCGGATTGCATCAATAAGAGTTACCTGGAGACGCCGGAAGACGTGGACGCCTTCCTCAAGGAACTGCGCCAGCGGCTCGAAGCCGCCATCGCCAGGCAGGAGAGAATCCAGATACGCTGACCTCGATGACACCAGCCGACCTCAAAGCCAGACTGGACGAGCTTCTCAGGCTCCCCGCCGAAACGGAATGGGTGGAGTTCAAGGAGGCCAAGTCGAACATCGACTCCGACGATCTCGGCAAATACTTCGTCGCGCTCTGTAACGAGGCGAACCTGAAGGGTGAACCGGCTGGCTGGCTGGTCTTCGGCGTTCAGGACAAACCGCGCAAGATCATCGGCTCGCAGTACCGCCCGCATCGCGCCAGTCTGGACAGCCTCAAGCAGGAGGTGGCGCAACACACCACGGGCCGCGTCACTTTCAAGGAAATCCACGAGCTTCTTTTGCCGGAGGGCCGCGTGGTGATGTTCGAGATTCCACCTGCGCCCCAGGGCATCCCCGTCGCGTGGAAGGGCCACTTCTACGGGCGTGACGCCCATGCGCTCGGCGCCCTCAACCTTCAGGAGATCGAGCAGATTCGCAGTCAGGCCGGTCACCAGGACTGGTCGGCGCAGACCTGCCCGGCAGCCTTGATCGACGATCTCGACCCGGCAGCCCTGAAACTTGCCCGCGAAAAATTCCGCCAGAAGAACAGCAACCGCCCATTCGCCGCCGACATCCCGAGTTGGAACGACGCCACCTTCCTGGAGAAAATCAAACTCGCGCAGCATGGCAAGATCACGCGGGCCGCCTTGATCCTTCTCGGCAGGCCGGAGTCCACCCTGCGCCTCTCGCCTGCCGTCGCGCAGATCACCTGGAAGCTCGACGCCGAGGAGCAAGCCTACGAACACTTCGACCCGCCATTCCTGCTGAACGTCAACGCCGTCTTCGCCCGCATCCGCAATCTGAAGTTCCGGCTTCAGCCGTTCAACCAGCTCGTCCCCATCGAACTCGAAAAATACGACGCCAAGGTCGTCCTGGAGGCCCTTAACAACTGCATCGCCCACCAGGACTACGCCCGCCAGTCGCGCATCATCGTCGTGGAAAAGGCCGACCGGTTGATCTTCGAGAACGCGGGCAACTTCTTTGAAGGCTCCCTGGACGACTACCTGTTCCGCGACCGCATCCCGCGCCATTACCGCAACCGCCTGCTCGCCGAGGCGATGGTGAGCCTGGACATGATTGACGCCCTGGGCCTGGGCATCAAACGGATGTTCCTCGCCCAGCGCAATCGCTACTTCCCCCTGCCCGAATACGATTTCTCCCAGTCCGACACGGTGCGGATGGAAATCATGGGCCGTTTGATTGACGAAAACTACAGCCGCGTCCTGATCGAAAAAGCCGACCTCGATCTGGGCACGGTCATCGCGCTGGACAAGGTTCAAAAGCGCAAATCGCTCACGCCCGATGAACTCAAGCTCCTGCGCGGCCTCAAGCTGGTCGAGGGGCGTGCCCCGAACGTCTTCGTCGCCTCGAAGATCGCCGCCATCACCGGCGACAAGGCCCAGTACATCCGCAACCGCGCCTTCGACACCGGGCACTACAAGAAAATGATTCTCGATTTCATCCGCGAGTTCGGTTCGGCAAGCCGCCGGGACATCGAGGCCCTGCTCATGGACAAGTTGTCCGACACCTTGACCGATGCGCAGAAAAAGAACCGGATCAGCAATCTCCTGGCGGCGATGGCTCGGACGGACGGCTCCATTCGGAATCAAGGGTCGGACAGGCAATCGGTTTGGGTTCTGATGAAGCGATGAAGATCACGATTAAAAATCGCCTCGTTATGAGTAAAATGGCGTCCGCCAATCCCGCAACCGGTTGTCAATCCAAGGCTGCCCGTTTCTTGTACCATCTCGAAATTTCATCCAAGGAAATCCAACCGTACAAGAAAAGTCCGGTGGCAGGTTTTGCCGAAACCGCTGCGGCGGAAAGTACTGCATTTTCTCCTGCTGGACGAAAAAGTATCCAAGCTGGCAGAGAAGCAGAGCAACCTCCGCCTCTCATGGTCTCCCCATCCCCCCGTCTTCCCCAATGAACCGCTCCGCCCTCAAAACCTACGCCCCCAAAGCACGGCTCGACTTCATTCGGGCCATGACGGATCGGGCGGCGTTCTTTGGCCTCACGCCTGCCCGCACCGAGCCGATGGAGGAGACGGGCGATGTGGTCATCATCGGCGGCAGGGCGTTCCCGAAAGTCGTGGCACAGCAGCGCCGGTCGCTGGAGGCACGAGTCCAACGTCAGGGCTTCGACCAGGTCATGGAGGCGATGGCCTACACCTGGTTCAATCGCTTCGTCGCGCTCCGATACATGGAGTTGCACGGCTACCTGGATCACGGCTACCGGGTGTTGAGCCATCCCGAAGGCAAAGCCACGCCAGAGATCGTCGAGCACGCCGAGCACGTCACGCTGCCGGGGCTGGACGCGCAGCAGGTCATCAACCTCAAGCTCGACGGCACCAAGGAAGCTGAGCTTTACCGGCTGCTGCTGGTGGCCCAGTGCAACGCGCTACACGAGGCCATGCCGTTCCTGTTCGAGAAGGTCGCCGACGAGACGGAACTCCTGTTACCCGACAATCTTCTCCATTCCGACTCCGTCATTCGCAAGCTCGTCAACGACATCGAGGAGGCCGACTGGCAGCAGGTCGAAATCATCGGCTGGCTCTACCAGTTCTACATCTCGGACAAGAAGGACGAAGTCATCGGCAAGGTGGTCAAGAGCGAGGACATCCCCGCCGCCACGCAACTGTTCACGCCCAACTGGATCGTCAAATATCTCGTCCAAAACACGCTGGGTCGCCAGTGGCTGGCCACGTATCCCGAGTCCCCGCTCCGCCAGCAGATGGAGTATTACATCGAGCCAGCCGAGCAGGCCAACGAAGTGAAGGCGCAGCTCGCGGCCATCACCCCCAAGAGCCTCGATCCCGAAACGCTGACGCTGCTCGATGACGCCTGCGGCTCCGGCCACATCCTGGTCGAAGCCTACGACCTGTTCAAAGCCATCTACCAGGAGCGCGGCTATCGCAGCAAAGACATCCCAAGGCTCATCCTCCAGAAGAACCTGTTCGGTCTGGAAATTGACGACCGTGCCGCCCAGCTCGCCGCCTTCGCGCTGCTGATGAAGGCCCGTGCCGACGACCGGCGCATCTTCGCCGACCACGTCCAGCCCAACGTCATCGCCATCCAGGAAAGCAAGGGACTGGAGAACCTGCTGCGGCCCGCCCCCGCAGCGGCCAAAGGCGTCGGGGAACTGCCGTTTGCCGACAGCGACCTGTTCCCGCAAAGCGAGAAGCAACTCACGCTGACCAAACCGAATCAGGAAAGCCCGCTGGCGGCGGTTGAACCGTGCCTCCATGAACTCATCAGATTGTTCGAGCACGGCAAGACGTTCGGCTCCCTCATCCGCGTCCCTCCCGACCTGGCCGCGCAACTACCAGCAGCACGACAAAGCATTGAGGGGATGGCTGCCCAGGGCCAGCTTTGGGAACACCGCGCTGCCGCGCTTTTGCTACCACTGCTGAAACAGGCACAGTTGTTGGCAAGGACTTACGACGCTGTCGTGACAAACCCGCCCTATATGGGCAACAAAGGTTTCAACACATCCCTCAAGGACTACTCGAAGAGAGAGTATCCTCGTTCGAGATTTGATCTCTGCATAATGTTCATCGAGCGAAGCCTTGCCTTTACCAGAGCAGCCGCATCGACGGGCCTCGTGACAATGCACAACTGGATGTTCAACCAGTCGTTCGAGGATTTTAGGCAGGCTTTGCTTTCGTCAACCACTATCAGGACTATGGCCCATTTGGGGGCAAAAGCTTTTGATACGATTTCAGGAGAGATCGTTCAGACGACCGCATTCGTTTGCATCAACCAAAGTGTTGCCTCGTTCACGCCGACATTTATCCGCCTCGTGGAGGGTGATGATGAGGACTGCAAACGCGACATGCTGGCCAAGAAGCAGCCCGTCTATACCCACGCGAAGCAGGACGATTTTCGGAAGATTCCCGGTAGCCCTCTAGCCTATTGGATAAGTAGTCGCATAAGAGACCTGTTTTCATCTCATCCTCCGCTATCTTCTGTAGCTGAGACAAAAGAAGGGCTGGCGACAGCGGACAACGACCAGTTTTTGCGCTGCTGGCACGAGGTGGCTATCGACTGTATTGGCTTCCGTTGTCTTGATCGAGATGAAGCAAAAAGCAGCGGTCATCGTTGGTTTCCTCATAACAAAGGGGGGCCATACCGCAGGTGGTATGGCAACATGCAATACGTCGTCAATTGGTGGAACGATGGCGACGACATCAAGCGCAAGAAGGCGCAGGATTTGGCTGCCGGGCTAATTACCGCCAACAATTCCAAGTGCTGGAACCAGGGATTTTACTTCAAGGAGGGCCTCTCATGGTCTGCGGTCAGTTCTGGCGATATTTCCCTCCGAGCCAATGGCGTGGGCTTTGTGTTTGATACCAAGGGGCGTTCACTGTTCACGAAAGACTCCCAGAACATTCATGTCGTGCTTGGCTTTTTGAACTCCGCAGTAGCAAGCGTGCTTCTCAAAGTTATTTCGCAATCACTGGATTTTACCGCTGGAATTGTAGCGAAACTCCCGTGGGTGAGACGCTTGGAGGAAAGTGAGCGCATCCGCCAATTGACCCAAAGATGTATCGCCCTGAGTCGAGATGACTGGGATTCGTTTGAAGCGTCTTGGGATTTTGCAGAAATACCGCTGTTTAACTCACGGTCTGAAGGGCGAACCGTATCCGAGGCGTTTGATGATTGGGCAACGAAATGCAGGGGCCGCGTCTCGGAACTGAAGACATTGGAGTCTGAAATACATGGTCTCGTTATTGACGCCTACGGATTGAGGGCTGAATTGTCAGCGGAAGCCACTGAAGGGAGCATCTCTCTCGCCCGTCCCGACCGCGAGACCGACATGCAACGGCTCGTCTCTTACGCCATCGGCTGCATGATGGGCCGCTACAGCCTTGACAAGCCAGGGTTGATCTACGCCTCCAGCCGCAACGAGGGCTTCGATCCGAGCCAATACCGCAGCTTCCCCGCTGACGCGGACGGCATTATCCCCGTGACCGAACTCGCCTGGTTCCACGACGACGCTACGGAACGGTTCGTCGAGTTAATCGCCAAAGCCTGGCCCCGCGAGCACCTGGAGGAAAACCTGAAATTCATCGCGGACAGCCTCGGCCCCAACCGCGACGAGCACCCCCGCGACACCATCCGCCGTTACCTGGCCACGGGCTTCTACAAAGACCACCTGCAAACCTACAAGAAGCGCCCGATTTACTGGCTCTTTTCCAGCGGCAGACAGAGGGCCTTCCAGTGCTTGGTCTATCTGCACCGCTACCACGAAGGCACCCTGGCCCGGATGCGGACGGAATACGTGATCCCGTTGCAGGGGAAAATGTCCCAGCGTATCGAGCAACTGGCCGGAGACACCACCGCCGCCACGTCCACGTCGCACCGCCGCAAGTTGGAGAAGGAGCGCGAGACCCTGGTGAAGCAGCACACCGAACTCGTCGCCTTCGACGAGAAGCTCCGCCACTCCGCCGACCAGCGCATCGCCCTCGATCTGGACGACGGCGTCAAAGTGAATTACGGCAAGTTCGGTGACCTGCTGGCCGAAGTGAAGGCGGTCACGGGAGGGACGGAGGAATGAGCCAGGAATCTTCCAAGCGAACCTATGAATCTGCTTACGTGGCGTTCTTGGACATCCTCGGATTCAAGTCCATTGTGCTGGACCACACTCACGAGCAACTTGAGTCACTTTATCTGGAGACCTTGTCAGGCACAATCGAGCACGCACTCTCGGATGGCAAATACGTCATGGTGAATGATGGCGGGACGGAATGCCTGGGGCCGGATATTCGGAAGGCAGCCGTCAACTCATTGCTGGTATCTGATAGCATTCTGATCTGGACGGATGACTGCCGGGCGGAGTCATTCGTCCATCTTGTCACGGCAGTCCGCAGCCTGCTGGCCTTTTCGGTGATTGAACGAATCCTGCTTCGAGCGGCCATTTCTGTTGGCCCTCTCACGATGGTTTTGAACCAGTGGCCATCACAGACACATAGCTTTCAACACGGCCTGTTCGGAAGGGCTATTGTTGATGCGGTTGAAGCCGAGAGGGAGCAGGAGTGGATCGGGTGCATGATAACCCATGACGCAATCGAGTGCTACAAAGCGGGCTGCGTCGGCAAGGAGTCCTTGATCGAGAAGAAGGTTGTTGTTCACTACCCCGTCCCGATGAAGGGGGGCAGAGAGGCAGATGGTTACGTCATCGACTGGGTGAACAATTCAAAAGCCGGGATTGATTTTCAATCGGTCAAAGGAGCATTTGGCCCCAGTCCTCGAACGAGCCGTGATGAGTTCGAGAAAATCAAGAGGAAGCTGGCTAACACGCTCAAGTTTGTAAAACACGTCAAACCGTCAGCGGACAAGCCTCGTGTGTTGGGACAGTTTGAATTGTGACTATGGATAAAAGCCAAATCGACACGGTCCTGAACCGCCTGTTCCACGAGCAGGGCAAGCGGATCGTGTTCTGGAACGATCCGCAGCGCGAGTTCGAGGACACGCTGGCCGCGCTGGCGGTGCCGGACATCAATGTCCTGCGCCTCGACCAGGAAGGCGCGTTGGCGGTCAAAATCCGCGTCGAGCGGGATGACCCTGCTGGCCGCTTCCTCATCTACGCGCCCACGCCGGAGCCGGACTACGATGACGACTGGCTTCTCGACATCCGGCTTTACAGCCACACCTTCCGCGCCGACCGCGCCTCCATCATCCTCGACGAACTCGGCCTGGCCAACCAGGCGCTCCGCACCCATATCGAGGAGCGGAAGAAGTTTTTCGACAACAAGGAGCGGTTCAAAAAGCTCCAGGCGGTGGTCTCCCCCCAGGACACCGAGTTGGATCTGGACCGGAAGATGTTGTCGGTGCTGGTGAGGGCCGAGCAACCCGAACTCTTCAGCATCGTTCTGGCCCTGTTCCACTCGCTGGCCGGGTTTCCGGTCACCGGCGTCAGCTACACCCAAACTCGGGCGAAGGCGGGCGTCCTCCGGGAGGGGGAGAGCGCGGATGAACCGGAGGACGAGCTATTATTGCTCCACGATAAAAGGGAGCCGGATCTCGGCACCCTGCCGCCAGCGTGGGATTTGGTCGTCAAGCTGGGCCTTGACGGCGCGTTCTGGCAAATGGTCAAGACGACCTTCGGCTACACCGAGGAAAAGCCCGTGCTGCGGAACTTCCTCATCCGGCTCCTCCTGACGGATTACGCCCATCACCTGAAGGTCTCACTGCCGTCTTCGCTCCAGCATCTGGTGCTGCCCTCCACGAGCAAGCAGAACGTCGTGGCCTGCCTGTCCCACTGGCGCGACAGCGGCAGCCGGGGCGGCAGCTACGACCGGCTGTCCGAAATGGTCGCCGACACCCTGAAGCTCGAATCCCACCTGGACAGCCTGGACATCGAGAGCCTGGTTGAAGTGATGACCTTTCAGGTGGTGGAAAAGGCCATCGCCCGGAGCCTGCGGGATCGCGTCCGGCACACTGCCGACAGCATCAACGCCGAGGACATCCGCGCCATCGCACAGCGGCGGCAGGATGGGCATTGGGCCTCCCTGAACGTGCCTGGCGCGTCTGGCGTGCCCCGGAAGGCATTGCACGCGGTTTACGACGCTCTGTTGGCGGCGGGTGATTTCTTTGCCCTGCGGAACCAATACCTGGGCCGGTTCGACTTTGCGGACGCCAAGGCGATGTACCACGCCTACGAGAAGGAGCTTTACCGGTTCGACCAGTTGTACCGGCATTTCTGCGAAGCCGCCGACCTGGCCGAGGCCGAAGGCTGGGGCCTGCTCAAACCGCTGCGCCAGGATTTGGAGGCGTGCTATGGCACCTGGTTCGTGACGACGACGGCGCTGACGTGGGGCAAATTCGTGGACCCAGCGCACGGCCAGAGCCTGCTGAGGAACTGGCAGATCGAGAAAGTGCCCAGCCAGCAGCAGTTTTTCGCCAACCTGGTGCAACCGCGCCTGGATAAAGCCGCAGGTCGCAAGGTTTACGTCCTCATCAGCGATGCCTTCCGCTACGAAGCCGCGCAGGAATTGACCCGCGAATTGAACGGGAAGTACCGCTTCGAGGCGGACCTGACCTCGCAACTCAGCGTGCTGCCCTCCTACACCGCGCTGGGGATGGCCAGCCTGCTGCCGCATCAGGCACTGGCCTACAAGCCCACCGGGGAAGTCCTGGTGGACGGCAAGCCGTCGTCCTCATTGCCGCTGCGCGATGAAATCCTGGCGGCGGTCGAAGGTGTCGCCATCAAGGGCGAAGACCTCATGGCGATGAGCAGGGATGCCGGACGTGAGTTCGTGCGCGAGAAGATGGTGGTCTATGTCTATCACAACACCGTGGACGCCACGGGTGACTACGCTCCGACCGAGGGCAAGACCTTCGAGGCGGTGCGAAAGGCCATCAACGAGATCGCCAGCCTGGTCGGCCACATCATCAACAACCTGAACGGCAGCCAGGTCCTCATCACGGCGGATCACGGGTTCCTCTTCCAGGAATCCGCGCCCGAAGCCACCGACAAGAGCGCCCTGGAGGACAAGCCGGACGGCGCGGTCATCGCCAAGAAGCGTTATCTGCTGGGCCACAAACTGCCGGAGAACGACTGTGCCTGGCACGGGTTCACCGCCACGACGGCCAGCGCCGGGGGCGACATGGAGTTCTGGATTCCGAAGGGCGTAAACCGTTTTCACTTCACCGGGGGTGCCCGGTTCATCCACGGCGGGGCCATGCTCCAGGAGGTCGTGGTGCCCGTCATCGAAGTGAAGCACATTCGGGGCAAGGCCGCGCCGACCACCAAGAGCAAGCAGGTCGCGGTTCACGTCCTGGGTACCAGCCACAAGATCACCACGCCGCGCCATCGGTTCGAGTTGCTCCAGACCGAGGCGGTGAGCGACCGGGTGAAAGCCATCACGCTGAAGGTGGCGATTTACGACGGGGACGAGGCCGTCACGAATATCGAGACGGTGACGTTCGACAGTGCCTCCGACAACATGAACGACCGGAAGAAGTGGGTGTCGCTCATCCTGCTGGACCGTCCATACGACAAACGCAAACCTTACCGCCTGGTGCTCCGCGAGGCCGAGACTGGCATCGAGCAGCAGAGCGTTGAGGTTGCCATCGACAGGGCCTTTACCGATGACTTCTGAAGCCATTCCCAATACCAACGACCGCAATCTGGACGATCTGCTCAACCGGCACTTCGCCGGGAGGGTCGTGCGCAAAGACCTCACCAAGCTGGTGAAGGAAGGCGCGAACGTGCCCGTTTACGTCCTGGAGTACCTGCTCGGCTCGCACTGCGCCACGAACGACGAGCAGGTGATTCAGGATGGGTTGAAGACGGTGAAACGAATCCTGGCGGAGAACTACGTCCGGCCCGATGAAGCCGAGAAGGTGAAGTCCACCATCCGGGAGCGGGGCAGCCTCAAGATCATCGACAAGATAACCGTCACGTTGAATGAGAAGCGCGACGTGTATGAGGCGATGCTGTCCAACCTGGGCACGAAGGAAATCGAGGTCAGCAGCCTGTTCGTGAAGAAATACGAGAAGCTGCTGGCGGGCGGCATCTGGTGCATCGTCACGCTGCATTACTTTTACGAGGAAGGGCAGAAGTCGTCGCCGTTCGTCATCGAGGACTTGAAGCCGATTCAGATGCCGAACATGGACATGGAGGCGTTCTTCACCGGGCGCAGGGCGTTCACCGAGGACGAATGGCTGGATGTCCTGCTGCGCTCGACCGGGATGGAGCCGACCAACTTCGACCATCGGGTGAAGTGGCACCTGCTGGCCCGGATGGTCCCGCTGGTGGAGAACAACTACAACCTCTGCGAACTCGGCCCACGCGGCACCGGCAAGAGCCATATCTACAAGGAAATCAGCCCGAACAGCATCTTGATCTCGGGCGGTCAGACCACCGTGGCGAACCTGTTCTACAACATGAGCAGCAGGCGCGTCGGCCTGGTAGGCTTGTGGGATGTGGTTGCGTTCGATGAGGTCGCGGGCATCTCGTTCAAGGACAAGGACGGCGTCCAGATCATGAAGGACTACATGGCGTCGGGATCATTCGCCCGTGGCAAGGATGCGGTGAACGCCTACGCCTCGATGGTCTTCGTCGGCAACATCAACCAGCCGGTGGATACGCTGGTGAAGACGAGCCATCTGCTCGCGCCGTTCCCGGAAACCATGATCGACACGGCGTTCTTCGACCGGTTCCACGCCTATGTTCCCGGCTGGGAAATCCCGAAGATGCGCCCGGAGTTCTTCACGAACCAATACGGGATGATCGTGGATTACCTGGCCGAGTTCATGCGCGAGATGCGCAAGCGCACCTACGCCGACGCCATCAACAAGTTCTTCAAGCTCGGTCGGGATTTGAACCAGCGGGATACCATCGCCGTGAAGCGCACAGTGTCGGGCCTGCTGAAGTTGCTCTACCCGCACGAGGAGTACGACAAGGAGGCCGTCCGCCGCTGCCTGGAATACGCGCTGGAGGTTCGCCGCCGCGTAAAGGAGCAACTGAAGAAGATCGGCGGCATGGAGTTTTATGATGTCCACTTCAGCTACATCGACCTGGAGACGAACGAGGAGAAGTTCATCAGCGTGCCGGAACAAGGCGGCGGATCGTTGATCTCGGATGGGCCGATGAACCCTGGCGTGCTCCACATCGTCGGCACCGGCAGCGGCGGACTCCTGGGCCTCTACCGGGTCGAGACTCAGGTCACGCCTGGCAACGGGGGGCTGAAGTTGTCCGGCCTCGGCTCGCATGGCGGAGCCAAGGAGGGGGTGAAGGTCGGCTTCGACTACTTCCGGGCCAACGCCTCGCGTGTCAGTGCCTCGATCAAGCCGGGCGAGCACGACTACCATTTTCACGTCGTCGAGCTGCACAACAGCGGCCCGACCACGGCGATGACCCTGGCGACCTTCGTGGCGCTATGCTCCGCCGTCCTGGGCAAGCCGATCCAGACGCAGATGGTCATCCTGGGCAGCATGAGCCTGGGCGGCAACCTGGTACCCGTGGAGAACCTGGCGCAGTCCATGCAGGTCGCCTTCGACGCCGGTGGTAAACGCATCCTGCTGCCGATGGCCAGCGTGACCGACATCCCGACCATCCCCGGCGAGCTGTTTGCCAAGTTCCAGACCAGCTTCTACGCCGACCCGGTGGACGCGGTGTTCAAGGCGATGGGCGTGCAATAACTTTGACCCGCACCAATGCCTTTTGCTCAGACGGACATCTCTGCTCTCCGCAGCGGAGCGAGCTGGGAGCCTTCTTCGCCGTCTAGGGCATGGACGTGGACAAATGGGGCACCTACCGCCCCCAGGACACCAGCCTGAAAATCTACACGGCCCTCGCCCCCGCCACGCCATCCCGCCAGCCCTGCCAAACCCGCCTCGGTTCACCTCATGCTGCCCAAGGTGCTGCCATCCGCAAAAGGGGGGGGACATATTGATTGCCTCTTATACTAGCAAATGAATGCAAACACCCGTAGCTCACTGAGTGCCTTCGTGGCATATCCATCGTACCCATCTGAGATCAGCGCGGGCCTGAGAGCGTGCATCCAACAAATGCGCGTCAAGAGACCCTCCTTGAGCCTCAAAATTTGGGAGGCAAATGATATTCCTGGTCGCTGTCTGGTTGATCCGATCCTGAATCAGATAGAATCCACGTCTTTCTTGATTGCAGACATAACCCGTCTGAACTTCAATGTCGTGTATGAGATCGGCTACGCCATTGGCGTAAAGAAGCGGGCGATTCTCGTGCTAAATGAGGCCATCACTCCAGATGGCGGCCTAGCTCGTGAGGTCGGAATTTTTGATACGCTAGGATACACCAAATACAGCCCCGCGCACGAACTCTCGGACTTCCTCTGCGCACTTAATGATCTCACCCCACTCTCATACGCTGCCGCCGCGATCAACCGTAAAGCGCCTGTGTACGTCATTGCTCCACGAGAAAAAACAGAGGCGGAAATTCATATTTTCTCCAGGCTCAAGAAGCAGGCGCGACTATTCTACCGTTCCTTCGATCCAGAGGAGCATGGGCGTTTGTCGGTCAGAGACGCGATTGATAATGTTGCAGCATCACACGGTGTCGTGCTTCCGCTGCTATCATCAAACAGGGTTGGTGAGAAAGCTCACAATTTGCGATGTGCGTTTGTCGCAGGATTGGCGCACGGAATGGCAAAGGCGACTTTACTGCTGCAAGCTGGAGATGAACCCATTCCGCTCGACCTACGCGATCATGTCAGGTCGTTCACAAGTGTCGATTCGATAAATCCCTTCATCGCTGAGTTTGCCCCGCAGATTACTGAACGTTTCCAACAAGAGGAATCAGTCGTCGGGATGGAACGCCACGGCGTACTCGATGAGCTATTCGTAGGAGCGAGCGCCGCTGAGAATGAGTTTACGGAGCTTGATGCCTACTACCTGCAAACTGACGAATATCAACGAGTGCTGCGTGGAGAAATTCGTATCGTCGCTGGGCGCAAAGGGTCTGGAAAGACCGCGCTGTTCTTCCAGGTGAGAAACAAGGTGCGAGCCGACACGCGCAACCTTGTTTTGGACTTGAATCCAGAGGGTTTTCAACTGCGTAAGTTGAAAGCTGTGTTGTTACAGTCCTTGGAACAAGGAACCCGAGAACACACGATGACGGCATTTTGGGAATACCTTCTCCTGCTGGAAATCAGTCAGAAGTTTCTGGAAAAGGTTTGCCGCAAACGAGTGTTTAATCCAGAGCTAGCAACTATTGCCGACAAATTGCAGCGGTACGCCCAAGGGACTCCGGATCAAGTTGGTGACTTTGCTGAACGAATGCTGCACCTCACTGATGCTATTGAAGAGCGCAGTCAGGCTTACCTGAAAGCAACAAAAGGTGGTGGTTCACAGTTCCTTGAGCGAAGCGCGATTACGGGCATTCTGTATGCAGACGACATAAAATCACTGAGAGATGATCGTGTTGCCTCGGCAAGCATGCGTAAGGCCAAAATTCTCGGAAATATCGGCGGACGCGAAAGCGATGTCCTTTGCTGGCGCGGGAGCCAGCGCCCGCGGGTGGCGGAACCACTGCTGCCTCAACTGGTGTCGGGCGTCATCCCCGACTTGGGATAATTCCACGGCAACCACGCCTGCGGGACCAGCTTGACCGCCGCGGGGTGGGTGGCGATGGCCAGCAGGTATTCGAAGG